>ONXC01000018.1 GCA_900321715.1 uncultured Bacteroidales bacterium | reverse complement strand
CGCGGCGTCAAACTTGAAGCCGTCCACGCCGTAGTCTTCCATGAGGCGGTGAAGTTCAGAGTTGAACCATTCCACGGTTTTGGGGTTGGTGAGGTCAAGAACGGCCGATGTCCCGTTCCACCAGCGTACGGGGTAGGGAGTATGGCCATCGGCCTCACTGAGGAAACCGCCGAATGACTCGATCTTGTGACAGATCTGGTACTGGTCCATGCTCACGAAGGGGCATATCCACAGCATTACCTTGAAGCCCATGCGGTGAAGTTCATCGCACATTGCCTTTGGATCCGGGAACCTGCCGGGATGGAAATACCATTTGCCGTAGTCTTCCTGCCAGGTGTCGTCAATCATGATGATACCGGCGGGGAGGCCGTTCTGAAGGATTCCGCGGGCATAGTTCAGGACGCCTTCCTGGTTCTGATTGTACATGAGCTCTATCCAGGTGTTGTACTGGGGCACCTTGTAGAACTGAGCTGGCGGAAGTTCCCCGTTTGCCGGGAAATGAGCCGCTGAAGCGGCTTTGAATGCATCAGAGAGGCAGTCTCCGGCTTTTTCCACCGTGACGTCCCCTTCAGTGATGACAATTGCTTTGTCCGTGATGCGGAAGCTGAAAGGGGTGTCACTCCAGATAAATCGGCCATCAGAGGTAAGAAGAAGCGGGGCCACCTGATTTGAACGGTTGTCATCAAGGGATGCTTCAAAACCGGCCGCATAAGGCATTTTGCTGCCATCCTTTATGCGTCCGCCCCATACTGAAACTCCTTCAGGAAGGGGAATGGTGACAGTGCTGCTGCATGAGGCAAGTGCCAGAGATGCGATGATAACGAGGAGAATACGTGTTTTCATGACCGCAAGATAAGTAATATTTTGTATATTTGTTAGTTAAAAATCGGATTAATGATGAAAAAACTGATTGTTCTCTCTGCTTTTGCCATTCTGGCCATGGCCTGCGGCCCCCGCTATGAGACCGTGAAAGGAGACCCCCTTGGTGCAAAGATCTGCACACTGGACAACGGACTGAAGATATATATGTCCGTGAATAAGGACGAACCCCGTATCCAGGCTTACATTGCCGTCCATGCCGGCGGAAAGGATGACCCCGCCGACAATACAGGTCTGGCACATTACCTTGAGCACATGATGTTCAAGGGTACGGAGAAGTTCGGCACCCAGGACTATGAGGCGGAAAAACCGCTTCTGGCCCAGATTGATTCCCTGTACGACGTATACCGTACCCTCACGGATCCTGCACAGAGGGACGCCCTGTATCACCAGATAGACTCCGTGAGCCTGGAGGCATCAAAGATTGCCATCCCCAATGAGTATGACAAGCTTATGTCCATCATCGGCTCAGAAGGTTCCAACGCCTTTACGTCCAACGATGTAACCTGCTACGTTGAGGAAATCCCTTCAAACCAGGTGGAGAACTGGGCGCGCATTCAGGCCGACCGCTTCATGAACTGCGTTTTCCGCGGGTTCCATACTGAACTGGAGGCTGTGTATGAGGAAAAGAACATGGGCCTTACGGACGACGGTGAAAAGGCCATCGACGCCCTAGACAGCATGCTGTTTGTACACCATCCCTATGGCACCCAGACGGTTATCGGCACGCAGGATCATCTTAAGAATCCTTCCCTCCGTGCAATCCGTCATCAGAAAGATACCTATTACGTTCCCAATAACGTTGCCATCTGCCTATCCGGAGACTTTGACCCGGATGAGATGGTAAGGACCATAAAGAAGTACTTCGGGCAGTGGAAACCCAATCCCGCCCTCCCGGAGCGCAGCATTGCCCCGGAAGACCCCATCACTGAGCCCAAGGTTAAGGACGTGTATGGCTATGACGCAGAGTTTGTCATGCTTGGCTGGCGTACTCCCGGAGAGTCTTTCCCGGAAAGCGAGATATCGGAGATTGCCGGAGAGATTCTCTTCAATGGCAACGCCGGCCTCGTAGACCGCAACCTCATTCAGTCCCAGGCCATCCTTGGCGGCGGATTCTTTGGTTACAACCGCTCAGACTGGGGCCTGATGCTGGCAGAAGGCATGCCCAAGGAGGGCCAGAGCCTCCAGGAAGTGCTTGACCTCCTGCTTGGGGAGGCCCGCAAGCTGCGTGAAGGAGACTTCTCCGAGGAACTCCTTGAGGCCGTGAAGGCAAACTATAAATTATCGGCCATGGAGGGCCTTACGTCCAACCGTTACCGCACCACCCTCTTTATGAATTCCTTCATAAACGGAACTTCCTGGAAATGGGAGGCCGGAAAACTGGACAGGATGAGTAAGGTTTCAAAGGAGGACGTTGTGGCCTGGGCCAATAAATATCTGCCTGCTGATGGCTATGCCGTTGTGTTCAAACACATTGGAGAGGATAGGAGCATAAAGAAGATAGACGCTCCCAAGATTACTCCCATCTTCACCAACAGGGACAAGCAGAGCGCCTTCCTGGCAGAGATTGCAGCCAGTGAGCCCGCACCAATTGACCCCGTTTTCGTAGATTATGAAAAGGACATGACCGTGGCCGATTTTGACGGCCTCAGGCTCCTGTACAAGAAAAACCAGAGGAATGACATAGCCTCCCTTGCTTTCCGTTACGACCGCGGATCGGACAATGACCCGGTACTCTCCATAGCCGCCGATTATTTCTCATATCTTGGCTCTGACAAATACACCGCAGAGGACTTTGCCATGAAGCTCTATGGCCTTGCCTGCAGCGCTTCTCCCCGCGTAGGAGGGAACACCACCGCAATATCCCTCACAGGCCTTTCAGAGAATCTGCCCGCTGCCCTTGAAGCACTTGAGTATCAGCTTCGTAACGTGAAGCCGGACCATGACATCCTATCTGAGCTCAAGGCCGATATCCTCCGCTCCCGTGAAGACTCAAAGAAGAACCAGAGGGCCTGCAGCAGCGCTCTCCAGAATTATCTAACCTACGGTCCGGAGTATATCAAGGCCGGAACTCTCACCAACGCCGCTGTATCGGCCCTGGAACCGGAAGACGTCCTTGAATCCCTTGAAGAGCTCCTTGAAAAGCAGCATACCATATTATATTATGGTCCGGCTTCGCTGGAGGAGGTGAAGGAGATGCTCCGGAAGTATCATCCCTCGGATGAACTTGAGCCGTTGGAGAAGACTCATCCCGTAAAGCGCCTCACACCTTCTTCAAAGGTTTATGTGAGCCATTACGATTCCCGCCAGTTCAATTACGTCCAGTACTCGGACCGCGGGGAAGGCTTCTCCCTGGATGAGGCTCCTTACATTGATCTTTTCAACGAGTACTACGGCGGCGGAATGAACGCCATCGTGTTTCAGGAGATGAGGGAGTCCCGTGCCCTTGCATACGGCGCCGGCGCCTGGCTCTCAGAGCCCGCCTTCAAGGCCGATACCTACTCCTTCCGCGCCTACATAGCCTCCCAGAACGACAAACTCCGCAAGGCTGTGGAGGGCTTCGAGGAAATCATCGAAACCCTGCCGGAAGCCCCCGAGAACCTGGAAATCGCAAAGGCTGCCATCCTTGGAAAGCTCCGCACCCAGCGCGTGATAGGGGAGCAGGTACTCTACAGCTATCTCCAGGCCCAGGAGCTTGGCCTGACCCAGCCCCGCGAGAAACTCATCTTTGAGAAAGTTGGAGCCCTTACAATGGAAGACCTGAAGGCTACCCACGCCAAATGGATTGCCGGACGCACATACAACTACGCCATCCTGGGAGACACCAGGGACATTGACATGGCCTATCTCAAGACCCTGGGCCCCGTCCAGATTGTGCCTCTGACGGAGATTTTTGGCTACTAACCTTCTGATAATCAGCGCTTTTATTTATAGTCGGGTGCACCTGTAGGTGCACCCGATTGTTTATAAGTTGTTGAGTATCAATGAAATCTGTGCCAGTTATTAAATTTTTACAAATTTTTATTGCAATTCAATAAATAATTATTATCTTTGCAAAAGAAACCAAAATCTTTTGCACAATGATCACATTATGGTGGGCCGGTCTTACCCCGGTTATGAAGATCCTCTGGGTGGCAACACTTGCCGCTACCCTGATTTTCATCATTCAAAGTATCCTCACTTTCGTGGGCGCAGACGCAGACGCCAGCGCAGACTTTGACATTGACGGTGATGCCGATATGTCCATGGACGGCGCCAGCCTGTACAGCTTCCGCAACTTCGTGAACTTTATCCTGGGCTTCGGCTGGAGTGCAATCCTCCTGCAGCCCTCCATCCCGTCCTGGCCGGTGCTTATCCTGGTATCGGTGATTATCGGCGTTGCCCTTGTGGCCGGCGTGATGTACCTTTTCAAATGGCTTGCAAGCATGCAGCAAAGCGGCAACATCAACCTTGAGAAGGCCGCTGCTGGCTCTGAAGGCACCGTGTACCTTACTATTCCGGGCGCACGCGCGGGAAAGGGAAAGGTCCAGATCACCATCTCCGGAGCCGTCCGCGAGTATGACGCCGTGTATGAGGGAGAATCGGCCCTCAAGACCGGAACGCCCATCCGCGTCGTGGACGTAATTGATTCCAACACCCTCCTTGTAGAAGACATTAACACTTATACCGTATAAATTATGCCTACACTTACCCTTATCCTCATCCTTGTGGCCGTGCTCTTCGTGACGCTGGCCGCTATCCTCAGGCGCTACAGGCGCTGCCCCTCAGACAAGATTCTGGTAATTTACGGTAAAACCGGCCGCTCATCATCGGCCCGTTGCGTACACGGCGGCGCAGCATTCATCTGGCCCGTGTTCCAGGATTACGCATATCTGGACCTCAAGCCCATCTCCATCGAGTGCAACCTCACCAACGCCCTCTCCAAGCAGAACATCCGCGTAGACGTTCCCTGCCGCTTCACCGTGGGTATCTCCACTGAGCAGGACGTCATGACAAACGCCGCAGAGCGTCTCCTTGGCCTCTCCACTGACAGCATCCAGTCAATCGCCACGGATATCCTCTTCGGCCAGCTGCGTCTTGTGATCGCAACCATGGACATCGAGGAAATCAACGCCGACAGAGACAAATTCCTTGCAAGCGTCTCCGCAAACGTGGAGGCAGAGCTCCGTAAGATCGGCCTCAAGCTCATCAACGTGAACGTCACCGATATCCGTGACGAATCCGGCTACATCGAGGCCCTCGGTAAGGAAGCCGCCGCAAAGGCCATCAACGACGCAAAGAAGAGCGTCGCAGAGCAGAACCGTTACGGTGAAACCGGTAAGGCCCAGGCCGATAAAGACACCCGTGTGAACGTTGCCGCCGCAGACGCAGATGCCGTGAAGGGTGAGAACAACGCCCGCATCGAGATAGCAAACTCCGACGCCCTCCGCCGTCAGAAGACCGCTGAGGCAGACCGCCTTGCAGTGGCTGCAGAAAAGGTTCAGGCCGCAAAGGCTCTGGAGGAAGCCTACCAGAGTGAGCGTGACGCTGAACTTGCACGTGCAGAACGTGAAGAGGCTACCCAGAAGGCCAACATCGTTGTTGCCGCAGAGATTGACAAGCAGAAGAAGATCATCGAAGCAGAGGCCGAAGCAGAGCAGATCCGCCGCAAGGCAAAAGGTGAAGCAGACGCTATCTTCGCAAGGATGGACGCCCAGGCACGCGGTATCCAGGAAGTCCTGAACAAGCAGGCCGACGGTTTCCGCAACCTGGTTGGCGCCGCCGAAGGTGACGCCCAGAAGGCCGTCCTCATGATGATTGCCGATAAACTCCCTGAACTTGTCAAGACCCAGGTAGAGGCCGTCAAGGGCATCAACATTGACAAGGTAACCGTATGGGATACCGGCTCAAATGCCAACGGAAAAACCGCCACTTCCAACTTCATCTCCGGTATGATGCAGTCCGTACCTCCGCTCCAGGACCTCTTCAAGATGGCCGGTATGGAACTTCCCTCATACCTGAAGGGTAAGCCGGAAGAGCAGGCTCAGCCAGAGAAGGAGGAGTAATGCCCATCATCACTAATATAGATGTCATGCTGGCCCGCCGGAAGATGTCTTCCGGTGAGCTGGCAGAGAAGATTGGCATTACCCCCGCCAATCTCTCCATCCTCAAGACCGGCAAGGCCAAGGCCGTGAGGCTGTCCACCATGGATGCCCTCTGCAAGGCCCTGGACTGCCAGCCAGGGGATCTGCTGGAGTATAAACCGGATTAGCCGGTTAAGACATTTGAGAGAGAGGCTCCCGATCGGGGGCCTCTCTCTATTTTACCGTGACCTTGGGAATGTCGCTCCAGAGGGTGGTGTAGTGGGGGGAGCGGTGCTCCTGGGCCATGTGGAACTGCCCGTCTCCCTGGGCGCCCCAGAGGAGGGCTCCGTTGCCAAAACTCTTGTGGATGGAGTCCAGCACCTTTGAGAGGTTCTCGTCACGCTCCTGCGCATCTGTATCGGCCCAGATGGAGGCCGATGCACCCTCTGCGGGGATGATCTTTGTGAACACAACGCCGGCCTTCTTGTAGCCAAAACCCGGCCGGAAGAGGCTCCTTGCCGTCTTTATGGCCGATGTAACGATGGTACGGTAGTCGGCCGCTCCGTCAGGGAAAACCGTGTAAAGGCCGCCGCTTGTCTGGGGGAGGTCCTCCTTGAAGCGGTTGGTCATGGCAAAGACGGCCATTTCCGTTGCCAGGGTGTTCTGGGCGCGGAGTTTTGCCGTGGCGCGGGATGCAAAGGTTGCAATCTGCTCCGTGAATTCCTGAAGGGTTGTAACCTCATGGGCAAAACTGCGGGAGATGCAGATACTCTGCTTGGGCTCTATCATATCCTCGAACTCGATGCAGGGGATGCCCCTCAGCTCCTTCCAGGTGCGGAATCCGGGGAGGTTGAAGAGTTTCCGGACGGTGGTTTCCTGGAGCTGACAATAATCCCAGGCGGTTTTGACGCCCATATCGGCCAGTTTTTTAAAGCTGCGGCGGCCGATTCCCCAGACATCTTCCACGGGGAAGGTCCGGAGCACTTTCTCTATGTCCTGGGGCCTCCACATATAGCATCCGCCCTGGAGTTTAGGGTATTTCTTGCACAGTTTTGAGGCAATCTTTGCAAGGGTCTTGGTAGGGGAGATGCCAACTGAAACGGGTATGGCGGTGAGGCGGCGGCACTCCCTTGAGATGGTCTTTGCAAGGGCGTTGAAATCGGCCTCCATACCCGTCAGGTCAAGGAAGGCCTCATCTATGGAGTACACCTCAACGGATGGCGCAAAGCCCCTCAGGACCTCCTGAACGCGGGCCGACATATCCCCGTACAGCGCAAAGTTGGATGAGAATACCGCAACGTTGTTGCGTTCTATGATGGGCTTTATCTTGAAGAACGGGTCTCCCATCTTGATCCCAAGGGCCTTGGCCTCGTTGCTGCGGGCTATGGCGCAGCCGTCATTGTTTGACAGCACAATTACGGGTTTTCCGTTCAGCTCAGGACGGAAAACCCTTTCGCAGGAAGCGAAAAAATTGTTGCAGTCGGCTAGGGCGTACATCTATGCTTTCTTGATTACCCAGGTCACTACGCCCCAGATGAGGAAATCGTTGTCCGGGCCCACCGGGATGGGCTTGAATTTGCGGTTGTGTTCATTGCAGGGCACAAGGACGGCGCCCCCAGGGCCTATCTCAACGCGCTTCACGGTGTATTCTCCGTCTATGAAGCATACAGCCTTGCAGTCGTTGTAAGGCTCTACGGCACGGTCCACGATTATTATGTCACCCTCGTCCATATCGGCATCCACCATGGAGACGCCGTCTATGCGGAAGAAGAACGTGGAGGCGTTGTGCCTCACAAGGAGTTTGACAAGGTCCAGTTTCTCACGGAAATCGTCGGCGGGGGAGGGAAAACCCGCTTTCACTTCACCCAGAGGGCTCTCAAAACTCTCTATATTTTCAATCGGTTGAGGAATCATAATCCAAAGATACGCTTTTTTTACTATATTTGCGTGTTATGAATACACACGTAGTTATTATGGCCGGTGGAATTGGCAGCAGGCTCTGGCCGCTCTCCACACCGGATGTACCTAAACAGTTTATTGACATTCTTGGCGTTGGACGCTCCCTGATCCAACTTACCGTAGACCGTTTTGCACCTCTTTGCCGCCCGGAGAACTTCTGGGTGGTAACCGGGGAGAAGTATGTGGATCTTGTGAAAAAGCAGCTTCCTGCCATCCCTCAGGACCAGATCCTTGCAGAACCCGAGGGCCGTAACACAGCCCCCTGCATCGCATATGCTTCCTGGAAAATCCAGCGCAAGGACCCCGAGGCCAATATTGTGGTAACTCCCGCAGACGCCCTGGTTCTGCGCACTGAAGAGTTCGCAGACACCATTGCCAAGGCTCTGGAATTCACGCAGGAGCGTGACGCCATTGTCACCGTTGGCATTGCACCCACCCGTCCGGAAACCGGCTACGGCTACATTCACGCCGCAGAAGCTCTCCGCGGCCAGCTGGTGAAGGTGAGTGAATTCAAGGAAAAACCGGATCTTGATACCGCCATCAGCTATCTTGAAGACGGCCACTATTTCTGGAACGCCGGCATCTTCGTGTGGAACGTGAACACAATCGTAACGGAACTCCGTAACTATGCTCCCCAGATTGCCGGAGTGATGGATGAGCTTGCACCTTCCTTCTTCACGGATAAGGAGAAGGAGAACCTCCACCGCCTTTTCCCTACCTGTGAGAAAATCTCCATAGACTATGCTGTAATGGAGAAAAGTCCGCGCATCTTCGTGATCGCAGAGGACCTTGCCTGGAGCGATCTTGGCAGCTGGGGCTCTGTCATGACACACCTTAAGGCCGATGAAGACGGCAATACCGCCGTGGGTCAGGATGTACGTCTTTTCGACTGCTCTAACTGCCTTGTACACGTTGCCTCAGAGAAGACCGTAGTTGTGGAAGGCCTTGACGGTTACATAGTTGCAGAATCAAAGGATAAGCTTCTTGTATGCCGTCTCTCGCAGGAGCAGCACATCAAGGAATATTCCGCGTAAAAATTTTTAAAAATTTTTGCAATCCCGATTTGGGACGGAGGACTCGTTAGCTCAGTTGGTAGAGCACAACACTTTTAATGTTGGGGTCTCGGGTTCGAGCCCCGAACGGGTCACAAGACATACACCAGCACTCTTAGCTCAGCTGGTAGAGCAGCTGACTCTTAATCAGCGGGTCTAGGGTTCGAGTCCCTAAGAGTGCACTAAAAAAGGACGCAAATTTTGCGTCCTTTTTTAATGCACTCCTGTTTTCAACATTAATTGAAGGGGCCCCGCCCCCTCAAACACCCCCTTGTCGGCCTTCGGCCTCCGACCGTCGCGAGAAATCGTCTCCCTTTTTAGTGCACTCCTGTATACCTTTATGCCATTATGTCAGTCGCTTATGATAGGACCGATATTTGAAGAGAGGGAGGAAACATCTATTATATGGGTATTTTCAAGTGGATTACTGGAATTCTGGGATGGGTTACTCTGGGACCCATAGGAGGACTTATAGGATATCTTTTCGGGTCACTGTTTGAAGGCAGGGCGGAAATCCCGTTCCAGCAGGGGGATACAACCTCGTCAAGGAGGACTTACTCCGCGTCTGAGCAGCGGAACAGTTTCCTTGTGAGCCTTCTTGTGCTTTCATCGGCCGTGATAAGGGCCGACGGAAAGGTCCATCAGAGGGAACTGGATACAGTCAGGGACTTCATCCAGAGGAACTTCGGACCTCAGGCCGTTCCGGAAGCCATGAGAATCCTTGAAGGCCTTAACGCCCGTCAGGTGAATATCTATGAGGTGGGTCCCCAGATAGCCACATACATGAACTACTCCCAGAGGCTGCAGCTCTTCCACTACCTTGTCCAGATCGCTATAGCCGACGGAGACTTTGCAAAGAGCGAAAAGGGCGTCCTGGAGGCAATAGGGGCTACTATCGGCCTTAATGGCGCGGATATTGGTTCCGTCATTGCCATGTTCTACAAGGACACAAACTCCGCCTATACCGTGCTTGGGATTTCTCCAAGCGCAACTGACGACGAGGTGCGTACCGCCTACCGCAAGATGGCCATGAAGAATCACCCGGACAAGGTTGCAACCCTTGGCCCAGACGTCCAGAAAGCCGCCGCGGAAAAGTTCCGTCAGGTGCAGGAAGCATACGAGGCTATAAAGAAGGAAAGGGGAATGAACTGACGGAGATTTTTAGTATATTTGTGGTGTGCTGAAGATTCTCAAGGCGTCGGCTGGTTCCGGCAAAACATACAATCTTGCAAGGGAGTACATAAGACTGATTGTCAGGAGCAATCAGCCGGATGCGTACCGGCATGTCCTGGCCGTGACTTTTACCAACAAGGCCACGGATGAGATGAAGCGGCGCATCCTGAAGGAACTGCATACCCTTGCCATGGAACCGGATGAGTCAAAGTACCTTGACTATCTGACTAAGGAAACCGGCCTTGATAAGACATCCATTCAGAAACGTGCCCGGACACAGCTCTCGGGCATCCTGCATGATTATTCCGCCTTCGCCGTCTCTACCATAGACCGCTTTTTCCAGCAGACTCTCCGCGCCTTTTCAAGGGAGATAGGACAGTTCTCCACCTATCAGGTCCAGCTGGACCGTGACGAACTTGTCCAGGAGAGCGTGGACAGGGTGCTTGACAGTATCTCAGAGGATGACAAGGCCGTGCTGAACTGGCTCACTGACAGCGCCAGATGGGACCTTGAGCAGAAGGGCTGGTTCTCTATAGAGGGAAGGCTGAGAGATATGGCAACAAGCCTTGGGAAGCTCCCGGAAGGGGAGCGGGGCCTCCTTTCACGTGAAAAGCTTCAGGAGATTGGCAAGTATTGCAGGGACCTCAGGAAGGCTTTTGAAGAGAGCGTGAGGGAATCGGCCCGGAAAGTAATTGAGGCAGTTTCCGCCTCCGGCCTTTCAACGGACGATTTCAACCGCAAATTCCTCAGCGCAATCCTTATTTACAATGACGCCGGGAAGGGAATGAAGAAGCCCACGGATGCTTTTATCCGCAAGGCGCTCAATCCCGACGAATGGTTCAGCAAGGCAAATGCCGGTAAGTTCATGCCCATGGTCCGGGGTATGCTGGAAGCCCCGCTGGAGGATTTCATCGGCCTTTTTGATGATCCGTTCAAGGCATATCAGACGGCAGAACTGATACTCCGGCAGATTTATGCACTTGGAATGGCTTCTGAACTTGCCGATGCCTTCCAGCAGATCCAGAAGGAGAAAAACGTCATCTCTATAGATGACTCCAACACCATACTGAAAAGCATCATCGACGGTACGGATACTCCTTTCATCTATGAGAAGCTGGGCGTGCGGTTCGAGGATTTTCTTCTGGACGAATTCCAGGATACGTCTGACATCCAGTGGGACAACTTCCGCCCGCTCCTTCACGGCAGCATTGATTCAGGTGCCGATTCCCTGGTGGTGGGAGATGTGAAACAGAGCATCTACCGCTGGAGGGGAAGCGACTGGAACCTTCTGGGAAGCCGCCTTGAGCAGGAATTCTCAAATCCCAGCATAGACCCCCTGAAGGAAAACTGGCGCACCTGCCGGGAAATAGTCCATTTCAACAACGAGTTCTTCAGCTTTGCCGCAAAGGAGCTTGACGTTCAGGACCTCTATGCCGATGTGGAGCAGGTCCCAAAGTTCAATGACCCTTCTCCCGGCAGCGTTGACGTGGTGTTTACGGATGATCAGATGGGGGAGATCTTCTCCACCCTTGAGAATCTCCGGAATGCCGGTGCAATGTGGGCCGATATAGCCATCCTGGTCCGCGGTAACGATGACGGCGCGGCAATAGCCGCAGAACTTGTAGGGAGGAATATTCCCGTAGTCTCCGATGATTCCCTGTATGTGAAGGCATCGGCCACCGTAAGGCGTCTTGTGTCGCAGTTATCCCTTGTGGATACGCCGCAAAATGAGGAAAAACCGTCCGTTGCCGGATACCTCGCATCCTCCCTTGGTATCAGCATACCCTCCCGCTACCATTCCCTCACAGACCTTGCCGAGTCCCTCCTGAGGGATATATCGGCCTCAAAACCGGAGGTCTTCAATGCTGAAATTCCTTACATCCAGTCATTCATGGACTACCTTCAGGACTGGGTGAGCCAGAACGGCAACAATCTCCAGGCCTTCCTTAAGGCATGGGCCGGCGCAGACCCCAAGATTGCATCCCCGCAGTCCGGTGATTCAGTGCGTATAATGACCGTCCACAAGTCAAAGGGCCTTGAATTCCCATATGTGATTTTCCCCTTTGCAGAGAAGGTGAACCTGTATAAGCACTCATCCTACTGGTGCCGCCCGGACACAAAAGGAACGCCCCTTGAAGGCAAGGCCGAAGGCAGCTATTTCATAGACCTTACGGACTCTGCGGCCGATACCCTTTTCAAGGCACAGTATGACCGTGAACACCTTCTGCAGACCATAGACAATATCAACATATTCTATGTGGCCCTTACAAGGCCCATATACGGGCTTAAGGTGATAGCGGCAAATCCGCCTGCCAGCATCTCCTCGTTCAGGAATATGTCACAGGTGCTCTATCTCTTCACAGGAGGGTCTCAGTACAGCCGGGGGCAGCTTCACAGCTTCTCTTCCATCCCAAGGGAGGATAAGGCGTCTTCCCTGATGGAAGCCGGTTACGCGTCATTCCCCTCCGGAACCGGGGACCGTCTCAAGTTCTCCCAGGAGGCGGCCGATTATTTTGGAGAAGACGGCACGTACGGTCCTCAGGCCAGCCGCAGGATAAGGGGGAACGTCCTTCACGGCATCCTTTCAAGGGTTATTGTGGCCCATGACCTCCCGGCCGCGGTAGATGCCGCCGTACTCTCCGGAGAACTGCCGGAAGGCGGCAGGGATGAGGCCCTGGAGTTTCTCCGGTCAAGGATTTCTTCCGTAGAGGAGAGGGGATGGTTCTCTCCGAAGGCCAGGATACGCCAGGAGGAGACTGTCCTTGCGCCCGGAGAGGGGGAGTATCGGCCCGACAGAGTGGTGATCCACCCAGACGGAAATGTGGATATCGTGGATTTCAAATTTGGCAAGGAGGAGAAGAAATACTATTCCCAGGTGCGCCGGTACGTGAACCTCTACCGCCGTATGGGATTTGAAAAAGTTGACGGATACCTTTGGTATTTGGACGATAATTTAATTAACTTTGTAGCTGATTAAAAAGAGATTCTATATGGAAGCCAGCGAGAACAGCGTCAAACTATATTACAATACTGAAGTAGAGAAACTTGCAATGCCTGAATACGGAAGGCTTGTCCTCAAGATGGTAGAGCAGCTGAAGGACATCCCGGACCGCGCAAAGCGCAGCGAACAGGCAGCGGCCGTGGTAAAGGTCATGGAAAGCCTTAATCCCCAGGTCCACCAGCAGGAAAACTGGCTCCAGAAGCTTTGGGACCATCTTTATATCATCGCCGGCTATGACCTTGACATTGATTCTCCGTTCCCCATGCCGGAGCCAGATGTAATCAGCAGCCGTCCGGACCCTATCCCCCTCAACACAAAGCCCATCAGGGCACGTCATTACGGCCGCAACATAGAGAGTATCCTGGACCTCATAGCATCAGAGCCGGAGGGAGAGGAGAAGACGGAGATGCTTCGCTGCCTTGCCATCTATATGAGGCAGCAGTATCTTATCTGGAACAAGGACACCGTAACCGACGCAACTATCTTCCAGGATATTGAGCGCCTGTCCGGAGGCCGTGTGAAGGTTCCTGAAGGCCTTGAACTGAGTAAGATCTCGGAGGGCGTCTCATTCTCACGTCCCGGCATGAACCTTGGCTTTGGCAAGAGCGCTAAATTCAACCGCGGCTTCCGCAAAAAGGGAAAGAAATAATGGGACTTTTCTCTAAATACCTGGACCGCATGAGCGAAAGGAAGCGGGAGGGCATCCGCCTTGCGGGGATAGCCCTCGTGCTGCTTTTTACCGTTATCCTAACAGTCTCAGTAACTTCTTACGTCTTTACCTGGAAGCAGGACCAGAGCGTGGCATCGGCCCCCGCAGGCGCGCAGGTTGCCAACGCCGCGGCAGAAACAGGCTTCTCACTTGGGAAGTTCCTTGTGACGGACAGTTTCGGCCTTGCGGCGTTCTGCATAGTTGCCTTTTTCTTTGCCTGGAGCATAAAACTGGTGAAGCCCAGCCTCGGTATGAGTCTCCGTAAATGGTTCTACGGCATGCTCACGCTGAGTTTTCTGCTTTCCTGGATACTTGCCATGGCAGGTATGCTGGGCGGCTGGGATACCCTCTTCGGAGGAGGCCTGGGCGGCAGGGCGGCTCAGGCAGTTGTTGGCTTTTCAGTCGCAAAACTTGGAGAGATTATCTCCATTCTCATACTCATTGTGCTTCTGGCCATCTGGCTATATTGCATGAGCAGCCGTTTCGCTTCCTTCATGATGGGTAAGAAACCCGAAGATACGGATGATGAACCGTCATCAGAGGCTCCTGAGGTTGAGGTTGCTCCCGTGGCGGCCGGTTTTGTCACCTCTGATACATCGGCCCCCGCCGCGGAGCCTCAGAAGGAGAAAAAGCCCCGTAAGCCCCTTTTCAAGAAGAAGAATCCTGAAGATACTGCCAATGAAGCCCCCTCATCAGAGTCAGAGGATGAGAACGGCATCAACGTCGTTACCGACGACACCCTTGAGCAGGAGGTCAAGGAGCCGCTGAAACCCATAGACAACCGCCTGGACCCTCCGGATGGTCTTCCAAAGTACAAGGTTCCCTCCATCAACATACTTGGTGACCACCTTTACGGCCGCCACGAGGTATCTCAGGACGAACTCAGCCGCAACAACAACAAGATCCGCGCAACCCTTGCAAGTTACCGCATCCAGGTGCGTGACGTCACTGCCATCGTAGGCCCTACCGTTACCCTGTATAAGGTTTATCCGGCTCCGGGTGTAAAGATTGCGGCCATCAAGCAGCTCCAGGAAGATATCGGCATATCCCTCAATGCAAAGGGCGTCCGTATCACCACGCTATCTGATTCAGTGGGCATCGAGGTTGCCAACGACAAGGCCTCCATTGTGCCTCTGAAGTCCCTTCTCAACGATGCCGCCTTCCGCGAATCAAAGGCAGAACTCCCCGTTGCCATAGGCTACACCATCTCCCAGCAGGTGAAGGTCTTTGACCTGGCCGACGCCCCCCACCTCCTTGTTGCAGGTGCAACCAAGCAGGGTAAGTCAGTGGGCCTTAATGTCATTGTGGCATCGCTTCTGTACTCCAAGCATCCCTCGGAGCTCAAGTTTGTGTTCGTGGATCCCAAGATGGTGGAATTCTCCTCCTATGCAAGCCTGCTGCACCACTATCTGGCCGTGCTTCCCAATGCCGGCAGCGAGCAAGATGAGAAGGATCACGCCATTGTGAAAAACGCCAAGGACGCGGCAGCAGTGCTCCAGTCTCTGTGCGTGGAGATGGATTCCCGCTATGAGCTGCTCTCCAAGGGCCTTGTGAACAACATCAAGCTCTACAACAACAAGTGGAAGGAGCATCACCTCAGGGCCGATGAAGGCCATCACTTCCTACCTTACATAGTTACGGTGATTGATGAGTACGCAGACCTTACCATGTCTGTTGGTGCCGGTCCTGAATCAAAGGCCCTTGCCCGTTCCATCACCACTTCCGTCATCCGTCTTGCCCAGAAGGGACGTGCCGCAGGTCTTCATGTGATCCTGGCTACACAGCGTCCTACGGTAGATGTGATTACCGGCCTAATCAAGGCCAACTTCCCCATGAGAATAGCCTTTAGGGTTACTTCCCGCATAGATTCCGCCACCATCCTGGATCAGCCCGGCGCCGACAAACTCATCGGCCGCGGAGATATGCTCCTTTACAGTGGCGTAGAGATGGAACGTGTCCAGTGCGCGTTTATTTCCAACGATGAAATTGTGGACCTTACCAATGCCGTAGGGGAGCAGATAGGCTTCCAGAAGAGCTACAATACGCCTTACTATCTGCCGGAACCTCCCGCCGCAGACGGCAGTGACGGCTCAGACGGCGGAATGGTGGACATGAAGCAGCTTGATGAGCGCTTTGAGGAAGCCGCCCGCATGATAGTAATCAACCAAAGAGGCTCTACTTCAGACCTTCAGCGCCGTCTTGGCATGGGATATGCAAAAGCAGGTAGAGTGATGGACCAGCTGGAAGCCGCCGGCATCGTGGGCCCGCAGAACGGAGCCAAGCCGCGTGAGGTTCTGGTGAAGGACATCGCAGAACTTGAAGAAAAACTTGCACATTTCATGCAGCAGCAATGAGACGCCTTGTTCTTACAGCCATTTCCCTTATAGCCTGTGCGCTTGCAAACGCACAGGGGGTAAGCATCCCCCAGCTTGACCGTGCAGCCGGAAAGAGGGTCAGTTTCCACTATGAGTATAACCATTCCAAGGACGGAGGAGCCTTCTCCAAGGTCACGGAAGGGGATGTGCTTGTGGAAGATAACGCTTACAGGCTGGACGGCCTTGGCCTCACAATTGTGTGTGACGGGACCACACGCTGGACCTATGATCCTTCGGCAGGGGAGGTTGTGATTGAAAGCGCAGAGCAGGACAACATCCTCACAAATCCCGCTCTCCTGATCAGTTCCTACCGCTCCTACGGCAGTGCACTTCAGGTAAAGGGGGGCTCAAAAGACAGTCTGGACGTAATATATAAAGTTGACGACGATGTCAACGCCCGCTTTGTCCTGAAGGGAATCATCTATATGGAGCCGCAAGGAAAAAGCGACTTCACTTTTGACGTGAAATCGCTTCCTGAGAATTCTGTGATAACGGATTTACGTTAATCCTTCACACATCTTACACTAAGGGCAAGGGAGGTTTTGCTTCCGTTGCCCTTCATTATTGCAGGGTTGTCATAGAGGATATAACGGAACTGTGCCAGAGAGGAATCTGAGGCAGAGTCTGAAGATGTCCAGAATGCGGCCATCTCTCCGTAGCGGCGGAATTTGTCTAAGCTGGCCGTATTGTCAAGATAGCCCACGGGAATTGCGTTGAAGCCGGTGGAATTTGTAATCTTCTGACCAAGGGCGGGCACCCACATGTCCAGATCCAGGAATTTTGCAGGAGCCATGAGGTTTCCGGCTTCAGTTCCAAGGGCATCCCATTCTTCTGCGGTGGGCAGGTGCCAGCCGGCGGGGCAGGCGGTGGATGCTTCCTCAAAGGTATACAGGCGGCCGAAGCTGGATGTGGTTACATCGGCCTTCTTGTATGCTACACCGGATGAGGGGTTGTCCAGGTTCCTGGTGCTCCATTCATTTCCGTCTATTGTAACGGACGCAGCTGTGCCGATTCCGGTAAGGGCTGTGGAGGGCTCTATGGCCTTGAAGCTTGTAATGGCGCTGGCGTTGTAAAAATGATATCCCTCACCGGGGAAGGCGTAGCAGGCAATCTGGTATGTGCCAAGGGTGTCCACGTGATATTTGAATTCCGGATTTCCCTGGTTTACGTTCCTTGTGAGAGTGTCTTTCTTTGCACTGTTTACCTGCCAGAAGATGCCAACGTTGCCAAACGGTTTTCCGTTGGATGAGGAGAGATGGCTGGCATCGGCCTTCAATACTATGTCTGCGCCCTTTGCAACGTAGGGAACTGCTTCGGTGATATCGAGGCCCTGGAGGGAGGGAGTGGTGTCAGTTGATTCTGTCTTCTTGCAGGCGGGGAGGGAAAGGATGCCTGAAAGGATAACTGTAAATATGATGGTTTTTCTCATTGTTACGTGTTAATTCTCGCAAATATCGTCATTTTTTTGTAATATTGCGCAATTATCGTGCTATATAGTATGAGAAAAATCCTGTTCACACTGGCTTTTCTGCTAGTCCTGGTCTCCTGCGGCCCCGGACGCGGGCGCTATGTCCAGATAACCGGCACCGCCCAGTCTGTGGGTTATGCCGTAAAGTTCAATGCGGCTGGAGTAAAAATGCCCGTCGAAGCCATCAGGGACAGCGTGGATGCCATCCTTTCAAGGATAGATTTCTCCCTATCAGGATATAACCGTCAGTCACTCCTGTCCCGTTTCAATGCCGGGGAAGTCATACGCCCCAATGACCTGTTCATAGAGATGTACGGCATAGGATACCAGATGTGGGAGCGCTCCGGCGGTGCAGTAGACTGTGCGGCAGGTCCTCTTTTCGACGCCTGGGGATTCGGTTTCAAAAACAGTTCTTTCCCAACGGATGACCAGATATCCGCGCTCCTTGGGAAAATCGGCCAGAAAAATCTTCCAAAGGAACTTCCAATTGCTCCTGACGGTACCCTGGATCCAGCTTCCATGGGCAGTCCCAAGCTCAATTATAATGCAATTGCGCAGGGCTACACCTCAGATGTTATCGCCAGATTCCTTTACGGTATAGGAGTAAAGGATATGCTGGTGGATATAGGGGAGATATGGTGTGACGGCCTCAATCCTTCCGGAGAGCCTTGGGCGGTTGGAGTAGACCGTCCTTCAGGGGAAGAGTTCAAGGATGTCTGGACGTCGGAGGGAAAACCTGTGGGAATCACCACGTCAGGCAATTACCGCAAGTTTTTTGTCCGTGACGGAAAGAAGTATTCCCACACCATCAACCCCGTCACAGGATACCCTGTAGAGCATAGTCTCCTCAGTGCAACGGTGGCGTCAAAGGTAAGCGCCGCAGAGTCCGATGCCATAGCCACCTGGTGCATGGTGGTTGGGCTTGAGAAGGCTCAGGGGATTATTCTTGGGGATCCCCAACTTGAAGGATATCTTACTTATGCCGATGAAAACGGGGACATCAAAGAGTGGATGTCACCTGGATTCTCTCTCAGGAACTGATTACCGTTAGAATCCATACCAGCAGGCGGCTCAGGCCGTCTGTTATTGTTATAAGCAGTCCTGGGCACCAGCCAAGGCCGTAGAGGGCTATGGTTATGACGGAAACCCACATAAGGGCGGTGACAACGGGTATGGCAAGGAGGTTGGTGAGGAGGAAATGACGGGGGAAAGTGCCGAACTTTATCCAGGCCAGGGGACCGGTGAAGAGCTGGCAGGATATGGCAACTGCCGCCATCTGCCAGATTTTCCGTATGGGGTTGAAGGCGGATCCTCCTTCCGGATACCATTTTTCCAGCACCGGATACAGGAGCACAATGCCGGCCATGGCAAGATATGAGAGCTGGAATCCAAGGCTCCGGATAACGCCGGGGGTAATGACAAGCTGTACCAGCAGGGCCAGGCAAAGCACTCTGGAAGGCTTCCGGCACCGTCCTGCCAGGGTGCATGTCTCTCCTATAAGTATAAATAGGAAGGCTCTCACGATCGAGGGCCCGGCGCCGGTCATGAGGGTGAACCAGCCGGCGGCCGTGACAACGATGAAGGCCCTTCCCCATTTAGCCGCCGTGGATTTGCCAAGTGGCATGGTGAGCTTATCAAATATAAGGTAGAGGATGCCCATGTGAAGCCCGGAAAGGGCCAGGATATGGGATGCGCCGCTGTCCCTGAAGGCCTGGACGGTTTCCCGGCCAAGGCCGCTTTTGTCTCCGGTGAGAAGGGCCGTGAGAAGGGGAGAGGTTACATCGGCCCTGAATGGCATGCCGGAAATGAGGGATTTGAGTTTAAGGGCCGATTCCAGGGCAAGGCTCTCAAGGAAGGTCTCCTCTCCCTGAAATGGTACGGCCGATGCCGAGACGAATAATCCAAGGGTGAGGAAGGCAAGAAGGAGGACAGGAGGGCCGGCCTTGGAGCGGCGAAGCGCCGGGCCGCAGAAAACAGGCAGTGAGACTATTGGAAGGAGGATAGCGGGAAGGATCCACGGCGAGTGCTGGGAAACTGCCGCCCCCACTGCCACTCCCGCTGTGAACATTACTGACAGCGCCTCTATGCTTTTCGCCTCTGCCATATGCGAAATTAGCAATTATTTCGTATATTTGCATGGATATAGTGAAAATAAAACTAAACCACAATAAACATATGATCATCCTAGTTATCAACTGCGGCAGCTCTTCCATCAAGTATCAGCTTCTGGACATGAAGAGCGACGACGTCTTTGATGTCATTGCCAAAGGTATCGCAGAGAAAATCGGCCTTCCCGCCGGTATCCTGCAGTACGCTCCCGCCGGTAAGGACAAAATTGTCACGGACATTCCCATCCCGGATCACAAAGTGGGCATGCAGCTTATACTTGCTGCCCTCACAGACCCCAAAAACGGCGTTCTGAAGTCCCTTGAGGACATTGAGGCCGTAGGTCACCGTATAGTGCAGGGCGGTGATTTCTTCTCAGGTTCAGTCCTTGTCAACGACGACGTCCTTTCAAAGATTGAATTCTGCGCAGATTTCGCCCCGCTTCACAACCCCGCCCACCTTCTGGGTATCAGGGCCATGCAGGATGCACTTCCTACGGTCCCTCAGGTTGTAACCTTCGATACAGCATTCCACCAGACCATGCCGTCATACGCCTATATGTATGGCCTGCCCTATGAGTATTATGAGAAATACCGCGTACGCCGTTACGGCGCCCACGGCACTTCCCATCAGTTTGTTGCTGGCGTAGGTGCAAAACTTTGCGGTCTGGACATCAATAATTCCAAGATCATCACATGCCACCTTGGCGCCGGCAGTTCAATCTGCGCCATCCAGAACGGCAAGTGCGTAGATACCTCCATGGGCTTCACCCCGCTCGAGGGCATGATTATGGGCACCCGCGTGGGTAATATAGACGCAAATGCAGTCCTCTATCTTGAGAAGAAACTTGGCGTGGATCCGGATGAAATGACCACCATCCTCAACCGTAAATCCGGCTTCCTGGGCATTTCTACCGTCACTTCAGACGCCCGTGAGCTTGATGAGCTTGCAAATGGCGGAGATCCCAAGGCAAAGCTCGTACTCAAGAAGTACACATATGATATCATCAAGAATATCGGCTCATATGTTGCCGCTATGAACGGCGTAGACCTCATTGTCTTCACCGGTGGTATCGGAGAACACAACAGCCGCCTGCGCCGCCGCGTGCTTGAAAACTTCTCCCACCTTGGCCTCAAGGTAGACTATGAAGCCAACGTGGCTTGGGGAGAGGATGCCATCATCTCCACTGAAGATTCTAAGGTGAAGGCCGCCCTCATCTGCACCAACGAGGAGCTTGTGATTGCCCGTGATACCATGCATCTTGTACTTGATAATCAGGAATAAACAATGATAAAGAATTTCAACGAACTATTCGCAGAGCTCAAAGCTAAGGGTATCTGCAAGAAAATGATTGCCGCCTGGGGCGTAGATTCACACACCATCGAAGCCGCTTCCCTTGCTTCAGACCAGGGTTTTGTAAAGGTAACGCTGGTTGGTGACAGGGACCTCATCGCAAAGGTGTGCGATGAATGCAAGATTGACATTGCAAAGTTTGAGATAGTGGACATCAAGGATGAGCTCAAGGCTGTCGCTGAGGCCGTCCGCATGGTCCATGACGGTGAGGGAGATGTCCTTATGAAGGGCCTTTGCTCCACGGATAAATTCCTCCGCGCCATCCTCAACAAGGAAGTCGGCCTGCTTCCTCCCAAGGGCCTTCTTTCCCACGTCGGCGTAATCGAGAACCCCAACTACCACAAGCTCATCTTCATCACCGATATGGCCGTTATCCCCGCACCGGATTTCCGCCAGAAGGTAAAGATGGCAGGCTTCGTTACCGGAGTTGCCCGTTCATTCGGCATTGCAATGCCTAAGATTGCCTTCATCGCTGCTTCTGAGCAGATGCTTGATTCAATGCCCGCCTGCATAGAGGGCGCCATGCTTGCAAAGATGTGCGACCGCGGCCAGATCAAGGCTATCGGCGACGGCCCTCTTGCCCTTGACGTGGCAATTGATGAGGAATCAGTCCAGATCAAGAAACTCACTTCTCCCGTTGCAGGAGATGCAGACTGCCTGCTCTTCCCCAACATCGAGAGTGCAAACGTGTTCTGGAAAACCAACTCCAAACTTGCCGTTGGCGTACGCCAGGCCGGTTTCCTTGTAGGCACCAAGGTTCCTTGCATCCTCGCTTCCCGCGCAGATTCAGTAGACGTGAAGCTCAATTCAATCGCTTCCGCAGTAATGTCAGTTAAATAATTTCAGATAATGAGAAAGTATATCGTAGCAGGGAACTGGAAAATGAATACCACCGTTCCCGAAGGTGTCGCCCTGGCAAAGGCAGTTGTTGCAGCCGCAAAGGATCTTCCCGCAAACGTAGAGCTTGTGGTTGCTCCTCCGTTCACCCATCTTGCACTTGTCGCAGATGCCCTTAAGGGCTCCAAGGTAAAGCTCAGCGCCCAGAACTGCGCAGACCATGAGAAAGGTGCATACACTGGTGAGGTTGCAGTCAATATGCTCACTTCAATAGGCTGTGAGTACACCATCCTTGGCCACAGCGAGCGCCGTCAGTATTACGGAGAGACCGATGAAAAGCTTGTCGTAAAGACTAAACTCGCCCTTGAGGCAGGTCTCAAGGTTATCCTCTGCGTAGGTGAGAACCTTGATGAGCGTGAGGCCGGCAAGCACTTCCAGGTAGTCACTGCCCAGACAAAGAACGTCCTCTACAACTTCACCGCAGAAGATATGGCAAATGTTGTCATTGCCTATGAGCCCGTATGGGCAATCGGCACCGGCAAAACCGCCACTGCAGCCCAGGCCGAGGAAATCCACGCCTGCATCCGCAGCGTCATCGAGGAAAAATTCGGTCCCAAGGTTGCCGATGACATGACCATCCTCTACGGCGGCTCCTGCAAGCCTTCAAATGCAAAGGAACTCTTCGCTGAGAAGGACATTGACGGCGGTCTCATCGGAGGCGCAGCCCTCAAGGCAGAAGACTTCCTTGGCATTGCCACAAGCTTCTGATTTTTTTGTAAATACAAAAATTATTATTACCTTTGCGCGCTTAAAAAAGCCGCAAAGGTTTTTTGGTGCAATGGGGTGCTTGAAAAAGAGCACTGAGTAACACATTTTTAAATTAAAAAGATGAAACATTTCACTCTTAATGGCGAAGTTCGCCAGAAGGGCAACAAGGCCGTCATGAAGGCCTTCCGCCGTCAGGGTCTGGTTCCCTGCAACCTCTATGGTGAGGGTATCAAGGACAACATCCTTTTCACTGTAAACGAGAAAGAGCTTAAGGGTCTTACCCACACTCCCGCCTCTTACATCGTAGACCTCAACCTGGGCGGTAAAACCTACACCGCAGTGGCTCATGAGTATCAGTGGCACCCGGTAGAGGACAACTGCCTCCACGTAGACTTCCTCGCAGTTGATGAGAAGAAGCCCATCGTGATCAGCGTTCCCCTCTCAATTTCCGGTCACCCTAAGGGTGTTCAGGCCGGTGGTAAGTTCGTTCAGAGCGCTCGCAGCCTTAAGGTTTGCGGTCTCATGAAGAACCTCCCTGACCAGCTTGACATTGATGTAACTCCCCTGGAGCTTGACAAGAGGATGGTAGCCGGTGACCTCAAGTTTGAGGGTCTCCAGATTGTCTCCGACAAGAACACCATTATCTGCTCCGTCAAGACCACCCGTGCTATGCAGCAGGCCGCTCAGGAAGCAGCCAAGGCAGCTCAGGAGTAGTTCTCTAGGTAAATGGAGTATCTCGTTGTCGGTCTCGGGAATATTGGCGCAGAATACGCCAATACCCGTCACAACATGGGATTTATGGTATTGGATGCCTGGGCTCAGGCATCCAATGTCCTTTTCCGGACCGACCGCTACGGTTCCGTGGCGGAAGTGTCTTTCAAAGGCAGGTGGTTTGTGCTCCTGAAGCCGTCCACCTACATGAATCTGAGCGGAAAGGCGGTACGCTACTGGATGCAGCAGCTTAACCTGCCCCTTGAGAATCTGATAGTGATATCGGACGACATAAATCTTCCGTTCGGAGCCATCCGCATGAGGGCCAATGGCTCATCAGGCGGTCATAACGGCCTTGAAAACATCACGGAATGTCTTGAAACAGACAAATGGACAAGGATCCGTGTCGGGATCGGCAATGAGTTTTCTCACGGCGGCCAGATAGACTATGTCCTTGGAGAGCTGTCGGAGGAAGAAAAGAAAGCGGTTCCGGACCTTGCCTCCAGAATCATTCAGGGATGCAAGGATTTCTCCACCATTGGCGTGCAGAGGGCAATGAGTGCCCTTAATTCAAAGCCTAAACCCCAATCTCCGGAGCCCGAAAAACCGGTGGAGAAATAATTTTTCAAAAAACGTTGCAAAAATTTTCATTTTTTTGCAACGTTTTCTTTTTTCCCGCATCTATATAGTAGGTTTAGGTTTTAGTACACGTCAAGAAACCGGCGCTCCAAGCATCGTCTTGAAGGCCGGTTTTCTTGTTTTATTACCTTCTGGGATGGTGCTCCAGGACGGAGCGGTGCCAGGTTGAAGAGTCTATGTGGGTGTAGATTTCCGTCGTGAGGATGGATTCGTGCCCCAGCATTTCCTGGACAATTCGTAAATCGGCCCCATTCTCAATCAAATGTGTCGCGAAGGAGTGACGGAAGGTGTGAGGTGAGATCTCCTTATGGATTCCTGCAATCATGGCCTGTTTTTTCACCATGTTGAATATTGACACGCGGCTGAGTGGCTTTCCAAACTTATTGAGAAAAAGGATATCCTCCTGGGCCCTGGAATAGGGAAGGGGCCTGTCCTCAAGGTATGCCCTGATTGCATCGGCAGCCATTTCCCCAAGCGGAACCAGGCGCTGCTTGTCTCCCTTGCCGATAACATCCACGAATCCGTCCTCGAAGTTGATTTTGGAGATGCGCAGTGATGCGGCTTCACTGACGCGGAGCCCGCAGCCGTAAAGCACTTCAAGGATGGCACGGTCACGTTTTCCGGCAGGAGCCTTGAGGTCTACGGAATCCATTATGGCCGATACCTCATCTACGCTGAGAACTGCCGGAAGGTATTTCCCAAGTTTAGGAGAATCTACCAGAGCGGCGGGATTATCCTTTGTCTGCCCTTCCTGGACACACCAGTCGAAAAAGCTCCTGAGGGCGCTCAGGATCCTTGCAGAACTGCGTTTTGATACTTTTATTGACCCAAGGTAACTCTCAATGTCTGAAGCTGTTACTGAAGAGGTGGCCGCCCCGTTACTATTCAGGAAGGCCTCTACGTCGTGACAATAGGATGCCACCGTATTTGGTGACATCCTACGTTCAATCATAAGGTAATTCCGGTAATCCTGAAGAATCACAACGTTCCGTATTTCTTGCCGTAGAGGAGCATCTGGCCAAGGTAGTCGTCCGTATATACGGGAACGTAATCCTTGACGGAACCGTCCTCCCCGTAGACAACCTGGATCTCAGGGTTCACAAAGCCGCCGTAAGGCTTGAGATTAAGGGCTTTGTAACGCTCCAGGACCTCCTTGTGGAGTTCGGGGTCAATGTGCACGGCGTAAGTCTCTATGAGAGCCTTTCCGGCCTCATAGTCTCCTTCGCTCTTGATTCTCTGGATTTCTCCAAGGAGCTCTGCAAACAGGGCGCGGAGTTTCACGTAATCGTTCACTACAAAGTAGGTTTTGCCGTTACGTACCTTCTTTTCGATGACCTTGTCCTTGGCACCCTTCTCAAGGCACCATTCCGCCACAAGTTTGCGGTTTTGCATATGTGCCTCAGTGTTGGGGCGTCCAAGTTCCACGCGGGTGAACTGGACCATGAGGCCGTTGCGGATATAATTTGCATATTCTGCCTTATATGCCTCAGGATCAGGCATGATGCCAAGTTCCACCATCTTGGGGTCTGCGGTATAATAAAGGCCGAAAAGGTCTGCTCTGGCTTCCTCAAGGGCCGATGCATATTCTCCCATTGCGGTGGTGCTCACACCGGGGAGGAGCTGACCTGAGCCGTGGCCAAGGCACTCATGGAGGTCTGTATGAATCTCGCTTGCAATGGTGCCCCACTTTTTCTCAAACTCAATCTCCTTATCATTGTATGCGAACTCCTTGAGGGTGCTTGCAGGAAGCTCCTGGGCAGCATAATCATAGGTGTGGGTGATGTTTGCGATTGTTACGCTCTTGGAGCCGTGCTCCTTGCGGATCCAGTCGGCATTGGGAAGATTGATGCCGATGGGAGTGGAAGGATAGCTGTCTCCGGCAAGGCAGACGGCGTTAATGACCTTGGCCGATACACCCTTAACCTTTTCCTTGCGGAAACGGGGATCCACGGGGGAGTGGTCCTCGAACCACTGGGCATTTGCGCTGAGGGTTTCAGTGCGGCGGGATGCCTCAAAGTCCTTGATGTTCACATAGCCTTCCCATGATGCCTTGCGTCCCAGGGGATCATTGTAGTCCTCTATGAAACCGTTGATGAAATCCACTGTGCCTATTGTGTCCTTCACCCATTCAATGTTGAATTCATCCCATTTGCGGAGGTCTCCGGTGTTGTAGTATTCTATAAGGAGACCTAGTGCGCGCTTCTGGATGTCGTTTTCGGCTACTTCACGTGCCTTTGCCAGTTCCTCACATATCTTTTCAATTGCAGGGGAGTAGATACCGCCTATCTTCCAGGGAAGTTCACGGATGACTCCGTCCTTGCCCTTCACGACCTTGGTGTTGAGGCCGTAGGAAATGGGGTGAGGGTCTGAGGGGTCCACTATACCGGCGTAGTATTTTTCAACTTCCGCGCGGGTGACGTTCTCATAGAAGTTTACGGCCGATAACTTCACAATGTCTCCGGAAGTTTCCGTAGAACGCCTCTGGGGATAGATTGCGGGGTCATAGATGATGTCAAGGAGCTCAGGATCATCAATTCCGGCTTCTTTAAGAAGGGAGGCGAAATACTCCCTTGGGCAGGCAGGGAAAATCTTGTCCTCTGCGTAATGGTGATGGATGCCGTTGGAGAAGAATACCCTCTTTGCATACACCAGGAAATCCTGCCACTGAGGGCTGTCCTGGACATTGCTTTCAAGGATGGCCTCAAGGGCGTGGCGTACCCTGAGGTTGTCTTTGCAATTCTGGTCCCAGAGTATGTCACGGCCGTATTTTGCGGCCTCTGACAGGTGGAAGGCATATTCCTTCTGGCGGAGTGTCAGATTCTCCCATCCGGGAATCTGATATCGCATTACCTTTAGGTCTGCGAAAGAGTCTATGGTGTACTTGAAACTATCCTGTTCTTTCTGTCCGGGGTTTGAACATGCCCCGGCAATGGCGGCGGCAGATCCGATAACAATCATCATCTTGAAAATGTGTTTCATACGCATAGGTTGTACGTTTTGTACAAATATATAAAAAAAACATTAACTTTGTATGATATAATGAAGTATTTGCTCAAAATACCGGGAGCCTTCATGCTCCTTCTCCTTATGGCCCTGACACTGTCCTGTGCCAAGGATTCTTATTTTGACATAGACTCTTCCGGCAAGGAAGCCTCGCCGTATACACCCGGAGAAAAGGGGAGGATATCTCCCGTTGTCAACCGCAACGTGATGATAATGATCTCGGGCGGCCGCAACTCCCTTTCCGGTTATCTTGCAACAGACCTTGAGGAGCTTGAGAACAGCATCATCCCGGGCAGTAAATATGCCATGGAGGATGTCCTTGTGATCATTTCCCGCAACGGGAACAACAACGCAGTCTCAACTCCGGCGTCAATGTACATGGTATACCGCGGCAGAAACGGTGAAGTGGTAAGGGATACCCTTTCAAAGTGGGGAGGCTTTACCCCGCTGTTTGGTGAAAACACTCTTGAGGATGCCCTCAGTACAATTGTGGATGAATTCCCCCAGAGTCATTACGGGATAGTCCTCTCCTCTCATGCGACAGGATATCTTCCGGACGGATATTATAAGGATCCCGCTGCCTATGAGGATGCCCATAAGGTTAAGGCTCCAAAATCATCGGCCTTCAAGGGACGCAGGAGCATCCAGTCCGAGTTTTTCCCTCCCATACCCGATTATCCTGCAGTGAAATCCATCGGCCAGGACGACGACATCTCAAGTCCAGTTGAGATGGAGCTCAGAACCTTCCATGACATAATCCCGTGCCATATGGACTATATCCTTTTCGACGCCTGTCTGATGGGCGGAGTGGAGATAGCCTATGAGCTTAGGGATAAGGCCGCTATAATTGGCTTCTCTCCAACGGAGATTCTGGCCGACGGCTTTGACTACAAGCTCCTTACGTCACGTCTCCTGAAGGATGACCCAGACCCCGTCCAGGTGTGTAAGGACTATTTTTACCAGTATAAGAAGCCTGACGGTACCACAACCAGCTCGTCGGCCTATGCTACCATATCGGTAATTGATACGGAACATATGGACGGCCTCGCCGCAGTGTGCAGGACTCTCTTTGAAAAATACCGCAGCGGGATGAATTCCATAAATGCCGGCAGCGTCCAGCGTTATTACCGTATGGAGAGGCATTTCTTCTATGATCTGAGAGACATTGTTGCAAAGTCCGGGGCCAGCGCGAAGGACCTTGCGGCTCTGGATCAGGCTCTAGACAAAGTTGTCGTATACAAAGACCATACAGACTATTTCTTTGGTATTCAGATAAAGGACGACACATATTCCGGTCTTTCCATGTATCTCCCTGCACAGGGTTCTGACGTCCTTGATAAGTTCTACAGGGAGAATATTGACTGGAACAGAGCAACGCAATTAGTTAAGTAACAGCACATATGAAAGATTTTGTCAAAACCATGCTGGCAGTGATCTGCGGCATTATCGTGCTCAGGATCCTGGCCTTTTTCCTTATGCTCATCATGTTCGCCGGCGCAATTGCCGGAGGTTCAAGTGCTCCTCTTCCCAAGGAGGGTGTCCTGGACCTGGATATGTCCAAGTTTGCAATTACGGAGCAGACTCAGGAAAATCCCGTTCCCTCATTCTCTGTAGCAGGTATGCAGATGCCTGATGCCCAGATTGGGCTTCTGGATGCCATCAAGGGCATTGAGGCCGCTGCCGCAGACCCCGGCGTGAAGTATATCCTTCTCCGTGCAGAGGGCGCTTCCATGGGTATGTCGGATGCAGAGGAATTCCGCCGTGCACTTTCAGAATTCCGCCGCAGCGGAAAGCCCGTCATCGCGTGGCTGGAGTCTCCCGCAAATGGCTCCTACTACCTCTCAACAGTGGCCGACAAAATCTATCTTTCCTCATATCACGGCTTCAGCTACCAGCTTATCGGCCTTTCCTCTCAGATGATGTTCGTGAAGGACATCCTTGACAAGCTTGGCGTAAATGTCCAGCTCATCCGTCACGGGAAATACAAGAGTGCCGGTGAAATGTTCATCCGCAGCAGCGCTTCCCCTGAAAACCGTGAGCAGAATCAGGTAATGATCAATTCCGCATGGAAGGTTATGACAAACGCCATTTCTGAGGCGAGGGATATCCCTGCCTATAAATTCAACGCCCTTGTGGACAACCTTACCCTTGCAGAGCCCGAGGATTTCCTTTCTAACGGCCTTGTGGACGGTCTTATGACCCGTTCAGAGCTTGTGGAGAAGCTCTGCACCCTTGCAGGCGTGGAGTCTGAGGAAAAGCTTGCCCTCATTCCTTTCGCAGACTATGCTTCTTCAAAGGTGAAGCCGGTCCTCAGGCCCAACGTAGCCATCATCTATGCCGATGGTGAAATAGTTGACGGTGATGATCTTATGGAAATTGCCGGAGACCGTTTTGTACGTGAGATAAACAAAGTGGCAAAGAACGACGCCATCAAGGCCGTGGTCCTTCGCGTTAACTCTCCCGGCGGCAGCGTTGCAGCTTCCGTTAAGATCAGGGCTGCTCTTGACAGCCTCCAGGCACATAAGCCCCTTGTAGCCTCATTCGGCAACTATGCCGCTTCCGGCGGTTACTGGATCTCCAACGGCTGTGAGAAAATCTATGCCGATGCAAACACTGTAACCGGTTCAATCGGCGTGTTCTCCATGATTCCGGAATTCTCCAAGGTCACAAAGAAGGTTGGCGTCAACTTTGAGTCCGTGGGCTCAAACAAGCACTCAGACATGTACAGCCTCATGCGTCCCTTCGACAAAGCGGAGCTTGATTATCAGCAGGCCAGCGTGGAGGATATCTACGAGAGTTTCGTGAATCTTGTGGCCGATGGCCGTAAGATGGCACCCTCTGCCGTTGACGCCATTGCGCAGGGCCGTGTATGGATGGGTTCTGATGCCCTTGAAATTGGCCTTGTGGATGAGATCGGCACGCTTCAGGATGCTATTGCCTATGCCGCAACCCTTGCCGGAATTGCTCCCGATGAAGCCAGTGTAATGGCATTCCCCGCACCCCTTACCTTTGCCCAGCAGCTCATGGAAAGCCTGGGTCAGGGTAATAAGGAGCCTTCAATCCTTGCCGGCACTCCGTTTGAGGCTATGGGTAAGGAGGTTCAGTCCGTCCTGGACGCACAGCCTGGTAAGCCCATGGCACGTATGCCCTACGCCTACGAAATCAGATAATAGTGGATCCATTCCTCAGGCAGGTGGCCCGGCACTACTATGAGGGCCGTCAAATAGAGCACTGCTGCTTTGTCTTCCCGAACCGCCGTTCCCTGGTGTTTTTCAGAAAATACCTTGGGGGCCTGGTTCGGGAAAGGCCTTTGATGGCGCCGGAAATGTATACCATCAACGATTTCTTCTATAAGGTATACAATGTCCACGCAACGGATAAGCTGCACCTGCTTCTGGAACTGTACAGATGCTACAGGGACCTTAATCCCGAGGCCGAACCCCTGGATGAGTTCGTGTTCTGGGGAGATGTGATGCTCAGTGATTTTGACGATATAGACAAGTACCTTGTAGATGCCCGCGGGCTCTTCCGGAATGTCTCCGATTTCAAGCAGATCCAGGATACGTATGAGTATCTGACAGAGAATCAGGAAGCTGCCATAGATCATTTCCTGTCTCATTTCAGGGATCCAAGGCATCTGGATGGAGGCGTGAAGGGGAAATTCGTCAAGCTGTGGAATATCCTGTTCCCGCTATATGAGAATTTCAACGTAAGTCTCAGGGAAAAGGATATGGCCTACGAGGGAATGGTTTACCGTTCCGTAGCCTCAGGACTGAAGGCCGGGGCATCCGTGAAGGATCTCCTGGAGCCTGTTTTCCCTGAAACTCAGAAGTTTGTCTTTGTGGGCCTGAATGCTCTCAATGAGTGCGAGAAACTACTGCTGAGGCGGATGCGTGATGCTCATCTTGCAGAATTCTGCTGGGACTATGTGAGCACAATGATAAGGGACGGGGAGAATAAATCCTCCTTCTTCATGAGAAAGAACGTGGAGGAGTTTCCCCAGGCATTCGAGATTGATCCTTCAGGGCTTCGTGTGCCGCGTATTACGGTAGTTGACGTCCCTTCATCCGTGGGCCAGGCAAAACTGGCTCCATGGATACTGGGGCAGACAGACGGAGACAGTGTTGAGACTGCCTTCGTGCTTCCGGATGAGAACCTTCTTCTGCCGCTTCTTAATTCCATCCCGCCATCATATGACTCCATCAACGTGACCATGGGTTACCCCATGTCGGGGAGTGCTATATATACGCTTCTGGATGCCATCGGCTCCATGCAGATGAGACTGAGAAAGCGTCCGGACGGCTGGTATTTCTACCACGCCGCCGTGAGGGAAGTCTTCTCATCAGGCCTTTTCCGTGAACTGCTGGGTGAGGATGAGATGAAAAAAGTTGAAGCCGTCAAGGCTGCCGCAAGGTATTATATCCCAGTGAAGGACCTTCAGGGAGGTCCGGTTCTGGACCAGATCTTCCGTCCGGTGATAGAGGATGTCACGCTTGCATCGGCATCACAGAATCACAGGACGGAGGACTATTTCTCTCAGATAGTTGGCCTTGTGGGGCGCACTCTCACCGGGAAATCAGAGATGCTTCTGGAACTGGATTTTGCAAAACGCTGTCACACAGAGCTCAATATCCTTAAGGGAACGGACCTTGAACTGCTTCCGGCAACACATATGAGGCTTATGCAGAGGCTCCTTCAAGGCATTTCCGTGCCGTTCAGGGGAGAGCCTCTGAAGGGACTCCAGATAATGGGCCCTCTGGAAACGCGTGCTCTGGATTTCAGGTATCTTGTGATCCTCAGCGCCAACGAGGGAATGTTCCCAAGGCGCAGCGTAAGCTCCTCCTTCATTCCGCCGGAGCTCAGGAAAGGATTCGGCCTTCCCACCTATGAGTTCCAGGATGCGGTGTGGGCCTATTATTTCTATAGGATGATTCAGAGGCCGGAGCATGTGTGGCTTATCTATGACAGCCGCACGGAGGGCCTTAAATCCGGTGAGGAAACAAGGTACATCAAGCAGTTAGAGTATCATTTTGGGATAAAGCCGGAAAGACTCACCGCCGCCCCTTCCATGCAGGCGCCAAAACCGGAGGACGTTATTTGTAAGACCCAGGCTCACGTAGACGCGGTGCGTCAGAGGCTGCTGTCGGCATCGGCCCTTAATAATTATGCCGATTGCCCGGCAAAGTTCTATTATCAGTCCGTGGAGGGGCTCAAAACCGACGACGAGGTTTCCGAATCCCTGGATTCCCGTATGCTTGGAAACGTTTTCCATCATGTCATGGAGAGTCTCTACAGCAGGGCCGATATTATCTCGAGGGAAATGCTGGATGCCTTCAGGAAGGATACTAAGGGGCTTAAGGCACTTATCCGGGAGAAGGTTCTGGAAGAGATGCACTCAATTGAAGTGACCGGCCGCAACCTTGTCCTGGAGGAGGTCATCCTGGATTATGTGTTGTCTGCACTTAAGCACGACTCCTCAGTGCTGGCGGCTGCGGACGGAACAGAGGGCTTCAGGATTATCGGCCTTGAAAAGCATCTGTACGGCCAATTTGGCGGTTTCAGGATTCACGGATACATAGACAGGCTGGACAGTTACCGTGACGGGGAAGTGAGGGTTGTGGATTATAAGACGGGAAAGGTTGAGGATGGCAACGGCGGGCCCAAGATTGCCTTCCAGCTGTTCATCTATGACCTTCTCTGCCATCAGGAGCCTTCACTTTCCGGAAAGAGGCTGGTGAATTCCATATACTCCATACGCCACCTGTATACCGGAAACCTTCCGGAAATGCCTGAGAATCCGGAAGATACTAAAGAAATGACAGCAAAGCTTGAGGCCATGCTGTCAGATATCTCCAACCTTGATATCCCGTGGAGCCGCACAGAGGACAGGGATACCTGCTCCCATTGCGATTTCAAGGATATATGCGGACGCTAGAAATCAAGAGTGTCCCAAAGCTGTTCAATATCCCTGCGGTCCTTCTTGGTGGGACGGCCGGCACCGCGGTCCCTGGTAACAAAGAAAGTCTCTACGGGAGCACGAAGCTTCTGGAGTTCTTCTTCGGGGGTAAGGTTTTCTGCATAATCCGGAACCAGTTTGGCTCCAACGCGTTTATCCAGTCCGTCAATTACCCTGAAGGTGTAGTTTACCGCCCCTTTCCTTACATTAATGATATCTCCCGGACGGACATCCTTTGAAGGCTTGGCGTTTACGCCGCCAATCTTCACCTTGCCGCCGCTACAGGCCTCTGTTGCTTCAGTGCGGGTTTTGAACACCCTTATTGCCCAAAGGTATTTGTCAATCCTGACTTCCATCATCTACAGGTTCAGATACAATATCATCATCCGGTCTGGGGTCCATCCTCACTTCAAGGATAACTGTTCCTGGTGCGGCGGGAAGGAGGGCAAAGTCCGTAACTTCTGCCGGAACCATAACAAGTTCACCCTTCTTGGCCTTATAGTTATTGTTATCGGCCTCAATTATTGCCTCTCCTTCAAGGGTGATGTAAAGGAGGAAGGTGTCGTCAAGGTCCCGGTGGCTTTTGAGAGCCTGGGAAAGGGGAATGCGGTTTGCGGTGAACTGGGGGAGAGACACTATTAGGCTTCCTTCAGGCCTTGGAAGGGGATTGCTCCAGGCTCCAAGGTCGATAAGGTCAAAAGCTTCTTCCAGATCTGTCTCCAGGTTGAAACTCAGTTCCGATGCCTCGGATATTTCCAGAATAGTAACGTCCTTTGCAGCGTAAACGGTTCCGGGGGTGATGAGGTAGAATTCTCCCTTGCCGGGCTTTACCTTATGAAGAAGGCTGTCCACACTGCCGTCAAGGCTTGCCTGATATAACTGCTCTGCACCAACGGCTTTCTTGAATCCAAGGTAGAGTGCGGCATCTTTTCCGGCATCCTCAACATACCACAGGACCGTTTTTCCAAAGGCATCGTAGCGCTGCTCGGCCGATTCATCATCTGGGTTGAGGTGAATGGGAGTGCGGCCCTTTACATGCATTCTCTTGATGAGCACGGGGAACTGCGTTCCATACCAGTCAAAGGAAGTTTCTCCGGATACCCTTTCCAGATATGTTTGCATTATGTCGGAAAGAGTATTCCCTCCCAGCCAGCCTTCGCTGGCCATAGAGTCAATGAATCCTAGATCGGCCAGTTTATATTCTATGCTGCCCCAGGGAGTGTCCTGCCTGTCCGGAAGGAATTTCAGGGGAGTCAGCTTTTTGGTTTCGCTATCCATATTATCAGGTTTTCCACTATGTATGAGCTGAACACAAGCAGCACTGCTATGCTCCAGTTGAGGCGGAGCGCGGCGGTTACGGCTATTGAGGCAACTACCAGGACAATGAGCACTATGTGCTTGGCATCCAGGAGCTTATGGCCTTTTGCTATCTTGATGGAGAACATGGGGATCTCGCTCACAAGAAGAAGGCCCATCACCACGGCAAAAGCCGGGATGAACCATACTGGGAAGGCAATGCCGCTGCAGCACAGCGCACCGCTCATTATGGCCGATGTTGGGGTGGCCACGCCTATGAAATCCGTGCTCTGGCGCTCATCCACGTTGAATTTTGCAAGCCTGAGGGCGCTCATGAGGGCAAGGAAAACAGGTATGTAGCACAGCCATTGGGGCGAAAGGCCGGAGTTCACCGATGCATACACCAGCATTACTGAGGGAAGTACCCCGAAGCTCACCATATCACACAGTGAGTCCAGTTCCTTTCCGATAACTGAATATGCCCCCAGCAGCCTTGCGGCCAGACCGTCGCAGAAATCAAATAAAGCGGCGGCAAGCATAAGGAGAAAGGCGAGGTCTGTCCTTCCCACTACAGCGGCCATCACCCCGATAACTCCGCAGAGGAGATTCATCAGGGTGATGGTGTTGGGAATGTGCTTTTTGATGCTCATTTATTTGAGGCCGATCTTTTTGAGGATATCCTTGGGAACGGCGTTCTTATTGACGAGGATGTTGAGGGTCTTGCCCTTTACATAGTTCTCTGACATGTACCAGATGCCCTTGTATTCACCGGTTTCTCCCCAGGAGTTCTTGATGAGGTAATACTTGGTGCCGTTCTGGTCCTTGGCAATGCCGTAGAGATGCATGCCGTGGTCGTCGGTGGATGTTTTTTCGTCGTAGTAATCCTGACGGAGTTCCTGGGTTACCTCGATTTCCTTCACTGAAGCCTTCTCTGCGGGCTTTTCCTCTGCCTTTCCAACCCAGCGCTCCTGATCTGAGCCGGAAGTTGCAAGAGCCTCCATGTCAATGAGGATTGCAAGGCCGTCACGGGTGAAACCGGGCTCTGATACGTCTCCGCCCCATGCTACGGTGTAGCCTTTATCCACGGCGTTGTCAATGATTGCCATGAATTCATCAAGCGGAACGTTCCATGAAGGGGTGCAGCGCCAGTTGTCTTCAACCTCCATTGCGAAGGCGGTATAGAAGGGATGATGGGTGTAGGAAGTGAAGCCGATATAATCTTCAAGATTGATTCCAAGGGCGTCTCCCTTGATGATCTTGTCTTCAGGGATCTCTCCCATATAGGCATCCAGGATTCCTTCGATACCCTTGGGCCATACCTTGGTGAGTTTCTTGTTGGGGTTCTTAACAACGGCGTCTACGTATCCTTTGAGAACGGCATCAAGCTCTGCCTGGACGGGTTTGTCGTAGCCGTACTGGAAGCCGGAATAATCCCCCTGATAGATAAGACCGTAGGTTTTGGCAACCTCCAGGACATCTCCGAAATCCGATCCGGCGGCGAAGTTGAGCTTGCCGTCCATACGGACATACTTGATGGCGCGGTCATAGTATGCCTTCCTCACTACGAACATCTCTGAGAAGTCAGGGTACAGGGAGGCGTCCTTCAGGTTCTTTGCCTTTATTATCTCACTTTCAAGGAAGGAGATGGTGCTGAAGCACCAGCATGTGCCGCTGCGGTATTGGTTCTTGATGGAGGTGATGGGCAGTTCCTTTACTGTGGTGAACTGGTAATCCTTTGCCTTGACGGGGCTGGGAGCCCTCTGTGCGAAGGTGTTCAGGCATAATGCCAGAAGCGCGAGGCTGAGAATCTTCTTCATCTTAATCTTGATTGTATTTTTACAAAAATAAGGATTTTTTAGTAAATTTGCACCTGATGATGGAAAGAAAAGCAATACTTGCGGCGGCTATCATGGCTGCCTTCGTCATTTCCTGCCGTGAAAAGGGTCCTGAACCCCGACCGGCAGTGCCTCTTGTATACACCGTAGCCCGCGATTCTTCTGGTCTTGGCCGCATTGCGGCAAGTGCCGGCCACATGGGTGAAAACGGCCGCATAGCACTGCTTGGAGAGCGCGCAGAAGGGATCTATCTTGCACGCCGCTTCCAGAGCGTTGACAGAAGGGATAACATAGACGGCCGTGCTCACAGGGATTCCCTGCCGGATTTTGCAGGTGAAACCTTTGATGTGATAATGGATGCCTACAATGAGCCTTATGCTGCTTTCCTCACAGACTCCGTGGGCATTGACAGCCTGCGTGAGGCTGCCGTACGCGGCGCCCTGTTTGCCTGGGACAGCCTGTCGCAGGCAAAGATCATAGTGTTTACATCGGCCCTTCATGCCCGCTACGGAATGTTTGACGTAGATACTCTCCAGCAGCTCAAGGGCGGCACATGCCGTCTGATGTCTCCCGTTCATGAGAGCCTGAAGGCTGCCGTCCGCGGGGGCGCCAGAAATATTGCCGTCTGGACTACAGAACCCGTCAGGGACTCTAAGGTCTATGAGGGCGTCTTTGAGGAGATGGGCCTTGAAGGAAGCGTGGTTTCCATAACTCCGGATCCCGCCCTTGATATATGCACGGAATTCCGCAGCGTCCTAAGGCAGTACAGGCTCACAGGCCATAAGATGGATGCCCTTATCCTTGACGGATACGGTAAGGATCCCGCCCCGCTGTGGTCTGAGATTCCAATTATACGCCGCGCCGTCACGGAGGAGGAAGACGCTTTCTCCGCAATGCTTCCTCAGAATTTCCAAATCCTGGATCCCGGAGCCTGCATAGTAGATGCGCTCTATTCTCTTTTACGTGAAGAGAATCTTTTTACCCACAGGATCCATCGGCCTTCCGTGAGATTCTTCGTAACGGAGGAATCCCTTGAAGGAGGGCTCCAGAAAGTGCCCCTAAGCGCCCAATATGTCCAGTCAGAGTATGTTCCCCATATCAATTAGCCCGGAAGAAATAGCAAAACTTGAGCTTGTTTCCTTCCCCGGGGAAATTGTGCTGGTAGACTCTCTGAACGATACTTTCTATGCTGCTCTGCGTTATCTGAGGCGGCAGAAAGTGCTGGGTTTTGACACTGAAACACGTCCCACTTTCACCCAGGACCAGCATTCCAACGGGACGGCTCTCCTGCAGCTTTCCGGGGCCACCAGGGCTTATCTTTTCCGAGTCCAGAAAACCGGCATTCCACGGCGCCTTGCCGCCATCCTTGCAAATCCCGCCATCCTCAAGGTTGGCGCCGCAACCGTAGACGATGTCCGCGGTCTCCAGAAGTACGCCTCTTTCAAGGCGGGCGGCTTTGTGGACCTCCAGTCCAAGGTCTGGGAGTATGGAATCCGCGACAAGTCGGTCAAGAAAATGACAGCCATTATCCTGGGCGTAAAGATATCCAAGGCACAGCAGCTTTCAAACTGGGAGGCGGAGAACCTCTCAGAGAGTCAGCTCCGTTATGCCGCTACGGATGCCTGGGTGTGCAGGGAAATGTATATGAAACTTCTCAAGGCCCAGAAGCATCCCCTCACTGATGAGGAACTCCATCCCGAAAGATACCGTCAAGACAATGGATAGAATCATTCTGAAACCCCGCAGGGAGGAATCCATCCTGCGTTACCATCCCTGGGTGTTCTCAGGGGCCATTGCCCAGATTGTGGGCCATCCCGCAGAGGGAGACCTTGTGAGCGTAGTAGGGGCCGATGGAAAGCTCCTGGCCTGCGGCCATTACCAGATAGGCTCCATAGCAGTAAGGATCCTCAGTTTTGACGAGGACCCCACCAAGCCGGATTTCTGGACCCTGATGCTCACAAGGGCCCTGAAACTCCGTGAGGCAATGGGTCTTGCGGGGTCGGAAGAAACCAACTGCTACAGGCTGGTGCACGGGGAAGGGGACGGCCTTCCCGGGCTCATAGTAGACTATTATGACGGCGTATGCGTGCTCCAGGCCCATTCCGTGGGCATGTTCCGCGCCAAGAACGCCATTGCCGATGCCCTCCGTGAGGTTTACGGCGGTACCCTCAAGGCCGTCTATGACAAAAGTTCCGGCACAGCGCCCTTCAAGGCCGGCCTGGAGCTAGTTGACGGCTATCTCTGGAAGGCTCCCGGATTTGATGCCGATGAATCCGTAGTCCTTGAAAATGGCAACAAGTTCCTTGTAAACTGGAACGAGGGCCAGAAGACAGGTTTCTTCCTGGATCAGAGAGAGAACCGCGCCAGGGTTGGGAAACTTGCCCGCGGCCGCAATGTCCTCAACCTTTTCTGCTACACCGGCGGCTTCTCCATCTATGCCCTTGCAGGCGGTGCTAAGCACGTAGATTCAGTGGACAGCAGCGCACGCGCCATGGCAATGGTGGACCGTAACGTTGAACTGAACGGCTTTACCAAGGATCAGCACACTTCATATTGTGCCGACGCTATAGACTTTGTGAAGAACGTCCCTGACGGCGCATATGACCTCATGATAGTGGATCCCCCGGCATTTGCAAAGCATAGGGGAGCGCTCAAAAACGCCCTGAGGGCATACCAGAGGCTCAATGCTGCCGCCATCGCAAAGGTGGCTCCCGGCGGCTTCGTCTTTACATTCAGCTGCTCGCAGGTTGTGGACAAGGAGGCATTTGCCCTTGCCGTTTTCTCCGCTGCCGCTGAAACCGGCCGCAGTGTAAGAATCCTTGACCGTCTGAACCAGCCCGGAGACCACTCCGTGAACATCTATCATCCGGAAGGGGAGTATCTGAAAGGCCTTCTCCTCTATGTAGAATAGAAGGGACCGGAGAAAACCCCCGGCCCCAGCAAAAAACGCAACTGTCACGGTGGCCGATCAAAGTCCCATCATGCAGATATTGCGGCTCAAATGTATGGCCGATATACATGATGGCCAAGAAAAGACGTGAATGGATTGTCCTATGACAACAGCTTTATTATCAGGATTTTAATGGTCCGTTCTTAATAGGTGATAAACTGAAAATGCCCCTGGAAGATTCCAGAGGCATTTTTATATGGGATAAAAAATGGGCCTTAGAGAAGGTCTGACAGCCTTCTGTAAGTTGAGCGTGATACGGTTGAGTGTTGAGTGACCACACCGCCCACTACTTCATCGAAGATGTCTATGGTCTCAATTGTTAGGGTGCTTGCAGTTGCGGTGAAATGGCCGAACTCCATCTCACGGCCGCCTTCTATAATATATAATACGTTGTCCCTTACGATGAGATTATCTTTCATCAGTAGAGACCATGCGCCGCGCACCATGTCCCAGTTGTAAGTTGAGAATTCATAGTAGTTACCGGAAGCGGTTCTGATTGCCAGCTGAGTGTCCATGGGGGATTTGGGGTTGAGAGGGTCACAATCCGTAATCAGAGACTCTGTTACCGTTCCGTTGACAGAGGTTGTCATCTCACTGCGTATCAGACCCCAGTTGCCTTCAAGGAGCACCTGGTCAAAGAAAGCTTTCCCGCAGGATGACGTGAGACTAAGGCCGATAACGGCTGCAAGAAGGTAAAATATTCTTTTCATATTGCAAAGATAGTGATTTCTTGATTATATTTGCATCACTTATGGCAGAGGTATCACAATCATACATGTTTCCCACGTCCGTAAAGGAGGTGGAGGCCCTTGGATGGGATTACATTGATATCATCCTTTTCTCCGGAGACGCATTCATAGACCACCCCTCCTTTGGGACGGCCGTGATTGCCAGATGGCTCCAGAAGTGGGGCTACCGCGTTGCAGTGGTGCCTCAGCCCAATTGGCGTGACGATCTCCGTGATTTTCGTAAGCTGGGCCGCCCCAGGCTGTATTTCGGCCTTAATTCCGGCGCTATGGACTCAATGGTAAACCATTACACTGCCTCAAAGCGCCTCCGTCACGACGACGCCTATACCCCTGACGGCAAGGCCGGCGCCCGCCCGGATTACGCCGTTACGGTGTATACCAAAATCCTCAAGGAACTGTATCCGGATATCCCTGTAGTTATCGGCGGCATAGAAGCATCCCTGAGGCGTCTCACTGTCCTTGTTACTTCCGGGGCCGATTACCTCTGCTACGGTATGGGAGAACGCCCCATGCTGGAACTCACAAAGGGCATAGAAAAGGGCTGGCCCCGCCATAAGATGCAGCAGATTCCGCAGATCGCTTTCTATGTCAAAGGCAAAGTACCGGCAGGCACACCCTCGGCAACCTCTGGCCACCCTCGGCCGGATAAGAGGGAGGGGCCCGCTGGCGAAGCCAGTGGGAGGGGCCTGAGCGAAGCGAAGGCGGTTGAAGAGGGTGTGCCTGCCGGTACTCTGGTGCTACATAGTTTTGAAGAGTGCCAGAAAGACAAGAGAGCCTTTGCAGAGAATTTCCACTGGATAGAGACGCACGCCAATATGATGCATCCGGATACCATCCTGGAGCCGGTAGGGGACGGGTACGTCCAGATCAATCCGCCGTATCCGCCGGCATCGCAGGAGGAGATGGACAGTTTCTGGGACCTGCCGTTCACAAAACTGCCGCATCCCAGATACAAGGGCAAACGGATTCCGGCATACGATATGATAAAATTCTCCGTAAACACCCACAGGGGCTGTTTCGGGGGCTGTAACTTCTGCACAATTGCCGCGCATCAGGGGAAGTTCATCCAGAGCCGCTCTGAGAAATCAATCCTAAAGGAAGTAAAGGAACTGAACAATCTTCCGGATTTTGCAGGTAATATATCAGACGTAGGGGCCCCTACGGCCAATATGTACGGGATGCACGGCAAGAACCTTGAGATCTGCGACAAATGCAAGCGCCGCAGCTGCCTTTTCCCGGCTCGGTGTCCCAACCTTGACTGTGACCACACCCGCCTTATGGAGCTCTATAAGAAGATAGACTCCACCAAGGGCATCAGGCACAGCTATATCGGCAGCGGTATCCGCTATGACCTATTCCTTACGGAAGACGGCTTTGTGGACCAGAGTTCCAAGCCTTATCTCAAGACACTTGTCCTTGACCATACTTCTGGCCGATTAAAAGTGGCCCCGGAGCACACTGAGGACCACGTGCTCCAGAAGATGGCAAAGCCCACATTCAGGCTCTTCGAGCGCCTGAGGAAGGAATTTGACAAGATAAACCGAGACGCCGGGACTCATGTGGGCCTTGTACCTTATTTTATATCATCACACCCGGGGTGCACGCTCAAGGATATGGAGTGCCTTGCCAATCATCCCGCCCTGAAGGGTATCTGGATGGACCAGGTCCAGGATTTCACCCCTACACCCATGACCACATCGTCCGTAATGTTCTACAGCGGAATAGACCCCAGGGACATGAAACCGGTATTTGTGGAGCGTGACCCGGAGCGCAAAATGAGGCAAAAATCATATTTCTTTAAAAATTCTTCAAAAAAAAGCGGAAAGCCCTTGCAAGGTTCAAAACAAAAGCCTAATATTGCAGGCGGAAAGACTAAACCTATCAAGAAGTAATTATGGCAGACATTAAGAAGAGACACGTAGTAAGCTTTGAGAAGATGAATGCATTGCATCCGGATCTGGCTGCCGCTTTTCAAGAGAAATATCCCAAGGGCTTCAGCGATTATCTGAACGACCTTGTAAAATACCCCAAGCCGGACGGTACCAGTTTCTATGCCGTCACGGTAGAAACCGCAGATGCTATATACCTTGTAAAGATCAACGTCAAGACGGATGACCTTGAGGATGTAGCCCGCTGGCTTGAAGGAGAGGAAGATGCAGAGACTGAGGCAGTGGCCGGCGGCGCCCCGGATTCTCCTGAAGATTCCGGAGAAACCCTTCCAGATGACAACATCGCCCAGTATTCTTCCGGTGCAGATGATGAATAAGTTTATATGGGCCCCTCTGAGGGCCCTTTTGCGTAAGGTGCCTGAGAGTACGGCGCTCCTTGGCTTGTCTATTCTGACAGGCCTTCTTTGCGGTTTGGCCGCAGTGGCGCTAAAGGTCTCCATCCACGCAATCCAGGGCTGGCTTTCCTCCGGGATAATGCCCGGCAGCCGCCTGCCTTACCTGGTGCTTCCTGGCGTTGGAATGCTCCTGAGCCTTCTAATAGTGAAGTATCTTGTAAGGGATAATATCGGCCATGGAGTTACAAAGGTGCTGCAGGCCGTCTCAAAGAATGAATCCAAGATCAAGCGCCATAATATCTGGTCTTCGCTTGTGACCAGTGCCCTTACCATAGGGTTTGGTGGCTCTGTGGGTGCCGAGGCCCCAATTGTATATACCGGCGCTGCAATAGGCTCAAATCTGGGCCGATACACCGGAATGTCCTACCGCGGCATGACCCTTCTCCTTGGATGTGGCGCCGCCGGAGCCGTTGCGGGCATCTTCAACGCCCCGCTTGCCGGCGTGCTGTTCACTCTGGAGATCCTCCTTTTCAACCTCTCCATGTCTGGGATACTGCCGCTTCTTCTGAGCTCTATATCGGCCACGCTGGTCAGTTATCTCTGCCTTGGAAGGGTGAGCCCGTTTGCTGCAACAATTGTGGACTTCCGCATGGGAAATGTGCCGTTCTACCTTCTTCTGGGTATGCTCTGCGGCCTTTTCTCTCTGTATTTCATACATACAACCCTTGGGATGGAAGACCGCCTGTCGCGCTTTAAGAACCCTTACCTCAAGTGGCTAGTGAGTTCCGTGGCGCTGGGGCTTCTCATCTTCCTTTTCCCGCCGCTTCACGGGGAAGGCTACAACTTCCTGGGGCCGCTTCTCAACGGGCTGGATCCTGCAATTGGAAATGGTACGCCAATGGGCGTTCTTATGAAATTTGGCTGGGGAGTGCCGCTGTTTTTCCTTCTGGTAGCGTTCCTCAAGGTGTTCTCTATGACTTTCACAAACGCCGGCGGGGGAGTGGGAGGAACATTCGGCCCTACGCTTTTTGTGGGCGCGCTTGTGGGGTTTGTTGTGGCCGATGTCCTTAACCTGATTGCCCCCGGTGCCGTTCCCGTTGCCAATTTTGTGCTTGTGGGTATGGCCGGCCTCATGGCGGGCGTAATGCAGGCGCCGCTAACCGCCATCTTCCTCATCGCAGAGATTTCCGGTGGGTATGAGCTGTTGGTGCCGCTTATAATTACATCGGCAGTGGCGTATGGCACAACGCGTATCTTTGAGAAATATTCCATCTACACAAAGCGTATTGCCGCTTCTGGGGAACTTCTTACCCATGAGGCAGATAAAGCCGTCCTTACGCTCCTGAGGATGGACGACCTTCTGGAGAAGGACTTCCTTCCCGTAAGGATGGACTACACCCTTGGGAAACTGGTTGAGGCCGTTTCTTCCTCTGAGCGCTCTCTGTTCCCGGTTGTGGATGCCCGCGGGCGTTTCCAGGGCTACGTTACGCTTGGAGATATCCGTAAGGACATGTTCCGCCCGGAGCTATATGAACAGCGCCACGTCTTCAATTACCTCAAAACCGCCCCTGAATACGTTTATCCGCAGGATTCCATGGAAGCCGTAATGCGTAAGTTTGAAAAAACCGGCGCCTGGAACCTTCCCGTTGTGGATGATGAGAGGAAATACCTTGGTTTCCTGTCAAAGTCCAAGATTTTCAACGCCTACAGGGAATCCCTTAAGGACTTTTCGCAGGACTAATGTCCCGGCGGTTCGGGCAACCAACCGCGCAGAAAACGCCAAAAACGTGTTTTTCATTGCCCGAGCAGAGGAAAATCACTATCTTCGTATCACCTATGAAAGAGATTTACGTCAATTATATCGCGGGGCTTCTGGGCGTTCAGCCCTGGCAGGTCCTCAACTGCGCTGAACTGTTTGAAGACGGATGCACCGTCCCTTTTATCAGCCGCTACCGCAAGGAGCGCACCGGCGGCCTCACTGACATTGAAGTTGCTGAGGTAAAGCACTGGGCCGATGTATTTTCCGAAATGGAAAAGCGCAAGGAACTGATCCTGAAGACCATAAAGGAGGCCGGGAAACTTACCCCCGAACTTGAGAGGGAAATTGAGGAGTGCGTGAGTTCTCCCCGCCTTGACGACATCTACCTCCCGTTCCGTCCCAAGAGAAAAACCCGCGCCACAATGGCAATTGCCGCCGGTCTGGAACCGCTGGCCAATCTCCTCTGGAGCGGAAAGTCCCGTAACCCTGAGGCCGATGCCCGAAAGTTCGTGAAGGGAGATATCAAGGACACGGAAGCCGCCCTTGGCGGGGCCCGTGACATTATGGCGGAGCGAATCAGCGAAACCGCATCCTTCAGGGAAACCCTCCGCGGCATTTACCGCACCAGAAGGGTGGAATCGACCGTAACAAAAAAAGGCCAGGAAGACCCTGAGGCCGCAAAATACCGTAGCTATTTCAAGTTCTCCCAGCCCATTGCAAAGATCCCCTCCCACAACCTTCTGGCTATGCTTAGGGCAGAGGGAGAAGGCTTCCTTCGTGTGAGCATAGACGCAGATTCCGAGAAATGCGGCAACAAGATTTATTACGATTTCTGCCAGGAGCACGGCTACCCCTCCCGCGAAAGCGGTGAGCAAATCCGTATGGCCGTAGACGACGGCTTCAAGCGCCTCCTGGACCCTTCAATAACCACGGAAATCCTCAATGAGGCAAAGGAAAAGGCCGATAAAGAGTCCGTGCAGGTGTTTGGGGAGAATCTGAGGCAACTTCTTCTGGCACCGCCTGTGGGCCAGAAGCGCGTCATGGCAATTGACCCCGGCTTCCGTACCGGCTGCAAGGTAGTATGCCTGGATGCCCAGGGAAACCTCCTCTGCCACGACGTTATCTATCCCCATCCTCCTGTTCCCAAAAAGATTGAGGCAATCACCAAGGTGGCAGATCTGGTGGATAAATATGAGATTGAGGTCATAGCCATTGGAAACGGCACTGCAGGCCGTGAAACAGAGGATTTCATCCGCAAGGTGGGCCTCCCGGAGAGCATCCGCGTGTTCTCCGTGAGTGAGGACGGCGCCTCCGTGTATTCCGCATCGGATGTTGGCCGTGAGGAATTTCCGCAGTACGATGTAACGGTGCGCGGGGCTGTTTCCATCGGCCGCAGGCTTATGGATCCGCTATCTGAACTTGTGAAGATAGACCCCAAGTCCCTTGGAGTTGGTCAGTACCAGCACGACGTAGACCAGAATCTCCTTCATGAAAAGCTGGACGCCACCGTTGAAAGCTGCGTGAACTCCGTTGGCGTGAACCTTAACACGGCTAGCCCCTGGCTGCTCAGATACGTGAGCGGAATTGGCCCCGCCCTTTCCAAGGCAATTGTGGACTACAGGGCCTCCCACGGGGATTTCCGTTCCCGCGAGGAACTCCTCAAAGTGCCACGTCTTGGCGCCAAGGCATATCAGCAGTGCGCAGGATTCCTCCGCATTCACGGAGCAGAAAACCCTCTTGACAATTCCGCCGTGCATCCTGAATCTTATCACATTGTAGACAAGATGGCAAAGAGCCTTGGGGTAAGCACACGGGAGCTTGTGGGCAATGAGGAACTTTGCTCAAAACTGAATGCCGCAGACTTTGTGGAGAAAGACTTCGGCCTTCCTACGGTGAGTGACATTATCCAGGAACTGAAAAAGCCCGGCCGTGACCCACGTGAAAGCGCCCAGGAGTTCTCTTTTGCCGATGACATCCGTGACATAGAGGACCTGAAGGTTGGGATGGAACTTCCCGGCATTGTGACCAATCTCACGGCCTTTGGCGCATTTGTGGATATCGGCCTTCACGAAAACGGCCTCATACACGCCTCCAATATGGGAGAGCGCGGAATGGCCATTCCCTCCAAGGTCCTTAAACTCCATCAGCAAATAAAAGTCCAGGTCCTTTCCGTGGACCTGGAGCGTAAGAGAATAGGGCTGAAACTCCTTAAAAACGCCTGAAGCGGAGGGCAATGACGCCCCAGAAGGCCTCACCGAAGATACCACCGCTCATTTTGGAGGTGCCTTTCTGGCGGTTTGTGAAGATGATGGGGACTTCCTTGAGCTTGAAACCAAGCTTCCAGGCGGTGTATTTCATCTCAATCTGGAAACCGTAGCCTTTCATCCTCACTCCGTCCAGATTCATGGTTTCAAGCACCTTACGGCTATAGCACACAAATCCGGCCGTGGTGTCATAAACTTTCATCTGGAGGACCCCACGGACATATGTTGATGCGAAATAGCTCATCACAATACGGCTCATGGGCCAGTCCACAACGCTTACGCCGTTGCAGTAGCGTGAGCCCACGGCAAGGTCTGCACCGCCCTCGGAACAAGCCTCATACAGCCTCAGAAGGTCCTTAGGGTCATGCGAGAAGTCTGCGTCCATCTCAAAGACATAGTCATAACCATGCTCCAGGGCCCATTTGAACCCCAGCAGGTACGCCGTTCCCAGCCCCAACTTTCCGCTTCGCTCAATAAGGTGCAGCCTGATGTCGGAGGGTGACACTCCGGAATCGTCGGCTTCGCCGACCCCTCCCACTGCCTCCGGCAGCGGGCCCCTCCCTCTTACCCGGCCGAGGGTGGCCAGGGATTCCGGAGTGTCACCCTCCGGCATCAGGCCCTTCACTATATTGGCGGTTCCGTCAGGGGAGCCGTCGTCAATTACAAGTACATGAAAGTCTCCAGGGAGGGAAAACACCGCCTGGATTATATCGGCAATATTCTCCTTTTCGTTGTATGTGGGGATTATGACTAGTTTCTTGTCCATTATTTCAGCACATGAGTGTCCACTAAAAGTTGTGGACGATTATTATAAAGTTTAACATTTAAAACAAACTTGGTTCACTTGAACCATCAAGATCATTGACAATATTGTA
>ONXC01000004.1 GCA_900321715.1 uncultured Bacteroidales bacterium | reverse complement strand
AGCTTATGATTATGTTCAAAAGATGTGGAGTAAACAGAAGGAACTAGTAAAAGCCAAGGTTAAATCATACGAGAATGAAATCCGGGAAAAACCAGATGACTCCAAATGAATATAATGGAGTTTTTTAAACAATTTTTGGGATACGATTTGGGATATAAAATAAGAAAACCGCCTCTGAACATATTCAGAAGCGGTTTTCTGCGGAGGAAGAGGGATTCGAACCCCCGGTACATTGCTGTACAACAGTTTTCAAGACTGCCGCCATCGACCACTCGGCCATTCCTCCAAACGGGAGTGCAAAGATAGGAAAAATTTATTCCTTTGCAAAAAACTTCCAGTGAAATAGTATCAAATAAATTGCTCCGCAGGTTACGCAGCTGTCGGCGAAGTTGAAAACGGGCTCGAAGAAGATGTGCCCGCCAAGGCCGGGAACCCAGCTGGGCCATGTCCAGAGCGGGAAATAGAACATATCCACAACCTTTCCCTGCATAAACGGAGCGTATGAACCAAGAGTAGCAACTGCGGTGTAAGTGGACTCACTGAAGATGAGGCCGTAGCAAAGGCAGTCAACAATGTTGCCAAAAGCTCCGGCAGTAATGAGCGTGAGCCCCACAAGGACTCCCATGGGCACTTTAGGGGTGCGCTTAAGGAGCTTTGAGATCCACCAGCAGAGCGCCCCAAACAGCACAATGCGGAAGATTGTAAGGATATACTTCCCTATTACGCCGCCGAACGCCATGCCAAAGGCCATGCCCTTGTTCTCAACAAACACCAGCTGGAACCAGTTGCCCAGCACCGGAATGCTTTCTCCAAGGGTCATGTTGGTCTTGACCAGGACTTTTATGACCTGGTCTATGACCACAAGCAAGACGCCAAGAAAGACGAGGAATGTTCCTTTATTCCTCATTATTTCCTGCCGGTCTTTTCAAGTATTGCCTTGCCTTCTACGGTTGTTGTAGCGTGAGGAACCAGACGCAGGCGCTCCTTGGGAATGAGCTTACCTGTTACACGGCAGATGCCGTAGGTCTTGTTCTCAATGCGTACAAGGGCAGCCTCAAGGTTCTGGATGAACTTGTACTGACGCTGTGCAAGTGCGCCGGCCTCTTCCTTGGAAAGCTGGAATGCGCCGTCGTCTTCCACTGTCTTGAATGTGGGAGCGGTGTCAAGGATGTCGTTACCGCCGGCGTGAGTGACGATTTCCCTGAGGGTAGCGTACTCTGCGCGGGCTTTCTCCAGCATCTCGTTGATGATGGTGCGGAATTCCTCAAGCTCTTCGTCGGAATAGCGAGTCTTTGTGTTCTCTTCCATATTCTTATCTTTTTACGGTTAGCTTAATTGTGCCCTCGGTCCATTCAACCTCTGCTGCATCTGCGGGAGCGGAAGCAGCTTTTTCAAGGCCGATGGAAACGGACAGTGTCTGTGATTTAATATAATCTGAGTACACCTGCAGGGCCTCTGCAAGTGAAGGATCGTCTGAATAAACTACGGTGTGGATGCGGTCCGTGACCTCAAAGCCGGAAGCCTTCCTAAGGTTCTGGATACGGTTCACAAGTTCACGGGAAAGGCCTTCCAGCCTGAGCTCAGGCGTAACCTCGATATCCAGTGCAACGGTAAGGGAGCCCTCGGATGCAACCTGCCAGCCCTCTACATCCTCCGATGAAATGGCGTAATCTCCGGGATTCAGGACAACGTCTCCGCCAGGAAGCGCAAGCGTATAAGCCTCCCCTGCGGTCTCTGCCTTCTGGATGGCCGATATTTCAGGCTGGTCCAGCGTACCGAACGCTGCGGCAATCTCCTTCATACGGGCACCGTAGGTTTTGCCCAGCACCTTGAAGTTGGGCTTGATACGAAGTGTCATGATGCCGGAAGCGTCCTCGATGAACTCCATCTCCTTCACGTTGACCTCAGTGAGGATGATGCCCTTCACCTGGTCCAGCTGACGGCGCACCTTGTCTGAGATAACGGGGATCATCACCTTCTGGAGCGGCTGACGCACCGGAATATTCACTTTCTTACGGATACCGAGGATAAGGGAAGTCGCCTGCTGGGCAAGAGCCATACGCTCTTCAAGGTCCTTGTCAACGGCCTTCTCCGAAGCCTCAGGCATAAGCGTGAAATGCACGCTCTCTGCGCCGGGAACAAGGTCACAGTACAGCTGGTCCATGAAGAACGGAGCAATAGGAGCGGCAAGCACAGCAACGTCTACAAGCACCTTGTAGAGGGTTTCGTAGGCCGCTTTTTTGTCGGGGGTCATCTCCCCTGCCCAGTAACGCTGGCGGTTAAGGCGCACATACCAGTTGGAGACATCGTCGCAGACAAATGCCTCAAGGATACGGCCGGCCGATTTCACGTCATAGTCCTCATAAGCCTCCCTCACGTCACGGATGACGGTATTGAGCTTGGAAAGGATCCAACGGTCCAACTCATTGACAGAAAGGGTTTCCCCTTCTGTCTCCGGAGCCCAGCCGTCAATGTTTGCATACCTTGCAAAGAAGGCGTAAGTGTTATACAGGGTGCCGAAGAACTTGCGGCGGACGTCGCTCACGCCGCCCTCGTCAAACTTGAGGTTGTCCCAGGGCTCTGCGTTTGTGAGCATGTACCAGCGGAGGGCATCGGCCCCATAATTATCCAGAGCCTGGAAAGGATCCACGGCGTTTCCAAGGCGCTTGGACATCTTGTTGCCGTTCTTGTCCAGCACCAGGCCGTTGGAAATCACCCTCTTGAAAGCGGGAGTGCCGCTTATCATGGTATGGATGGCGTGGAGGGTATAGAACCATCCGCGGGTTTGGTCTACGCCTTCTGCGATGAAGTCTGCGGTGGCGCCGAAACCCGGCTTTCCAAGGTTACGGAGGCCCTCCTGGGCATAAGGCATGGCGCCGGAGTCAAACCAAACGTCAATGAGGTCTGTCTCACGGGTCATCTTTTTGCCGGAGGCCGATACAAGGTAGATATAGTCTACGTACGGCCTGTGTAGGTCTATCTTATTGTAGTTCTCAAGGCTCATGTCCTCAGGGTCAAAGCCCTTGTCCTTAAGCGGATTGGAGCTCATGACGCCGGCTGCAACGGCCTTTTCAATCTCATTATAAAGTTCCTTAACGGAGCCGATGCAGATCTCTTCCTTTCCGTCCTCAGTGCGCCAGATGGGCAGCGGAGTGCCCCAGTAGCGACTGCGGGAAAGGTTCCAGTCCTGGATGTTCTCCAGCCACTGGCCAAAACGGCCGGTACCCGTGCTGGCGGGTTTCCAGGTAATCTGCTTGTTCAGGGCCACCATCTCATCCTTTACGGCCGATGCCTTGATGAACCAGCTGTCAAGCGGGTAATACAGCACCGGGAGATCCGTGCGCCAGCTGTGGGGATAGCTGTGGACGTGTTTCTGGACCTTGAATGCGCGGCCATCGGCCTTCATCATTACGCAGAGGTCAATGTCCAGGGTGCCTTCTTCATCCACGTGCTCGAAGTACTGCTTGTAGCCGGCCTTAACATACCTTCCGGAGTACTCCTTGTAGGAAGCGTCTACGGTGGCGGCAAATGCGGGGTCCATATCTTCAAGGCGCATGAAACGGCCCTGGCGGTCTACCTGGGCCTGGGGATTGCCGTCCTTGTCAATGGGCATGATGGCGCCGATTCCTGCGGCGGCCGCAACGCGTTTGTCGTCGGCGCCGAAGGTGGGTGCAATATGGACGATACCGGTACCGTCACTTGTGGTGACATAATCTCCGGGGATTACGCGGAAAGCTTCTCCATTTGGCTTGAACCAGGGAATGAGCTGATGATAGCGGATACCAACAAGGTCCTTACCCTTGAAACAGCCGTCCAGCACCTTGTAGGGCACAATCTTGTCTCCCTTCTGATAGGATTCCATGGGAATCTCTGCACCCTTGGGGTTGAACCAGGCGCCAAGGAGGTCCTTGGCAAGGACATACACTGCAGGAGCGCCGGTGTAGGGGTTGAAAGAGAGCACACGGATATACTCAATCTCAGGGCCTACGCAAAGGGCGGTGTTTGAAGGAAGTGTCCAGGGAGTTGTGGTCCAGGCAAGGAAGTATGCGGGAACGGTTTCCGTGCCGTAAAGAGGCTGGGATGCGCCGTCCTTGATTATCTCAAACTGAACGGTGGCGGTGGTGTCAGATACATCCTTGTAACAGCCGGGCTGGTTAAGCTCATGGGAGCTGAGGCCGGTGCCGTCTGTAGGAGAGTAGGGCTGGATGGTGTATCCCTTGTAAAGGAGGCCCTTCTCATATATTTTCTTGAGGAGGTACCACAGGGTTTCAATATAGCGGTTGTCGTAGGTGATGTAAGGGTCTTTCATATCTACCCAGTAACCTACGCGCTCTGTCATGTTCTCCCACTCTGCGGTGTATTTCATCACCTCCTTGCGGCAGGTGGCGTTGTAGTCGTCCACGCTCACCTTTGTGCCTATATCGGCCTTGGTGATTCCAAGCTTTTTCTCTACGCCAAGCTCTACGGGAAGTCCGTGGGTATCCCATCCGGCGCGGCGTGCTACGCGGTAACCGGTTTGGGTTTTGTAGCGGCAGATGGCATCCTTGATGGAACGGGCCATGACGTGATGGATGCCGGGCATTCCGTTTGCAGACGGCGGACCCTCAAAGAATATGAACTCAGGAGCACCCTCGCGAAGTTCAAGCGACTTCCCGAAGGCGTTCATCCTTTTCCATCTCTCCAGCACCTCTTTCCCCGTTTGAGTGAGGTCCAATCCCTTATATTCTTTGAATGTCATATAATTTTTCCTAATTTTGCATTACCGTTTTTTAGGGTACAAAGATAATCATTTTAACTCTCATACGCAATATGAACGTTCTCGATATAGTGATTCTTCTGCTCTTCCTCCCGGGCATCATCCGGGGTGTTTCGAAGGGTTTCATTGAGCAGGCGGTCTCACTGGCCGGAATAGTGGCCAGCGTATGGATGGCATTCAAGTTCTCATCCCTTGTAAGTGAGAAACTTAGCGCCTATATAAATGTGTCGGACACCGTCCTGAAGATAGTGTCCTTCATCATCATTCTCATAGTGGTTTCAATAGTGGTGCTGCTCATCGCAAAACTCCTCACGGGGCTGTTCAAGATGGCCAATCTCGGCTGGGTGAACCGCCTTCTGGGGTTCATCTTTGCCGTTGCCCTGTCGGCCGTAGTTATCGGCCTTGTGGCAATCCTCTTTGATACCGTAAATGAGAAATTTGAACTGGTGACAAGCCCCGTCCTCACGGAGTCCGTGCTCTACGGTGCCCTCCGTGACCTTGGCTACACCGTATTCCCCTTCCTGAAAGAACTGTTCCAAACCGCTTCTGAGACTGCTGCTGCAGCCGTTTAATTTATGGCTAGAATCCTTTTAATAGAAACTTCCACTGCGGTTCTCTCTGTGGCTTTGTCAGAGAATGGTACCGTGGTTGCATCCCGTGAATGCCGTGAGCCCCGTCTTCAGGCATCACTTACCGCACCCCTTGTAAAGGAAGTACTTGACTCAAAAGGGCTTGCGGTCCGGGATTGTGATGCCATCTGCGTTGGGAAAGGCCCCGGATCCTACACCGGCCTCAGGGTTGGAGTATCCACCGCAAAGGGCCTTGCCTTTGGCGCCGGACTGCCGCTGATAGCCATAGGCTCGCTGGATATCCTTGCGCAGGCCGCAATAGACGGGAACCACACAGTTATTCCAATGATCGACGCCCGCCGAATGGAGGTTTACACCGCGGTGTTTTCTCCTGCCGGAGAGCAGCTTTCGCCCGTAGAGGCAAAGATAATCGGCCCAGATTCCTTTGCAGATTATCTTGAGAAAGGCCCGGTGCTGTTTATCGGGGACGGAGCCCTGAAATGCAAGGACGTCATCACCCACCCCAACGCCAGCTTCCGTGAGGCATGGCCCCTTGCTTCCAATATGGCCCCCCTGGCAGAGAAAGCCTTCAATGAAGGCCGATTCGAAGACCTTGCGTACTTCGAACCCTTCTACCTGAAGGACTTTGTGGCTACCGTCTCACGCAAGTCAATATTACCGTAGAATAGAATTACCTGATTTACAAATAATTACGTAAAATGCCCTATGTCTTTTCACATAGGGCATTTTACGTAAATCACTGAATATTAATAACTTCCATTCTACGGGCGGCGATATCAAAGCTTTTTACGGAGGTACTTACGGATATCGGCCGCATTGCGGACATTGGCGGCGGCGTCAATTTCCCCGTCCACTATGAACCATGCCATAGGAAGGGATGTGACGCCATAAAGGCCGATGTACGGGGAGTCGATTCCGCGGATGTCGCATACGTTCACCCAGGGAAGATCCTGGTTGCGCATGGCCTTGCCCCATTCTGCCTTGTCCACATTGAGGGACACGGCGTAAATCTCGAAGCCCTTGTCATGGAATTCCTCATAAATGGGCTTCAGGGCATCCAGGTTGAACATTTTCTGCTCTGCGGTGGTGGCCCAGAAATACACCATGGTAACCTTGGATTCAACCTCCGAGAGTTTCACCTTCTTGCCGTCCACGCCAGGGAGATTGATATCGATGTAGCCAACCTCCTGCGCCTTGTTTATACGGGCCGATAATTCCATCTCCGACACGCGTTTTTCGGCCTCCTTCTCAAGGGCCTTCACGTACTTGGAATCCGGATATACGGTCTTGAGGGAATCGCAGATATTACGCATCAGAAGGCCGTCAGTGGGCTGCGCGAAGACCGGAAGGCCGTCGTTGATCTTCTGGAAGAAGACAGGCACTACGGTAAGTGAATAGGGATGACCCAGCACATACTCCACCCTGTCACGATAATATGCCACATACCTGCGGGAAATGGCGGCATCTCCCCTCAGGGGATTGGTAATGATGCGGGAAATATCCCTCACGCAGGCGTTGTAGGCATTCTCTACCTTCTGAAGAAGAAGCGTCTCATCACTTCCTTCCACCCTGTAGGCGCCAAGTGTATCGGTCTCCACAACCACAACGTCTCCCTTCTGAAGAAGCAGGGACGCAACCTGGCGGTCCTTATAATAAAGGTATACGAACTCCGGCTGGGCCTCCTTGATGTCCATAGTGTAGGAGAAGGCGCCATCTTCCTCTGTCTTGAGGGTATCCAGCACCTGGAAACGGTTCACGTCCAGGAGTTTGACAACTAGTTCGGACTCAGGGCCGTCCTTGAGGACACCGTTGATGTAGGTTTTCTCAGGGTCGCAGGAGAAAAGGATGGTGCAAAGGAGAGCACCAAGGAGAATACGGCTAAAGTTTCTCATACTCTGCAAAGATTTTAGCGGCAATCTCCTTCATTTCCTGAGGCTCAAGCTGCAGCTTTGCCTTTCTGAAATCAAGGTCTCCTTCCGTCTGGAGAGGCACCAGATGAATGTGAGTATGAGGCACTTCCATACCAAGTACGGCAACGCCTACCCTCTTGCAGGGAACGGCAGCCTTGAGCGCCACCGCAACCTTGCGGGCAAATGCCCACAGGCCGGCATAAGTGGCCTCATCAAGATGGAAGATGTAGTCGTCCTCAACATTCTTGGGGATTACCAGGGTATGACCTGCGGCAAGGGGAGAAATGTCCAGGAATGCGTAGAAATCATCGGACTCCGCGCACTTGTAGGAAGGGATCTCACCCTTTGCGATTTTTGTAAAGATTGTAGCCATCTTACAGGGAAATTTCCACAATTTCAAACTTCATGATACCGCTGGGTACCTTGGCATCAACAACCTCACCTTTTGAATGGCCGATAAGGGCCTTGCCGATAGGGGTTGTGGCGGCCAGGAGGCCCTTGGAGAAATCGGCCTCGGTTTCCGGAACAATCTGGAAGTTCATGACCATCTTGTTGGCAAGGTTCTTGACCTTCACCTTGGAAAGAAGCTGCACGGAGTCTGCCGAAAGCTTACTCTCATCAATGACGCGTGCATTTGCAACCTTCTCCTTCAGGCGGGCGATCTTCACCTCCAGAAGGCCCTGTGCATCGCGCGCGGCGTCATACTCTGCATTCTCTGAGAGGTCTCCCTTCTCACGTGCCTCTGCGATAGCCGCAGAAATCACCGGCCTCTGGGCCAGTGCATCGGCCAGTTCCTTCTTGAGTTTGTCAAGACCGGCCTGAGTCATCATTTCAATAGCCATATGTTTACCTTTTTACTTTGTCAAAAAAAGTTGCAACGACCCTTTTAGGCCGTCGCAGTTTATGTTTATGCAAAGATAACAATTACTTTTTACAATTCAAAGCATCCAGTTCCAGCTGCTGCCGAAGGGCGTCCAGCGAGGGGAACTTGCGTTCATCGCGAATGCGGCGCAGGAAGCGGAGCCTCAGCGGCAGGCCGTAGATGTCTTCGGAGAAGTCCAGGATGTGAGTCTCAATGGTCCTGGCCGTCCCTCCAACCGTGGGTCTTGTGCCAATGTTGCACATGCCCCGGAACACATTCCCGGTCACCTCCACGTTCACGGCATAAACGCCGTTCTGCGGCACCAGTTTCAGCGGCTCATACAGCTGCATATTGGCCGTAGGGAACCCTATGGTGCGGCCCATCCTGTTCCCAGCCACAACCACTCCATGCAGCCCGTACTCATACCCCAGCATCCCGTTTGCCGCTTCCACATCCCCCTCCTTCAGCGCCTTCCGGATCCTGGTGGAAGAAATGGGATTCCCGGTCAGGCCGGGAATGACGGGGTCTATTGCTACCACAGGCAAGGGAGATATGTGGTTCCCAGGCCTCTGGCCACCCTCGGCCGGATAAGAGGGAGGGGCCCAAAGCTTGCTTTGGGAGGGGTCGGCGCAGCCGACGGTTTGACATACACATATCTCTTCCGCCGTCTTCCTGTCACTCCCAATCCTGTTGTCATAACCCATCACTATCAGCGAAGCGCCGTAACGGGACTGGAGGAGGGAGAGGTATTCATCGGCCTTAAGGGAGGCGAACTCACGGGTGAAAGGCAGGACCTCCGTGCGGTCAATGCCGGCGGCGGCAAGGAGAGCCTTTTTCTCCTCCAGGGACGTGAGCAGCCTGAAGTCCCGGGCGTCCTGCTGCAGGACCGTCCTTGGATGAGGCCAGAACGTAACCACAACGGCCTCCTCTCCCCTTTCACGGGCAGAGGAGACCACTGTCTCAAGCACACGACGGTGCCCAAGATGGACACCGTCAAAGAATCCTGTAGTTACTACAGCCACTTTACGCACTCAAAGCTCTGGCGGTGTGCAAGCAGCGGATGCTTGGCAAACACACGGGCGCCAACGAGGTATGCACCGGTTTTCTCGGGGAGAAGGGTAACCTCATAGGTGGCCTCGCCGTCTTCACACTTCTTGAACTCAAACGGCTGAATTTCAACAATATGGGGCACTCCATGCTTGTCGGTTTGGGCAAACACCACCTCTGCGCCAACGTCTTCCGGCTTAAGGTCTCCAAGCTGGAGCTTCATGGAAGCGGTGTAGGGCTTACTCTGGGTGATGTCATAGGAAGTCTGGGGATCCGAGCGCCAGGTCTGCTGCACGTTCTCCCACTCACGGCGGACGTGAGTCTTCCAAGCAGCAAGCTCCCGGGCCTCCTTGAAGTCATTTGCCTTAATCTCAAGGGCACGCTTGCTTTGGGGCTCATAGTACTGGTTCATGTAGTCCGTGAGCATGCGGTTGGTGGTGAAGTTGCAGGCCACCTGTGCGATGGTGTTCTTGATGTAGCCAATCCACTCCGAGCTTCGGCCCGTAGTGCGGTCTACGTTGTAATATGCGGGAGCGATGTCGTTCTCAAGGATCTGGTAGATGGTGGCGGCATCGAGCTCGTTCTGGAAGTTGTTGTCTTCGTAGGCCTGCTCAATGGGAAGTGCCCAGCCGGCGCCTTCCTTGTAGCCCTCTACCCACCAGCCGTCAAGCACGCTGAAGTGCATGGTGCCGTTCATGGCAGCCTTCTCTCCGGAAGTACCGGAAGCCTCCTGGGGACGTGTAGGGTTGTTCATCCACACATCCACGCCCTGGACCATGCGCTTTGCAAGGGTGATGTCATATCCGGGGACAAAGACAATCTTGCCGATGAAACGGGGATCCTTGGAGATGTCCACAATCTGCTTGATGAGGTCCTGGCCTGCTTTGTCGGCGGGGTGAGCCTTTCCTGCAAACAGGAACTGGACCGGCTGCGCGGGATTGTTCACAATCTTATCAAGCCTGTCAAGGTCACGGAACAGCAGCGTAGCCCTCTTGTAAGTGGCAAAGCGGCGTGCAAAGCCAATTGTAAGGACGTCGTCGCGGAGAGTATCCATGATGGTAACAAGCTCTGAAGGGCTGTAGTGGTTGGAGATGGTGTTGTCCTGAAGACGCTCACGAATGAAATCTATGAGCTTCACCTTCAACTGCTGCTTTACGCTCCAGACCTCTTTGTCGGATACACCGTAGATGCCCTCAAAGCAGGATTTGTCATAATGATGCGTGGCAAACTGCGGGCCGAACACCTTTGCGTGAATCGGCTTCCACTCCGGGGCGCACCATGTGGGATAGTGAACGCCGTTGGTGACATAGCTCACAAAAAGTTCCTCGGGGAGATAACCCGGATACATGTGTGCAAAAATGTCCTGTGAAACCTTTCCATGCAGCATGGAAACGCCGTTTACATTCTGGGAGATGTTGGCGGCAAGGTTACTCATGGAGAATTTCTCGTTGGGGTCCGTAGGATTGTCCTTTCCAAGTGACATGAGGGTTTCCCAGTCCACCTTCAGGCGCTCGGGATAATGGCCGATATACTGCCTCAGCATGCCTTCGTCAAAGGCATCGTGGCCGGCGGGAACAGGAGTGTGGGTTGTGAACAGGGAGCTTGCCCTCACAACCTCAAGGGCCTCGGAGAAGTCAAGGTTGTCCTTTTCAATGTATTCGCGGAGCCTTTCCATGCCGATGAATGCGGCGTGGCCCTCGTTGCAGTGGTAAACCTGGGGATCCAGGCCCAGCTTGCGAAGGGCGCGGATACCGCCAACGCCAAGCAGGAGTTCCTGCTTCAGGCGGTTTTCCCAGTTACCGCCGTAAAGGTGATAGGTAACCTCACGGTCTTCAGGGATGTTGGCCTCGTAGTCCGTATCCATAAGATAGAGGTCCGTGCGGCCCACCTCAACCTTCCAAAGGCGTGCGGTGATGCTTCGGCCGGGGAAAGCCACGGAAGTGGTGATCCAGTTTCCGTCCTTGTCCAGAACCGGAACGGCGGGAATCTTGGTGAAGTCCTGGGCATCGTAACCTGCCACCTGATACCCCTGTGCCGAAAGAACCTGATTGAAGTAACCGTAGCGGTACAGAAGACCCACGGCCACAAGGTTCACGTTCATGTCGGAGGTTTCCTTGAGGTAGTCGCCGGCAAGGATGCCAAGGCCGCCGGAGTAAATCTTAAGGGAAGTGTCCAGGCCGTACTCCATGCAGAAATAAGCGATGGAAGGGTCTGTGCGCTTTGCCTTTGCGGCCATGTAAGTATCGAACTCGTCCAGGACGCCCTTCATGCGGGCAAGGAAGTCCTTGTCTTCTGAGAGCTGCTGGAAACGCTTTATGCTCACGGTGTCGAGCACGACCAGCGGATTGTGGCCGCTGCGGTGCCATACCTCGGGGTCTATGGAACGGAAGAGGTCCTTGGCGGACTCGTTCCAACACCACCAAAGGTTCTTAGACAGTTTCTCAAGCCGGGACAGTTTTTCCGGAAGATGACGGGTCACGAGGATACTGCGCCAGCTGGGGTTGGTTACGTCTGCTTTAAAATATTGCATAGTTTTTTTCTTTGATTGGTAAGAATCACTGTGCTCCTGAACCCTTTCAAGAGCAAGGGAATACGCCTCCTGATAGTATTTGATCTGATTGGTCCACAGGGCGATCTGTGCGACCTCCCGGGCATTTTCCCGGTATAATTTACGTTTCTTCTTGTCCAGGCCGGCCATCTCAAGGATACGTGCGGCCGTGCCTTTAACCACTTCTTCATAGTTGGAATCGTCGCGGTGAAGTACCGTGATTCCGGGGTGCTTGCCCTTATAATGGCCTTCCACCCATGCGCCGAAACCGGCAAGGGATGTTGTGAGAGTGGGAATGCGGAAAGCAAGGGCCTCCAGCGGAGTATAGCCCCAGGGCTCGTAGTACGACGGGAACAGCGCCAGGTCCATGCCGCAAAGGAGATCGTAGTAGGGCATATTGAACACACCGTCATCACCGTTAAGGTAGGACGGGATGAAATACACCTTCACCTTGTCTCCAATGGCGTTTGTGAGGCCCACCTCGCGGAGGCGGCGCGTAATGGTGTCGGATTCGGCATTCTGGAGATAGTGAGACACCTGGGTCTGGTAACGGGAGTCGCCGTCTCCGGAGAGTTTGGCGCAAAGGTCTTTATCCGCTCCGTGATGGCCGGAAGGAATCATGATGAACGCCTGGATGCTTCGGCCGGGGTCTTCCCCGCGGTTTACGCGGTCCAGGGCATCTATGAACACGTCAATTCCCTTGTTACGGTATTCGTAGCGGCCGCCGATGCAGATGAAAAGGGCATCCTGGGGCACTTCCTCTGCGCTCATGGCGGCGGCAACCTTCACAATGCGCTCACGTGCGGCGTCATGGAGTGTATTGTACGCTTCGTCCGTGGGCGGAGTGAAGCTGTTCTCAAATCCGTTTGGCGTAACTACATCCACGGGACGAAGGAACTGAGCGCACTCTTTTGCCGTGATTTCGCTCACCGTTGTGAAGACATCAGCGTTTTCGGCCGATTTCTTCTCCAGCGAATAGATGGCCTTCACGTTGAAACGGGCGGCCATTTCGTCTCCGTTGTAACTTGAAAGGTTGTCGTAGAGCGGAAGGTTGTTGCCGGCAATGCAGCGCCCCATCATGGTTGCGTGGGTTGTAAACGTGGTGGCAACGGGAATTCCGGCCTTCTTGATGTGGAGGATACCGGCACCGGTCTGCCACTCATGGAACTGGGCCACGACTTTTTCTCCGCCCTTCAGGTTGTAATTCCAGAAGCTTTCAATCACGCGCCCGGCCATTATGCCGAACACCGCCGATTCCTTGTAATCCCAGTTGCCGGAAATGGAATCCACTCCAAAATCCTGCCACATGCGGCCAAGGATGGTATCGGCCTGCGGAAGCGAAGACTTGTAGTCTACAAGTATGGCCACAGGCTTTCCGGGGATATTCCACCGGCCCACCCTGAAACGGAGGCCTTCGGCAAGGGCAGCAGCCTTCCAAGAGCGGTAAAGCATGGGGTCTTCCAGGAAATCGGGGTTGCCGGCACGGTGCATCCATACATCCGGGCCGATAAATATGTGACGCCTTCCAAGCTCTGAGCTAAGGTGGAGGGCCTTTGTGGCGACTACCGTATAAATGCCGCCTACCTTATTGCAAACTTCCCAGCTTACTTCAAATAAATAATCCATCCTCCTAGTCCAAAGCCGCCCGCTTCTCGTCCAGACGGATCTGGAAATCTGAGATTACGTTCATATAGTTAATAAATGCCTCGTACGGGGTGTCGTACGGGTTGAAGTACTTGTGGACTTCACCGTCAGAGAAGAACTTTGTGCACATGTAGTAGAAGTGGTCGCTCTCCTGGAGATGGCCCCAGTCCTCATAGAGGTCGGGGTCGTTCACGATGGCGAGCTTCTCCTTCATGGCATACACCTTCTTGAAGGCTTCCTGCTGGAGTTCGTTTCCAAGCCATGCGGTAACGTCACGTTCTTCATCGGCCCAGGAAATTGCATCCTCTACATCTATGTCGGAGACAGGCTTGTACTTTTTAACCACCTCTGAAGGGGTTGCAAAGCCGAATGTGCCGTCCTTGAGGACTGCGCCGGGAAGGGCCTTCATGAAGTCGAAGATGCCGGTTTCCGCGCCCTGGTGCTCTCCGAAGGTCTCGTAGTCCATGAAGAGGTTCACCACATCACCATCCTTGGCATTCTCCTTGAGCCAGCCCACATATTGGTCTGCGGTGACCTTATTCTGGGCGAAGCGGAATGCTATGTCGTCGGAGAGGGTGTAGTTGCGGAGAAGGAGCTTCAGGCGGGGCTGGGTGGCTCCGGTGTATACGAAGTTGGGGCTCTGCCATCCCATGATGTGACGGGCACCTTCCGTGAGCATGGTCTTGTAACCCATCTCATAGACAATCTCTCCGATGGAGTTGTCATAGATAAGCTCCGTGTTACGGAAGACGGTGGGCTTCACGCCGAAGAGTTCCTCTATCTTGGCGGCGTGCTTTGCCACCTGATGCTTGAACTCGGAGTCGGAGCCAAGTGAAGCAAGGGAGTGATAGAAAGTCTCGGCGAGGAACTCAACGCGGCCTGTGGCGGCAAGGGCCTTGAAGCTGTCGATTACCTCGGGGGCAAACCTCTGGAACTGCTCCAGGGCGCTGCCGGAGATTGAGTAAGCGATCTTGAACTTGCCCTTGTTTGCGTTGATAAGCTCCAGCATGAGCTGGTTCATGGGGAGGTAGCACTTCTGGGCCACGCGGCGCAGGATGGTGCGGTTGGCAAAGTCGTCGTAGTAGTGGGAATCTTTGCCGATATCAAAGAATCTGTACAGGCGAAGCCTTGTGGGCTGATGGACCTGGAAATACAGGCAGATACTCTTTGTTGCCATAATATCTTATTTTACAACTGATTCATAAACTTTCTTGAGCTTGGCGCAGGCGCCATTCCATTTGAGGGCGTTTACCTCATCGTATCCCATTGCGGTGCTGAAGTGCGCAAGGGCCGGGTAGCTGAGCAGACCGTAAATGTCGTCTGCTATTGCATCCACATCCCAGAAGTCTACCTTGAAGGCATATTTGAGGACCTCCGCGGCGCCGGACTGCTTGGAGATGATGGAAGGGACTCCCGTACGCATGGCCTCCAGAGGGGAAATGCCGAAAGGCTCCGAGATTGAAGGCATGATGTATACGTCTGAGAGGGCGAACATCTTCTGGACGTCGGCGCCCCTGAGGAAGCCCGTGAAGTGGAAACGGTCACTGATGCCAAGGCGTGCCGCGTGGCGGATGGCACGGTTCATCATGTCACCGCTTCCGGCCATCACGAAGCGTACGTTCTTTGTGCGCTTGAGAACCTTTGCAGCGGCCTCGATGAAGTATTCAGGACCCTTCTGGTAGGTGATACGGCCGAGGAAGGTAACCACAGGTTCCTTGACTCCGCGCTCAACCTCCAGGTTCTCCCTGCCGCTGAAGTCTACGGCGTTGTGGACGGTGACAACCTTGGAGGGATCTATTCCGTAGCGGGTGATGACGATGTTGCGGGTGAGGTCACTCACGGTCACAACTTTATCGGCCACCTGCATGCCCCTTTGCTCAATGGCAAAGACCCTGGTGTCTATGTTGTCCACGCTGCCTCTGTCGAAGGAAGTTGCGTGAACGTGGATCACGAGGGGCTTTCCGGTAAGTTCCTTTGCGGCGATGCCGGCGTAGTAGCACAGCCAGTCGTGGGCGTGGATGACGTCAAATTCGTCCTTCCTCTGCATGGCGATTGTTCCGCCCACCATGGCATAGCGTGCAACCTCTTCCATGAGGTTTGCGCCGTACTTGCCGGAGAACTTGAATTTCTGGCCATAACTGATGGAGAAGTCCTTTACCTGACGGCGTTTTTCTTCTTCTACCAGACGGCCGAATTCCTCAGGGTCTGCGTAAGGGACCATGTTGGAGCCGATATGGATGAACTTGACCTTGTCAAGGAACTCATCCACGGTTTCCGTCACGGTATCTACGGCAACGTCCGAGGCGTTTATGATGGTTGTGGCGCTCTGGTCTTCATCTCCGGAGGCCGACGGCATTACAAAGAGGGTTTCTACGCCGTTGTAGGCGAGGCCCTTCACAATGCCTTCACAAGCAGTACCGAGACCGCCTGCGATGTGGGGAGGAAACTCCCATCCAAACATTAGTACTCTCAAAGTTTATTCCTCCCTGTATTTTTCAATGAGCCAGTTGATGTTGAGAAGGGCGGCGGTGGTCATGGCCGATGAGATTGCTCCGTGGGGCTCGTGGGGCGGATCTCCGTCGTAGAGTTCACTGAAGCAGCCCACACCGTGCTTGAACAGATCCTCGTAGAATCCTTCGGTGAGCCATTCCGCTCTCTTTATGAAATTCTTACCCATCATCTTGAAGCTGGCATAGCAGTACTGGGCAAGGAGGAAAGGCCATGCGCAGCCGTTCATGTAGGCTTCGTCACGCTGGACCTGGTTGCCCTCGTACACGCCCTTGTAACGGACGTCGCGGGGACTGAGGGTGCGGATGCCGCGGCGGGTTACAAGCTCTGCGTTCACAAGACGCATTACTTCCGACACAATTTCATCCGACACGCAGATATGGTCCAGGGAAACGGCCCAGAGCTGGTTGGGACGGACCTCAAGGTGCTGGCCGCCGTTATCCACGTAATCGGCCAGAATACCCATATCCGCGTTCCAGAAAGTGGGCTGGTAGTTCTTTTCTATGAGTTCCTTGATGGGAGCCCACTTCTTGTAGAAGCTGCCGTTCCTGCGCTCATTCTCAAGGGCGAATGCAATGGCGTTATACCACATTGCATTGGTTTCTACCTGATAACCGGCGCGCTCCGTAACGGCGCGGCCGTTGATGTAGGCGTTCATCCAGCTGAGGGCAACGCCGTCCTTCTGGGCCCACAGGAGGCCGTTGGGCTGCATTGCAACCTCCTGGCGCACGCCGGGAAGGTAGCTTTCTATGACAGCCTTCATGACGGGGCCGTATTTAGCCCACACGTCCTTGGCCTTTGCGCCCCAGGCGATGTACTGCTGAAGGGCAACGGCAAGGTAGAGCGGAGACTCAACCTGGGTGGTGCGGCGGGTGAAGCGCTCCTGGTTGTCCTCGATGAGATTGTCCAGGATTTCCTCAAACTCACCTGCGTCATTGTGGGCGTACAGGGTAAGGCCTGCGATTGAACCAAGGGTTTCACGGAGAAGACCTGTGTAAAGCCAGCTGTACCCAGCTACGATCATCTTGCGGCCGTTATACTCACGGACAAGATGGTCTGATGCCCTCACAAGTTGGTCGTGATAGGACGTGATGGGGCCGATTTTCTCCACCACGGCGGCGAAGCGGCGCTTGAGGCCGGAGGCGTTCACGTTGTCACCAGCGCTTGCGGAAACCACAATTGAGTCTCCGGGCTTGAGGTCTATCTCAAAGATACCGGGCTGGAGGAGGTCCTCACGGCAGTCGAAGCCGCGGCGCATCTCGTCTGAATAGGTGATGCCCTTGTACCAGACGGGATTGTGCCTGTAGGCCGATTGGGCGGAACTGAGCTGGATGTTCAGTTCCGGGAAGTCTTCATAGAGACAGAAGGCTGCGCCATTCTGGACCGGCTTGAAGTCCGTGCGTGCGGCGTCATTCTCCCCTGTTAAGCCATGGACGTTGCGGAAAGCCAGGAAAGGCTTGAGCTCCAGTTTCACTTTTGCGGGAGCGTTCACCAGTTCATAGTGGATCATGAGCTGATCCGCGTCCGGGCTGAGGACTATCTGCTTGCGGAAAACGATTTCGCCGATCTTGTAGGTCACGGTAGGGACCGGATCTGCGTCGAAATCCACAATGTACTTGTGTCCGCGCGGCTCATAGATGTCTCCGTAGCAGTGGATTCCAAGGTTGAAGCGCTTGCCCCTGAGGGTAAGGCTTTCGTCCAGGGAGCTGAGGAGGAGATGCCTGTAACCGCCGAACTTTTCAACCGGTACGGCCAGAAGGCCGTGGTAACGCCTGGTGTTGCAGGTCACGATGGACGTGTTGCAATAGGCGCCGGTTTTGTTGGCCAGGATGATTTCCCTCTTGAGGGAATACTCAAGGTTGACCAGTTCCGACTTATTGAATTTCAGAAAAGCCATAAATATAACGTTATACTTGCTTCAAAACCATAGCGGTGCGGGCCGGCAGGTACACTTTCATAGTGTGGTTGTAGGCCTGGTTGCCGTTGGGACATTTCCCGGGCATTGCAACGTGCTTCTCACCCTTTTTGAGACGGGCAAATCCGCCAAAGATCTGCTCGTCTGAGTCAAGCACATTCTCATACTCTCCCTCCGGTGCACTGAAGCCATAATCGGCGAATGAACCGGTGGGCGAGAAATTCAGTGCAAAGATACAGTTTTTCCTACGGAAAATCAAGATTTTCTTCTGCTCATCGGCCACCAGGAGTTCCGGACGCTCATCCAGGATTCTTTCTTCCTTGACAAGATGGATCATGGCGGCGTCGAAATTGTTGAGCGGGGCGTAGCGCAGGAGGTCATTGTCCACCAGGGACCACTGCCTGCGGGCGTATTTGAAGGACCAGCCGTTCCCTTCCCTGGGGAAGTCTATCCATTCTGGATGGCCGAATTCGTTGCCCATGAAGTTCAGGTATGCGTCTCCGGCGGTGGCGGCGGTGACAAGGCGTATCATCTTGTGAAGGGCTATTCCCCTGTCTACTATGTCATTCTGGGAAGCCTTATTCATGGCAAAGTACATCTCCTTGTCCATGAGGCGGAAGATGATGGTCTTGTCTCCCACAAGTGCCTGGTCGTGGCACTCAGCGTAGGAGACGGTCTTTTCATCGGCCCTCTTGTTGGTGAGCTCCCACCAGATCTCTCCCATGGACCACTGTTCGTCGGAGCGTTCCTTGATCCACTTGATCCAGTGATCTGCGATACCCATGCTCATGCGGAAGTCGAAGCCTACGCCCCAGGCCTGGAACGGGGCGGCGAGGCCGGCCATTCCGGACATGTCTTCTGCGATTGTAAAGCCGTTGGGGTTCATTTCCTTCACCAGCATTGTGGCAAGGGAGAGATAGATGACGGCGTCTTCATCCACGCCTCCGTCGAAGTAGAGGCTATAGTTGCCGAAGTCCTTTCCAAGGCCGTGGTCCCAGTACAGCATGGAGGTAACGCCATCAAAGCGGAAACCGTCTATGTGGTACTCCTCCATCCAGTATTTCACGTTGGAAAGGAGGAAATAGCGGGTGCAGTCCTTGCCGTAGTCGAAGCAGCGGGAGCCCCAGGCGGGGTGCCTTCCGGCGGGACCGCTGTGGAAGTAAAGATCCTCACGGCCGTCAAACTCGCTGAGGCCTTCAAGGGTGTTTTCAACGCTGTGGCTGTGGACTATATCCATGATGACGGCTATGCCCTTTCCGTGGGCGTCGTCAACAAGGGCCTTGAATTCCTCAGGGGTGCCAAAACGGGAACTCAGGGCAAAGAAATTAGATACCTGATAGCCGAAGGAGCCGTAATACGGGTGCTCCTGAAGGGCCATTATCTGGATGGTGTCATAGCCAAGTTTCTTCACGCGGGGAAGGACGTCACGGCGGAATTCCTCAAAGGTCCCAACTTTCTCCTTTTCCGTGGCCATGCCGATATGGCATTCATAGATGAGGGGATGGGGGCGCTTTCCGGCGTGGCCGTGCTTCCACTGATAGGGCTTTTCCGGATTCCAGACCTGCGCGCTGAAAACCTTGGTCACAGGGTCCTGGATTACGCGGGTTACGTATGAAGGGAGGCGCTCCCCGCCGCCGCCGGGCCACTCTATGTAGAGCTTGTAAAGCTGGCCATGATGAAGGAACATCTCCGGAAGCTGGAGTTCCCAGTTTCCCTGGCCAAGGGGTCTCAGGGCATAGGCGTCCGTGCGCTTCCAGTTGTTGAAATCTCCTATGAGGAAGATCTTGTTGGCGTTGGGAGCGTACTCGCGGAATACCCAGCTGCCGTCATTGCAGCGGTGCAGGCCGTAGTAGATGTGGTTATTCACCGCATCCTTGAGTTTTCCTTTTCCTGCAATGTGCTCAAGGGTTTGACGGATGTGCTCATGCCTTGCGTCAATGGCGTCCTTGAATGGCATGAGCCAGGGGTCTGTCTCAAAAATCTTTTTCATATGTGTGGTTAGTCTTTGTCCAGTGAATCAATCTTCTCCTTCACGGTACGGAGGTAATCCCGGCAGCCTTTGAGGAGTTCCTTAGAGCGTGCCACAAGGGCGTCTATGTCGTCCAGCTTGGTCTCCGGATTCTCCACCTTCCGGGCAATCTCCTCAAGTTCCGCGATTGCCTTTGCGTAATCAAATTTCTTCTCCATCAGGCTATGTTTGTTTTAATGTTATCTATTTTGTCAGAATAAATCTCATCCACTTTTGCAGTGAGAGAGCCGTCGTTGAAACGTACGCCTATGCGGTCCCCTACGGCCACGCGGTCTACGGTTTTAAGGATCTTGTTATCCTTGCCGGTAACAAGGACGTAGCCAAGGCCAAGGATCTTGCGGGGATCTGACCCTGTGATGACGGCTTCCTTCAGGGCCACGCGGGAAACTTCGGAGCCTATGCGGGCCTGGGCGGCAAACTGGATGCGGTGAACGGCAGTGTCCCTCAGGCGTGCAACGTCCGAGTACTTCTGGGTAAGGCCTTTTGTTATGCGGCCGATACTCCTCTGGAGCTGCACTTCCAGTGCCGCCACCCTGCCCCTTATGGCGCGGTGGATGGCGGAATCCAGGCTCTCCAGCCTTAATTCCTGAGCGCCGGCAAGGCGCATTGCGGCCTGTGCTATGCGGCGTACAAGGTCCCTGGCGGCGTCTTCTGCGGCGGCAAGGGCGTCAAGGAAAAGATCGGCCAGGGCCGTTGGCGTTTTCACGCTCTCATGAGCCACCATATCGGCAATATGCACGTCTTTGTCATGGCCGATAGCAGTAACAACCGGCACCGGGCAAGTGGCTATGGCTATGGCAAGGTTGAAGTCGTCAAAGCAGAGGAGGTCCGTTTCAGAGCCGCCGCCGCGGAGGATGAGGATGGCGTCATAATCCTTCTCCTGAGCCTCCGAAAGGGCATCTGCTATGGAAGAAGGGGCCTGCTCCCCCTGCATTGTGGCCTCATAGAGGTGCAGGGTGAAGGCATAGCCATCCGGATTGTTCAACAGGTGATTGCGGAAGTCCTGGAAACCAGCGGCGGTTTTGGAGGTGATGACGGCAAGCCTCTGAGGGATATCCGGGATGGCAAGTTCCTTCTGCATATCCATATAGCCGTCCTTTGTGAGACGCTCAATGGCGCGCTTTCTTTCAAGAGCCTGCTCTCCAAGGGTGAAGGCGGCGTCAATGTCTTCAATGTAAAGGGATATGCCGTAAAGTTCACTGAAACTGACCTGGACTTTCACAAGGACGGTGATGCCGGCCTGGAGTTTCTGGCCGGTAGCTTCCTCAAAATACCTGACTATCTGGGTGTAATGCCATTTCCAGATCATGGCGCGGGATTCCGCAACGGGCTTCCCCGCCCTTGACTGGGTAAGGGTAAGGTAGCAGTGGCCGTTTGCCCTGGGGCTCCAGGAAGAGATTTCCGCCTTTACCCAATATCGGCCCGGAAAGGCATCCTGAATCCCTTCCTTAATCCTGGTCTGAAGTTCCAGGAGGTCAATATATTCCCTCTCTCCCATTCCCTACAAAGATAACAAATTATTCCCTCATTCGGAATACCCACGGGTACAATATTTTTCGCTTCCGCGCCAGCGAACTACGCCAAACCCGGGCGGCAGGGCTTGCCGATTGACTCACGGTAGAAGTAGTAGAGTTCTTCAGTGGCAAGAGCCATCTTGGTTACGGAGAAATCGCAGTCGTAGGGATAGGTGTACCAGGTGTCCTGGAGCGTATTGAGGTCTACGCAGTCTCCATATTTGCCAAGATATTCATACTCAATGTGGCAGGAGTAAAGGGAAGGGACCGGCAGCACCATTTCGAAGGGGTCTCCATCCACGTCGGTGCCCCACACCCTGAAGCCGTTGGAGTCGTGGATCATCTTGCCGTCGCCAAGCCGGATGAACCTGAGGGCATTTGGAAGCGAGTACACGTGGACTGGGAGTTCTCCGGTTGAATACCTTCCTTTACGCACTTCGGCGCGGACATTTGAGCGTTCCCACTCGTACCAATCCGGGATGTGGTGGAATTCAGTGTCTCCTTCAAGGGCGCGGAGCTCCCCAAGTTCCGTCATTTCCCACTCCTTGCCGCAGTGATTGCACCAGAGCATGGCTCCGCGGGTGCTCATATGGTATTCCGTTCCGCAGTGAGGGCACTGATACAGAACTTTTTGCAGGCCTTCGGCACGCTTTTCATAAGGTGTGAGTATGCCACGCTCCTTCTGCCAGGCAAAGTCGTCGTACTGGAAGGCTTCCACTATCTTGTCATTGATTTCATCCACGGTGGCGGCCTCAAGCTGCTCCGGGGTGAAAAGGAGGGAAAAATCGGCCTCCGTGGGCTTTACGCCGCGGCTGTGGAGGTTCCAGAAGGGGGAATTCACGTGATGCCCGTGGCAGATGAGGGACGCAACCGGCGCCTTCATCATCTTGCAAAGTTTGCCGATGGATGCCGGGAGCACGGCGGTGGTGCCGCATAGCGAATAGCGGGCTTCTGGATAGACCACGGCTATATCCTTGTTGTCCAGCACTTTACGAAGCTGGCGCACCAGCACGGTGTCATTGGTGAACTTACGCTTGCAGATGCAGCCCACGTTCCTCAGGAGCCATTCACGGCCGATGAAACCGTCTATTGCCACCACATAGTTAGCCCTGTTGGGGTAGATGATCTGGGTTGCAACCTTGAAGTCCATGAAGGCGTTGTGGTTGCAAAGAAGGATGTACGGAGGTTTAAGGCCTTCCGTGCCGTGGCGGCGGATTATGGGCTTGTGAAGCAGCATGTCAGGCCAGCTTAGCAGCTTTGTGAGGGGCTTCAGGTACCATCTGGTACGGATAGGGTCACGCACCATATCAAAGCGTGGAACAGGTTTTTTCATTTCAGGTCAGGTTTTGCTCTGCAATATAGTAAAAATAATTGACTTTCACCCGTTTCACTTAACTTACTCACTATTAAAGGTTTACGGGATTTACTCCCGGATAAAAAGACTGGAGTAAATCCCGTAATTAATTGACAATAAACCAATTAGCAAAAACAGCCTACAACTCGGGCTCAAAGTGAGGTATTGGCTTGAGTTTGAACAGGTTCATTACGTGTTTGCGGTCTATGAGGGCCTTGGTGGCGGGGTCCTCGCACACGCCGGTGCGGATGTACCTGTCAAGAACCGCATAGGTGAAGCCCAGATTGTCTTCATCGGTTTTGCCGCAGAGACCGTCCGAGGGCGTTTTCTCCACAAGGTCAATGGGAAGTCCAAGTACTTTTCCCACTTCTACCACCTCCTGAACGGTGAGCCCGCCAAGAGGCGAAAAGTCTCCTGCGGCATCTCCCCAGCGGGTGCTGTAGCCCACCCAGTCCTCTGAGAGGTTGCAGGTGTTCACCACGCGGCCGTTATTTGACTGGGAAACGGCATACACGGCCGTCATTCTGAGGCGCGGAGCCATATTGATGCGTGTCTGGCTTGAGGCCGATTCCCCAAGTTTCGCCTCCACCTCCCCCATCAGGGCGTCGAAGGCTGCACCGATATTTATGTCGTAACGCTTTATACCAAGGTGATTGATGAGTTTTATGGAATCGGCAATATCCGGCTGGACGCCGTTGGGCATTGTAACTCCTATTACACGTTCTTTACCAAGGGCTTCTACGCAGAGGGCGGCGCAGACGCTGCTGTCCTTACCTCCGGAAATACCAAGGACGGCGTTACATCCGGGGCCATTTTCCTCAAACCAGTCCCTTATCCACTGGACGCAGGCGTCCTTAACTTTTTTAGCATCAAACATATTTTATCATTTTGCTCTGGTGTAAACCTGTATGGGGCAGCCCTCAAAGTCGAAGTGCTCACGGAGTTTGTTCTCCAGGAAACGCTTGTAGGGGTCTTTCACCCACTGGGGCAGGTTGCAGAAGAAGGCAAACTGCGGGGTGCGGGTGGGGAGCTGCGTGACATACTTGATCTTGATGTATTTACCCTTCCATGCCGGCGGAGGATAGTTCTCTATTTCCGGCAGCATGGCATCATTGAGGGCCGATGTAGGGATCTTCCGGGACATATTATCGGCCACATGCGCGGCGGCGTCAAGCACATCCAGGATGCGCTGCTTGTTAAGGACGGAGGTGAAGATGATGGGGATGTCGTTGAAAGGAGCCAGGCGGGCCTTGAGGTTTTCCGTGTACTCCTTCATGGTGTTCACGCCTTTCTCGAAGAGGTCCCACTTGTTCACAACAATCACGCAGCCCTTGCGGTTTTTCTGGATCACGTTGAAGATGTTCATATCCTGGGCCTCCATACCAAGGTTGGCGTCTATCATAAGGATACAGACATCGGAATGCTCAATTGTGCGCATGGCCCTCATCACGGAGTAGAACTCAAGGTCTTCCGTCACCTTTCCCCTCTTTCGCATTCCGGCGGTATCCACAATCATGAATTCGTGGCCGAACTTATTGTAATAGGTGGAGATGGAATCACGCGTGGTGCCGGCGACGGGCGTGACAATGTTGCGTTCCTCTCCAAGGAGGGCATTTGTGAGGGATGATTTACCCACGTTGGGGCGTCCCACTATGGCAATGTGGGGGATGTCGGCGTGGTCATCGGCCTCACCTTCATCCTCTGGAAGCACCCTCAGGACCTCGTCCAGAAGGTCTCCGGTGCCGGAGCCGTTTGCGGCCGATATGCTCCACACTTCCCCCAGCCCCAGGCCGTAGAAATCGTAGGCGTCGTACATCTTCTCGCCCGTATCCACCTTGTTCACGCACAGGATGACGGGCTTTTTGGAGCGACGGAGGATATCGGCAATCTCGGAGTCATAATCCGTGATTCCCGTTGCGGCCTCGCACATAAAGAGGATGGCATCGGCCTCCTCAATTGCTATAGCCACCTGGCGGCGGATGGCGCCTTCAAATACGTCATCGGAATTACTTGTGTAACCGCCGGTATCCACCACGGAGAACTCACGGCCGCACCATTCGCACTTGCCGTAATGACGGTCACGGGTTACGCCCGCCGTCTCATCCACAATGGCCTGGCGCATTCCCACCAGACGGTTGAAAAGGGTACTTTTTCCTACGTTCGGTCTCCCGACTATCGCTACTAATGCCATAATGAATTACTTTTTTTCTAGTTCGTAGAGCGCGCAGCTGCGGCACGCATCCGTGAATTCTCCGTTACAGTGTTCCGGCTTCCCTCCCCTTTTCTGAGCTGCCAGCATCTCCAGTTCCTCCTGCTTTGCGCACTTGATTCCGCGCTTCTGCATTTCCGGATTGGTGGAGATTTCCCCGTTTGGGAACGGCCGCTTGAAGAAAAAGATATTCACGCCCAGCAGGATCACTGCCAAGCCAACGAAAATGAGGGCTGCAAGAAATGTTTTCACGGCTACAGCGGGAATTCAGAGGATATGGGCTGGTAGTTGTACACGCGGAGTATCATCCTGGCAAAGGTGTCGGCCAGGGAAACTACGCGGAACTTGCCCTGGAGGTGCTCCTGAGCCGGATCCAGAGGAATGGTATCCGTCACGTAGACCTCAGTGAGGGCGCTCTTGTCTATCCTTTCATATGCCGGGCCGGAAAGCACTGCGTGAGTTGCAAATGCACGTACGCTGTTGGCGCCGCGCTTCAGGAGCTCATTGGCGGCTTCCGTGAGGGTGCCGGCGGTATCAATAATATCGTCAATTATCACTATGTCCCTGCCTTCAACCTCTCCGATGGGCTGGATGCGTTCAATCACGTTTGCCTTTGCGCGGGTCTTGTGGCATATCACAACCGGGGTGTGGAGGTACTTGGCATAGGAGTGGACCCTCTTTGCGCCGCCCATATCCGGGGCTGCCAGGGTAAGGGTGTCCTTGTACTTTCTCTGGAGCTTCTTGAGGATGTCCAGGAAGTCATAGCTGGCATAGAGGTGGTTCACGGGGAGGTCAAAGAAGCCCTGGATCTGGTCTGCGTGGAGGTCGCAGGTCATAACTGCATCGGCCCCGGCAACCTTGAGCATGTTGGCAACAAGCTTTGCGCCGATTGACGTACGGGGTTTGTCCTTGCGGTCCTGGCGCGCCCAGCCATAGTAAGGGATGACGGCAATCACTCTGTCGGCCGATGCCCTCTTGGCTGCGTCAATGGAAAGCAGGAGCTCCATGAGGTTGTCCGTGGAGGGGAAAGTGGACTGGATAATGAAACATGTGGCTCCGCGGACGCTCTCCTGGAAGTAGGGCTGGAATTCTCCGTCGCTGAAACGGGCGATTTCCAGAGGGCCCAGGACTATCTCAGGGTCTTCGGGAGACTTCATACGATTCATTGCATCAACTACCTTTTCCGCGAAATAGCGGGAAGCATCACAGGTAAACAGCGCCAGACGGTGCTCATGAAGATTGCTTATCATAGTGTTTGAAGAATTGATCCGATGTAATCAAGTATTTCCTCCTTCCCCGTCTTTTTGGCCGATGAGCTCACAAAGCAGGGCGGAAGTTCTTCCCACTCTTCAAGTAAACGTCCCTTGTCCTTGAGAATTTGCGCATTGAGGGCCTCCTGGCCTAGTTTATCGGCCTTTGTGAAAATGATGCCGAAGGGAATTCCCTTCTCACCAAGTTCACGGATGAAGCGGAGGTCCACCTCCTGGAGATCGTGCCTTGAGTCCAGCAGGACCATAAGCATGACAAGTTCCTCAGAGTTGTTGATGTAGTCCCAGATTATATGTCTGAGTTTTGCCCTTTCCCTGTCCGGCAGCTTTGCATACCCGTAGCCGGGGAGGTCTACCAGATACCAGGAATCGTTTATTATGAAGTGGTTTACAAGCTGTGTTTTGCCGGGAGTCTGGGAGGTCTTTGCAAGCTTCCCGTTATCCGTAAGCATATTGATGAGGGAACTCTTCCCTACATTGGAGCGGCCGATGAAGGCAAATTCAGGCGCCTTGCGGGCAGGTTTTCCGCCTACCCTGGTGCTTGATCCTGCAAATTCTGCCTTTGTGATTTTCATGCCCCCGGACATTAACACACAAAGATAAGGATTTTTTGTAACTTTGCCTCATGGAGCAAGATGAAAAATTCATGAAAGAGGCGCTGCGGGAAGCGCATGCCGCCCTTGAGGAGGGAGAAATCCCCATCGGGGCCGTGGTGGTGTGGAAGGGCAGGATCATCGGCCGTGGTCATAACCAGACTGAAAGGCTCCGTGACACCACCGCCCACGCAGAGATGATTGCAATCACCGCCGCAACGGAAGCCCTTGGAGGTAAGTACCTAACGGACTGCGCGCTATACGTTACCGTAGAGCCCTGCCCCATGTGTGCGGGCGCCCTTGCCTGGGCCCAGACCGGAACCGTGGTGTACGGCGCCCCGGACCCCCGCCGCGGCTTTTCAATGTTCCAGCCTTCCCTGCTACATCCCAAAACAGTCATCCGAGGCAGCGTACTGCAGGAGGAATGCTCCAATCTTATGGTAGAGTTTTTTAAGAGTAAAAGAATATGAAAGGCGTACATCTATTTTTGGCCGATGGCTTTGAGGACATGGAAGCCCTTGCAACAAGGGACGTGCTTCTGAGGGGCGGAATCCCCGTGGTAACCGTTTCCATCACGGATGAGTATCTGGTGGAAAGCTCTCACGGACTGCAGGTTACGGCCGATACTTCCTGGGAGGACCTGGAAGTGATGGAGCCTGGAACCGATGCCTCCGACATAATGATCTTCCCCGGCGGAATGCCAGGTTCAAAGAACCTTGCCCAGCACGCCGAACTTATGGAAATCCTTGAGGATCACTGGGCCCGCGGCGGCGCCGTAGCCGCAATCTGCGCGGCTCCGGGGCTGGTTGTGTCACAGCTTCCTGGCCTTTCCGGCCGCAGGTTCACCTGCTTTGACGGCTTTGAGGAAGCTCCTGCTGCCGCCGGCGCCGTCTACACCCCGGAAGGCACTGTGACGGATGGTAATCTCATCACAGGGCGCGGTGCTGGCTGGGCCGTGGAGTTCGGCCTTGCAATCCTAAGCTATCTGAAGGGTCCCGAAGCCGCCGCCAAGGTGAAGGCCGGCCTTATGCTCTAATCACCCCTAATAGTTCTCCCCTTGCGGTGGAGCCTAACTGCCTGATACATAGCTATTTACAAGAGTTTCTACCAGAAAAAGTTCTGGTAGAAACTCTTGTAATACATTGAGTGTCAGCGTTTTAACCTCCACTCAATTCCTTCTGTTCGCCACGGAAATGTAGTAGAGCAGCGTAGCCAGAGAGCCCAGCGCTGCAATCACGTAGGTGTAAGCTGCCCATTTGAGGGCATCGGCCGCCATGGGCTTGGTCTCATAAGTTACAATTCCGGCACCCTCCAGCCATTTCACGGCACGTGCGCTGGCATTGATCTCTACTGGGAGGGTGATAAAACTGAAAAGGGTTGTAAGGGCAAAAAGGCCGATCCCAAACCACAGCAGCTGCGGGAAGATATTGATAAGGAGAACCCCTCCAAGAAGCACCCAGGACACAATACTATTGGAAAAAGACACCACCGGGACCAGGGCCGAACGCATCCTGAGCCAGGCGTAACCCGTGGCGTGCTGCACCACGTGGCCGCACTCGTGGGCTGCCACTGCTGCAGCGGCGACTGACCTGCCGTAATAGACATCCTGGCTGAGGTTTACAGTGCGGGTGGTGGGGTCATAGTGGTCCGTGAGTTTTCCGTCCACAGACACTATTGAGACGTCACGTATGCCGTGGGCAGCCAGCATACGGGAGGCAACCTCCGCTCCGGTCATGGAGAGCGGGACCTCGGAGTATTTGTCAAAGCGGCGCTTGAGCATGGCCTGTATGATCATACTTGCCACCATCACCGCAATCATTATTATCCAGATAAGCATTGTAGACATAGCGTTCTGTTTTTATCCGTTGGCACAAATTTACATTTTTATGCCGAAATGTCACGCGGAAATGTTATTTTTGCACTGCAAAACGGACAATATGCGCGTAATTGAGGATGATTTTTCCCGTTTGGAGCTTAATCTGAATGCCACGGTGGGCAACTACCGTTATTTCCGCTCCCTCCTTAAGCCTGAGACCAAACTCCTTGTTCTGGTCAAGGCCAACGCGTATGGTCACGGAGCCGTGGAGTTTGCCGCAATGATGCAGCGTGCAGGGGCCGATTACCTTGCCGTGGCATACCCCGTTGAGGGCCTGGAACTCCGCCGCAACGGTATTTCCCTCCCAATCTTGGTTCTCACCGCCGGTACGGATTTCTTCCCGGAGATCATAGAAACCCGGATGGAGCCATCCATCCCCAACCTCTATTCACTGAAAAAGCTGGTTGCGGTTCTTCGTGATAAGGGCCTGAAGGATTACCCCGTCCATATAAAACTGGACACCGGAATGCACCGCCTGGGCTTTATGTCCGATGAACTTCCGGAACTTATAGAATACCTCAAAGTAACCCCGGAAGTAAAGGTCAAGGGCCTGTTCTCACACCTCTGCGTAGCCGAAGATCCTGAGCAGGACGGCTTCACCCTTGGCCAGATAGAACTTTTCCAGAAAAACACCAAGGCCATCGCGGACGGAATAGGCTACATGCCCATGCGTCACATCCTCAACAGCGCCGGAATAGAGCGTTTCCCTCAGTATCAGTTTGATATGGTGCGCCTTGGGATCGGCATATATGGAATCAGCGCCCTCCCCGGAAAGCGCCTGGCCCCCGTGGCGTCCCTCAAGTGCAAGATTCTGCAGATAAAGCAGTTAGGACCGGAGGATACGGTTGGATATGGCAGGTGGGGCCACGCCAAGGAAGGCACCGTCATCGCCACCATTCCGGTGGGTTATGCCGATGGAATAGACCGCCATCTTGGCCGCGGTGCAGCATCGTTCTCAGTGAACGGTCACAGGGCGCCTACAATCGGCAATATCTGTATGGATATGTGTATGCTGGATGTAACCGGCATCCCCGCCGCCCCAGGAGACACCGTCACCGTGTTTGGGGAAGACCCTCACGTTGAGGAACTGGCGGGTATCCTTGGAACCATTCCCTATGAGATTCTTGTCTCCGTTCCCCGCCGTATTCACCGTCTGGTGATTCGGTAACGGGTGGAGATCAAAACATTGATATTCAATATATTACAAGAGTTTCTACCAGAAAAAGTTCTGGTAGAAACTCTTGTAAATAGCTATGTGTCAGGCAGTTGGGCTCCACCGCAAGGGGAGAACTATTAGGGGCAGAAGAGAAAAAAGGGGCAAGCTATTCAAGCTTGTCCCCCTTTTCATTGAACAATTCATTTTGCAGGACAGAGAACTCTGTCACTTCCTGTAGTTCCAGCTTCACTTTGTAGCGCTTGCGCCACTTGGTGAGGAAGGAATTGAACAGTCCCCTCTTCAGGTATGCTCCCAGTATGGGGCTTGTCTTGAGAGTGAGGGACCGGACACCTTTTTCTATGACGTAGAAGGCAATCTTTCTTTCGATTTCCTCATCAATCACCACGCTGGAGTGGATCTTTCCGGTGCCGTGGCACACGGGGCACTGCTCTGAGGTGTTGATTTCCGTCACGGGCCTTATCCGCTGCCGGGTTATCTGCATAAGCCCGAACTTTGTGAGCGGAAGCACGTTGTGCTTGGCCCTGTCATTTTCCATAAGCTCCTGCATATACTTGTGGAGGGCATTCTTGTGGTCGTTGGATTCCATATCTATGAAGTCCACAATCACTATTCCTCCCATATCACGGAGCCTGAGCTGGCGCGCTATCTCTTCTGCGGCTATCTTGTTTACCTCGAAGGAGTTCTCCTCCTGATCTGCGGTTTTGGTCCTGATGCCGCTGTTCACGTCAATGACGTTAAGCGCTTCCGTGGTTTCGATTACCAGATAAGCGCCCTGTCTCATGGGTACCACCTTTCCGAACGAGCCCTTGATCTGCCTTGTGACCTCAAAATGGTCAAAGATGGGCTGCTTGCCTTCATAGAGGTGGACTATCTTTTCCTGCTCAGGGGATATCAGTGAGACATACTTCCGGGCTTCTTCGGCCACCCGCTCGTCGTTGATCCAGATATTGGAGAATGACTCGTTGAGAAGGTCCCTCAGGACGGTAGTTGTCTTGCTGTATTCCGTGAAGAGCAGCTGGACGGTCTTGTCTGATGCAATCTTTTTCCAGGAACCCTCCCACTTCTCTATCAGGGACTCCGTCTCACCAACAAGGGTGGCGGCGTTCTTGCCCTCTGCGGCGGTGCGTATGATTGCACCGTAATTCTTGGGGAGGATGCTCTTTACCAGTGTCTCAAGTCTACGTTTCTCTTCCTTGCCGGCAATCTTCTGGGAGATTGACACCTTTGAGGCGAAGGGGAGAAGTACAATGTTTCTTCCTGCCAATGAAATTTCCGCGGTAAGTCGTGATCCCTTGGTGGATATGGGCTCCTTTACTATCTGAGCCACAATCATCTGACCGGGCCTGAGGATTTCCTCTATGCGCCCTTCCTTTGGAAGAGGCTCGCCTGTCTTGATCCCGGAGTACAGGTCCTTCAGGTTTGTGTTCTGGTTGGATTCCCGTACAAACTGGTCAAAGGCATGGAAATAAAGACCCAGATCAAGGTAATGGATGAAGGCTTCCTTTTTGTCGCCGATATCCACGAAGGCAGCATTGAGATTGGGGAGGATCTTCTTCACCCTTCCAAGGTGAACGTCTCCTACGGTGAACTTGTTCCCAGTGCTGGACTCTGCAGAGTACTCTATCAGCCTGTGATTTTCCATCAGGGCGATATGTACTTGTGTTGGCGTTACGTCAACAATTAAATCCTTGTCCGGTTTCTCAGACTCCATTTGGAAATTTTTGGTTTTAAAAAAGGGCTTTGCGAATCACTCCGCAAGCCCTTAACTTTGAGAAGTTATTACTTCTTCTTGTGGCGGTTCTTGCGCAAGCGCTTTTTGCGCTTGTGCGTTGCCATCTTGTGCCGTTTATGCTTCTTACCGTTAGGCATAATTAATAAGTTGTTTAAGATTATTTCTCCTTAACAGCGTTGACAAACGTCTTGGCGGGCTTGAAAGCAGGAATGTCGTGGGCGGGGATGGTCATAGTGGTCTTGCGGGTGATGTTACGCGCGGCCTTCTGAGCACGGTGCTTGATGATGAAGCTGCCGAATCCACGAAGATAAACGGGATTTCCTGCAATAAGTGACTCCTTCACAGCGTCTGTGAAATTCTCAACAACTGCAAGTACCGTTGCCTTTTCAATTCCTGTAGCCTTTGCTACTTCGTTTACAATCTCTGCCTTAGTCATAGTTATTAAGTTTTAAATTTAGGGTTTCCCGAATAACTCGGCAAAATTAGGCATTTTATTCTTAAAATCAAAATGATAGGGCAAAATTTATTCTTGGCACGGAGATTGACCATATAGGGACCGGGACCATTGTGTCCATAAAGTATGACATTTTGGCAGATATTATGAAATTGCAAGATATGATTGGCGCCCAGGCGGGCGTGGAAGTGAACATAATGCCGGTTGTGGGAGATGCCGGATCACTTAATTTCAACCCGGCGGAAATCCCGCCGTCAATTCCCCTGTTGCCCCTCAGGAACGCCATAGTGTTCCCCGGGACGGTTTTTCCTGTCACGGTTGGCAGGGAAAAGTCCATCAAACTGGTGGAGGCCGTGGAAGGTGGCAGCGGATGGCTTGCGGCAGTCCCCCAGATGGACGTTGCCGTAGAGGATCCCACGGAGAGCGACCTTGCCCCCCGCGGCACCGTGTGCAAGCTCATCAAAACCCTTGAGATGCCGGACGGCACCGTCACCGCCATCCTTCAGGGCGCATCCCTGTGCCGCGTTGAAGAGGTTGTCAGCTATGACCCCTACATCACCGCGCGTGTCACCTGCCTTGAGGAGTTCATGCCAAAGGATGCCGATGAAAGGGAACTTCACGTGCTGGCCGAATCCCTGAAGGAGAAATCGGCCACCATTGTCAAAACCTCATCCTTTGCGCCCAAGGAGGCCGTGGGGGCCCTCAGGAGCATCGACAACTTCCACTTCCTGGTGAATTTCATCGCCACCACCATTGAGACGGAGAACTTCTCCGAGAGAGCGGCGCTTCTTGACATAGAGAACATCTACCTCCGCGGCCTGGAGCTTCTGAAGGTGCTTGACACCCAGATCCAGCTCATCCAGATAAAGCAGGAGATAAACCAGAAGGTCAAGACTGACATTGACCAGCAGCAGAGGGAGTACTACCTCAACAACCAGCTCCGCACCATCCAGGAAGAGCTTGGTATGGACGAAGGCGAGGAAATGGAGAAAATGCGCAGGAGGGCCGATGAAAAGAAGTGGTCCAAGGAAGTCCGCGCCATCTTTGACAAGGAGATGAGCCGCCTTGAGAAATTCAACCCCACTTCCCCGGATTACAGCATCCAGCTCAACTTCCTCCAGTTCATGCTGGACCTCCCCTGGGGAGAGATGAGTGACGACAACCTTGACCTCAAGAACGCCCAGAACGTCCTGGACGAGGACCACTTTGGCCTTGAGCAGGTGAAGGAACGTATCATAGAATACCTTGCAGTGCTTAAGCTCAAGGGCAATATGAAATCCCCTATCCTGTGCCTGTGGGGCCCTCCCGGAGTTGGAAAGACCTCCCTTGGAAAGTCCATCGCAAGGGCCCTGGGGCGCAAATACATCCGCATTTCCCTTGGCGGTATGCACGATGAAGCAGAAATCCGCGGCCACCGCAAAACCTATGTAGGCGCACTTCCCGGCCGTATCCTCAGCGGCATCCAGAGGGCCGGAACCTCCAACCCCGTGATTGTGCTGGACGAGATTGACAAACTGTCACAGGATTTCAAGGGAGACCCTTCAAGCGCCCTCCTGGAGGCCCTTGACCCGGAGCAGAACAACGCCTTCCACGACAACTACCTGGACATTGACTACGACCTCTCAAACGTCCTTTTCATCACCACGGCAAACGGTATAGGCACCATCCAGCCCGCCCTCAAGGACCGTATGGAGATGATAAACGTGAGCGGTTACCTTGCAGAGGAAAAGCTTCAGATTGCAAAGATGTACCTTGTTCCCAAGCAGATTGGGGAGCACGGACTGAAGGCCGATGAACTGAGTATCTCAGACGATGCCATCAAGGAAATAATTGACAAGTACACCCATGAAAGCGGCGTCCGCGGCCTTGAGAAGCAGATTGCAAAGATTGCCCGCGTTACCGCAAAGAAGATTGCCATGGGAGAGGACCGTCCCGCCTGTGTAGGGCCTGAGCACCTCCGCGAATACCTTGGTCTCCCCACCTCCTTCCACGACGACGTGAAGGGCAACGAAGGCCCCGGCGTGGTAACAGGCCTTGCATGGACTGAAATGGGCGGAGAGATCCTCTTTGTGGAAAGCCAGGTATCGGCCGGAAAGGGAAACCTCTCCATGACCGGAAACCTTGGAGACGTGATGAAGGAGAGCGCCCAGATTGCCTGGCAGTACATAAAGGCTCATCCTGAGCTGGCCGATATCACCACGGAGCAGTTCATGGCAAAGGACATCCACGTGCATGTGCCGGAGGGCGCAGTGCCCAAGGACGGCCCTTCCGCAGGTATAACCCTGGTATCGTCAATAGTTTCCGCGCTCCGCGGCAAGGCCCCCAAAACCGGCTACGCCATGACCGGAGAAATGACCCTGAGGGGCCGTGTGCTGCCGGTTGGAGGCATCAAGGAGAAGATCCTTGCAGCCAAGCGCGCGGGCGTGCATACCATTATTATATCTGAAGAAAACAGAAAAGATGTTGAAGATATAAAGGAAATTTACGTAAAAGGTCTTACCTTTGTCTATGTAAAGACTATTGCCGATGTAATAGCGGCAATCTTTTAGACAATGGACGTAAAGATAGAACAAAGCTGGAAAAGCGCACTGAGTGAAGAGTTCGGGAAACCGTACTTTGAGCAGCTGGTGCGCTTTCTGCATGGTGAGAAGCGGGCCGGGAAGGTGATCTACCCTCCCGGGCCTTCCATTTTCAGGGCCTTCGACCTTACGCCCCTTCCGGCTGTGAAGGTTGTTATCCTTGGGCAGGACCCCTACCACGGCCCCGGACAGGCAATGGGCCTTTCATTCTCCGTCCCTGACGGCATTCCCGCTCCCCCGTCCCTCAAGAACATCTTCCAGGAAATTGAGTCGGACCTTGGAGTGAAGATGAGCGGCCGCCCCAACCTTGAGGGCTGGGCCCGCCAGGGGGTGCTCCTTCTCAACAGCGTCCTTACAGTGGAGGCCGGGCAGCCCACATCCCACAGCCGCATTGGCTGGATGGAGTTTACTGATGCCGTAATCCGCACCATATCGGAGCGCAGGGAGGGCGTGGTATTCCTACTCTGGGGAAGGTTCGCGCAGGAGAAATCGGCCCTTATTGACACCACAAAGCACCACGTGCTTATGGCGGCGCACCCCTCTCCCCTTGCCCGCGGGGCTTTCTTTGGCTGCAGGCATTTTTCCAAGACTAACCAGATCCTCCTCTCGGAGGGTCTTGAACCAATACAATGGCAATTATGAAACGGACAGCACTTTTCCCCGGATCTTTCGACCCCTTCACCGCCGGCCACCTCAATATCCTGAGGCGTGCCCTCACCATGTTTGATGAGGTTGTGGTGGCAGTGGGCATCAACCAGGACAAGAGGGGCTTCTTTGACATGCCCAAGCGCCTTCAGATCATAAACCAGGCTACTTCCGGCATCCCCGGCGTGTCCGTAATCCAGTACGACAGCCTTACAATAGACCTTTGCAGGAAACTGGGAATCAAGCACATCGTACGCGGCGTGCGAAATATGATAGACTTTGAGACTGAGCGTTCCATTGCCGATGCAAACCGCCGCCTTGCCCCGGACATCGAGACCATCATCATCCCTACGGCGCAGGAGTTTGCGCATATCTCTTCATCGGCCGTGAGGGATATCCTCAAGCACGGCGGAGACTATTCCGCATTCATTCCAAAGGGGGTAAAGCTATGAAAAAGTTTATCCTGGCTATATGTGCGGGCATAATCGCCCTTGGAGCGCGGGCCCAGGAGTATCCTGAGCTTGGCGCCAAGCTGGAGCAGTATTTTGCGGCGCTTGCCGGAGAGCCGGCGGCCGTCCAGAACAACGAGTGCGACTTCCTCATAGAGTCCTGCCGTGATTCCCTTGTACGCCAATACGTTGCCCTGAAAATCTACGACCACTATCTCCGTTCAAAGATAATGGGAGACGACGCAGTTGCGGTGCACGTGGCCGATAAATGGTTTCTCTCCGGCAAGGTGAAGATGCACTCGGAGGATGATCTCAGGAATGCCGATATCTACGCCACCTTCAACCGCAATTCACTAATCAGACAGCAGGCCCCCGCGGCCACCCTGAAGGACCGCTCCGGCGCCATTGTAAGCGTTCCCGTTAAGGGAGAATACACCGTCCTTTACTTCTACGCTCCGGACTGCAGCACCTGCAAGGCTACATCGGCCCAGCTTAAGAAACTGGTGGATTCCGGAGAATACGCTTTCCGCCTTGTGGATGTAAATGTGAATAATCCAGGACCGGACGAAGACTGGCAGATGAACTACGGCGTGCTGAAGACCCCCTGGATGTTTCTTATCGGCCCTTCCGGAAAGATCCTTGGCCGCGGGCTTGATGTCCCGTCCCTTAAGATGCTGCTTGGACGGGAATACTCCACCGGTACATACGTATATGGCTCTGACATCCAGATGGAGCGTTACTCCCAGATGTTTGATGCCTACGGAGACACCCTCAAGGTTTCCGATGTCCTTGATGTGGCCGATTACATGGCCGCCAGGACCTTCGGTGAAGGAGACATAGACTCCTTCAAGCAGGTGGAGGGAGACCTCCTCTACTTCCTTGCCGGCCGCCGGGAAGAGGTATACAAGGACGCAATAATCCCCTTCGCAGACAAATATCTGGATGTTCCAGATGTATGGACGGAGCCTTCCGATACCGCAAATGTGATATCCCTGGGGCATTTTTTGGCCGATATTACCTCCCGCACTCCGGTGGGGAGCCGCGTTCCTGACCTGAAGGTGCCGGGAGTCCTCCGCCGCAAGCCCTGCCTTTTTGCCAAGGATGGCAAGGAAGGAGAATTTGCACTCCGCAAACTCCACGGCAAACCTGCCTACGTTGTGTTCTACACAGGCGGCTGCAATGCCTGCAAGGAAACCCTTGACGATGTTGCGGCGCTCATCGTTTCAAAGCCCAAGGTTCGTGTGCTTCTGGTGGATATGGATGACCTTATGTCTTCCAACCCGGATTTGGCAGAGACCCTTCTGGAGACATTTGACCTTACCGCAATGCCGTTTATCCTGGAACTGGACAAAAAGGGCAACATTACCCACAGGTACGTGGATTTAAGCAAATAGAGTTATGGCCCGCAGAAAGAAAATACCGGGTGTAGATCCCCTCTACCTTGAGAAGCAGCGTGAGATGCTCCTCAGGCGCAACCGCCACGTTCTCCTTTTCAACGACTCCGAGATGGCGGCCATAGACGAGTACTGCTCCCGCTTTGGCGTCCGTTCCCGCAGCGCCCTCTTCCGTGAGGCCATAATGTCAAAGGTACTCAGCGAGTTGGAGGAAAATCACCCCACCCTGTTCTGATTTCAAGAAAAAGTAGTATCTTTGCACCCCAAGATTGAACTGTGGTGTAATGGTAGCACTAGGGATTTTGGTTCCCTCAGTCAGCGTTCGAATCGCTGCAGTTCAACACAAAAGGCTCGCCTGCGGCGGGCCTTTTGTGTTGAACCGTTATCGTTTGCGGGGGCGGAAGATGGCGGCGGCCGCAAGGAGGAGGAAGAGGAACACGGAAACGCGGCCCACAATGTCTCCGTAACGGACAAAGAAGGTTTCACCGTCCAGAAGTTTTACCTCCCCTGAAAGGACTGCCTGCTTCCACCATGGAGTGCGGTCCAGGACACGGCCAGAAGGGTCTATTATGGCCGATATTCCGGTATTGCCGCAGCGTGCGATATAGCGGCGGGTTTCAATGGCGCGAAGGCGGCTGTAGGAGAAATGCTGCTTATAGCCGGGAGTGTTACCCCACCAGGCGTCGTTGGTGATGACGGTAAGAAGCTTTGCGCCTTTACGCACATATCCAGCGCAGTAATCTCCATATACGGACTCATAGCATATTGCAACGCCAACGGGAATATCGCCCACATGAAGGCAGGCTATTTCCTTCTGACCCACGCATTTACCCATAAGGTTCCCGCCAAGGAGATTCTCCAGAGGGACAAAGAATTTGGGGTAAGGAGTGAGCTCAGTCCCTACCACTAGTTTTGACTTATGGAACATCTCATACCTTCCGGTAGTGTCTGTTGCCACCGCAGTATTGCGGCTTGTGAGCCAGACGTGACGGCCTTCGGAATCGGCCTTCCCTTGATCGTATGAAAGGATTGAGGGAGCTGAATATGAGACGTTTACGTCATAGGCCGATGCCCCGAAGATAAGCGTCGCATCCGGATGCTCCCGAAGCCATTCCTGGTAACGCTGGAAGCTCTTCTGGCCCCTCACGTTATCCAGCATGAAGTAGCGGGTGAAGGTTTCAGGAGCAAGGATCAGGCAGGGGCCTTCCGGGATGCCGGCGCTGTCAAGAAGATGAAGGAAACGGGCGTCCTGCTGCTCCTGCGTAAGGGCCCCGAATTTCTCATAGGGGTCAAGGTTTGGCTGTCCGGCCATAACCTTGAGGGACGGCGCATCAGAAGGATCCTCCCAGCGAAGGCAGGAGGACCAGATCATGGGCCCGAAAAACACCAGCACAGTGCCCGTAAATGCAGCAATGCGTGCCTTGGCGTTCCATGTGCCCATGCGGCCGTCCGAGAGGGCCACCATTATGCCGAATACGGCAAGGTTTGCCGCCAGCACCCACAGGGAGCCGCCAAGGTGACCAAGGACGGAATACCACTGGATAAGGCCGGTTGTTTCAGCAAAGGCGTTGCCTAGGACCAGCCACGGCCAGGAGATTTCTGCCACGGAGAGGTAGTACTTCTCCCATGCCAGCCAGGCTGCTGCCAGATATATATAAGGGAGCACACCGCCCGTGCGGCGCTTCACTATGCGGAAACTCTCAAAGACAAGGCTCATCTGGATGGCGTTGGCAAGGATGGCGAAGACCGCCCCTCCAACCGTTGCGCCGGCCACCCACCATGTTGTGACGGCGTTCCAGAGCACAAATGCAAGGTAATGCCACCAGAAGAACCGGCGGGTTTTCCACTCCGTAGCAAGCCGCTCCATGATGAGCAGCGGCACAAAGCCCACAAGCGCCGTCCAGCCCATATGAGGAACCAGCCACGGGATGCTCATGAGGACCGTGAAGGCCAGGGTAAGCCCTGCGAATATGCCGGTGCGGTTTTTCATAACAAACAAAGTTATGAATAATTTTCGTAAATTTGTGGGTTAAACAGAACAAACTATGGCTTTCAAGGATAACTGGATTGTTAAGAACCTCATAGGTGCAGTGATATTCTTCGTGCTGCTTCTTGTTGTAGCGGCCGTGGGGCTCAACCTTATCACCCGTCACGGAAAAACCGTCACCGCCCCGGATTTCACTAACCTCAGCCTTACAAGGGCCGATTCCCTTGCCAAGGCCGGCGGAGTGGGCATAAAGGTGGTGGATTCTGTCTTTGTGAAGCGCCTTCCCGGCGGTGTGGTTTACAGGCAGAACCCCAAGGCCGGGGCAAAGGTGAAGAAGGGCCGCAGCATCTTCCTTACCATCAACTCCGTTGTGCCCCGCAAGGTTGTTATGCCAAATCTCTATGGTTATTCCGTAACCGAAGCCCGCGCGGAACTTAAGAATCGCGGCCTTAACATAGGTAAACTCAATTACGTGAGGGATATAGCCACCAACACCGTCCTGGGCCAGTTCTGTAATGGCCGTGAACTTGCCGCCGGAGACCTTGTTGTTAATGGATCGGACATTGACCTGAAGGTTGGAGTTGGCAGTGAGGATAACACTACCGTAGTGCCCCGTGTTATTGGAATGAAATACGTGAGCGCCGTAGACGCCATCCACGACCGCTTCCTCAATACCGGCAAGGTTACCTTCGATCCCAACATCAAAACCTACGCAGACTCCGTAGATGCAGTTGTTTACAAGCAGGACGCCATTGGCTCCACCAAGAGCCTTGGCTCTCCCGTAAACATCTACCTCACCCTTGATCACTCCAAGCTTCCCGCCCAATGATAGACCTCAACACAGAATCTGTGCGCCAAGCCGCTCTGCAGAGCGGCCGGCCGGAGGCCGCGGGGGATAATAGGGGGCAGAGCCCCCTCAGAGAAGAGATTGAGCGCGGGGATGAGGAGATGGAGATGTTCGAACATTTCCGCTTGCTGGTTGACAAGGGCCAGGAGCCGGAAAGGATAGACAAATTCATAGCGTCGCATCAGGAAGACACTTCCCGTAACAGGGTTCAGCAGGCAATAAAACTTGGATATGTGCTGGTCAATGACAAACCAGTCAAGGCCAACTACATTGTGCGTCCATGTGACGTTGTGAAGTTTGTGATGCCGTATGAACGCAGGGGCACGGAGATACTTCCGGAGAACATTCCCCTTGACATCACGTATGAGGACGATGACGTTCTGGTAGTGAATAAACCCGCCGGAATGGTGGTACACCCCGGGCACGGGAATTATAACGGCACCCTTGTGAACGCCCTTGCATATTACCTGCACCTCAGCCCAGACGTTGAGGATGAAAGGATGGGCGTTCTGGTGCACCGCATAGACAAGGATACAAGCGGGCTTCTGGTGATAGCAAAGAACCCGGCTGCGCAGCTCAATCTGGCCGATCAATTCTTCGTCCATTCCATCGACCGCATCTACACGGCAGTTGTCTGGGGCAATATTCAGGAGGATGAGGGAACAATTGAAGGGACTATCGGCCGTGATCCAAATGACCGCCTCCGGTTCCGCGTGTACGATGACCCTGAGAAGGGCAAGTGGGCCGTTACCCACTGGAGAGTCCTTGAACGCTACGGCTTCATCACTGTGGTTGAATGCCGTCTGGAAACCGGCCGCACGCATCAGATACGCGTGCATATGTCTTCCATCGGCCATCCTCTTTTCAACGATGAGCGCTATGGCGGCTCAGAGATACGTCAGGGCACCATCTACTCAAAATACAAGCAGTTTATCCAGAACTGCTTTGCCATCTGCCCACGCCAGGCCCTTCACGCCCGCACCCTGGGCTTTACGCATCCCACAACAGGGCAGCGCCTCCATTTTGAGGCTCCGCTGCCGGAGGATATGCAGGCCCTGATTTCCAAGTGGAAAAACTACCTGGCCAACCGCTAGAACGGACGGCGGCCGCCGGGCCCGCCCATGCCGCCACGGGCGCGCATCTGCTGTCCTGCCCTGCCGAAGTTGCCGAACCTCCAGGTGAAGGACAGCATGATGTATCGGCCCAGAGTGTTGTTACGCACTTCCTGGTGGTAGTTGGCAGTATCCGTTACGGTAAGGTTCTTGGCCTGGTCCAGGATATCGTATGCCTTGAGGGAGATGGTTCCGCGGCGCTTGAACACCTGCTGGGAAACCGATGCATTCCACACGAACTCTGAAGGCTGCTCCGTTGTGTAGCCACGGTACCAGTTGTAGTCGGCATCCGTAGAAATCTCAAAGCCGCTCTGGCCAACGGTCCACTTGAAGGAAGCGCTCACCTGGTTGGCCCAAGTGGCAGCGACGGCAGCCTGGACGGTGTACCAGGGCTTTGACATACGCGTGCGGCCACTGAGCATAACCTCAACATCGTCTGAACGGTATGTTGCGCGGAGGCGCTCCGTGAAGCCAAGGCTGCGGGTGGAGTTGTTCAGGAAATCGGCAGCCCATTTTTCGTTCTGCTTACCGGATTCATCAAAGTAATTATTGTGGAAATTGGCGTATTGGAATACGGCAGTTGTCTCATCATAATACTCAGACATATCCAGGGAAGCCGCTCCGATATAACTGCCGCTCTTTGAGTAAGACAGGCGCAGCATATTGGAGATTGAGAAGTTGCTCTTTGCAATAGGGGCGTTGATCATAAGGCGCATATTGGCCGAGTAAGAATCCTCTCCGTTTACAGGCAGCGAGAATGTGCGGCCGGCAAGGTCGTACCAAATGGCGCTCACGATAGGCGTGCGGGTATAGTCTCCTTCAACATGCAGGCGCATTGTGAAGAAGGTCTTCTTGTTGGAGAATTCAAGGTCACTGCGCAGTCCGTGGCCGAAGTAAGGCCTCAGGTAAGGATTACCCAGGGACACGGAAAGAGGGTTGGAATTATCGGCCACAGGCATGAGCTGGGACGTGGACGGCTGGCTTGAACGGCCCCAGTAGAACAGGCGCACGTTGGAGTTGTCGGTGAAGTCGTAGAACAGCATTGCGCGCGGAGAGAAATTCCAGATGACGCCGGGATTGTACTCTCTGTCGTTGGTCTTGTTATAGGTGCTTGTGGGGATGGCCGATGCACCAAGCTGTGCGCGCAGTTTCTCATTCTGGTACATGAAAGCCAGGCCGATATTCTGATTCAGGGACCTGTTGAGGATGCTGTTGGAGTACGTTGCATCCGGCGTTTCCCCGGCATTGACATACGCCATAGGATTGCCCACGGCCCTCATTGCGTCAAGGCCTGCGAACTCCGGGGAATAATCGAAGGGATTACCGCTGTTGAACACATCCTTGACGGAGGTGGACTGGTTGAAGTTGATGTTGTAACTTCCCTCCATATAGAAGTTGCCTCCAAGAGGCTCTGTATAGACCAGACGGCCACCCACGCCGCGGGTGCGGGATATCTGGGCGATTCGCTGATTCACTATCTCGCTGCCGGCGGGATCTATGGATTCATCGGCCCCGAAGAGAGTGTTGGTGATGGACTGGTTATATCCGTCCAACGTATTGTTGGAGATATTCCAGTTTATATTCACGGAGATGGTACGCCCCGGGATGCCAAGTCTCTGGCGGAAGAGCGCCCAGCCCCTTGTCTGCCAGTTGGTATTGTTGCCAAGGTTGTTGGTGTAACCGTTGTTGGTGCGGCCGACGGAACCATCGGCGGCCTTGGTACGTGTATCAAACAGGGACTGCTGGATATAACTGCCCCGGCCGAAGTTGAACTGGGGCTCTACAAGGATTGAGGTGTTCTCACTGAATTTGTGCTCCAGGCGGATACCAAAGCGGTGACCGTCCGTGAAGCGGTGGCTGTAGCCGTCAGTGCTGGAGATGAGGGTGGTTCCGTCGTTACGGAAAGTCTCCTTGTAAGATTCTTCCAGGACATCTGTGGAAGTGCCGTTGTAGAGGTAGTTTCCGCCAAGTTCCATCTTCTTGTCCAGAAGGTCCCACACGCCGTTTACGCCGCCCATCCAGGATGTGACAATTCCATTGGATCCGCGGCCCCAGCCGCCCATTCCGCCGCCGCGCATACCCATTCCGCCGCCACCTCCCATCATGGAGTTCATCATGGAACCTGAGAGGTCGTTGAAGCCGCGGTTGTTGGTGTTGTTGGCATTGGCGATCACGCTTATCTGGCTGTCCTCCGCAAACCTGCCTCCCATAAAGGCGCCCTGCCAGCGAATGTGATCCTTGAACGGAGTATACTCCCCTGTTGACGGAAGGTCATAACCGCCGCCCGCCATAGCGTTTCCAAACACGCCGTTCATCATTCCGGGCTTCACGCTGAGGTCTATGACGGTTTCATCCTCACCGTCGTCGATGCCCGTGAATTCCGCCTGCTCACTCTTCTTTTTCACCACCTTCACCTTGTCAACAAGTTTTGCGGGGATGTTCTTGGAAGCAAGCTGGGGGTCGTCCAGGAAGAAGGTTTTGCCGCCGATGGTGATTTTTGTGATGGTTTCACCATTTGCAGTAATGGTGCCGTTCTCATCCACCTCCACGCCCGGGAGTTTCTTGAGGAGATCCTCCAGGACGTTGTCGTCACTGATCTTGTAGGACGATGCGTTATATTCAATGGTATCCTTCTTTACTATGATGGGGTTACCCGTTGCGCTCACGGAAGCGGCGTCAAGGACCTGGGTATCCTGCTCCATCTTCACGGTGCCAAGGTCTAAATCGGCCTTAATCTCAACGGCCTTCTCAAAGGTGACGTAACCCATTATCTCCGCCTTGAGGGTATACTTCCCCGCGCGGAGTTTTTCCACGGTGGCGGAGCCGTCGTGGTTTGTAAGGGCGTACTTGGGGTCTCCCTTTTCAGGTGTGGCCGATACAGTGGCAAAGCCCACGGGCTCACCGTTGGTGGCGTCCTCCAGTTTAAGCGAAATCTTGTAGTTCTGGGCAAAGAGGGTCCCTGCCACAAATAGGGCTGCCAGAGCAGCTAACAATCTTCTAACCATAGGTTTACTTTACACGATCCGGGTTTTCCTTCAAAAATTGTTCCCAACCGCCTTTCCCCTTGGCGGATTTAATCGGAGAAGTAGTTTCATAGTGGTGGCATAGGGCAATGGCCAGGGCGTCCGTTGCGTCCAGATGGCGGGATTCCAGCTTTACGCCAAGGGTTTTTTCCAGCATCAACTGGACTTGTTCCTTGGACGCGGCTCCGTTTCCCACAATTGCCTCCTTGGCCTTTCTGGGGGCGTATTCCGTAACGGACTGCACGCCAAATTCCAGCGCGGCAATCATTGCTGCTCCCTGCGCGCGGCCAAGTTTGAGGACCACCTGGGCGTTCTTTCCGTAGAACGGGGACTCAATTGCAAGTTCCGTGGGGCTGTAACTCTTGCAAACCTCCGAGATGCAGTCATAGATGGCGCGAAGTTTTGCATAGGGGTCCTTCTCCTTACGGATATCCAGGACACCCATATCCACGTACTCCGCCTTCTTCCCAGCGCTTCGGATAATACCAAACCCCAGCAACTGGGTGCCGGGGTCTATTCCAAGTATTACGCGCTCAGAGTCCATTGCGTTGCAAAGTTACAAAAAATGTTACAATGACTGTAAAAAATGTTACCCCTGTAACAAATGTGACATAGATTGCAACATCTGTTGCTGGAGGTCAAAAGCCCTATACCTTATATTTGCATGCGGTCCGAAAGGCCCGCCGCACAAAGCACTACTTAACCAATAATATATGTTCAAACTAAAGTCATTCTTAGTATCGGCCCTTCTGCTTGCAGGCCTTACGGCCTTCGCCCAGCAGATTACGGTTACCGGTGTGGTAACGTCGTCGGCCGACGGCTACGGTGTCATTGGCGCCGCAGTCGTAGAAAAGGGTACCACAAACGGTACCGTCACAGACTATGACGGAAACTTTGTCCTTACGGTAAACAAGGGCGCCGTCATAGAGTTTTCATCCATCGGTTATGTCACTGTTGAAATGCCCGCCGCAGAGCATATGGAGGTTGTCCTTGATGAGGATTCCCAGATGCTTGAGGAGGTTGTGGTCACTGGTTACACCGTCCAGCGCAAGGCCGACCTTACCGGTGCCATCTCCACAGTGAACACCGAAGACCTTGCAAAGCAGAATGAGAACAACCCCGTAAAAGCCCTCCAGGGCCGTGTCCCCGGCATGAACATCAGTGCCGATGGCTCCCCTTCAGGTGCTGCAACAGTCCGTATCCGTGGTATCGGCACCCTCAACAACAATGATCCCCTGTACATCATTGACGGTGTTCCCACCAAAGCCGGAATGCATGAACTCAACGGTAACGACATCGAGTCCATCCAGGTCCTCAAGGACGCAGCATCGGCCTCCATCTACGGTTCACGTGCTGCAAACGGTGTTATCATCATTACCACAAAGGGTGGCAAGGAAGGAAAGGTAAAGGTGGACTTTGACGCAAGCGTCTCTGCCCAGAGTTACGTAAACCGCATGCAGGTTCTCAACGCCGAGGAATTCGGCCGCGTAATGTGGCAGGGTTACGTCAACGACGGCCTCAACCCCAATATGAACGCCCTCGGATACATTTACGACTGGGGATATGACGCCAATGGCGTTCCCGCCCTCCACAATGTCCGCATGAACAAGTACCTGGATGCAGCCGGAACCACTCCTTCAAGCGACACAGACTGGTTCAAGGAGACAACCCGCACCGGTCTCATCCAGCAGTACAACCTGTCCCTGAGCAACGGCTCCGAGCGCGGCAACTCCTTCTTCTCCCTGGGTTACTACAAAAACGACGGTATTATCAAGCACTCCGACTTCGAGCGCCTGAGCGCACGTATGAATTCAGAGTATAAACTCCTCAAGATAGATGACAAGAACATCATCACTATCGGAGAACACTTCACCCTGAACCGTACAACCGAGGTCCAGGCCCCCGGCGGATTCCTTGAGAATGTCCTTCAGTTCAACCCTTCAATTCCCGTTTACACAACCAGCGGCGAATTTGCAGGACCTGTGGGCGGTTATGCAGACCGCGAGAATCCCCTCGCCCGCCTTACAAGGAACAAGGACAACCGCTATACATACTGGAGAATGTTCGGTGACGCCTACCTTAATGTCAACCCCCTGAAGGGTCTGAACTTCAAGACCACCTTCGGCATTGACTACTCCCAGAAGATGCAGCGTATCTTCACTTATCCCGTTACGGAAGGCACCGTGGCTACTACCACCAATGCGGTGGAAGCCAAGCAGGAGCACTGGTTCAAATGGATGTGGAACGCCCTGGCTACCTATAATATGGAAATCGGCCAGCACCGCGCAGACTTCCTCCTGGGTACCGAAATCAACCGTGAAACCGACACCTGGTTCAGCGGCAAGGCCTACGACTTCGCAGTCCTGAACCCCGACTATATGTGGCCCAACGCCGCAGTAGGTGAGGCCGAGGCATATGGTGGAGGCGGTGGTTTCACGCTTGTTTCCTTTTTCGGAAAGGCCAACTACAACTTTGCCGACCGCTATCTTGCAAGCGTCACAGTCCGTTATGACGGTTCAAGCCGTTTCGGCCGCAACAACCGCTATGGTCTATTCCCTTCAGTGAGCCTTGGCTGGCGCATCGACAAGGAGCGTTTCATGGAAAACGTGGACTGGCTGGAGAACCTCAAGCTGCGCGCCAGCTGGGGCCAGACCGGTAACCAGGAAATTGACAATATTGCCCGCTACACCATCTTCGAGAGCAACTACGGAGAGGCAGGATTCGGCGGCCAGAGCTACGGCACCAGCTACGACATAGCAGGTACCAACGGAGGCAGCACACTTGCAAGTGGCTTCAAGCGCAATCAGCTGGGTAATGACAACCTCAAATGGGAGACCACCACTCAGACAAACATCGGCCTTGACTTCGGTCTGTTCAAGAGTGCACTCTACGGCTCCTTTGAGGCATACTACAAAAAGACTACGGACATCCTTGTGTTCATGCCCGGCATCGGTGTGATGGGTGAAGGCTCTTCACAGTGGATAAACGCCGGTGAGATGGACAACAAGGGTCTGGAATTCAACTTCGGATACCGCGGAGAGATTGGCGACTTCCAGTATGACATTGCCGGCAATATCGGCACATACAGCAATACCGTGACCAAGCTTCCTGAGACCATCGCAGCCAAGGGAACCTTCGGTGGCAACGGTGTGGAAAGCGTTGTGGGTCATCCCATGGGTGCCCAGGTAGGCTATGTCTACGACGGCATCTTCAAGAGCCAGGACGAGATTGACAACCACGCTGCCCAGGGCGGCGCCGGTCTTGGCCGTATCCGCTGGAAAGACCTCAACGAGGACGGTGTCATCAACGAGAAAGACCAGAAGTGGATCTACTCCCCCGTTCCCGATTTCACCTGGGGTCTGAATATCTACCTCCAGTACAAGAACTTTGACCTCACCATGTTCTGGCAGGGTGTCCAGGGCGTAGACGTAATCAGCGACTTCAAGAAGCAGACGGATATCTGGAGCGGCCTCAACATCTCCAACCTCAACAAGGGTCGCCGCATCCTGGATGCCTGGAGCCCCACCAACATGGCTTCCAACATCCCTGCTGTCAGCACTATGGACAACAACAACGAGAAACGCGTTTCCTCCTACTTCGTGGAGAACGGTTCCTTCGCAAAGCTCCGTACCATCCAGTTTGGTTACAACGTTCCCAAGAGCGTTTGTGAAACCCTTCATATGGCACGCCTGAGGGCTTATGTATCGGCCCAGAACCTCTTCACCCTGAAGAGTGCATCCTTCACCGGCGTGGATCCCGAGAACCCCAACTTCGGTTATCCTATCCCGGTCAACGTGACCTTGGGTATCAATGTGTCATTCTAAAGAGAGATTTATCATGAGAAAGTATATTTCCATACTGTTTACAGGCATCGCCTGCTGCATGGTCCTTTCCTGCAACAAGCTCCTCTCCGAGCAGGTTCCCCAGGGCACCCTCAGTGACGAGCAGGTAAAGACTCCCGCCAACGCCGAGGCAATGGTGGTATCGGCCTATGCAATATTCACCACCGCGGAAGACATCAACTCTTCCTTCTCCATGTGGAACTTCGACGTCCGCTCCGACGACGCCTACAAGGGCGGCAACGGAACCTCCGACGGTGACGTATTCCACCAGCTGGAAGTCCAGCAGGGCGTCCTTACCACCAACTGGAACATCAACGACATGTGGGTGCGCCTCTATAACAGCCTTTCCCGCGTGAACAGCGCCATCGCCCTCCTGGAAGAGTGCGATGACTCCTACGCCATGAAAGAGCAGCGCCTGGCCGAGATGAAGTTCCTGCGCGCTTATGCACACTTCCTCCTCAAGCGCCTGTACAAGAACATACCTTTTGTGGTGGACACCCATCTCACATATGAGCAGTATAACGAGCTGTCAAACACAACCTACACCAACGACGAAGGCTGGGGACTCATCATCAGGGACCTTGAGGATGCATTCAAGGTGCTTCCTGAGGTTCAGGCCGATAAAGGCCGCCCCACAAAGGCATCTGCAGCCGCCTTCCTCACCAAGGCATATCTGTATAAGGCTTATCATCAGGATGACGCCAAGTCTAATAAGGTAACTTCCATTGAGAAGGCCGACCTTGACAAGGTTATCGAATACTCCGACCCCAAGTACTACTCCAACTACGGCCTTGAGAAGGACATTCACAATAACTTCCGTCCTGAGGAAATGTACGAGAACGGTATCGAGAGCCTTTGGGCAATACAGTACTCCCGCAACGACGGTTCCACATTCGGAAACCTCAACTGGAGCTACGGCCTCATCGGCCCCGGCATCAACAATGTGACTGACGGCGCCTGCGACTTCTACAAGCCCAGCCAGAACATTGTGAACGCTTTCCGCACCGGCGCAGACGGTCTTCCTTTCCTTGACGGCTTCAACGACAAGGACTACGAACTGACCGTAGACAATGCAGACCCCCGTCTCTTCCTTACCGTTGGCATGCCCGGACTCCCCTACATGTTCAACAAGAAGTTCATCCAGGATGAGACTCAGCAGTACAGCCGCGGCAACGGTTTCTATGGCTACTACATCAGCCTCAAGCAGAACGTAGATCCCGGCCTTGTGGGTGAATACCTCATCAAGGGATCATACTGGGCATCATCAATGAACCGCATAGTTTTCCGCTATGCCGATGTCCTTCTGGAGCGCGCAGAAGCCTATGCACAACTTGGTGAGGCCGACAAGGCCATTGCCCTTGTGAATGAGATCCGCACCCGTGCAAAGGGATCCACTCAGATGATTTCCGACTACCCTTCACGCTATGGCGCCAAGATCTATATGGCCAATTACAATGGCACCTATGACAAGGAGACGGCCATCAAGATAGTGAAGATGGAACGCCGCCTTGAAATGGGCCTGGAATGCGAACGCTTCTTTGACCTTGTACGCTGGGGTGATGCGGCAACAGTCCTCAACAAGTACTTTGCAGAGGAAGGTGACAACTGCGCCATCTATCTGTCGGCCCAGTTTACCGCCGACAAGGATGAGTATCTTCCCATCCCCGCAGAGCAGATGGCTGCATCCAATGGCCATTACACTCAGAATATAGGTTCCTGGTGATAAATGACAACAATTATGAAATACAAGTTATTATATATCGCGGCTGCCGTGCTTTGCCTTGCAGCCTGCACAAAAAAGCAGACCAGCGATCTTCAGCTTAAAGGCGACTGCCTGGTTGAATCCGTTGCGCTGGACGGGTATGAGGGCAATATAAACCTCGCTGAGCGCAGCATAGTGGTGCGTCTCCCTGAAGTGTATGAAACTTCAGCCATGGAAATCACAGCCCTCAAGGTTTCAGAAGGTGCTACCTGCAATGTCCAGATTGGTCAAAAACTGAATATGGACGCCGCCAAGGTGCTTCATGTAACAAATGGCGATGCCGCAATTGACTGGACCATCAGCGTCCTCCACGACGAAGCCAGGATCACGCACTTTGTAGTGGCCGATATCTATCAGGGCATCATCAATCAGGAAGCATTTACAATTGACGTATTTGTTCCCGGCAGCGTGGACGTAACTTCACTTGCACCCGTTGTCACAGTGAGCAAGAATGCAACTGTAACACCCGCTTCAGGTGCTGCACAGGATTTTACCAATCCCGTTGTTTACACCGTGGACAATAACTCCGCTCACAGTGAGTACACCGTGACCGTCACTGTCCTGAACAAGCCCAAGGCCCTGTTCCTTGGCATCCCCGGTACAATGGACGAACTTGACCCCGAAGCCAAGGAAGCCTGCATGTGGATGCTTGCAAATGTTCCTGGAGCACAGTACGCCAGTTTTGAGCAGATCAAATCGGGAAGCATCAATCTTGATGAGTGCAAGGTAATGTGGTGGCACTTCCACATGGACGGTGGCGTAGACGGACACGACGCATTCATGGCGAAGGCCCCCGAGGCAATTGATGCCAAGAATCAGATCCGCGAATTCTACGAAGCCGGCGGAGCGCTCCTCCTTACCCGGTATGCTACCAACCTTGCATCCTTCATCGGCGCCACAGGAGATGACGAGTGGACTACCCCCAACAACTGCTGGGGCCAGAACGAGGACAGCGCCGAACTCTGCGGCGGCCCTTGGGACTTCCGCATCTACGATGGCCAGAGCGGCCACGCGCTGTATGCCGGCATCATTATGGGTGACGATCCCGCCAAGGTTCTCTGCACGGATGCAGGATACCATATCACCAATTCCACCGCACAGTACCATATCGGCACTGACTGGGGTGATTATGCCGACCACGCAGCCTGGATCGGCCGCACCGGTGGTACCATCCTCGGCGTTGGCGGCGATGGAGCCGTCGTAGCCTGGGAGTATCCTGCAAAGGACGGCAAGGGCGGTATAATCGGCATAGGTTCCGGTTGCTATGACTGGTACTCCTATACTTTCGAAGCCGGTTATGAGGAGAACTACCACAAGAATATCGCCATCATGACTACAAATGCTATTAACTACCTGACCAAGTAGAGTTATGAAAACTTTTTACAATATAATTCTTTTCGCAAGCCTTATCGGCACGGCATGTCTTTCCTGCACCAAGGAGAGCTATGGCGACACCCCAAAGAACTGGGAAGGCACCAGCGAGTACTTTGCTTCGGCCGATGAAAAAGGCTTCGGCACCTTCTACACCCCGGCCATCGGCCGCTGCGGTGACCCTATGCCCTTCTATGACAGCAAGGCCGGCGAGTTCAAAGTGCTCTATCTCCAGGAATACGAGATAAACAGCACATACAACTTCCACCCCATCTGGGGCGTAAGCACCAAGGACGGCGCAAACTACGTTTCCCTTGGGGAGGTCCTTCCTACCGGAACGTCCATCCTTGAGCAGGATGCCGCTATCGGCACCGGCTGCTGCGTGTTTAACGAAGCCGACCAGCTGTACTACATCTATTATACCGGTCACAACGGTAACTGCACAAACCGGGAAGTGGTGCTCCGCGCCACCTCCCCGGATTTCAAGACCTGGACAAAGGACCTTCTGTGGTCACTCAAGGGTGACACCGACGGCTACTCCAAGACCGATTTCCGTGACCCCCAGATCTTCAAGGCCGATGACGGCAAATGGCATATGGTGATCTCCAGCAACCTCAAGTTTGCGGATTATGTCTCCGACAACCTCAAGGACTGGACTCACGTAGGTTCCTTCAATATGGTTTGGGACCGCATGTGCGAGTGCCCCGACGTATTCAAGATGGGAGAATGGTGGTATTTCATTTACAGCGAAGGCTACCGCGCCCCCTGGAGCCGCAAGGTCAAATACATGATGGCAAAATCCTGGAATGATCTCAAGGCCTGCTTTGGAGACCCCGGCGCCCACTGGCCGGCCGACGGCAAGGAAGGCATCCTTGACAGCCGCGCTTTTTACGCAGCAAAGACCGCTTCTGATGGAACCGACCGTTACATCTGGGGCTGGTGCCCTTACCGCATAGGTTCAGACATTCACGAGAAGAACATCAACGTAGGAGCCGATTCAGAACCCGCCTGGTCCGGAGCCCTTGTGTGCCACAAGATCATCCAGCACCCCGACGGCACTCTGACCGTAGGCGCAGTCCCCGCCCTTGATGCAAAATACAACCAGTCAAAGGAAGTTACCATTCTGGAAAACGGAGACGGCTTCACCCTTTACAACCGTCTTGGCGCCCACAACCACATTTCCTTCACCGCTACAACCGAAGACAAGTTTGGCGTGTCCCTGGTCCGTGGCTCCGACTCCAAGAAGTACTACACCATGGTAGTGAATCCCGAAGACGGCGGTGCAAACCGCAAGATCAACTTCGAGCAGGAAGGAGAGGAAGGAAAGGGCTTCATCGAGGGTGTTGACGGCTACAAATTCGCCAGCCCTGCAGATAAAAAGTACAAAGTGGACATCTACACGGACAACTCCGTAGTAGTGATGTACATCAACGACGTATGCGCCTACACCAACCGCATCTATGGTATCCAGAAAAACTGCTGGAGCATCAATACCTACGACGGTGAGGTCAACGTGGAAAACATCAAGGTGTCACAGTACTGATTTTTTGCTATCTTTGGGTTATGAAAAGATTGCTTTCAATATTGGCTCTGCTGCTCCCGGTCCTTGCCGGGGCGCAGAGCCTTACAATCAACCACATCTCCGACACCCATACCATGGTGAAGGTGAGCGGGAAAGACCGCTATGTGATGCTTCCTGTGCAGGAAAATGCACCTGAAGCGCGCGTAAAGGTACTTTCCAACGGCAATGAGGTCCTTGGAGCAAACGTGTGCCTTGCAATTGACAAGACAGACTACCTTGTTCCCCTGGACCTTGGACAGTGGGGTGGCAGTTCAATTATCCTTGACATCAAGATGAACCAGGGCCGCAGCCTCAGGCGCGACCCCTCCGATGATGTTTGCTGGAGTGAGATGACAACTGTACCGGTTCCGGATCTGACCAACAGTGAAAAGAAATATCGGCCCATATATCATTTCTCCCCTGAATGGGGCTGGATGAACGACCCTAACGGTATGGTTTACAAGGATGGCGAATGGCACCTTTTCTATCAGTTCAACCCTTATGGCAGTTTTTGGGGCAACATGCACTGGGGACACGCTGTCTCAAAGGACCTTGTAAACTGGGAGAATCTTGGCATAGCCATTGCTCCGGACGCCCTTGGCGCCATTTTCAGCGGTAGCGCCGTCGTGGACAAGGACAATACCGCTGGATTTGGCAAAGACGCCCTTATTGCAATGTACACTTCCGACGGAGACAACCAGACCCAGAGCATAGCCTACAGCCTGGACAACGGACGTACATTTACAAAGTATGCCGGGAATCCAGTGATTATGGCCGCAGACACCCCCGATTTCCGTGACCCCAAGATCTTCTGGCATGAGGAGTCCAGGCAGTGGAAGGTTATCCTTGCCGCCGGCCAGGAAGTCCAGCTCTACAGCTCCGACAACCTCAAGGACTGGACATATGACAGTTCATTCGGCCTTTCATACGGCAACCATAACGGCGTGTGGGAGTGCCCTGACCTTGTCCGCCTTCCCTTCGAGGGCAAGGAAAAGTGGGTCCTTATCCTCAATATCAACCCCGGCGGTCCCTTCGGCGGCAGCGCCACACAGTACTTTGTGGGCAGCTACGACGGAAAGGCCTTCAAGTGCGACGACCTTCCCACGGTCACCCGCTGGATGGACTACGGCAAGGACCACTACGCAACCGTTACCTGGAGCAATGCTCCGGAGGGCCGCACCGTGGCAATTGCATGGATGAGCAACTGGCAGTACGCAAACTCCGTTCCCACCAGGCAGTTCCGCAGTTCAAATTCAGTTCCCCGTGACCTGAGCCTTGTAAAAAAAGGCAAGGAGGTCATCCTTAAGAGCACACCATCAAAGGAAGTTGAGGCCCTTCGCGGAAATCCCGTGCAGTTTGGCCTCTCCACGGCACCCGTGGAACTCTTTGACAACGCCCGTAAGGCATATGAACTTGTGATCCGCTTCACCCTTTCCAAGAAAGACGGAGCCACCTTTGTGCTTTCCAACGAGTCCGGAGAGCAGGTTGTCCTCTCCTATGACGCAGCCGTCCAGACATTCTCAATGGACCGCCGCGGCAGCGGAAACGTCAAGTTCTCAAAATCCTTTGCGGCAGTTACCACAGCCCCCACCCGCGTGGGCGGAAAGATGGAACTGCGGCTCCTTGTTGACAGCGCCAGCATAGAGGCATTCGGAGAAGACTTCTCCATGACCAACCTCGTGTTCCCGTCATCTCCCTACAACACCATTAAGATGTACGGCAACACCAAGGCCGATGTAACCCTTTATCCCCTTTCCAAATGAATAAGAAAATACAACTGATACCGGTGATGCTGTGCTTCTTTGCCATGGGGTTCGTAGACCTTGTGGGCATCGCCTCCAACTATGTCCAGGCCGACCTTAACCTCAGCGATTCGGCCGCCAACATCTTCCCGTCCCTGGTATTTTTCTGGTTCCTCATCTTCTCCGTTCCCACGGGTATCCTGATGAACCGTATCGGCAGGAAGAACACCGTGCTCCTGAGCCTTGTGGTCACCGTGGTTTCCCTCATCCTTCCCATCTTCGGAGAGAGCTACGGCCTTATGCTGGCTGCATTTTCCCTGCTGGGGATAGGCAACGCCCTCATGCAGACATCGCTCAATCCCCTTATCACCAACATCATCAAGGGTGACAAGCTGGCAAGCACCATGACCTTCGGGCAATTTGTGAAGGCCATCGCCTCCTTCATGGCTCCTTACATCGCCATGTGGGGCGCAACTGCAGCCATGCCTTCATTCGGCCTTGGCTGGAGGGTTCTGTTCCCGGTTTACGGCATTATCGGCATCCTGGCGGCCCTTCTTCTGCTCCTTTCCAACATCGAGAGGGAGCAGGTGGCCGACAAAGCCTCCGGTTTTGCCGAGTGCTTCAAGCTCCTCGGAAAGCCCATCGTGCTCCTCAGCTTCCTTGGCATCATGTGCCACGTGGGAATTGACGTGGGAACCAACACCACGGCTCCAAAGCTCCTTATGGAAAGGGTTGGCATGACCCTCACGGAGGCCGGATTCGCAACCAGCCTGTACTTTATCTTCCGTACTATCGGCTGCCTCTCCGGATCCTTCATCCTTTCCAAGTTCAGCCACCGCAAGTTCTTCATTGCAAGCGTCATAATGATGGCCCTTTCAATGTGCGGAATGTTCTTCGGCACCACCAAGGCCGTCCTCTATGTAGCTATCGCCCTTGTAGGTTTCGGTAACTCCAACATCTTCTCCATAGTGTTCTCACAGGCCCTCCTTGCAGTGCCCGAGAAACAGAACGAGGTTTCCGGCCTTATGATCATGGGCCTTTTCGGCGGTACCGTGTTCCCTCTCCTCATGGGCTTTGCCTCTGACGCAGTGGGCCAGGCCGGTGCAGTTGCCGTGATGACAATCGGCGTAATCTATCTTTTCACTTATCTCTCAAAGGTTAGCAAGTAATTATGGATAAATACGTAATAGGCATTGGCGAAGCCCTTTGGGACATGCTCCCGGAAGGCAAGAAACTTGGCGGAGCACCCGCAAACTTCGCGTATCACGCATCCCAGTTCGGCCTTGAAGGCATGGCCGTGAGCGCAATCGGCCAGGATGCCCTTGGCGAAGAGATTGTGGAGGCCCTGGAAGAGCACCGTCTCCCCTACCATCTTGACCGCGTGGAATACCCCACCGGCACCGTTCAGGTAACACTGGACGCCCAGGGAGTTCCCCAGTATGAGATCAAGACCGGCGTGGCATGGGACAACATCCCCTACACAAAGGAGCTGGCCGATATAGCCGCCCGCACAAAAGCAGTGTGCTTCGGTTCCCTGGCACAGCGTAACGCCGTTTCAAGGGAGAGCATCGGCCTTTTCCTGGAAGCCGTTCCCAAGGACTGCCTGAAGGTGTTTGACATCAACCTGAGGCAGGACTTCTTCAACAGGGAAGTGCTGGAAGAGTCATTCCGCCGCTGCGACATCCTCAAGATCAACGACGAAGAACTTGTGGTGATTGCCCGTATGTTCGAGCTCCCCGGACTCGCGCTGGAGGAAAAGTGCCGTCACCTTATCAAGACTTACGGCCTCAAGATGCTCATCCTCACCTGCGGCGTGAACGGCAGCTATGTCTTCTATGAAGGCGGAATGTCCTTCCTGGACACTCCCAAGGTGACTGTGGCCGATACAGTGGGCGCCGGAGACTCCTTCACAGGAGCGTTCGTGGGCTCACTCCTTAACGGGAAAACCGTCCCTGAGGCTCACAAGACAGCCGTGAAAGTATCGGCCTACGTGTGCACCCAGAGCGGAGCCATGCCGGTTATTCCGGACAACCTCAAATAGAGTAGATGAAAAAAGCATTCCTCCCCATCATATTATCAGTGCTTCTTCTCACCGCTTGCGGCGGCGGGAAGAAGTCGCTGGTTATAGGCGTATCCCAGTGCAGTGACGACATCTGGCGCACAAAACTGAACGAAGAACTATCCCTTGCGGCCGGGATTAACGACGTGAGGCTTGTATTTTCATCGGCCGATGACGACAGCCAGAGGCAGATGGCCCAGATCCGGAAGTTCGTCAAGGACGGAGTGGACCTTCTCATTGTGTCGCCAAACCAGTCCCATACCATTACGCCTGCGGTGGAGGAAGCATATGACGCCGGCATTCCGGTAATCCTCTTTGACAGGAAGATCGATTCTCCCAAATACACTGCCTTCATAGGGGCCGACAACGTTGAGGTGGGCCGCATTATGGGCCAGTTCATTGCCGATTACCTTGGCGGAAAAGGGAAGGTGGTGGAGATCCAGGGCCTTGAGGGTTCATCCCCGGCCGATGATCGCCACAGGGGTTTCATGGAAGCCCTGAACAGCTATCCAGGGATATCGCTCCTGGCATCCCCGTATGGCGGCTGGCTGCAGGAAAACGCATTTGACGCCATGAGGGCGGTTATGGCCGATGGAATAAGGCCAGATGCCGTATTCGGCCAGAACGACCGTATGGCCCTTGGCGCAAGGGATGCCCTCGGCAACCCAGAAGACATCTCCTTCTTTGGAGTTGACGCCCTCCCGGACGCCGGCCTTCAGGATGTAATTGACGGAGTGCTGACAGCCTCCTACCTCTACCCTACCCGCGGAGACCTTGTGATGGATCTTGCAATGCGTATCCTCCGCGGTGACCCGTTTGAAAGGGAAACCCTCCTTGAGAGCGCCTTTGTTGACAGCCACAACGCCGGAATGCTCAAGATGCAGGAAGAGGAAGTTGCAAAGCAGCGTGCAATGGTTGAAGACCTGAGCGGCAAACTGGATACCTTCCTACTCCAGTATAACAACCAGAGAATCATAATGTGGATGGTTATTGCCTTTGCAATCCTGCTTGTCGTGATAGCCGCCCAGGCCTACTGGGGCTATACCAATTCCAGAAGGCTCAACGCCGAACTTATGGAACTGAGCCGTCAGCTGGAAGAGAACACCCGGGCAAAACTGGACTTTTTCACCAACGTGAGCCACGACCTCCGTACTCCACTGTCCCTAGTGGCCGGGCCCCTGGAACACGTCCTGGAAGGTCCGCTTCAGGATGACCAGAAAGAGACCCTGCTTCTTGCCCGCCGGAACGTGGATATCCTCCGGAGGCTTGTAAACAACATCCTGGACTTCCGTAAGATAGAGAGCGGGAATATGCCGCTGACGCTCTACCGCTTTGACCTTCCCTCCGCAGTGAAGGAGTGGATGAGCGGCTTTGACGGCACTTCCAGGTTCATCCACTATGACGGAGCCCAGTCCCTTGAAGTTGAGGCTGACATGAGACTCCTTGAGTGCATCCTCTTCAACCTTCTGGGAAATTCCATAAAGCATACTTCACCGGGAGGCGAAATAGCCGTTTCCGTGCAGCAGGAAGGGGCCGATGCAATCTTAACCGTAAAGGATAACGGAGAAGGCATCCCCCGGGAGAAACTCCCCTATATCTTTGACCGCTTCTACCAGGCCGGGAAGCATACTTCCGGCACAGGGATAGGCCTTGCCCTTGTAAAAGGCATAGCGGAACTTCACGGAGGCTCTGTTTCAGTGGAGAGCGTGCCTGGGGAAGGAGCCACCTTCTTCATCCGCATTCCAATCCGCCACGAAGGCGCAGAGATCCTGGAAAGCCGTGACGCCGCCGAATTCACGGAGCGCTTCCAGGATGTATACAGAGCCGCCGACACTTCCCTTGAGGAAGCCGCCTCCAGCGTAACTGAAAGCGACCGCCCCACCATCCTTGTGGTGGACGACAACTCAGACCTGAGGGAGTTTATCGGCACCCTTTTACAGGGAGAATATCGTATAATCAAGGCCTCTGACGGCAAAGAGGCCCTTGACAAGGCCACCAGGGAACTCCCGGACCTTGTGGTGAGCGACGTTATGATGCCGGTAATGGACGGCCTGGAACTTTGCAAGTCCCTGAAAGGGCAGTTTTCAACAAGCCATATCCCCGTTATCCTTCTCACCGCAAAATCCCTGGAGGAGCAGCGCGCGGAGGGGTATGATTCAGGGGCCGATGCCTACATTTCAAAGCCTTTCAGCGAGAAAGTCCTCCTTTCCAGAATAGGCAATCTTCTGAAGAGCCGCATCCTCCTAAAGGAGCACTATCTTGAAACCGGAGAAAGTGCCTCCAGGCCCCAGGAAAACGATTTCCTGTCCCGTTTCCGCGCCAAGGTCCAGGAGCACATCTCCGACGAAAACCTGAGCGTGGAACAGATAGGATCGGAGATCGGCCTTTCCCGCGTTCAACTCTACAGGAAGGTGAAGGCCCTCACGGGATACTCCCCCGTTGAACTTGTGCGCATAACCCGCCTCAAGGCCGCCGCAGAAATGCTGAAAACCACGGACAAGACAATCTCAGAGATTGCTTATGCCGTGGGTTTCGGGACTCCTTCCTACTTTTCCAAGTGCTTCAAGGAGTTATTTGGGCGCCAACCCGGTGAGGGACGCTAGTCTATCCTGTCAAATCCGGTGTAAGGACGGAGGCACTCAGGGATCTCGATGTAGCCATCCTTCTGGTTGTCTTCCAGCAGGGCTGCAACTACGCGGGGCAGAGCCAGGGAACTGCCGTTGAGGGTGTGTGCAAGCTGCATCTTGCCGTCGGCGTCCTTATAGCGGCACTTGAGGCGGTTGGCCTGGTAGCTCTCGAAGTTGGAAACTGAGGAGATTTCCAGCCAGCGGCCCTGGGCTGCGCTCCAGAGCTCAAAGTCGTAGGTGATGGCCGATGTGAAACTCATATCTCCGCCGCAGAGCCTGAGGATGCGGTACTTGAGGCCAAGTTCGTTCACAAGGCTCTCTACGTGTGCCACCATCTCATCAAGGGCTGCATAACTGTTTTCCGGCTTCTCTACGCGAACAATCTCAACCTTGTCAAACTGGTGCAGGCGGTTGAGGCCGCGGACGTCCTTGCCATAGGAACCGGCCTCACGGCGGAAGCAGGGAGTGTATGCGGTAAGCTTCTGGGGGAAGTCATCGGCACCAAGTATAACGTCACGGAAGATATTGGTGACGGGAACCTCTGCAGTAGGGACCATATAGAAGTTATCCACGGTGGCGTGGTACATCTGGCCTTCCTTGTCGGGGAGCTGGCCCGTGCCAAAACCTGAAGCGGCGTTTACCATCACAGGGGGCTCAACCTCCTTGTATCCGGCTGCAGTGTTGCGGTCCAGGAAGTAGTTGATAAGTGCCCTCTGGAGTTTTGCGCCCTTGCCCTTATATACGGGGAAACCGGCGCCGGTGATCTTTACACCAAGGTCAAAGTCAATGATGTCATACTTCTTTGCAAGTTCCCAGTGAGGAAGTGCATTTTCCGGAAGCTGGACCTCGGGGCCGCCCATCTTCACAACCAGGTTATCCTCTGCGCCTGCACCTTCCGGAACAAGGTCACAGGGAAGGTTGGGAAGGAGGACAAGTTTGTCCTGGAGGGCTGCAGCGTTGGAATCGGCCTCGGCCAGGAGTTCCTGAGAACGAGCCTTGAGGGCTGCAACCTCTGCCTTTGCGGCTTCTGCCTCTTCCTTCTTTCCGGCTTTCATGAGGGCACCGATCTCTGCGGCGGCCTTCTTCTGCTGGCCAAGGAGGGCGTCAGATTCCTGCTGGATGGCTTTACGGCGGTCATCCATCGCTATTACGTCCGCAACAATCTCACGGGCGTCGAAATGCTTTTTTGCAAGTTTCCGGATCACGAGTTCCGGATCTTCGCGTAAGGTTTTGAGTGTAAGCATATTTTTCAATAATAAAGGAGGACCGTACTAGTCCTCCTTGATTAACTGTTTCCCCAGCGGCTAGTTCTCAAAGGGAACTACGCTCACGAAGGATTTGTCGTCACGCTTGCGGGTGAACTTGACAGTGCCGTCAATAAGGGCATAAAGGGTGTGATCCTTGCCCATACCCACATTAAGACCAGGGTTGTGCTGAGTACCGCGCTGACGCACGATAATGTTGCCTGCCTTTACGACCTCTGCGCCGAACTTCTTGATGCCAAGACGTTTGGAATGACTCTCACGGCCGTTCTTTGAACTGGATTGACCTTTCTTGTGTGCCATAATCTTCTGTCTTTAAAAAGTTAAGCGATAGCGTCGATGTGGATCTTGGTGAGCTTCTGACGGTGACCGTTCAGAGTCTGGAATCCCTTGCGACGGATTTTCTTGAATACGAGCACTTTCTTTGCTTTGGCGTCATCGTCAAGGACGGTAGCCTTCACAACTGCTCCCTCTACATACGGAGTTCCAACCTTTACGGCGCCTTCTGCATCAATGAGAAGAACCTTGTTGAACTCTACGGATTCTCCGTTCTTTGCCTGAAGGCGGTTTACGAAGATATCCATTCCAGCTTCTACTTTGAACTGCTGGCTTGCAATGTCTACGATTGCGTACATTGTACTAAAAACTTATTAAAAGTTTGAGCCTGAGGCGTCTGGGCGTTCCCAGCACTTACTCTGCCTTTCAGCCGTTAAAATTTGGGACTGCAAAGATAGTGTTTTTTTGTCAAATTGCAATAGATGAATAATAAAAAACCCTAATCCTTCATCTCAAAATAGTACTTGCGCACCCAGTACTCGAAGAGGGGGTCTTCCAGGACGGGGTTGTCATTCTGATCCAGCATTATAACCTCTTTCTTCATAAGGGCTTCCTTCACCCTCTTAACATTGGCCGATGAATTGAGCCCGTACTTACGGATCACCTCAGACGCGCTGAAGCGGGTAACCCCGTCAAGGGTGGCCTTCAGGAGACTCACCTGATGCGTCGTGAGGCTGTTCATGATGCCGCGGAAAGAAGGCTCGTGGATACTCACAAGGCCCTCCAGGGCCTCAACCAGGAGCGGCTCCATAATGTAGCCGCGGCTAAGGGAATCGGCAATGGCGATGAGGTGGTTGATATACCAGAGGTGCCCGCGGAAGAGATTGTACACTCCCTGCAGGAGGCGCTTTTCCACCACCTTTCCGCTGGAGAGGAATCCGCGGTGAAGATGCTCCGTCACTTCTTCCTCCGGCGCCAGGGAAAGTTTCACCCTCTCCACGCGGCGGCTGAAAAGGACGCTGCCCGTAAAGATGGCGCTCATGGCATTCACGGCGCTGCCGGAGAAGATAAAGGAGAAGTTCCTCCCCTTCTGCTCCTTCAGAACGGCGGCAAGTGGCCTTAAGATTGCATCAGGGTCCTCCAGATTGCCAACGCAGTGGAACTCCTCTATGATGAGGATCATCTTCTGCTGCCTGTCATCGGCCACGGCAAAAGGAAGGCGCAGCATGGCAAGGGCATCATCCTTGTCCAGTTCCCAGCCAAGGGACACAGCCTGCCCGGTTTGGGTGAAATCATCCGCATCAAAGACAAAGTGCGTTCCCTGGAGGTACTGTTTCACAAGGGCTTCGAACTCCGCAGGGCTTGACGCCACCATCTTGAGGATGGTAGATCCAAGCCGTAGGAGGAAATCCTCTTCTGTGCGGATGTTCATGGCGCTGAACTGCCCCACGGCAAAGGTTTTGCCCGTTACCCTGAGGGAGAAAAGCGTTTGCTGGATAAGGGAGGTCTTGCCCGTCTTCGGGGGCTCGAAGATGGAGACGTGCTCTCCCTGGGAAAGGAGGTTCCCAAGGAGAGTCACGTCCTGTTTCCGGCCGATAAACTTGTTACCGGTCACATACTGCGAAAACGGGAACGGGGTGTCCATAGCGGTTATTCTGCTGGAGATTCCGGGGCTTCAACAGGTGCTTCGGCATCGGCCTCCTCTACAGGATCCTCTGCGGGAGCCACTTCCTCAACGGGAGCGGGCTGATAGCGCTTGAGAGGGCTGGGGCACTTGGGTGCAAGGAAGTTAAACAGCCACAGGCACAGAAGGGCGGCAACAATGAGGCCGCAGAAGCAGCACCAGAAGCGGCGGCGGTTACGGGCCTTGCGGGCGTTCTCGTCAACTGCGGTAAGTTTAGGGAACTTGGCCAGTGAAGTGAGGGTCTTGCCGAACTTGGTGTTCACAAGGGCCTTGGCGTTGATTGCCCAGCCGTTGGCATTGAGGACGGGACCAAGGTCACGCCTGCGGAGTTTCCTCCAGGCGATGAACATTGAAGGACCGGAAATGAGGAGAAGGACCACGGCGATGATGATGAGCGCCTGCCACCAGGTGATGCCCTTCAGGGCGGCCACTACGCCTGCCAGGGCTGCGCCGATAAGGCCTACGGCCATACCTACGGCGGCAAAGATACCTGCATATTTTGCAATGTCGAACGGAGCGGCGGGAGCCTTTCCGTCAGCTGCGGTATTGGTTGCGGCGGTGAGGCCGGCCATAGATTTCTCGTTCTTCTCTGCGGCCTTCTTGTCAATTCGGTCGTTGATCATACGGGCAACCTTCTTGTAAGGGCTCCAGAAAGCCTGGCGCACGGAGATGGGGTTGTCAACTATTGCAATGACCTTTGCGGTGTAGTCATTGCCTTCACGGTCATAGAACACGGCGTTCTTGCCTTCACGGAGGCCGTCCACGTCACCGTCTGTGAGCACTGCGGCAATGTTGAAGGACTTGCCAAGTTTCTCAGAGGTGCAGGCGCAGTAGAGGATGTACATGCCGCTGAGGGAGGAAATTTCCGGGGCGGGACCTGCAACCTTTACGCAGAGGTCAGTTGAACGCTGATCGATGTACAGACGTCCGGCCTGGAAGATGGCCTTCTTCTCGGGATCGTAGAAATCGGCCAGAACTACGTAGTTATTAAGGAAACGGTAGAAGTTCTTATACAGGCTCACGAGTTTCCCAACTTCCTCAATTGAGAGGGCGTTGGCTTCCTCTTCCTTGTCCTTTTCAATGAGTTCAAGGAGGGCTGCCTTCTTGTCTTCCTTGAGGATAGCCTCTACGCACTCAAGGCCAAGGCCTTCCACTTCCCCGCCCTTCTTGGCGCCGATCCATGCGCAGTAAGGGCCGAACTTTCCAAGGATTTCATTCCACGCTGCCTCGTCAAGCACCTTGGGGGCGCCAACGAGTTCCTTCATGGCATCAACGGCGGCCTTCCATGCAGGGTTCACTGCGTCAAGTTTCAGTTTCCCGTCCTTTGAAGGCTTTGCAAGGGGCTGGGCGCCAATCTGGTCCTGGGCGGCGGCAAGGTTGCCCTCAATTGCGGCAATCTTGTCAACGTTAACGTCCAGGGCTGCCGATGTAGCTTCGTCAAAGCCGATGAGCTTGCAGCGCATGAAGTAATCGGCCACCTTGTCCTTCAGAGCCTCCACGGCGGCAAGGGCATCCGAGGTCTTGTCCCCGAACGGGAACACTTCCTTTGTGCCGGCTTCCTTCCAGGCCTTGAAATCCGCGCAGGCGGCGTAGAATGCCTCAATATGGTCTGCGGTTATGCCGGGCACGCCGCTGCGGTCTATGGCGCTGGAAATGCCTGCAATGGTCTCTATGAGTTTTGCAAGGGCCTCGTCCTCCCCTGCCGAAGCCGGAGTGATGATGCCGTCACCGTTGAAAAGAGTGCCGGCGAAGATCTTGGTGAAATCGGCCGTATCTTCTACCGAAACGGACTCCTTCTCCTCACCAAGGTTTTTCAGGATCTGGCGGGCCGATGAAAGGAGCCTTGCGCCATCAGGATCCTCCTCGTTGAAGGCGGAGAACTCCAGAACGTCACGGCCTTCCAGGAGAAGGTCTGCGTCCTTGATGACGCGTGTGAGCCACTGGGCGGTCTTGATTACCTCGTCTACGCGGATTTTGCCGTCTGCGTCCACGTCAATGTACTTGAGGGTCTTTTCATCAAACTCAAGGCCTTGAGTGGGGCAGCTGAGGACCGTCCACATCTTGCGGTCAAGTTCCCCAAGGTGACGGATATCCTCACCGCTTTGGATATTCACACGTACGGTTCCGCCTACTGAGGCGAACTTCCAGGGATAGGTTTGAGGAGTCTTTTTCATAAGATATCTGGTTTATTGTTCTTGCATAACAATTATGTTACCTACAAATTTAAATAAAAAATTTTGCAGGTCAATAAAAAAATTATAACTTTGCAGCCCATTTAGAAAAAGGAGGTGTAAAAGCATGATCATCGTACCCATTAAAGAAGGCGAAAATATTGAAAGGGCCCTGAAGAAATTCAAGCGCAAATTCGAGAAAACCGGAGCAGTCCGTGAGCTTCGCGCACGCAAAAACTTCGAGAAACCTTCAGTGATCAGGCGTATGGCTCATCAGAAGGCCATATATGTACAGCATCTGCGTCTCCAGGAGGAGCAGTAATCTGTAACACCTTCACAATAAAATCAGGCGTCCCATCACGGGGCGCCTGATCTTTTTACCAAATATTAACTAAACCAACTTAAAACTAACCGGTTTTAGTTAATGCAAGCCGCGTGCCAAACTTTACACGTTGTGTTCATGCTCCACCTCTGCACGGGCGCGTTCAACGCTCTTGGAACGCTTGAGGACAAAGCCTGAGCCAAGGTATTTGGTGCGTACATCTTCATCGGCGGCAAGCTCCTCAGGAGTGCCAGCCTGAAGGATGACGCCCTCATAAAGAAGATATGCGCGGTCCGTGATGGCAAGGGTTTCACCCACGTTGTGGTCCGTGATGATAACGCCGATATTGCGGTATTTCAGCTTTGCGATAATGTACTGGATGTCCTCCACTGCAATGGGGTCAACACCGGCAAAGGGCTCATCCAGGAGGATGAATTTGGGATCTACGGCAAGGGCGCGGGCAATCTCGCAGCGACGGCGCTCACCGCCGGAAAGCTGGATACCGCGGGACTTACGTACCTTTGACAGGTTGAACTCATCAATGAGCCTTTCCATACGCTCTACCCTCTGGGCCTTAGTCATTCCCTTTGTGGAAGAAGATATCTCCATTACGGACATGATATTGTCCTCTACGGTCATCTGGCGGAACACGGATGCTTCCTGGGGAAGGTAGCCGATACCGCTCTGGGCCCTCTTGTACATGGGGAGGGTGGTGATATCCGTGATGTTACCTTCGTCGTCCTGGAGGTAGATATTTCCGCCGTTAGGCTTCACCTGACCGGTAATCATATAGAAACTGGTGGTTTTACCGGCGCCGTTAGGGCCCAGGAATCCCACTATCTCTCCCTGCTGCACCTCCATGGATACACCCTTCACAACGGTACGTACACCGTATTTCTTTACAATCTTATCTGCAATTAACTTCATCTTTCAAATTTTGAGATTCTTCGACTTCGCCCTTCGGGCTTCGCTCAGAATGACAATGGTTATTTGGTGTCAAGTCCCATCTCTGCAACAAATTCACGGACGGCGGGATTCTTTTCCATTAGGTCCTTGGCCTTTTCTTCAGGCATATACGGGACTTTCTCTGCGTTTTCCGGCTCCGGGGTTACGGCAACCACAATGTTCACCTTGCGGCAGGAAAGGAGGTCACGGAGTTTTGTCTCCAGCTCACGCTGCATCTTTTCCTCCACCCACTGCTTCTGGGCCTCGTTCATCACCACAAATTCAACAACTTTCACACCGGCGTCTTCACTCAGATTGATCTGGCCGCTGGAGAGCATGCTGGCAAGGCGGGGCTTTGAGGTATACTGCCCTGCAAGTTCCTTCCACTTGAGACGCACGGTGTCGTCATCCGGAAGGCGGGTGTCCTGAGCCTCCTCATTACCAGGCGCGGCAGCCTCTTCCGGCTTCTCCTCTGCTATTGCGCTTATTGAGAGGGCCGATCCCGTCTTGGGAGCCCTGCGGCGTGGCTGTGCCGGTGTGGCGGGCTGCTCTGCCTCCGCGGGCTTTGGCTGTTCTACCACTGTGGGCTGAGCTGCAGGCTTAGACTGCTCGGCAGGCTTGGCAGGCTGCGTAGCCGGTTGAGCGGGCTGCGCCACGGGAGCCTCTGCTCCCGCGGAAGGCTTATTCTGCAGGAAGCAGAGCCTCATGAGAGTGAACTCTATATGAAGGCGGGGATTCACCGCTGCCTTGTATCCTGATTCGCAGGCGGTGGTAACGCCAAGGGCCTGATAAAGGAACGCCAGGGGGCAGCGTGCGCCTTGCTCTGCGTATTTCTTCTTCAGGGAATCCGGAAGTTCCAGAAGGGGCTCCAGGCCGCCTGTCTTGGCAACGACAAGGTTCCTTAAGTGCTCACTGAGGGAACCCACAAAATGGAGGGCATTGAATCCCTTTGCAAGAACCTCATCAAGGATGGTGAAGCACTTTGCATAGTCTCCCGCAAGGGCTGCGTCCACAATAGAGAAACTGTATTCGTGGTCCAGAACGCCAAGGTTGCGCTTTACGTCCTCATAACTCACAGAAGTGCCGCAGAAGGCCACCGTCTGGTCAAAGATGGTGAGGGCGTCACGCATTGCGCCATCGGCCTTGGAGGCTATCACGTGAAGGGATTCGTCGTCTATGGTTACGCCTTCCTTTTCCGCTATGCCGCGAAGGTTTTTCACCATATCGGAGATGCTGATACGGTTGAAGTCGTAGGTTTGGCAGCGGCTGAGGATGGTGGGGAGTATCTTGTGCTTTTCAGTTGTGGCCAGGATGAAGATGGCGTGTGCCGGGGGTTCCTCAAGGGTTTTGAGGAAGGCGTTGAAGGCACTCTGGGACAGCATGTGCACCTCATCTATGATGTATACGCTGTACTTCCCTACCTGGGGCGGCACCTGTACCTGCTCCATAAGGGTTTTTATGTCCTCTACGGAGTTGTTGGAAGCGGCGTCTAGTTCGTGGATGCAGTAACTGCGGCCCTCCTTGAAGGAGACGCAGGACTCGCACTGCCCGCAGGGCTCCATATCGGGCCCGGGGTTGGCGCAGTTGATCATCTTTGCAAAGATACGTGCCGTGGTGGTCTTACCCACGCCGCGGGGCCCGCAGAAAAGGTATGCGTGCGCCAACTGCCCCCTCTTGATGGAGTTTGACAGCGTCCTTGCAATTGTGTCCTGGCCGATAAGGGTCTCGAAGGAGTCCGGCCTGTACTTCCTGGCAGATACAATATACTCGCTCATAGATTACAAAGATATATATATTTCTGTCAAAACACAATACAAAGAGGGCGGCCCTGTAAAGAGCCGCCCTCTGAGATAGAGTATCAAGTAATGCTATTTTGCAAATTTTTCCTTTCGGGTATTAGAAGGTCCGTTATATACCTCTGAAGAATACTTGACGGAATTAAGTTGAGCGTTCACTTTCTCTCTGGCAAGGCTTTCCGCGCGTCCCATTGCCGCAGCCACCGCAAATGGATTCACATTCTTCAGAGCAGCAGAAACAGCCGCAGAAGTTGAGTATTTAGCAGGATCAACCAGGATTACATCCTTGTAGCGCAAGAGCCAACCAGCCGTAGTGCTGCAAGCCTCATCAGACCAAGCGAACAGACCAAATCCGTTAATATTATAATCACTACTATTACCTATAAATGCCAGGATGCCGTCTGCAACCTTGATAGCGTATGACGTATAGTTTCCAGACCAATAATAATTGGCATCAGTAGAGAACTGGCAAAGTTTCAGATAATAAGTGGTGCCGCTTAAGTCAAATGCCCAAGGATTAGTCTGACCAAGCTTATAAACTACGCCATTATAGAACTCAAAGTCGGAAGCATCATCATCAATATTACCGAGAGAGAAACCCGATATAGTTATTAGATCATCTCCGGCAGCATTGTTCTCTACATCTTTTACTACACTGTTTGAATACCAGCCACGTTCCTCAACAAACGAACCGTCGGAGTTACGAGGACGGCAGTATATACGCCAAGCGGTAGAGATTAATTCATCCTTGTCAATAGCATCCACATAATCCTCGTCGGTATAATCTGCCTGGAGGGGATCAGCGGGCTCAGCATTCGGATCATATACCGTTATTTCGGTAGGCATAGAAATTAACGTAGTGTTGCCACTCAAGCTGCCTGAAGTATATGTTACAAACATGAAGCCGTCAAAAGCATATCCATATTTGGTGTTTGACCCTCCCAGGACATCCATGGTACCATCAGGCAAACCTGCTACTGTAAACAGCACATCAGGTCCGGAAGAATTGCCGCTAGGGTAAGAGATATACTTGCTGAGGAAAATACCGGTAAGATAAACAGCAGCTCCGTCCACCTCAGATACCATCTGCTCGTTTAAGACAAGACGTCCTTCGTTAAACAGTGCCTCCACAGACCATGCGTCTTCCTGACCATTGAAGCCTGTGATATAATATGATTCATCAGCATCCTTTTGGGTAATGCTAATCACGCTCTTGCCAAAATTCCACTGACCGAGGAAATCTTCATAATCAAGGGCAATATGAGGATCCACCTTTGAGAATTCAAGCACAGCATACTTACCACTTACAAAACCATCCTCGTTAAGACCTACGGCAACCACTACGTAATCACCATAGTCCAACTTCTTCTCAAGTTCGACATCAGCTGTCTCTGTAGTAGCATCGTCATCAATTGTATCACCATATCTACTGTACCAGTATTGAGTCAGTTCTGCAATAGTGAAGCACTCATAGCGGGCCAGGGCTTCAAGAGATTCAAACTCTGCAGCTTCTTCAACGGAATACACATTCATTGCATAGTTGAACCAGTAATCAGAACCACCGGAAACAGTGTTAGAAATAGCGTCCTTGCCATCCTTTTCACCCTCATATTTGAGTGTCCAGTTAGGATTTGCCTCAAATGTAACCTCTGCTGCAGAGAGTGCAATAAAGTCTACATATGAATCTGCGGTGAATTCATCATTATCATCGTAATCCACATAAGAGCCGTTGGTATAACCCTTAACAGTAACGTACTTGTCCACAAGTGGTTCAAGATCCAGACCAAGAGTTGGTTCAATGATCACATTAGGGAAATAGTACACATACTCCTGGACATCCACATAGTAGACGTCACCGTTCTTCTGAAGAAGACCCGAAACACCGGTATTTAAAGAATTACCGGACAGATGAGAACGAAGAGCTCTTACTGGAAGGTCAGCTACCTCCTGAGCAGAAGCGGTAACGGTGAGGGTGGAAGCCTCAACATATTTCACCTTGGTGTCCTCAGTGGTCTGCTTTACACCTGCGAAGGAAACTTCGTCGCCGCGGACTGCGGTGTTGCCTTCATATGCAAGGTAGATGTATGCAGCGTTTTCATCCACTACCAGGGCACCAACCTGGGAAGAAGCAACAACGATGGCCTTCTGGCCTGCAACTGCGGTATCATCGGCAAGGCTGCGGATTGAACCGAGGTCTGTAGCAACGTCGGAGGCGGGCTGCTGGAGAACAGTGTACTCTGCAATGAGTTCACCGGAATTGCGGTCGTTGATGGAGACCACACCTACGCGGTATGAGCCGGTGGTATTGGGCTTTGCAACGATAGTGAGTTCATCAACGTGAGTAGCCTTGGTATCAACAACGGAGAGCCAGGAAACGGCGCCGTCGGAGATGTTCACATTGTACTCCTTGTTGGTGGTAACGGTAAGAGGAATCTCGCCGCCGGCGGCGGGAACCTGTGCGGAGACATCGGCCACTGCGGAAATCTCACCTTCCTCAAGGGAGATGACCTTGATGTTGGTCTTACCCTTGTTGTTGTCGGCGAAGACGAAGATCTTGCCGGAAACCTTTGCGGGTTCGGCCTCGGGCTCTGCAGCGGGAACGCCGATGAGGATGTAACCGTGGAGAGCGTCAACCTTCTGGATAGTGGCTGTGATGCCTGCGGAAGCGCTGAGTACGTCTACGGTAACTTTGTCGGCCTCGGAAGCACCTTCAACCTCATACTCGATGGCGATGTTGTCACCAGCGTTTGCACCTACAGCGGAGAGGTCTCCTTCGTAGTTGATCTTGAGGGAGAAGTTCTTCTCCTTGGGGATCTGGACCTCGGTCTCACCAACAACCAGGACAATGTAGTCATCGGTAGAATTTTCCTGATCGATGTAGGCCGATGTGAAGGCGGAGCCGTCGATTACGCTGAAGCCGAGGGGTTTCCAGGTTTCACCGTTGTCATAGGAGACGATGACCTTGCCTTCGGAACTGGTGCCGAACAGAGGAGTGATGCCCTTGTCACCCTTGTCACCTTTGTCGCCCTTGTCACCTTTGTCGCCCTTGTCGCCCTTGTCACCCTTGCCGGTAACAGGGATGGGGTTGCCGTCGCCGTCCTTGAGGAGTTCACCGTTGACGGTCCAGTAGTAGACGCCGTCGATGAAGGTGATGTTGATCTCGGGAGCCTGGGCATCCTTGCCGTCTTCTCCGTCCTTGCCATCAACACCGTCCTTGCCGTTTTCACCGTCTTTACCGTCGGCGCCGTCCTTACCGTCCTTACCGTTGGTAATAACGGAGGTGGTGCCGTCGGAGAAGGTGATGGTAACACCATCGGCACCTTCGATGACAGATACTACCGTGAGTTTTTCATTCAGGGCTTTCACCAAGTTCTCGAAACCGGGGACGGTTTCCTTGTTGATCTTTTCCACTGCCTTTTCAAGGGCGGTAACCCTCTGGTCAAGTTCATCAATCTTGTTCTTGACATCTGTGAGGTCCGTTTCCTTGGCGCAGCTTACCGCTACAAGCGCTACCAGCGCTGTAAACAGTACAGTCCAAATGGATTTTCTCATAAGTTAATAATATTTTGGGTTATAAATAATTATTGTCTAAAACCGTATACTGAGTCCTGCGCCGAGGCTGTTGCCAAGTTGCGCATTGGCAGTCAAATAGTAAACGTCCAGGCACAGCCAGTTCCATCTGAAACCAAGCCCTAGGGCAAGGTGAGAAGGATAAACTGCTCCCTGGGAGGCATATCTGTAGCCGGCCCTTGCATATATCATATTCCAAAGGCCGTATTGGAGTCCGGCGGAAACGCCGAATTTACCTGCAAAATAATAGTCTGCGTCAAGTGCCGCGCCAAGGGTGCCGGGGCCAAGCGCCAGTTCATAGGAAGCCGCCAGGCGGGCCGATGAAGGAAGCGGAGATTCCTGACCGCTCTCGGACTTCACGCCTGAGCCGAAGTTGGCGACGCCTGCGGCCACGTTGAGGCCAGCCAGGCGGTACTGCGCCATGGCGGTGAAAGCCACCCCGGACAGGGAATAATCGGCCATAAGCCTCTGCTGAACGTATTTCACGGACAGTCCAAGGCTGAAATGTCCGGCGAAGGAGAATCCTGCGCCTCCCGCCACAATGAGGTCATTGGGGGCAAAACTGCCGTATGAGCCGCCGAAATCCTTCACGGGATGGAACTGGTCCACAACCGCCGCGGAAATGGCGAATCCCTTGCCCAGGCGAAGCGCAATGCCGCCGCCCACATTATTGGAAAGGGTGTGGCTGTAAATGACGCCTGCGTCAACCTTCCCCACCGCTACCGGCAGCACAGCAGGATTGCCGAACGTGGAAAGCACGGCCGGAGAGGAAGTCATTGCGCTTCCGGCGCCCGCCATACCGCTTGCATCCGCGCTGCGCGGGAAGCCCAGGAAATCGAAGGCTTCGTTGGCGGGCACGCTCTCCTGGGCCCCGACGTTCCAGGACAGTGAGAGAGCGATGGCTGCAAGTATGATGTGCCGCACTTTCATCGTTTGACTATAGTATAAGTGTAAACCTGTCCCTTATAGGTAACCTCCACGGTGTAAATGCCGGGAGCCAGGTTCTTAAGTTCAAGTTCAAGAGGGTTTGCAGCGCTTATTGTGCAAACGGTCTCGTAGACCACCACTCCGGAGGCCGATATGACGCGTACGGTGGCGGAATCGGGCTCGATGCCGGGGATTATGGTAATGGAGCCATCCGAAAGGACAGTATCCCCTTCCAGAGAAATATCCGGAGAACCGACGGGACGCATAAGTACCGTGACAACCGCTTCCACCCTTGCTCCGTCGTGATCCTCGGCAGAAATCTTTACCCTACAAAGGCCTTCCGAGACGGCCTTGATGGAAAGGACTCCATCTTCTGAGACATCAGCCACGGCGACATCCTTATTGTTGGAAGAAGCGCGGAAGATAAGCGGTTCTTCATCGGGATCCTGGAAGAATTCATCCAGCTTGAGGGTTGTCTCCTGATCCTTCTCCTGCATAAGAACTATAGGCGCATCCTTGAGGACAACAGGGTCTGAATTTGGCAGAACCTTGAATTGAATGGTCCTTACCTCGCCTGCACCCAATTCATCCACTGCCCTCACAACGGCCATAAAAGACCCCGGTTCCAGGACCAGCGGACACATAAGTTTGAAGATATACAGTTCCTGAGAGCCGTTGTTGGATTCCAGGGCGGCTCTGCTTCCACGGGGATCGAAAGATACCGTCAAAGCATCTCCGTCAGGGTCTGACAGCCTTATGGGAAGGTTTACAATCTCGTGGTGACGGAATGTAAAAGCGCCATCGGGATAATTGTTTATCTCTATTTCTGGCTTGTGGTTTTCCTCGGTAACCATACTCTCGACAGGTGACAAGTCAGAATACTTCTTATCATAACTGTACGCCACAACGGCAACATAGTACTCTGTGGAAGGCTTGAGGCCTGCAAGTACAACTGACTGCGGAGTACCGGGAACATCGGAGGCAGAAGTAAGTTTTGTGGCGTAGATTATGTCTGATGCTGGGTTCTGATAATCCACACCCTGAAGGGCCGATTCCTTAGTGGAGGCCAGCACCATATAGGCGTATGCGTCAGTTGCGGAGAAGTTTACACGGATGTTATGGCCCGTTGCTTCCAAAACAATGTCACTAACGCTTTCAGGAGCACCGGAACTTCCGTTCAGATAGAATGATGATTCGGCGTTCACAAGTGGTCCGATGGGTTTGGTCCCAGTTGTAGGACCAATAGCCACTGCACCACCAAGAAGCCTTGCCCTGAGTTCATCGGCAGTGAAGCCCGGGCCTCCGTAATAGGATGCGATAAGGGCTGCTACTCCGGAAACGTGAGGGCAGGCCATGGAAGTGCCGCTAAGATTCTTATATTGACCGGAAGAATAGGTGCTGGGGATATTCACTCCCGGCGCACATATATCCACCCAATCTCCATAATTGGAGAAATTGGCCTTGGTACCGTTCTTATTGATGGCGCCTACAGAGATGCAGCCGTCATAATTACCCGGCGAGCCGTAAGGGATATCTTCATTGCCGGCGGCAAAGATAACTACTCCGCCCTTCATAGGGGAACCCGGCAACTGGTTTCCGTAGTTGTCGCAACCGGCGTACTTGTTAAAGTAGTCCACGGCCTGGGTAAAAGAGCGCTCAGGATTCTGATGATAATATCTGGCGTAGTCCATCTCATAGCCCTCTATCCTGCCGTTGTCGTCAAAGTCAAAATAGTTACCCCAACTGTTCTGGGAGATATGGGCGCCTTTGTCTGCAGCCTCCTTGATGGCGGTTGCAAAACTGGGAGCAGTCACATCCTGTCCGTTGTCACGGGTCTCGAACACCTGAAGGGACAGAAGGGTGACTCCTCCTTTCTTTGCGGCGGCGTTACCGCCGGCAATTCCGGTCACACCTGTGCCATTGTTGTTTACGGCTCCGATGGTACCGGCAACGTGAGTGCCGTGGGAATGCTGGACAATAGTTGAGTTTCTGCGGACATAGTTGTAATGGCCGCTGGCTGCAACGTTGGCGGCAAGATCAGGATGATCCAACTGGATTCCGCCGTCTATTACAGCGACTACCACATTGGGATTGCCCATAGTGTAATTATCCCATACCGGCTTGCAGTTGACATCGTAATCGGGGTAACTGAGATTGTTCTGTCCCCACATCTGGTTCCAGTATGGATCATTGATGGTGACATTCTGCCTGTAGACGCGATTTGGCTCCACACTCAGGATACCCGGCACAGCCTCAAAAATGGGTTTGGCGGCCGTCAGGGACACATTTTGGTCGTATTCTACAAGATACCAGCGGTGAAGGCCTTCGGCACGCGTACGTGGCTCGAATTCTCCGGCATCCGGGAAAAGGCGCTTGAAAGAAGAAACGCCCACGCGGGACACCAGATATCCAAGCTCGGGGGATTTTGTGCCCAGAGTACTTATGGAAGCACCTGCTTCAAGGCTGGCGGTAAGGTCCTCGCTGAGATATACTATGGCGACGCCTGGCACGATGCTGGGGTTATCCAGCAGCGTGTATGCAGCCTTCGGCGCATCCATTCCGGGCTTTTGAGCCGGAATGGATGTGCTCTGAGGCATTTCCCTTGTACAGGAAAGGGTCAGCGCTGCCAAGAACGCGACGGACCAGACATTCAACTTCATCTATCTGCTATTTATAGAAGCGGACAAAGGATTTCTTGAAAATAGCGGGCACCTCATTGGTTTTAATTGATGAAGGGACTGCTGAAGTACCGGCCTTGCTTATATTTGCAGGGATACTCAAATCTTCAACATCATTCAAACCATACCACCCGGCTGCGTAGTCGGTGTTGTCTTCTGTCTGGTAATCCAACACAGTGAGAGCGGATGCGGCGACATCGTTACCCTGAGTATCTTTATAAGGAATAGGCTCTATAGTGGCCACACCTGCTTTGGACATTGTTCCAACTGCCAAGATGCCATTTTCTTCGTCGCCATAACGAAGATTGTTTCCGTCAACACCGATAAAATAGTATTCATCGATGTCGTATTCGAACACTTTCTGGCAGATAAACAATATGTCTCCGCTTTCTTCATCAAAGATCACAATAGGCTGGAAATAATCGGCCAGTTCACCATAACCGGTATCATTCATAACCAATGCCTCGCCGGGGTAATCTTCCGAAGCCGTGAATGTCAGGGTTCTGCCAGGAAGGGTCCAAGAGCCAACCCAGTCTTCATAGGTTGCCTTAAACTCACCGGGGTCATCGCCACCGCCGGGATTGTCTCCGCCGCCGGGGTTGTCACCACCCTCACCGGAAGGATTCAGGGCCTGCTTGATGACTACCTTACGCACATCATCACCGGCCTTCCATGTAACGGAACCCTCACGGGCCTCAGCATTGGGGTTCTTGGCTACACCTATGACAATTTCCTCATCTCCGGCAGTAACTGAAATCCAGTCCTGACCGTCGATGTCAAGGCGCACAGTGACGTCTACCTTGTGGAACTTAAGTTTCAGGGATCCGCCATTATGGTCAAACTCATACTCCGGCTCCCAGAAATAGTCACTGGGGGTACCGGGCTGCTTTGCCTGAAGGCTGCAGGACTGTTCACCGGACGTGATGGTAACAGTGGAATAACGGGTATAGATAGAGCTGTTAAGAGGGGCCGAAATATATACAAAACGACCGCGGACCTCTGTCCCTACCCATTCTGATGAAGCCTTTACCTCCAGGGGAGATGTTGTCTTGAATTCAAGGCAGATTTCTCCGCCTTCAGATTTAAACTCAAGGGCGCCGGGGCCTTCAAACTCCAGTTTTGGAGTGGTCTGGTACTTTGCCGGAACATCCTGAGTAGCCTTACGGCATGAAAGAGCAGTGAGCGCGATAAGAGCTATGCTTGCAAATGTAATAATCTTCTTCATAACGCTGTTACTCTACAATTTTAGTGAAAGTGAAAGGTCCTACAAGACGGTAGTTACCTCCGGGGAAATTCCAGGATGCAGGGAAACCGGTGTTGACGGTTTGGCTGGTACTGTATTCAGTATAGTCAAACAAGAGGAATGAGTCCACCTGATTGCCGCTCATAGTACCGAAGTCTGCCATTGTGAGGACAAAATTATCAATATCGGGGTTGTCCACGACTGAACGCATACCGGCGGTGGTTGCCCAGGTAAATGTACCGCTCTGACCGTTCAGCACGCACCAGGCGCAGAGAATCATCTCGTGATCATCTTCTGTGCGGCCCACAGACTGAGTGAACCAGTTAAGGGCACCCTGGCCTGCATTGTACACAAGCTTGACATCAAACTGGGGATGCAGTCCCTTGAGAAGGTAACTGCGGTTATGAACATCCTCTACAATCTCAACGTTGAAGCTGCCAAGGGCTCCGGTTGTCATAACGTACTTGCCAAGATAACGGTTGTACTTCATAAAGCCTTCAGGAATGACCATATTGAAGGTGATTCCGTTGGACTGAAGTGAAAGATTATCCGCGTCAAATACAAAGTCCTTGAATATGACACCCTGGAAATCAAGAGCCTCATAGAGTCTGAAACCTGTAGGAGTAATGATATAAGGGACACTCACCAGCTCATCTTCTGCAGCACCCTTGCGGCCGATAATGATTGTACGGTTGTTAAGGTCAAGCTGCATCTGGATGAGGCCACCGGTGATTTCTGCCTCCACAAGACCCAGGGTAAGATCTGCATCCATCTTCTGAATCTTCTGGATATAGGTATCAGGAGCCTCCTCAAGGGGATACATCTTGAAGATGTTGCGTGAACGCTTGCCGCGCATCACTACTGAGTCCGGGCAGGCACTCATAAGTTCAAACTCAAAGTCTCCGCCACGTGACTGGTAATACTCACTTGAAGAAGTTGAGAAATAGTGCATAGCCACATTGTAGGTGTCAAATGACAGAACGGGGCCGTCGTCGCGGGAAAGCTTGTAGTTACAGCTGTCGCCCCAGCCTGCGGCGGGTGTTACATCCTCGTGGAAGATGGTTGCTTCACCCTTCGCAGGTTTGTCAAACTGGATGGTGTAGATGCTGCCACCCATAGTCTTGTCCTGCTCCGTGTAGTATGCCATATACCATCCGTTTCCACCCTTGGGGTTGGAAATCACATTCTGGAAATTGTCCAGGAACTTTTCCATACGGGTAGATGCCGGATCCTCGAAGGCTGGCTTCTCCATCTGCTGGCAGGAAACCAGAGAAGCTGCCGCAATGAGAGCTAAAAGGAAAATATATCTTGTTTTCATATGCATAGGTTTCTTAGATTGTCAAATCTTCAAGATCCACTTTGTCGGCAAGGATGTCGGAAGTACGGCGGAGAACAACTTCACGGAGTTCATCCAGATCTATGTTCCAGGAATCAAGCATATAACTGCGCACAAACTCCAGTTTTGTCCTGATCTTGGCAGCGCCTTCGGTCCCGGCGTCGGTCATCCACTGATTCCACTGCTCCGGAGTGTTGATAATATAGGTAGACATCATCTCGGCGAAGTCCTCTTTGTCCGAGTGCTGTGAATACTGAGAGATGAAACCATATTTGAGATAGTCTGAACGGTGGGTTGTATTCCAGGCGCCAAGCACATAGTCAGTTCCGGTGACCTGCTGATAATCAGACGAGAAATTCTTGGTCTGATTGAGGATGTGGGTGAACTCGTGGTGGATGGTCTTGAAATAGAACTCGTTGAGGGTAGCGGGATTCTGGGTAGCGATAGCATCTTCAAGATATGCGTTGAGATGATTTACACCACCCAGGAAAATCTTACGGCCGCCTTCAGCGGTACCAAGAATCATAGAACCGTTGTTGTCGTAGTGGAAAGTACCCTCCAGGAAGAACAACTTAGGGAAGTAACTGCAGGTGAAGGTTGTTCCGGCAACCTCATCATATGTATCCACGCAAAGATACTTCACAAGATGGGCGTACACAATTGACTGCTTGTAATCGGCGGGAACGGTCCAATACGCAACGTTGGACTCCATAAGTTCATAGCGATACTTGAAATCAATATTGTACGGAAGGAGGAAATTGGCATCAAGCCATTTGTCAAAATCCGTTTTCTCTGCACGGGACTCCTTGATTACGCTTTCATCGCTCAAGGTTTCTTTCTGGCAGGAAGCAAAGGCTGCAACGATTGCTGCAGATACTGCGAATAACTTAAATAAACGTTTCATAGTCATATCCTCCTTTTACTTATTACGGGGATTAGCCTCAAGACCGGCCTCAATAACCTGTCTGGGAAGCTGAACGGCCCTGCGGGGGTCATCTTTGAGCAGAGTGTCGTCAAGACGGGCGGGAGTACCGTCACTGCCATAAGTACGACGCCAGATTTCAATTCCATAGCGCTTGACATCCCACCAGCGAAGGCCAAGTGCGTGTCCTTCAATACGGCGGAAGCCAAGGACGCACTGAATCATACACTCGCGGACGCCATTCTCAGCGCCGATGCTGAATGCGGGATTGAGGTGCTTCTTAATGGTGGAATTATCCCAGGTAGCGTATGTGAACAGAACATCGTTTCCATTTACGTCCTTCACAGGATTGCCGTCCTTGTCAAGAACAATGTGATCTGAGTAGAATTCTGTGATTTTCTCGGGAGTCAGGACTACATCTGTCTTGATGGTGTTCTGCATCCACATAGTGAGGTCATCTGCAGCTTCCTCATATTTACCAAGCATCACACGGGCTTCGGCCCTGATGAGAAGAGTCTCATCAACTGTGAGGGCGGGGAAGAAAACATAAGGAGTTACAGTTCCGGCAACTGCATCGGCAATCTTGGAGTGCTCATTGACCTTCCAGCTGAATACGGCGTCGAAGTTATTGCCGCTGTACTGTGCCGGGGGCATATAATAAAGATTGGATGAACCGCTGAAACCGGCCTCGTTGCCCCAGATATTTGCGGCGAAGAGGTCCTCGTTGTTTGCAATATAACGGGCGTGTGAATATTTGTCGGAATAGCCGTAAGGATATGTAGAGATACGACCATACAGGGAGTTTGAACCAAGCATAAGGAGATTTGCCTTCTCTGAAGGGTCTATATACTGGTTTGCCCAAGCGTCCCTGTCCCTGGTGATGGTGCTGAACTTCTTGAGGTCACGCAGCTGAGGCTCTGCGCCAAGGCAGGCATTAGCATATTTCTCCGCTTTCTCCCAATCCTGATAGAAGAGGTAGAAACGGGCGGCGAATGCATTGGATGCACGCTGGGTGAAGTGATAGGAAGGAACAGCATAATAGGCATCCGATATATTGGGAAGGGCTGCCTGAATGTCTTTGTCTATATTCTCATAGACTCCGGCAACGGTACCTCTCTCATACTTGGGATTCAGGGCTGTTTCTGCGTGAGTCATATACGGAATGCCCAGGTCCTCATTTGAGGTTTCGGGGTTGTAGTTCATACAGAAGGTGTTCACCAGGATAAAGTGGGAGAACGCACGGCACATAAGGGCCTCGGCGTACTCTGCCTCCATACCCATTGCCTCAGGTCCGCCGCCTTCGTCGATGGCGAGAATTACCTGGTTTGCTGCGGCGATGGCCATATAACTGTGTTCCCATACCCAGGCAGGGCACTCGAACCATTCTTCGGTCACGTCACTCCAGGACCAGATCTGGTCAAAGATCTGCATTGTATATGGATTATTTTCTCCAATGCAGTCTGCGTTGTCAGACATCATCTCATTGAACCCGAGATAGTCTGTCTGGGGATATGCCGACATAAGCAGGCTGCGAATCTTTTCAGCGCTGTCCAGCTCTGTCCGGTTGTCAGGAAGAGTATCCAGGAACTTGTCGCAGGAAACAAGGCCCAAGAGCATCAGAGATGCAACGAAAATGTATTTTGCTTTCATATTGTTGAGCCGTCTAATTAAAGTCCAATTTTAAGAGTCATAGTAAACTGCTTTGCCATAGGCAGGGCAACACCGCCGGTGTTGAAGAATTCCGGATCCTGGCCATTAAGCTTAGGATCGGCATAAAAGAGGAACAGGTTGGTTGCCTGAAGCTTGAGTCCAAGGTTTCCAATGCCAAGCTTGCTTACAATAGACTTAGGGAAGTCATAAGCGATGGACAGTTCCTTGAGCCTGATGAAATCACCTTTGGCTACACGGTCCGTAGAGTAGTTGTATGCATTGTAGGCACGGCTGAGATACTGTCCGTCCTCAACATAAACGCGGTTTTGCCAGCTGGAAGCGATAACGGGGACAGTGGTATAATCCTCATCTCCGGGAACTTCCCAACGATTTGCGAATTCACGGGGCATTGAATCAAGGTCTGAGTAGGAGCTCTTGAACACGCGGTCAAGACGAACCACATTACCGAAGGAATAGGTAATGAACACATTGAGCTTGAAGCCCTTCCAGGAGAAGATATTACCAAAGGAACCCACATCCGTAGGATCTACGCTTCCGGAGTACTTCAGGAATTCCAGTTTCTCAGGGTCTGAGGCCTGGAAGTCGAAGTCTGCGACAGTTGCTTCCTTGTTCTGGTTGATGAAAGTGGGAAGACCTTCTTCGTTAAGACCTGTGAAAGGAATGGAGAAGAGGCTCCTCACGGGATAACCCTCCATTGCAAAGCCGGAGCCGCTTACCATAGGAAGTATCCTGGAAGTGTTTTCCAACTTTGTTACAACATTGCGGGAGTGTGAATAGATGAGACTTGTGGTCCAGCTGAAATCCCTTGTCTTGATATTGGTGGTAGAAAGGGAGAGCTCTACACCGTCTGAGTGCATGGATGCGGAGTTACCATACTTGGTAATACCTGCACCACCGATACCCTGTGTATTGACGGGGCCGATAAGGTCGAAGTTATTACGGGTGTACCAGTCGGCCACAAAATTGATGCGGTTGTCAAACAGGCCGATTTCCATACCGATGTTGAACTCGTGCTTTTTCTCATAGGTGAGCTCATAGTTGGCAAGGTCTGCGATTTCAAGGCCTGTTTCCTGTACGCTTGTGAAAGGGCGGAACGGGGTATTGGCCCTGATGACAACCTGTGAGTTTGTCACGGAAGAAGGACCGCGGTCACCGGTGAGGGAATATGAAGCCTTGAAGCTGAGGTGGGAGATGGTGGGATAAGCACCTTTCATCCACTCTTCCTCGTGGACGTTCCAGGAACCTGAAACGTTCCAGGTAGGAAGCCAGCGGGCTGTACGGGACTTACCAAGGCGGTTGGTTCCCTCATAACGGATGGTTCCGTTAAGGGTGTAACGGCCTTTGTATGAATAGGTTCCGTTTGCGAAGAATGCAGCACTTCTGTCGTGGGTGTTGGTCATAAAGAAGTACTGTGAACCACCTTCCTGCAGTTTCTTGAAGTACTTGTAGTCAAATGCTGCAAGCTCACCCATATCAAACTGCATACCGGCGCCGGTGAAAGATGTACCGTGACGGTCAATGCTGTTGATTTCCATACCTCCGTAAAGGTTCAGGATGTGGGCTCCTGCAAATGTATTGCTGTAGTTTGCCGACAGACGGACATCCCAGCCGTTCATCTCGTTGGAATTCCTCTCGAAGAAACCACCGTAAGGAAGGATGCTGATAGGAAGGTCATAAGGCCTGTCAGGATCTTCATATAGGAACGGGTTGGAATCACGGATGGTTGCCGTGGACATCTCCCTGTAAGCCATAGCCTGGTTGGACTGGTCTGTGATATAGTGCTCACGTGAAGTACCGGTGTACTTGTATGCAGCGAGTGCAGACAGTTCCAGATGCTGGATGGGCTTGTACTTGACCTCACCCTGGATACGGAAATCCATCACACTGAGTTCCAGGTAGTTATTGTCAAGTTCGTGAATGATGTTGAACGGAGAATAGTTACGGGTATAATACTCGTTGGGATCGAGTGTCCTGGATGTATTCAGGGCGTAACTGTAAGGGTTGATATCAAAGTCACGCTTTACGGTACCGAACACCTCATCAGTATCACTGGAGAGGGTTCCGGGGGCGTGCTGCTTACGATAGGAAGCATTGCTGATAAGGCCCACGGAGAGGTTTTCCCTGATCTTGTAAGTGGTATTGATGTTGGCGGTATAACGCTGAACATTGCTCTGAAGGGTCCAACCCGGATCCTGCATAATTGACATTGAAGCGTAGTAGTTACCTTTCTCTGTACCGCCGGAAGCACTTACGGAGTGATTGTGCTGAATACTGTGGTTGAACAGGATGTCAAACCAGTCCGTATTACGGTATTCGGCGGCCCTCAGGTAAGCGTTGCGGGCTTCCTCAGTGTTGTCCAGGGCAAAAGTACCTGTTGCAGGGTTGTACTGGGAAAGAAGTTGATACATCTTTCCGTATACACCGCTCTGGGAGGCATTTGCCGTAGAGGCATAATTTAGGAATCCTTTCTGCTGAAGCTCCTGGTAGATTTCCATCTGCTCCTGGGAGTTCATAATGTTGAAAGTGGTGTAAGAGGGCTTGAGCCTGTAGGTATACTCACCGGTATAACTAATACGGCTCTGGCCGGACTTACCCTTCTTGGTGGTCACGACGATAACGCCGGCCATCGCGCGCGCGCCATATATAGAGGTGGCGGAGCCGTCCTTCAGGATGTCGAAACTCTCGATATCGTCTGAGTTAAGGCCTGCGATTGCGCTGGAGATAAGGGTGTTGGCATCACCGGATGAAAGGTCATCGGCGCTGACGTCCACAACGTCTTCCATAATGACGCCGTCCACAACCCACAGCGGCTTGGAGGAGCCGTAGATGGAGGTTGCGCCACGGACGCGGATCTTAGGGGCGGTACCGAATGTACCGGACACGTTCTGGACGGACACACCGGCGGCGCGGCCTTCAAGGGAACGTGAGATATCGGCCATACCGCTGATATTGGATTCCGCTGCGTCAAGTTTCACCGTGGAACCGGTGTTGAGACGGCGGTCAACGGTGTACATACCGGTTGCAACAGCCGCTTCAAGGACGTTGGCGTCCTCCTCCAGGGCGATGCGGACATTGGCGGCCACAGCCACCTGACCGTCCTTGTAGCCAAGGTTGGAGGCTATTATGTACTTGGCGCCGGAAGGCACGTTGTTAATCTGGAAATTACCGTCCAGATCGGTGATCGCGTAATACTTCGTATTCCCGTCAACGGTCACGGTAGCACCCACGAGGGGCTGGCCGTCCGCCGCGGAGAGCACAGTACCAGTCACCGTCTTGGGCTGGGCCTGTGCCACCGCAGAAGCGAGGACCATCAGGAATGCCGCGAGAAAAAATCTGAATTTTTTCATACTATATTGATACTACTTACTTAGCAATTGAGAAGAACGAAGGTTGCGGAGCGCGCGTACCTGCAGCCGGAGTGGTTGCAGAGGGCTTGGGCAATGATGATACTGATGAAGAAGCGCCAGCCTTGACAAGTTTCTCGGGGATAACCACACCATTATCGGGATTGGAGTAGTTATTACCCTTGCCGGCGTTCTCGCCTTCGCGGATCACCCAGAGGAAATCAAATGACGAGAAAGTGCCATAAGAGCAACTTCCGGGGATGATTTCCACTTCTCCTGCCCCATTGAGGTAGGCGGTGAAAATGATTGAAGGCGCATCTGTGTTGAAAGGATAGGCGAAATAACCGCTTGAACTGTAAGGGAAATATCCGGAGAGGAAATCGTCACATACCCCATACTGGTTACTACCGAATGCAGAAACATCAGCGGTATCAAATGAACCAAGCTTCTGTTCCATCAGGTAGAACTCGTGATGTACGGAATCGTAGTTGGCTATTACCTCCTTGCTATCACCATAAATAGAATCCTGACCGGGAATGCCCGTTATGGCATATGTGCTGCCATTTTCCTTTGGAGCGATTGTAATGATTGCACCGCTGAAATTCCACTGGCCAAGGAAATCATTGTATGAAGCTGCCTGCTTGTCAAACTTGGTGACTGCTGCAGGGAAAATAATCTCTCCGCTGTATGCGTTACCACCGCCTGCATTGCTGCCAGTAAGGATAACCCAGCCGTAAACTGAGGCTTCCACGCCTTCAGCACCGCGAATGGCGAATGAACCGTCATCCAGCTTGACAAACTTGAAGATCATAGACTTGTCATCTGAACGGAAAGGATAGATGGGCCAATAACGCTGAGTGTTATTGCTCATAGTTGTCCATTTTGCACCGGCATAGAAATCACGGAGCGGACCATAGTTATTGGTTGAAGGATCATTGTACTGGGCAAGATCCTGATCCATTACATAGAGGAAACCGTTTGTAGAATCGTACAGACCCTCAAGTGTGGATGTTCCGCAACGGGCTGCACTGGAACCGGGCAGGCCGTCTATGTTGAAGCTTACGCCCGCTTCCTTCTGGGTTATGGAGAATATCTGTCCGTTAAGTTTCCACTCTCCGATATATTCTTCGTAGGACATAGAAACCATATTGTCGGTGGTTTCAAACACAACTTCACCGCGATGACCATACTCATTTCCGTTGTATCGGCCGATAACGACATAGCGATACTTGGTGAGAGGTGACAGGTTCTCAACCTTAAGAACTTTCTCAAGGCCGGTCATAAGGTTGTTGTCGGCGTTTGCAGGAACTTCAAGGTCTGCGAGAGCAGTGTTGAAATCTTCAGTGAAGAAGCCGTGATACTTGAAATCCTCAAGGCCATTGTGCGTGATTGTAAGGGTGGCACCGTAAGGGGTGATGTCAGAAACTGCAATGGTAAACTGGCAGTTTACATAAGCCTCTGACAAGGTTTCGAACTTGACATCTGCGGGAACACCGAATGCCTTGCCGTCCTTGACACCGGTTACGATGAAACGGTATTCAGTCTCTATCTTGAGGCCGCTGAGGTCTATGGACTTGTCCTTTCCGGTTCCAAGGTCATCTGCAGAAACGCCGCTGACAGCAGCAGCAACAAGGCTGGCAGCAGATGCGGACATATCTTCTGAGACAAAGCCGTACCAGGTGAGGTCATCGGCCTTGGCGTCATAAGTGACGGATGCCTTTGCAGTCTCGGTGGTAATGTTGGAGATTGCCGCGCTGAAAGGAACAATTGATAGGTCGATGGGAGTAGTGAAGGGGACCTCTGCGGGAGTACCGTAGGAAATCACGGTGCCGCTGTTGTCATAAATACCGTAGATGATGAAACGGTAATCTGTCTCGTGGGTGAGATCATCGAAGGAAACAACTCCTGACGTTCCCTTGAGAAGTTCCACGCCCTCGTTGAGTTTATTCTCACCGTTGACAAGGGTGGCGAAATTCTCCGAGACCAGAGTCTTGATGTCCTTTTCCTTGTCGTCGGTGACGAATGCCATATAGGTAAGGACGTCGATGCCGTCGTGGCTCACAGAGAAGGATGCCTGGTGGGAACCGATCTCACCGGCCTCTGCCTGGAATGTTACGTCAAAGACGGGAGAGGTGCAGAAAGCCAGGTTTCCGGGCTCACCGTAACGTTCACCGTCAGAGTTGACGCCGAATGCCACATAACGGTAATTTACATACTCTTCCAGATTGCGCAGCGCAACGGTTTGGACGTTGCCCACGTGGAGAGACTTGGCGTTAACATTGGGAAGCTGAGCCTGGATGAGATCCTCCACGGGAGAGTTTACATCCTTGGTCACAAATCCAAACCACGTTGCGTCTTTCAGGCCGTCATGGCGCACAACCACCTCTGCATACTCTGCATCGGCCGTGCTGTTAAGCTCTACAGTAAACTTGACCGGAGTCTCCGGGGCTTCCTCCTTGGGCTGCTCCTTTACGCAGGAGGCCACCAAAGAGGCCAGGATTACTGTAATTGCAAGGTTTGCAATTTTAACAATTTTCATAACAGGATTATTTTGATACACTTACTATTATAACAAATCCTAATCCGAACCCTTGGATTGGCTTTCAAACTGTAAGTAAACAGCCTAAAAAATACCGCCCCAAACTATGGTTCAGAGCAGTAAAGATATGAAAAATTTTTTAAAAACTTACACTTTTCCCCGAATAATCGCACAAAAAACTACTGGGGCTCCTTGACACCAAGCCCCTTAAGGGCTTCCTGGACGGTGTAGTCAACCGGCAGATAATACTTGTAAAAAGCGTTTTCACCAAGCCTTGAATACCTGGAAATCAATGCATAAAGTTGCGGTACAAGGTAGGGAGCGGTTTCATCCCATTCCGCTTCCGTGCAGCGGATGCCTTCTTTTGAAGTAAACGCGGGGAATTCCACTTTCAAATTGAGACTCTTCAGGAAACGGTCCATCTGGGCAAAACTGTCTATCTCCCTGAGCCTTGCGGCGTTACGGTCAAAGACGGCCGAAGCGAACCTCATCTGGGCTGCCTTGCGGTTACACTCTATGTAATACTGTGAAACCCTGGTGGTATCCACAGGGACAAATACATCCGGCATTATACCGCCACCGCCGTATACGATGCGGCCGGCGCGGGTGTGATGGACATCCGTGGTGTCCAGGCGCACGCTGTCGGCGCTGAAAACCTCCCCGTCCATGTATCTGTTGTAGATGTCGTAACTGTATTCACGGGCGCTGGAGTATGGCTTCTGGATGCATCGGCCCGAAGGAGTGTAATACCTTGCAACGGTGAGGCGGAGGCCGGAGCCGTCCGTAAAGACAAACGGTTCCTGCACAAGACCCTTTCCGAAGGAGCGGCGGCCGATGATGGTGCCCCTGTCATTGTCCTGGACCGCCCCGGCAAAGATTTCGGAGGCCGATGCCGAGTTCTCGCTTATGAGGATGCTGAGGCCCATTTCCTTGAGGTCTCCCCTTCCATCGGCCCTGAAAACCTCACGGGGCCTGTGGAGGCCCTCCATATATACTATGGTGTCACCGCGGGAAAGGTAGTCGTTACTCACAAGGAGGGCCTGGTCAAGATATCCGCCGGAATTGTCACGGATGTCGAAGATAAGGTGCCTCATTCCCTTGTCCTTAAGTTCCAGGGCGGCCTTATGGCACTCCTCATAGGTGGTGCGGGAGAATTTTCCAAGCCTCAGATACCCTACGGTGTCCGTGAGCATGAACGCGGCGTCAACGCTGTGTAGAGGGATCTTGCCGCGGGTGATCTCAAACGGAATCACCTCCTTCTGCCTCTGGACGGTGATGGTGACCTTGGTGCCTGAAGGGCCCTTTATGCGGCGCACCATGCTGTCCTGGGGGAATTTCACGCCGGCTATGACTTTGTCGTCTACCTTCAGGAGGCGGTCTCCGGGAAGAAGGCCCACCTTTTCCGAAGGGCCGCCGGGGATGACCTCCAGTACAATTGCGGTGTCATTGGGAACATTGAACTGTATGCCGATACCGTCAAAATTGCCGGCGAGTTCCTCTTCAGACGCATTGCGCTCCACGGGAGGCATGTACACGGAATGCGGATCAAGGCGGGAAAGGACTGCCGCCACGGCTGCGTCCGTGGGACCGCTCTTGGAGAAAGTGTCCACATAGTTCCTGTCCACAACCTGGAGTATGGCATTGAGCTTCTGCCAGTCCTGGTATTTTGTGGTGACAAGGTGCCGGGATTCCCTGTATCGGACCACGGTTAAAGTAATAAGGGCGCCGAATATGACGCCCACTACTATCTGAAGGATCTGTACTGACTTCTTACTCATTGACGCATTTCTGTTCAACAGCGATTCCGGCGCGCTTCAGGAGGTCTATTCCGTCTGTAAGGCGGTATGCATCCCTGTAAACCACGCGGGAAATGCCGGACTGGATGATGAGCTTTGCGCATTCCGCGCAGGGAGAGGCTGTGACGTAGAGGGTTGCTCCTTCGGAACTGTTGCCGCTCTTTGCAACTTTTGTGATGGCATTTGCCTCCGCGTGAAGGACGTAGGGCTTTGTGACGCCGTTTTCGTCCTCGCAGATATTCTCAAAGCCGGAGGGAGTGCCGTTGTAGCCGTCAGAGATAATGGTGCGGTCCTTTACAAGGAGGGCGCCCACCTTGCGGCGCTTGCAATAGGAGTTCTGGGCCCATACCTCGGCCATCTCCAGATAACTCTTGTCAAATTTATTGATATCCATCGGCAGTTAGTTTCTCTGATAGAGGTAACGCTTGATGCTCTTCTTGGGGGTGCGCTCGAAGTCTTCCGGCATGAGCTCTATCTTCTTGATCTGGGCGTACTTGGGGAGTTCGTCGTTGATAGCGGGAAGAAGGCCGCAGATGCGCTTGCGGAAATCGGCCCTTGTGAAGCCGTCAAGCTCTCCCTGATGCCAGTCAGGATAGATGAGGGCGGTAAGGCCGCCGTCGTCCTCAACCACCAGTGAGTCAACCACATACACAAAGTTATTGATGGTAGCCTCAACTTCTTCAGGGTAGATATTCTGGCCGGAAGGGCCAAGCACCATGCACTTTGATCTGCCTTTCAGGAACAGGTAACCATCTTCGTCGATGATACCCATGTCTCCGGTGCGGAACCAGCCGTCGTCGGTGAATGACTCCTTGGTGGCTTCCTCGTTCCTGTAATATCCAAGGCACACGTTGGGGCCCTTTACCTGAACTTCTCCCGGAATGCCCCGGGGATCGTCGGAGTCTATGCGGATTTCCATGTTGAGGGCTGCGCGGCCGGCGCTTCCAACCTTTACCTTATCCCAGTGGGCATAGCCGATAATAGGAGCGCACTCAGTCATGCCATAACCCACAGTATAGTGGAAGCCAATCTTGTGGAGGAATTTCTCCACCTCCGGATTGAAGGCGGCGCCGCCAAGGATCACCTCTTCAAACTGACCGCCGAAGGAATTGGTGAGTTCAGTGCAGAACTTCTTCTCAATGGTGGGGCCAAGGATGGGGATGCGCCTGTAGAGCTTTGTCTTGTCGATGAGCGGCTTGAGCTTGCTCTTGTACACCTTCTCCATCACCAGAGGCACTGCAATGATGATATCAGGGTGGATTTCCTGGAAGGCCTGCATGATGATCTTGGGGCTGGGGACGCGGCTTAGGAAGTGCACGTGCATGCCGATAGTCATCTCAAAGAGGAACTCGAACATCATGCCGTACATATGGGCCGATGGCAGCATGCTCACAACGTTCATACCCGCCTTAAGCATGGGGCAGGCGTCCTTTGCGGCAAACTCTATATTTGAATAGAGGGCCCTGTAGGGCAGCATTACACCCTTTGAGAAGCCGGAAGTTCCGGAAGTATAGTTGATGATGGCAAGTTCCTCGGCGGAATCCTCATAGTAATTGAGGTCTTCCTGGCCGAAGGTATCGGGATAACGCTTGCCGAATTCCTCATTGAGGTGTTCACGGACGTATGAAAGCTCTTCCGATGCAACGTATAGGAACTTGAACGTGTTGATCTGAACCACAACCTGGAGATCAGGCATTTCCTCGGCCTGAAGGCCCTCCCAGATTACGTCGTCCACAAACAGGACGCGGGAATCCGAGTGGTTTACCAGATAGTGTATGTTTCCGGGTTTGAATTCATGGAGGATGGGTACGGCCACTGCGCCATATGTGATGGCAGCGAGGAAACTTACGCCCCAGTTGGCCTGGTTGCGGGAGCAGATTGCAACTTTGTCACCCTTCTTGAGGCCGCACTGCTCAAAGGCAATGTGGAGTTTGGCAATCCTCAGGGCCACTTCACGGTATGCAAGCGTCATACCCTGGTAATTGGTAAGGGCCGGACGGTCCCAGTTGCGGATGAAGCTCTCCTGCAATGTTTTGTTTACTGATTTGAATTCCATAATATGGATGGTGTAGGTTTTAGTTCAATTTAAAGTCACGTTCCTTTCCGTCGTAGCATTCCGCACTTACCCCCTTGGAGGTTATGGTAAGCTTGGAATCCGGCTTTATCATCTTTCCGCCGTCTCCGCTCACAACAGGGTCTCCGCCCTCAAATGGATAGATGAGGGTACGGACTGATGTGCGCACGGCCCAGAACCTCTTGTCCTTGACCTCAATCAGTTCAGGAAGGTTCTTGACGGTTTCAGGGGCGGTAATCCCCTTCCAGCCTTCAGGCTTTTTGCCGTGAAGGTTATAGCGTTCAAGGGTGTTGTCCTTGTGGAGCACCATTACGGTGTAGCCGCCGGCGCCGGTGAAGTCGTATACGTCCGGGCCCAGGAGGATGGGCTTTCCAACCTCCACGGGGAAGCCGTTTACCCAGTGGCCAAGACGGTCAAGGAGGTAAAGCTTGCTTCCCGAGGCAAACAGGAACTGTATCTTTCCGTTTGCAAAGTAATCCACGTTCTGGACCCTTCCGCAGAGGCTTCCCTTGAAGGGAATGCCCCAGACGCCCTTGCCGTTTTCATCGTTGAGGCAGATGGAGCCGTGGCTGTTCTGGTACAGCTGGTTGGTCTTGCCCGTGGCGTAGTTCTTCACGGGGAAATAGCCGGCTGGAACCACCACGGTTGTGTCTCTTTCAAGCACCTGGACTTTTGTGCCCTTGAGGGCGCGCTTGTCAATGCGTATGCTGATTGAAGGAAGTTCTCCTGAAAGATCGGCCGATATAAGCGCCGGAGCATAGCCTGCACCCTTTGCAAAAGCCTCAAGCGGAGTGGCCAGCCTTGCGCCAAGGATGTCCTGGATAACCTGGGGCTCATCAGAGAGGGAGGCATACGCCACAAAACCTTTAGGGGCCGGGATGGAAGCATCACTCATCCTGTCCTTTAGGGTGTATCCAAGGAACTCCTTGTCCTGGAAGGCCTGAACTGACGGAGCGTCTCCAAACACGGTCCACTTTGAATTTATGGAAACGCAGATGGTGTCCACGGTTTTGAAATCATCTCCAAAAACCGCAGCCAGACAGCCCCTGTAGGGGTTTGACTGCTCTTTTACAAGCTTGAGGTCCTTTGCGCTTCTAAGAAGAAGGACTTCATGCTTTACGCCGTCATCGGCCCTGAAGGAAGCCTTTACAAGTTCCCTTGGCTGAAGGCTCATTATCCATTCCTCAACGGTGATATCCTTTGCAGGACGGGCCTTGAGGGTCTTGTTGAAGGCAGTGAGGCGGCCGTTTCCGTCCTCGAAGGACCGGCGGGATGCTATTACGGCACCTGGATCTTCAATGGGAAGGCTGATGGCAGTTCCCGTAAAATAAGGAAGGGCCTCCGGGAAAAGAGCTTCCTGGGAACCTTTGCCATTAAATGAGAGGAACCAGCTGCCGGCAGCGTCTGAGCTGGCACTTATACCTTTTATAGCGATGTTGTCCTTTTCAGGAACCTGGAGAGTCCAGGCGCTCCAGGGGGCAAGGTTCTTGAGGAACCCGGCCTGCTTGCGCATTTTGGAGGAGCCGTAGACGTCTGTGATCTTGGGCGCGTGGGAATGGTTTACAAGGAGAACCGCCGGGGCCGATACCTTGGGAAGCAGGCCCTGGAGGCTCTTTGAGCCCATGATGGAGGTTCCCTCCTGAAGGTTTCTGGCCGAAGCCTTCACGAATGTCTCTGACCTTGAGGCTATAAGGTATCCGTCCTTTTCCTGAAGCTTGAGGCCGGTGTTAAGGGCCATCACCCTTGTGAGGGAATCCGGGAGCGGAATCTCTGCGGCCACAAGGGGCACAAGAGAGCCGCTGTTGTGAAGGGAAATGGCCATCTTGTTTTTGCCGATACTCCTTATGAAGTCCATAAGGGCGGGGCTGTCAGGGGCGATGGCCGCCGCGAGAAGACCCGTTGAATCGGCCAGCACTTTTACTGCTTTTGAGGAGCCATCAAAGACAAAAACCGCCACTGCGTCTGATGGAATGGCGCTGAGGACGCTCCAGCCCTGAGGCATCTGGGAATGGGATTCTGCCTTTCCCGGAGCGTAAAGCCTTGACACAGCGAACGCTATGCCCGCAAGAAGAATGGCCACGGCCGTAACGGCCACTATGGTAAACCTTTTTCCCATATCTTGCAAAGTTAGCACAATTTTGATAATCCTGCAACTATTCCACTATGTGGACTCCTTCCCTACCGCCCTGTCCTGAAAAACGTCCCACAATCTGGACGAAAGCCAGCAAACGCCCGGTCCGTCCGGGAAAATGGCCGAAAATCTGGATGCAAGCCAGCAAACGCCCGGTCCGTCCTGAAAAACGGCCGAAAATCTGGATGGGAGCCAGCAAACGGCTGGTCCGTCCTGAAAAACGGCCCAAAATCTGGACGGAACCCGTGAATTGCGCCCCCTGTCCGGAAAAATGGCCTAAATCCCGGACGGGGCGGGGTGGGCGGAAGCATTTTTTTGCTATTTTTGCATTGCTATGACACTGATAACCACCATCCTCATTTCCCTTCTGCCGTTTGTGAACCCGTTTGTGGGGACAGATGCACACGGCCACACGTTCCCCGGGGCGGTATACCCCTTTGGTATGATCCAGTTGAGCCCGGACACAAGGCCCAATGCCGGAGACTGGGACGGCTGCAGCGGCTACCACTACTCCGACTCCGTCATTTACGGCTTCTCCCACACTCATCTCAGCGGCACCGGCTGTGACGACTGGTGCGACATCCTCATCACCCCCGGCGGTAAGCCTTCGCGCTTTTCCCACAGCCGTGAAAAGGCCTCTTCAGGGTACTATGAGGTGTATCTGGAGGACACAAAGGTGCAGGCAAAAGTAGCCGCCGGGAAACGCAGCGCCATCCACGAATACTCCTTCTCCGGCCCTGCCAGCATCACGGTGGACCTAAGGCACAGGGACCATCTGGACGACTACAGCCTTAACGTGAGCGGGAACACTTGCTATGGTTACCGCATCTCCAGCAGCTGGGCTCGCGGACAGAGGGTATATTTCTATATGGAGTTCTCCGAGGCCGCGCTTGAGCCGGGGATTATCGGCCCCACGGCCACAATCTTCTTCCCCGGAAAGAAGCTCACCGTACGTGTGGGCATCTCCTCAGTCTCATGGCAAAACGCCAGGGCAAATCTCAGGGCCGATTACCCTAAGTCCCTGAGCGCCCAGAAAAAGGCCACTGGAAAGGCCTGGGAGGCGTATCTTAAGAAAGTGCCCTGCCCTTACAGGGACAAGGAACACAGGACCCGCTTTTACACGGCCCTTTACCACACCGGCATACATCCCACGCTGTATTCTGACGTAAACGGTGAATATCGCGGCATGGACGGCCTGGTTCATAAGGCCGATGGCTGGGACCGCTACACCGTTTTCTCCCTCTGGGATACATTCAGGGGCCTTCATCCGCTTCTGATGGAGATTGAGCCGGAGCGGACGGTGGATTTCATCCGGTCAATGCTCTCCATCTATGACGAAGCCGGCAAACTCCCCGTCTGGGAACTCTCCGGCTACGAAACCAACTGTATGATAGGCTACAATGCCGCCCCGGTGGTTGCCGATGCCATCCTCCGCGGCCTTCCAGGCTTTGACTATGAACACGCCTTCCGGGCTATGCTGGCCAGTGCCCGCAACGGGGAATTCGGCCTTGACAGCTTCCGCCTCAACGGCCTTGTCCTGGCCGATGACGAGCACGAATCCGTGTCCAAGACTCTGGAGTATGCCTTTGACGATTGGTGCGTGGCTCAGGTAGCCCTGAGACTTGGCCATATGGCAGAGTATGAGGAGTTTATGAAAAGTTCCCAGTACTGGAAAAACGTCCTTGACCCGGAGACAAAGTTCATGAGGGCGCGCCTTAATGGCCGATGGTTCTCTCCCTTCGATCCCCGCGAGGTAAACAACAACTACACGGAGGCAAACTCCTGGCAGTACAGTTTCTTTGTGCCCCAGGACATCCCCGGGCTCATAGAGGCCCTTGGCGGCCCGGAAGCCTTCGAGGCGCGTCTGGACGCCCTTTTCACCGCCCCTCAGAAGACTACCGGACGCACCCAGGCCGATATTACGGGGCTTATCGGCCAGTATGCCCACGGCAATGAACCCAGCCACCACGTGGCGTATCTGTACGATGCTATCGGCAAGCCTGATAAGCGGCAGGCCCGCGTGAATGAGATCCTTGAAACCCTGTACTCAAGTGCCCCTGACGGCCTTTGCGGCAATGACGACTGCGGTCAGATGAGCGCCTGGTATGTGCTCTCTTCAATTGGGAAGTATCCCGTTTGCCCGGTGAGTGATTCCGGGTCGGTGCCGGGAATGACGGAAATTGTCCCCAACCCGGCATTTGTGATGCCCAATGACATTTTCACGGACTCCCTTGAAGTTGCAATACAGGGCGAAGGAACCATCTTCTACCGCATCTCTGGCGGCGCCGAGACCCTTTACACTGGTCCTTTCACGGTGTGTGAACCCTGCACCCTGGAGGCCTGGTCAATACGTAACGGCCGCCGGAGTTTTGTTTCAAGAAGCCGCGTGCGGCAGGTGCAGAAGGACCGCGCAATCAAGATTCTTTCACGCTACAGCCGCCAGTACAATGCCGGTGGAGACACCGGCCTCATAGACGGCACCCGCGGCAGCCTTAACTGGCGCACCGGCGGCTGGCAGGGGTATCAGGATACGGACTTTACGGCGGTACTGGACCTCCTTGAGGAAAGGCCTCTGAGCATAGTGGGAGCAGGTTTTTGCCAGGATGCAAGGTCCTGGATATGGATGCCGCGGTATGTGGAGTTCTCTGTATCGGCCGATGGTGTCAATTTCACCCCGGTGGGGCGCCTTGACAACACGGTTGATGAGACGGATATGACCATTCAGGTCTGGGACGCGGTGCTTCCCGTAAACTGCACGGCAAGATACGTTAAGATCTTTGCCAAAAACATCGGCACAATTCCGTCCTGGCACCCCGGGGCTGGCGCGCCAGGTTTCATTTTCACGGACGAGGTCTGGGCCCGGTAATCAGAACCTGTAATCCAGGGACTTGAGGGACGCGCTGGAGCCGCCGTAAAGGAGGCTGTATTCTCCGCGGAGAGGAACCATATTCCGGGCCTCCTCATCCCACCACAGGAATGTCTCATCCGTGAGCGGAATGCTCACATTCACGGTTTCACCTGCCTTAACCGTCACACGCTTAAAGCCGCGGAGGGTCTTGACGGGACCCTCTGTATCGGCCGGGCGGGAAACGTACAGCTGAACCACCTCAGAGCCATCTACGGCGCCGGTATTTGTGACCGGAATCACCAATGAACCGCGCTTCACGGAAGCCTCCCCGTACTCAAACGTGGTGTAGCTGAGGCCGTATCCGAACGGGAACAGGGGCTCACCGCGGAAGTAGCGGTAGGTATGGCCTTCCATGTTGTAATCCTCCACCTCCGGGAGGTCCTCTACGCTCTTGTAGAAGGTTACGGGCAGTTTGGCCGATGGATTGACGTCGCCAAACAGGACATCGGAAATGGCGGGGCCGCCTTCCTGCCCGGGATACCACGCCTGGAGGATGGCGCTGCAGCTCTCAGTCTCAGGCACAAGGCCCATGGCGCTGCCGGAGAAATTCACAAGGACAACCTTCTTTCCGGCGGCTTTGAGGGCTTTCAGAAGCTCCCGCTGAACGGCCGGAAGTTCAATGTCAGTGCGGTCTCCGCCCTCGAAGCCGGGGACGGCAACGGGCATTTCCTCGCCCTCGAAACGGGGAGAGATGCCGCCGGCGAAGATTACGATATCGGCATCACCAATCTGGCCCACGACATCCTCTTCAAGACCGTCCACAATGCCGCAGCCCTTGACGTAATTTATACCGGGAATGCGCTCCTGAAGGGCCTCCAAAAGGGTTGTGGTGTGGTTTGGAACGGGGTTGTAGTTACCCCACATCATCTCCTTGTCGTTGGCGTTGGGACCCACCACGGCAATGCGTTCCGTGCCTTTCAGGGGGAGGATTCCGTCGTTTTGCAGAAGAACCAGAGTCTCCGTGGCCATCCTGCGGGAAAGGGCCCTGTGCTCAGGGCTTTCAACCATTGTGCTGTCCAGGCCGTCCCATGGGGAAACCCCGTCCATCTCTCCAAGGAGGATGCGCTCCGTAAGTATCTTCAGCACGGCACGGTCAAGGTCTTCAGGTGCCAGAAGCCCCTGCGCAACTGCCTTAGGGATGTATTTGTAGGCCACTCCGCACTCTACGTCTATGCCGTTTTTCACGGCCACGGCAGCTGTTTCGGCCCCGGTTTTCACGTAACCGTGACGGCCTTCCATGTAGAAATCGTCAAGGGCCCAGCAGTCCGACACTACCATCCCCTTATACCCCCACTCTCCACGGAGTATGTCATTCACAAGGTAGCTGCTGGCCCCGCAGGGAACGCCCCTGAAGCGGTTGTAGGCGGTCATGACCTCCTCCACGCCGGCCTTTGTCACAAGGTCCTTGAAAGCGGGAAGATAGGTTTCACGAAGGTCTCTTTCAGATACCTCGGCATCAAAATGATGACGGTTCTTCTCCGTGCCGGAATGCACCGCAAAGTGTTTTGCGCAGGCGTGGAGTTTCTTCACCGGGGCCTTGGGATCCCCCTGCAGGCCTCTCACCACCGCCATGCCCATAACACCGGTGAGATAAAGGTCTTCACCGTATGTCTCCATACCGCGGCCCCAGCGCGGGTCACGGAAGATGTTTATATTGGGTGTCCAGAAGGTAAGACCCTGATACCAGCCGCTTTCGGCCGCCATTTTGTGCTTTATGCGGGCTTCGTCGCTAACTACCGTGAAAACCTCCTCCAGAAGAGGCTGGTCAAAAGAGGCAGCCATGGCAATTGGCATGGGGAACACCGTTGCCGCGCCGTTACGGGCAACCCCGTGAAGGGCCTCGTTCCACCAGTTGTAGCTCCTTATCCCAAGGCGCTCCACCGCCGGGGAATTGTACACCATAAGTGATGCCTTTTCTTCCAGGGTAAGCTGCTTGAGGATATCTAAGGCACGTTTTTCGGCCTTCTGCTGCGGGCTTTGGCAGGCCGCAAGTACCGCCACGGCAAGCGTTAGGAGGATGACTTTTTTCATATAGGTTATCAGTTTGATTACAAATATAGTCATTTCCCTCCTTAATTCCTTACCCGTCCAGTTTTTAGGCCGTTTTTCAGGACGGACTGGGCATTTGCTGGCTTCCGTCCAGATTTTGGGCCGTTTTTCCGGACGGACCTGGCGTTTGCTGGCTCCCATCCAGATTTTAGGCCGTTTTTCAGGATGGACCGGGTGTGTGCTGGCTTCCGTCCAGATTTTGGGCCGTTTTTCAGGACGGGCCCCGGGGAGTTGTATCACGCTAATGAAAGCGCTGTTTCACGTGGATGAGGGCGTTGTTTCACGCGAAACCCGTGAAAAAGTTTTTACGTTTTGAGGGATGAGTTACACCAAGAATGCATAAATTGCAAGCCGATGACACTGGCGTCATCGATTAATGATTATGGCGTATTCAAGATGCGAACAGATTTTCTTGGAAGGCGGACCGTTTTATCACCTGTACACCAGGCACATTGAGGACGACCTGCTGTTCCGGACGGAAGATGAATTGAACCAGGCTCTGAACATTATTGCCGTGGCCGTGTTCTTTGCAGGTTGCAAAGTGCTGGCCTTTGCCATTATGAACAACCACTTGCACTTCATCCTTGAAGGGCCGGAATCTCAGTGCCGGGCTTTTTACTCATTCATTCAAAAGAAACTGGCTTTTGTATTAGGTAGGAGCGGCCGGGGGCACATTGCGCAGATGTGTACTCCATCCTTTGTCTCCATCAATAGCCTGAAACAACTCCGGGATGAGATTGTATACGTAATCCGCAATCCGTTTGTAGACAGGGTTAATGTGAATATGCACGCTTACAAGTGGTGCAGCGGCTATCTTTACTTCAATCCTTTTCTTGAGGAGATGTTTGTGAAGGGAGTATCGGCCTCAAAGATGACCATAGAAAAGCGCCGTGAATTCAAGCGTGAGCGGAATCCGGATATCGATCCCCGGATAATGGTGCTGAACGGCGTGGCGTTGCCTTCTTGTTTTGTTGATTACAGCCGTACGGAATCATTCTTTGAAAACGCAAGACAGTTCTTCCAGTGGCTTTACAAGAATGTTGAGTCACAAATAGAAGTTGCAAGGCGGATTGGAGAAACCATCGTTCTTGACGACATTGAGGTATGGAGCATCGCTCGCCGCCTGAGTAAAGAACTTGGCGGAACGGATGCCCCCAGGGAGTTACCCAACGAGACCAAGGGCCGGTTAATCAAAACACTGAAATTTGATTATTCGGCCTCTAATACCCAAATTGCCCGTTGTGTTGGAATGCCTGTGGCTGCAATCAATAACCTATTTCCCCTGACAGCCAGAAAGCAATAGTGTCCATCCATAAAAACGGCCGAAAATCAGGATGGGACCGCCGAAACAGCCCTGCCATCCATAAAAACGGCCGGAAATCAGGACGGAAGGGCGAAAAACAGGGCTCCGTCCGGGAAAACGGGCAAAATCCCGGACGGGGGAACACCAGGGAATGACGGGGGGACACCCGGGAATGACGGGGACGCGGGAGTCTACAGCTGATTGTCACGCAGGGAGAAGGTGTCTCCCTGGCGGAGGTCTCCGGTTTGCATGCCCTTCTTGAGCCAGCGCATGCGCTGGGCGGCGGTGCCGTGGGTGAAGGATTCCTCTACGGCATAGCCCTGGGCCTTTTTCTGGAGGTAGTCGTCACCAATCACGGAGGCGCAGCGGATGGCTTCCTCAAGGTCTCCGTCCTCGATGGAAGAGAACATTGAACTCTCATAGTGAGCCCACACGCCGGCGTAGAAATCGGCCTGGAGCTCTATGCGCACGCTCATGCGGTTGGCGTCTGTCTTTGACATGCGGGCCATCTGCTGATGAGCCTGACCCAAGGTTCCCACAAGGTTCTGGACGTGATGCCCTACCTCATGGGCAATGACATATGCGTATGCGAAATCACCGTCTGCGCCAAGCTGGGATTTCATACTGGAGAAGAAACTGAGGTCTATGTACAGTTTTTCGTCGGCGCTGCAGTAGAAGGGGCCCATAGCCGCCTGGCCCTGGCCGCAGCTGGTGGAAGTGCTGCCGGTGTAGAGCACAAGGATGGGGTTACGGTACTCTCCAAAGCCATTTTTACGGAAGTAGGCGCTCCAGACATCCTCAGTGGAAGCCAGGATCTGGCGGGAGAACGTGGCAAGGGCCTCGTTCTCTGCGGTGGGCTGATAGGATTCCTCAGTCATGGTGGCCACGCCGCCCGCGCCCTGGACAGCCCTGAAGACATCTCCAAGGTCTCCGCCCATAAGCAGGGTAAGTATGGCTACAATTGCAATTCCGCCGATTCCCATACCGGCTTTTGCGCCGCCGCTCATTCCGCGGCGGTCTTCTACGTTCTGGCTTTCACGCCTGCCGTCCATTCTCATAGCAAAAAGTATTTTTGCAAATTTACAAAAATGTCCGTTATTTCACCATATCCTTGAAAGAGGAAGGATTCTGACGGAACTCCGTGGGGGTAAGGGCAAAATATTGCTTGAAGTTGCGTGCGAAAAGACTTCCTGAAGAGAATCCGCAGGCCGATGCAACGTCCGATATGGACATCTCCGGTGAAGACGACAGCATCTTTGCGGCTTTCTTGAGGCGCACAACATTGAGGAATGCCGCCAGGGACTGATAGGGGCTTCCGTGGGAGAAAGCCGATCCTATGCGCTCCTTTGAAAGGTGGTACCTGTCCATCAGGAACTGCCTGTCAAGACGGGAATCTGCATAAAGATTGTTGGTCACAATCTCGTAGCGGAGGTATTCAAAAAGCTGAGCATCACTGAGTGAAGAAAGTTCCGGATTGCCGTTCAAGGCCGATGCATCCACTTTCTCTCTCTGCAGGATTACGTTTTCAGAAATCTGGGACACCAGCGCCTTGTTTTTCCGGCGGACCAAGATTACATACTGAAGGATTATCCCAAGAAGTATAAGGCATACAAGAGCTCCTGCGGACGCCCCCAGAGCAATGCTCCTTGAACGCCTTACCGCAACTCTCTCACGTTCCAGGGCCATTTTCTGCTCCTGATACCGGTACTTAGCCACGTAATCCTGAATCATGGCCTTGTTCTGGGAATCGTTGAGTTTATCGGCAAGCGAGGAATAACGCTGCATATAGCCAAGCGCTTCCCTGTATCTGCCCTTGCTCTTTGCCGCCAGCGCCCTGTTCTCAAGCATAATGGCATAATCGGCATGAAGGGTATCGGCCCCCCAGCGGCGCTGAAGCTCATCATAGAAGGACAGCATCCTGTCATACTCTCCAAGAAGCGGCCACGCACTGGATATCATCTTCCGGCCACCGAACGTTTTGCTGTATCTGGTCTTCTCAAAACGGGCATTGTACTCCTGCGCCTCCTTCCTCATGCCTTCAGCCGCATAGGCGTACGTGATGAAGGCAAGGGCCTGGGCGGTGTAGAAGTCTACATAACCCGGGCGGTTATGGTCACCGGGAAGGTTGGGAGAGGAATCGGCATAAGCCTCTGGGGCCGCGGCGTAATCTTCCAGACGGGAGATTATCTCCTGTGCTACCGGAACGACGTCAAGATAACGTTCAAGGTCTATATATGTGCGAATAAGGCTCTTCCTTGTTTTTATACCGGCATCTAGATAAAAGAAGCCCTTCTCACCATCCAGTTTGCTGATTGCATCGTTTATCTTCAGAAGGCCGTCTTCATCACGGCCGATACGGACAAGGGAGGATCCCATATCGGCCTGGACAGGAACGGCTCTCATAGAGTCACCCAAAGATTCGCAAACCTGCACGAACCTGAGCCCGTACTCCACTTCCCCAAGGTCATCGGTCCTCATCCGGCAAAGATAACACAAAGATAACACAGATACTCCAGGATATCGGCCTCATCTTCCGGACTCAGGTGAGGGTCCTGAAGGAGTTCCTCGCAGATAGAACGCGCCTGCAGGAAACCAGACTCAGTCCTCCCATAAGCCTTTGCGCGAATAAGCCGTGCATGCAGATTGTCAATGACACCGGCAGTTTCGGCCGAATCAACAACGGAAATGACATCTTCCGTATCCGCCTCTTTCAGCATCATTGAAGAAATGGCTTGAAGGACGGAATCTTTCTCCAAATCTGCATGCTTTGGAGGCACGGCAGGATGTGAACAGGAGGCCATTGAATATGGTTTTTGAAAAACATACACGAATATAGCAAGAATTAGTCATATAAACCAGTTCAGGACAAATAATCAAGCCATTATGACAAATTTGAAAAAGCAACATTTTTTGTTGATTTACTACCACGTATTTATAATTTATCACGCAAATGTGGGTGTATAATTAAAATTTTATAGAATAGCCGGGCAAATGCTTTCACTTTTTAATCGCGGCAAGGTTTCTCAAGGCTTTGTTTTTTAGCAACAAATTTATATTTTTGGCATCTATACCATATAGGCGTGCTCTTCGCAAGCATCATATCGCTTCTCCTTCTCTCCGGCCCTGAAAGGCCGGAAACCTCATCGCGCGTGCACGAGAACGTGCACGAGAGCCAGGTGTATTTCCGCTGGGACAAAAGCAATTATGAGGACAATTACCGCTCAAATTCCCAGGCGGCCGACAAGGTTTACAAC
>ONXC01000003.1 GCA_900321715.1 uncultured Bacteroidales bacterium | reverse complement strand
AGGCACAAGGCCGGACAGGATTCCGAGTATCACGATAAAGCCCAGTACAAGCAACACATTGACAGGCGTAATCGCCTTGAAAATGGATACCTGGTACTCAAGAATCCGGGAGGCCGTAGGCGCAAGCGCTTCGGCCAGCAGGATGGCCAGCAGCATCGAGATGGCACAGATAATGGTGCTTTCCGAGATAACTTTGAGGAAAATGCTCCGTTTCTCAGCTCCTACCAGACGCCGGGTGGCCATTTCCTTGGCTCGGAAACCGGTCAGCGCCGTGGTCATATTGATATAGTTCAACACAGCAAAGGCCAGCAGAAGCAGGCACATAGCCAGAAGCAGGTTTACGAAGCTGCGGTTGCCGAACTGGATAGTATCTGACCCGTATCTAATCCCTTCATTCAGAAAGTACATGTCTCTGAGAGGAATAATCCGAACCTTGTCGTACTGGCTTTTGTAGACCCAGAAATGCTCTTCACACCAGCTCAGAATGTCGTCCTGCCGGGCCAGAAGGTCGGCGCCCGGGTATGCCATCACAAAGCATATTCCGCCTCCGGCGTTCGACATATATTCATCGTGGGAAGAATTGGTCTTGGGCATCATCTCGCCGCGCACCAACACGTCGGGCGCCTTCAAGATGGAATTGCCGAATTCCTTGTAGATGCCACAGACCGTAAGGGGAAAAGTACCCTCATAATTGAATTGGATAATCTGGCCGATGGGATCCTTTTCTCCGAAATTGGCGTTAGCAAACTCTTCGCTAACCATACAGCGGTCCCAGGAAACGCGCCAGTCAGCCTTGTTTCCCTTCACCAGGTCATAACTGAATATCTCAAAAAAAGTGCTGTCTGCCGCCATGGTGCTACCATATACCCTTTCCCCGTCAATGGAAAAGGCGGCGGAGGAGGACATATTGGCCACGCAGCAACCCTTCTCGATTTCAGGAAAATTGTTTTTCAGGTGCTTATCCAGCCAATAGCCCATCGTAACGTTATCCTCATTGGCAATCACGTAGATCCGGTCGGCGTTCTCCTGGAAAGTATCCGTGGATAGCTGTCGCTGCACATATACCGCCAGCAGGAGCACGAAGGCCATCGACACCGTCAGGCCCACGAGGTTGATGACCCCGTATAACTTGTTCTTCTTCAGAAAGTTCCAAAAACTCTTCATAACTTAGAACACCAATACATCACTATCACCATACGTATCATACCCGGAGGTAATCACCCTCTCGCCGGGTTCAAGGCCTTCCAGTACCTCGTAATACTGCGGGTTCTGACGGCCGATGCGTATCTCTCTTTTGACGGCCTTGTTGCCATCTTTGTTAACGACGTATATCCACTTTCCGCCGGTCTTCTGGTAGAAGGTTCCGCGCGGGATGATGACGGCCTCTTCGGGCTGGCCCAGCTGGAGGTTCAGGTAGTAGGTTTGGCCGGCGCGGATGTTATCCGGCTGCTCACCGCCAAACTTGAAATCGGCCTTGAACTTGCCGTCGCGAACCTCTGGATAGACCTTGCGGATGACTGTGGAATAGGTCTCACCCTGGCGCTCGAAGGTGGCTTCCAGGCCCGCCACGACGCGGTCGATGTAGTGCTCGTCAATCTGCGCCTCCACCTTGTAGGTGCCCACGGAGTTGATTTGGCCGATTTTGGTGCCGCTGGCGATGCTCTGGCCCAGCACTACGTCCAGAAGGCCCAGTTCGCCGTCGATGGGCGCCTTCACAATCAAGTTGCTCTTGCGCCGGCGAATCATTGACATATTCAGTTGCATATTCTCCAGGCTTTCTTCCATGCGGTCGATCTGGGTGCCGCGGTACAGGCTGTCCTGCTTGGAGCGTTCGGCCATGAGGTCGTACTTCTGCTGGGCCAGCTTGTAGTCTTCTTCGGCCTTGAGGTATTCCTCCTTGGCAATGAGTTTGTCCTCATAGAGGGCCTTCTGCTGGAGGTAGGCGCGGCGCAGGCGATCCACCTGCATTCCGTATTCCAGCACGTTCTGGCGCACGTCCAGCTTTTGCTGTTCCATCTGGATCTGGGTGTTTCGGAGGATATTCTCCTTTTCGGCCAGTTCGGCCTCGGAGTTTAAGATCTGGAGGTCCAGGTTATCGTTGGAAAGGACCAGGATGGGGTCTCCGGCCTTTACCCGGGAGCCTTCCTCAATGAGAATCTTCTCCACGATGCCGCCCTCCTGCGGGCTCAGCTGGATGGTTGTCATGGGCTGCACCCTGCCGCTGATGCGGATATAGTCGTTGAACTCTCCCTTGACCGCCGTTGAAATTGTCACAGTGTCCTTATCCACGCGCAGGGTCTTGTTGTTCGGCCTTGCTATCAGGTAAATCACAAACACCAGCAGCAGCGCTCCAAGCCACCAGGGCAGAGCCTTTTTCGTGAACGCCACGCGCCATCCGGTTTTCTTCTCAATGATCTTATCCATAGTTTCTTACTGATTTACGTATTCAACTCCATTGTAGTAGCGGACCACCGCCTGCTTGATGAGGTACTTGAACAGGCTGTTCATTTCATCGGCCTGGGCCTTGAGGTAGTTGTTGTTTGCCGTCTGGAACTCCAGCGGAGAAATGAGGCCCTGCTCCAGTTTCTTGAGGTTCAGGGTGTAGGCCTCGGCCTGCACTTCTGCCTTTCGCTGCGCCTGCTGATAGGCGATAGCCGATCCGTCGCGGTCCTGGACAGCCCTTCTCACCTCTGATTCCACATCCCGGCGCTTCTGGTCCAGTTCGGCCGTGGCCTTTTGAAGCGCATTCCGCTTCTTGGAAATGGCGGAAGCCTTGGCCAGGCGGTTCCAGATAGGAATCTGGAGAGAGAGCTGTACATATTCGCCGCCATTGTTTCTGAACTGATTCCAGAACGGGCTTGTAGCCGCTCCCTGATAGGTATAATAACTGGTATTCCAGCCTGCATAAAGGCCGATTGAAGGAAGCACCTGCCATTTGGCTGTGCTCAGTTCACGCTTGGCGTTGAGTTCCTTCCAGGATGCAATCTGGACCCCTGGATTGTGCTCCAGGGCAAAGTCAACAACTGACTCTGTGGCCACCGGCTCAATCTGCCACACCGGCATAGAAGTGTCAATGACCAGTTCCTCATCCATCGGCCAGAACATAAGGTCTGACAGCGTCATCTTCTGGTCCTGATACTTATTGAAGGTGTTGGTAAGGTCATACTGGCGGTCGGCAAGGTCGGCCTCCATCTGGATGACGTCTGCGTGGCCTTTCTGGCCCAGTTCTTCCTGCCTCTTGGCTTTGGCCAGGGCCTGCTCCGCAGCGGCAACCTGCTCCTCATACACGTCACAGAGGCGTTTGTAATAGACTACGTTGTAGTACGCCTCCATCACGGCAAGGCAGATATCGGCCTCAACCTGCTTCTCCTGGGAGTCGGCAATGAGCATTCCGGTCTTGGAAATCTTATAATTGTTCACCGCTTTAAAGCCGTCGAAAAGGTCGTAGCCGGCACTCACGCCGTAGTTATTGTGGAACGACGTGGTATTGAAATACGTATTGGTCTGGGGGTCGATGCTACGGCCGAAATTGTAGTACGCATAGGTCTGCGCCGTAATCTGCGGAGTGAAAAGCGTGAGCGCCGCATCCCGCCGGGCAATCCGGGCGTCACCGATAGCCGCCTCCTGGATCCGCACCTTGGTGGAATTGGAGATGGCGTAACGCATGCAATCGTTGAGGTTCATAGTAGTCTGGCCGCTGGCGCTGACTGTCTCAGCAAGCGCCAGGGCTGTAACTACACACTTAATGAAAAGGTTTTTCATATCAATACTTATGTTTAACCGTACCAAACATAAGCACCCGCCGTGCCAAAAGCATTAACTAATTGATTTACAGCAAACACACAAAAATGCAGGGAGTGTAAAGTCTGTAAAACTTTACACTCCCTTTACACTTTTCTTTACAGTGGATACTACCGGAACCGGAGTTGGAAGACGGTGCCGGAGGCGTCGCTGCGGAGTAGTTCAATGGTACCGTTGTGATTCCGCATAATCTGGCGGGCCAGGGAAAGGCCGATTCCGGAGCCTTCCTTCTTGGTGGTGTAGAACGGGATGAAAATCTGCTCCTGGGCTGCCGGTGGAATGGGTTCGCCGTCGTTAGCCACCTCCACAATCACATCGTCTTCGCGGCCCATCTTTGCGGTTATGTCGATGTGCTTCGCGCCCGCCTGAAGGGCATTCTTGATGAGGTTAATGAGAATCTGGGAGATTTGGCCTTCATCGGCATAAATCATAAGGTCATCCTCCTCCGGCCGATAGACGCAGGCGGCACCGCAACTGGCGGCGAACTCGCTGTTGAGGCCGATTACATTATCTATCAGTTCCCGCAGATCAAGGGCCTTGCGGACAGGTTTTGCCACTCCGGAGAGTTGCCGGTACGTTTCCACAAACTTGATGAGGTTCTTTGATGAATCGCTGATGGTGTCAAGGCCTGCCCTTACATCCAGTTCGCTGTGCCCGTTCTGGTCCATCGACTTGGAGAGGGCGTCGGACAGCGATGCGATTGGCGACACCGTATTCATAATCTCATGCGTGAGAACGCGGATGAGTTTGGTCCAGGAATCCTGCTCGTGGGCCTGGCGCTGCTTCTCAAAAATGGTCCTGATACGGTTGAGAGTACGGTTGAACTGGTTTTTCTCCTGGAAACGAAAATTCAGTTCCCCGTCCTCCAGGGCATCCATCATATAGGCTACCTTCTTTATGTCCTTCCGTCTGGTGCGGATTGTGGCAATCACCGCCGCAATGATTGCGGCAATGACGGCTACCCCTACGATATGCCAGACGGTAAAAGTCACAGGCCGTATTTCTTAAGTTTGGCATATAGCGTGGGCCGGCTCACGCCCAGCATCTTTGCTGCGGCAGAGATATTGCCGTCCGTGCGCTCCATTGCATCACGGACCAGCCGCTCTTCCTCGGCCTCACTCACCGCCTTGATGGTAGTTTCGGCCGCCTTGGCCGCCTGCTCCAACTGGATATCTTTCACCGTCAACTCGCTGCCTTCAGAGAGGATGACCGCCTTCTCAATCACATTCTGCAGTTCGCGGATATTCCCGCTCCAGCGGGCGTTTTCAAGTACGGCTTTTGCCGATTCATCAAGCCCCTTCAAAGGCCGATGGTATTTCTCCGCGAACCTTTCCAGGAACATCTGCGCCAGCGGAACTATGTCCTCCTTCCGCTCCCTGAGTGCAGGGAGGGCAATGTGAACGGTATTGATGCGGTAATAAAGGTCCTCACGGAACCGGCCCTCGCGGACTAGCTGCTCCAAATCCATATTTGTGGCACAGATGAGCCTGATGTTGATGGGCCTGGACTCGGACCCGCCTACCCGCACTATACTCCGGTTCTGGATGGCACGCAGGAGTTTTGCCTGAAGATGCAGGGGAATATTGCCTATTTCATCCAGGAACAGTGTGCCTCCATCGGCCTGCTCGAACTTACCCACGTGGTCCGTATGAGCGTCCGTGAAGGCGCCCTTGACATGGCCGAAAAGTTCGCTTTCGAAGAGGGTTTCAGTGATTGCTCCGGCGTCCACTGCCACCATCGGTTTCCCGCTCCGGAGGCTCCTGGCGTGGATTTCACGGGCCAGAACATCCTTTCCGGTTCCGTTCTCTCCGGTGATGAGCACAGTGGCGTCCGTTGGGGCAATCTTATCCACCGTCTTCCGGATAGCGGCCATAGGCTTGGACGTACCCCAGAACATTAGACCCCCGATCAGGTCGGGGGTGACGGCTCCCGTCATGCCCGGCTCCGACCGGGCATCTCTTCCCATCGCCTTACGGGCCTTGTCCCGGGCGGCGGTGAGCACTTCAATCAGTTTCTCATTGTCCCACGGCTTCACAATGAAGTCAAAGGCACCTCTCTTCATTCCTTCCACCGCCAAGGCTATATCGGCATAAGCGGTAAACAGCACAACTTCCACCTCCGGCATCATTTTCTTGATTTCCCCGGCCCAGTAGAGGCCTTCGTTGCCGGTGTTGATGGACGTGTTGAAATTCATATCCAGAAGCACAACATCAGGACGGAATCGCTCCAGCGTGCTTACAAGCGTCACCGGCGACGGCAGCGTTTCCACCTCGGTAAAATGCACGGGAAGAAGTATCTTCAGCGCCTGGCGGATACCGGCGTTGTCGTCCACAATAAGTATTTTGCCCTTCTTTGAAGCCATAAGTGTTTACGAATTTACACAATTATTCCCGCACACGCAAACGCAACTCCCGTGCCTTAAGGCGCATATAACTGAATTCCAGGCAGTTACGCCTGGAATCAGAAATGTAAAAGTGTAAAGAAACCCGCCGTAGCTGTAAAGGTTCTTTACACCGGCCAGATGAGAAGGCCGATACGGAAGGCGGCGAAGGCGCAGATCCAGGCCACGAGGATGGTGTAGAGGCAAAGGAGGATGGCCCAGCGCCAGGAGCCGGTTTCGTTCTTCAGGGCCACGAAGGTGGCGATGCACGGGAAGTACAGCAGCACAAACACCATGAAGGCAAGGGCGGCGGCGGTGGGAACCGTGGCTTTGAGGGCAGCCTGGAGGGCGGTATCGTCCTCATCGCCCATACCTTCGTATTCCTCTCCGTCCTGGGCATACATAACGCCGAGGGTGCTTATGACAAGTTCCTTGGCGCCAACGCCGGCAAGAAGGCCAACATCCATCTTCCAGTTGAAGCCAAGCGGCTCCATGGCGGGCTCAATGGCCTTACCTACCATGCCGATGTACGAGTGCTCCTGCTGATATGCAGCTGTGTGGTCCGCGTGACGCGGGAAGTAACCCAGGAACCAGATAGCAACGGAAAAGATGAGGATGGTGGTGGCCATCTTCTCAAGGTACTGCTTGCCCTTTTCCCAGGTGTGGCGCCAGGTGGCTTTCCAGGTGGGCATACGGTACGGCGGCAGTTCCATCACAAACGGGAGGTCGTCGTCCTTGACAAATTTCCCTATGACAAGGGCCGATAATATGGCCAGAACTATGCCCAGAAGGTATATTCCAAGCAGCGCCGTAGCGGGACTTCCGGGGAAGAAAGCGCCTGCGAAGAGCACGAATATGGGCAGCCTTCCCGCGCAGGACATAAACGGAATTATGGCCATGGTGACAAGGCGGGACTTTCGGCTCTCGATGGAACGGGTGGCCATAATTGCCGGCACGTTGCACCCGAAGCCCATCACCATAGGGATGAAACTCTTTCCGTGAAGGCCGATCCTGTGCATCAGTTTATCCACGATGAACGCCGCGCGGGCCATATAGCCGCTGTCCTCCATTATGGAAATGAAAAAGTACAGGATCATGATGTTGGGAAGGAACACAAGGACGCTTCCTACGCCCGCGATACAGCCGTCAACAACAAGATCCTTGAGCCAGCCATCGGCCATAAGGGAGCCAACTGCGTTCCCAAGCCAGTTCACCCCCGCCTCAATCCAGTCCATAGGATACTGGCCGATAGTGAACGTTGCCCAGAAAACGAACCACAGAAGCACCAGGAAAATGGGGAAGGCAGCCCACTGGTTGGTGACAATTGCGTCTATCCTGTCCGTTATGGTGCGGCGAGGCCTTTCTTCCTGATATTTGTGGTAGGTCTCGGCAAGGGCGCCCTGGATGAAGGCGTACTTTGCATCCACAATGGCGCTTTCCATATTGGTGCCCACGATGCCTTCCACGCGCTCCATTTCATCGGCCCGGGCGTCTGAGATATCCCCGATGTTTGGCTTTCCGGACAGAAGACGCTCCACCTCCTTATCCCCTTCCAGGTATTTTATGGTGAGGTATCTGGTGGAGTAGGTGGCCTTCAGTTCCTCGTTGTATGCTATGTGCCTCTGGACTCTCTTTATGCTCTTTTCTATCTCTGCGCCGTGGTTGATGTGAATGTGGCGGGCAAGGCGGTCATCGGCCCCTTCATATATCTTTATGACGGTGTCAAAGAGCTCCGGGATGCCGCGGCCGTCACGGGAAACAGTGGGGCATACGGGCATGCCAAGGAGGTAGCCCAGCTGCGTGGTGTCCAGTTTATCCCCCTTATGCTCAAGTTCGTCGTACATGTTGAGGGCCATCACAACCCTCAGGTTCATGTCTATGAGCTGGGTTGTGAGATAGAGGTTACGCTCAATGTTTGAGGCGTCAACCACGTTCACGACAACGTCGGGGGTGGTTTCCAGCAGGTTTTTACGGACATAAAGCTCTTCCGGAGAGTAGGCGCTGAGGGAGTAGGTGCCGGGCAGGTCCACCAAGGTTATTTCATAATCCCGAAACTTGAAATGGCCTTCCTTGGCGTCCACCGTCACACCTGAGTAATTGCCTACGTGCTCGTGGCTTCCGGAGGCAATGTTGAAGAGTGAAGTTTTTCCGCAGTTGGGATTGCCGACAAGCGCAACACGGATGGAGTGGTGACGTTCCTCGGCAACATGGGCCATGGCTTCTCCCAGGCGCCGGGGCTCTTCCATATCGGCCGGAAGTCCCTGAAGGTGCTCATCGCTTACCAGCGCCTCCCTGGCTTCCTCCTCCGTTACCACTTCTATAAGACGTGCTTCCTCTCTCCGGAGAGAGACTTTATAGCCGATTATTTCATATTCGATAGGGTCCTTCAGGGGGGCGTTGAGGACAACCCTCACTTCCTTCCCCTTGATGAAACCCATCTCTATAAGACGTTTACGGAAACTGCCGTGACCGTGCACACGCACAATCACCGCCTTTTCTCCGGTCTTAAGGTCTGAAAGTATCATATATAATAATTACCGCCGCAAAGTTAGTGCTTTGCGACGGCATGGTCAATCCCAATAAATGGGGATGGGGGAACCGGGCGGCCTAGAAGCTCAGAACCACGCCGGTGCCGTACTGGCCGGCGCCAAAGCGGATGTTTGCGCTGTAGTTGCTGTGATTGTACTCAGTGGCAATCCAGTTCAGGCGCTTTTTGCCGATGATCTGCAGCGGAATACCCACGCTGAGGCAGATGTCACCGGCTGCAAGGAGAGCGACTCCGCCGGCAAAACCCACAGCGGCAAGAGCAGCTTTGTTGTCAAAGTCTTTCACAACCCGCTTGCCGTTCTTTGTCTCATATGTGACGTGGCCGTTCTCGATGGCATAAGCAGTAGCGACAGAACCTGCGATGGTGCCAACCAGGCCAACGCCCGTTGTTGCGGCACCCACGATTGTGAGGATCTTACCGGTCTTGTACTGCTTGGTGGCGCCTACGTAAGTCTGGTTGTAGACGTCCTCACCGATGAGCTCAAATACTTCCTGGTCTGTAAGGGTGTGGCCATTCTCATCCTCAAAGCCTGCGCGGTGCTGGCTGAGGGCACTGGGCCGATACTGTGCGTTTGCAACTACGCTTGAAGCGATGAATGCTACGGCAGCAATAACCAGAACAATGATCTTTTTCATCCTGATTAAAGATTAGCGTTGTCTTTCTTCCAGTCCTTTACGGCGGGAACTATGCCGAGGGAGACAATCTCATCCCTCATCTTCACAAGGTGCTCATAGGAGGCGTCAAGTGCGGCCATTTCCTCTGCGGTACCCTGGGGAGCGGTGAAGTGGCAGCCGGTAGCGTCAATTACGGTGGGCATTGCCATCATGACGTTCTTGTACTTGCCTTCGTTCACATAGGTGCCGGCGGGCCAGTAGAACTTGTCTCCGCCCATTGCAGCCTCGATCATCTTCACGGCCTGGTATGCAGGGCTCTGGAAGGAGCTGCGGCCACGGAGCTTGATGATATTGGAACCACCCTGGATGGTGTTGTGCTTGATTTCTGCAAAGCGCTCTGCAGAAAGAGGAAGCTCTGAGAGGGGCTTTCCGTCAATCTTCACCTGGCTTGCAAATACTGCCATAGCCTCTCCGTGACCACCATAGGTGTGGGCGCCGGTAACCTTGTACTGAGGTACGCCGAATTCCTGTGCAAGGGCCTCCTGCAGACGGGTGCTGTCAAGGGCTGCGAGGGAAGTGAGCTGTGAGGGCTTAAGGCCGGAGTGGATGAGGGCTGTGAGAGCGGTAACATCGGCCGGATTGAAGATAACAACTACAAACTTGGCGTCAGGGCAGTACTTCTTGATGTTGTCGCCGAACTCTGCGGCAATCTGGCAGTTGCCCTTGAGGAGGTCCTCACGGGTCATGCCTTCCTTACGGGGTGCGCCGCCGCTGGAGATGATGTATTTTGCATCCTTGAAGGCCTCTGCGGGATCGATGGTGGCGGTGAAATTCACGCCCTCAAATGCGCAGTGGTCCATTTCTGCCAGGACACCCTTGAGACCGGGCTCAAAGATATCGTAGAGGCAGATGTTTGAAGAAAGTCCAAGGCAGGCGGCGGTCTGGGCCATATTTGAGCCGATCATACCTGCTGCGCCAACAATAAGGAGTTTTTCGTCAGTGAGAAATTTCATGATAATATCTATTTACGTTGTTTCAATTGCAGCCACAAAGATACTAATTTCCGCGCAAAAAGTGTTTGAATTCATAAAAATGATTATCTTTGCGGATGAATTTGTAACAATTAGTATGGAGCCTCCCAGTCCGGTCACATCCAACCAGTTGAAGGTCGTCGGTTCAGACGATCCTTCCCCACGATTGTCCACCACTTTTAACTGAGAAACCTGATACCCTCCCCAAAAAGAGTATCGGGCGCTGCCGTATTGTTGTTCAGAACATTTTGTAATGGCACTTTATTTAAAGAAGGAACTTGAAAACGAAGCCACAATAGGCGTGTGGCAGATCACAGAAACTGAGGATGAGCTGGTAAAACTTGCAGCCACCCCCACGGACGAGATGGAAGAAATCTCGTTCATAAAGAGCGAATCCCTCCGCAAGCAGCGCCTTGCGGTGAGGGCCCTCCTCAACACCCTGTTTGACGAAAAGGTATACCTGAGCCATCATGATAATGGCAAGCCCTACCTTGAGAACAACCCCACAAACATCTCCATAACCCATACTGAGAAGTATGTGGCGGTAATCCTCCATGAAGACCAGGACTGCGGCATAGACGTAGAGTCCCTGGACCGTGATTTCTCCGCCGTGGAGAAAAAGGCCCTCAGCGAGGATGAGATCGATGACCTCCCGGACGAGAAACGCAATGAGCAGCTTGCCATCTACTGGTGCGCCAAGGAAGCCATCTTCAAGCTCCTGAGCCTGTACAGCGTAGACTTCGCAGAGCAGATAGAGGTGGACCGCTTCCGCTACCGCGGTGAAGGTGAGCTTGAAGCCACCTTCGTGGACAAAGACGACGACGAGCAGGAATTCAACCTTGAATACATGACCTTCGACCGCCACGTCCTTGTGTGGGTGGTGGGAGACTAATTACCTTAAAGGCTCTAGAGGAACCGTCCCGGGAATATCATCCTGGGGCGGTTTTCCGTGAAGGTAGATGATACGCTGATTGGGGCTGCCACGGAAAAGGAGGTCCGTGTCTCTCTGCTCCAGGATGAACGGGCCGTCCACAAGGACGTCCAAGTAAGGGAGCATTGCGGCCATCGTGGGATCGGCCTTCACTTCCTCCAGCGTGAACCCGGTCCAGCACCAGATGGTCTTTCCCGTTTCCTCCTTGATGCGGCGGGCTAGTTCCGTGAACGCCGGCGCCTGGTACATGGGATCCCCGCCGGAGAAGGTTACGTTGGACATTGAATCGGCCTTCACAATTTCCAAAAGCTCCTCCACGTCCATCCACTTCCCCGCTTTGAAGTCCCAGCTCTGGGGGTTGTGGCACCCCTTGCAGCCGTGCTTACACCCGGCGCAGTAAATGGCCGTCCGGAACCCGGGTCCGTCGGCCATTGTCTGATGCAATATATCAAGTACCCTGATTTTCACCGTAATTGCTAAATGATTGATTTATAGCCTTTTGGCAAATTTGCTCCAGGCAAAAACGCCCGGAGCAAAATTCATAATTGCCTGTATTTCAATAGTTTAAGTAAAACGGGCACCTTATTCGTGGATCACCCTGTCGTGAAGCTCGGCCAGTTTGCCGGCGTTCCAGCGGTCTGTGGTACCTACAAGGTAACCGGTGATGCGCTGGAGGGTGTCAATGTGGTGACCGTGGCAGTGGGGGCACTCATGGAGGTCCTTCTCTGCGTTCTCATAGCCGCAGTCAAGGCAGCGGTTGCGGTTGTGGTTCACGGAGCCGTAGCCGATGTCGTACTTGTCCATGAGGTCCACGATCTGCATAATTGCCTCCGGGTTGTGAGTGGCGTCACCGTCAATCTCCACGTAGAAGATGTGGCCTGCGTTCTCATACTTGTGGTAAGGGCCCTCGATCTTTGCCTTGTGCTCAGGCGTGCAGTGATAGTACACGGGAACGTGGCTGGAGTTGGTGTAGTAGTCCTTATCGGTGATACCAGGGATAATACCGAAGGTCTTCTTGTCCCTCTTGGTGAACTTTCCGGAAAGGCCTTCTGCGGGAGTGGCCAGGAAAGTGAAGTTGTGCTGGTAGATCTCTGCGAAGCCGTTGATCTTCTCTGCCATGTGGGAGACAATCCTGAGGCCCAGCTCCTGTGCTTCGTCGCTTTCTCCGTGATGCTTGCCGATAAGTGCAATGAGGCACTCTGCAAGGCCGATAAAGCCGATTGAAAGGGTACCCTGGTTGATGACCTTCTCAATGGTGTCCTCACTGTCAAGCTTCTCAGAACCCAGCCACAGGCCGTTCATAAGCAGAGGGAACTGCTTCTTGAGGGCGGTCTTCTGGAAGTCGAAGCGCTCATTGAGCTGGCGGGCTGCAATTTCAAGGGCCCAGTCAAGCTTCTGGAAGAACTTCTGGATGCGGGCCTCTTTCTCTGGCTCTTCCCTCATTGCCTCAATACCAAGCTTTACGATATTGATGGTGGTGAAGGAAAGGTTACCGCGGCCGATAGAAGTCTTGGGGCCGAACTTGTTGCCGTACACGCGGGTGCGGCAGCCCATGGTTGCTACCTCGTGCTCGAAGCGGCGGGGGTCATCGGCCTTCCAGGCGTCGTCCTGATTGTAGGTGGCGTCAAGGTTGAGGAAGTTGGGGAAGAAACGGCGGGCCGATACCTTGCAGGCGAACTTGTAGAGGTCATAGTTGGGATCTTCCGGGAGGTAGCTCACGCCCTTCTTCTTCTTCCAGATCTGGATGGGGAAGATGGCGGTGCTGCCGTTACCTACACCCTCATAGGTGGTGTTGAGGATCTCACGGATGATGCAGCGGCCTTCTGCCGATGTATCCGTGCCGTAGTTGATGGAGGAGAACACAACCTGGTTACCACCGCGGCTGTGGATGGTGTTCATATTGTGAACGAATGCCTCCATTGCCTGGTGTACGCGGCCAACGGTCTGGTTGATGGCGTGCTGCATAGCCCTCTCCTTGCCCTGAAGGCCAACGAGATCCCTCTTGAGGTAGTCGTCAATCCTGGCGGGCTTGAGCTCACTGTAATCCTTATTCTCCATATCGGAGATCTTGTCAATCTCTTCCTCATAGGTCTTGCGGACGTAAGGGGCAAGATAGAAGTCGAAGGCGGGGATTGCCTGACCTCCGTGCATCTCGTTCTGGACGGTTTCCATGGAGATACATGCAAGCACCGAAGCGGTTTCAATGCGCTTTGCGGGACGGGACTCACCGTGACCGGCCTTGAGACCGTGCTCCAGGATCACATCCAGGGGGTGCTGGATGCAGGTGAGGGACTTGGTGGGATAGTAATCTTTATCGTGGATGTGGATGTAGTTACCTGCAACGGCCTCACGGACGGGGTCTGAGAGAAGGCACTCATCCACGTAGCTCTTGGTGGCCTCGGAGGCGAACTTCATCATCATGCCTGCCGGGGTATCGGCATTCATGTTGGCGTTCTCACGGGTTATATCGTTCACCTGGGCGTCAATGATGGTCTGGAAGATCTCATTGGTCTTGGCCTTACGGGCAAGGTTACGCTTGTTGCGGTAGCGGATATACTCCTGGGCAACCTCCTGGCGGGGGCTGTTCATGAGGTGGCTCTCAACTACGTCCTGGATTTCCTCAACGGTCATCTCCTCCTTGGGCAGAAGGGAGATATCGTGGGCGATCTGGGCAGCCAGCACAATATCTTCACCGTTCTCCGTTACATCCATTGCCTTGAGGATGGCGGCAACAATCTTCTGGTTGTTAAATTCGACGCGACGTCCATCGCGTTTGAGTACACGTTTTACCATATTGCGTTTATATTTCTGTGATCTGTTGGTTAGGTCGGACTGGAGACAAAGTTATATCAAGGTTTTTTTATTTACAACGATTTTTCTGAAAAAAGTTATCAACAGTATATAAAAAAGCCTGTTAATTTGTTGATTAACAGGCGCTTATAAAAGTTTCTAATTTAGAACTATTCTAAACAATAACTTTTGTGTTTCTTTTTGTTTAAAGTTATCAACACCCTAGTCCCGGAGCCAGTTTTCAGGGTTCTGGGGGGTGGTTTCCTGCCAGAGTTCGAAGTGGAAAAGGTCCTCTCCGCCGATGGTGTCTACAATGCCCACAACCTGGCCGGTCTTGACCTTGTCTCCGGGCTTTACGGCTACGGTTGCAAGTTTGGAATAGAGGGTGTAATACGCGCCGTGATTCACCAGCACGCACTGGTTGTAACCGGGCAGCACCACTATCTGGGTGACGGTGCCGTTGAATACTGCCTTGGCCTGGGTACCACGCTTGACGGCAAGGGTTACGCCGTTATTCTGCGGGAGGTCCACGTTCTGGTACACGGGGTGCTTGTGCTTTCCAAAACGCTCCACGATTGCGCCTTCAACCGGCCATGGTAATCGGCCCTTATTGGAGGCGAATTCGTTGGAAAGCTTGGTGTCGATAGCCGTGGATGTCTTCTTGCTGCCGGCCTTCCCTGAGCCACCGCCCTTCTGCTTCTGGCTTTCCTTCCGGATAAGGTCTGCGATCTTACGGTTAAGGTCCTCTTTCTGCCTGTTTTTAGACTGGAGCTGCTGCTGGTACTTCTTGCGGTCGGAGCCCAGTTTCTGGACAAGGCGGTTACTCTCATCCTCCTCCCCGCGAAGCTTTGTACGCTCAGATGCGATCTGCTTCCGGGTAGCGGCTTCTGCAGCCCTGAGGCCTTCCAGACGCTCCTTTTCCACCTCCAGGGCGGCCGATGTCTCGCGTATACGCGTAGCCTGCGCGCCCATCTCCGATGCAAGGGAGCGAAGGTATCCGAAGCGCCTGAACCCCTGGCCGATGGACTCACTGGCCAGCACGTACATATACCACATACGGCTGTCGCGGTTCTTGTAGGTGCTCCTTACAAGACGGGAATAGTACTTTGAAAGGGTGTCGTGACGGGCCTGGAGCTTTTCAATGTCCTTCCGGCATGTGCGGATGGAGTCGTCCAGGATACGGAGGGTCTGGTCCGATGCCGCAATGAGTTTTTCCCGAGCCTGGATCTTGCTGCGCACCAGCGTCAGGTTTGTGAGTTCCTTTTCCCGGGCCGATGAATTCTCCTTAAGCTGACGGTTAAGGATGGCGATCTCCTTCTCCAGCTGCGCCCTCTGGCTTTCCAGCTTCTTCATGGAGCTGGATTTCTGGGCCTGGACCGGCAAGGCCAGGACACACGCCATTAATAATATAAGGAGCCTTCTCATTGTTCCAGACGTTTTGCCATGTTAAGGTATACCTGGGCCGAGTCATTCTCTCCAAGGGCCTGAAGCACCGTGGCGTAATGCCTCAGGATCACGGGGCTGTCCTTGCCGCCGTAGAGCATTGCGTGCTTGAAGAAGGGTTTTGCCTCAAGGTCCTTCCCCTGAAGGTGGAGGATCCAGGCAAAGGTGTCCAGATAGGTGGCGTTATCCGGCTCTGCCTCAATAGTCTTCTTGGACATGGTGTAGGCCTTCTTCAGTTTTCGGCCTTCCTCTGAGAGGTAATAGGCGTAGTTGTTGAGCACCGGAGCATAACCGGGATCTATCTTCAGAGCCTTGTCATAGGCCTTGTAGGCCTCCTTGGAATTGCCCTTTGAGTGGTAGGCGTCCCCAAGCTGGGACCAGGAAGCAAGAAGGACCTTGGAGTCCTTGGGATAATTCTTTATAAGGTATCGGCAGTTGCCTATTATAGCGTCGTAATCCTTCAGCTGGTAGTTTGCCATATTGGCGTAGTCCATGAAACCAAGCTCACTGAGGCGGTTGAAGGCATCAAGGGAAACATCCCTCATGGCCTCCCATTTCTGCTGCAGGGACAGGACCTGGATGTACGTAGCCGTAATGGGGACGCTCTCCGGGAATGCCACGGCGGCAAGGCGGAAGTAATTCTCTCCCTGATCCCTCCTTCCGGTGGAGAAGAAGTATGAGCCAACCGTGGTGTAGAGGGTGGAATCGGCCTGGGAATGCTCTACGGCAAGGACCGCCAGGGAGTCAAAGCTGGCCCTGTGGGCCTGGAGCACCTTGGGGTCTATGCTGCGGGTGATATTGCCGATATACATGCTCTTGGACTGCGCGGGAATGTCCGGAGACGTGAAGAAGGGCCTCAGGGTCCGGAAATACTCCGGATACTGCCTCTGGTGCCTGTATACCTCGCTCATGCCCATGGTGGCGGGGATGTAGGAGCTGTCAAGCTCCAGGGCCTCAGTGAAGCGGGCGCGGGCAAGGGAGTCCTTGAAATCGGCCAGATATGCATCCCCCAGCATGGAGAGGATCTGGGGTGACGAATAATCCTTGTTGAAGGCCTCCAGGGCCTCTACGGCAAGGTCCGGGCGGCCCATGGCCTGATAGATGTCGTGGCGGGTGGTGGCAACTTCCTCCGACATCCCCCTCTGGTGCTCTATCTCCTCAAGGGCGCCAAGCGCCTTGTCAAAGTCCTTTTCCGTGAGATATACGTTAAGGAGTTCATAGGGAAGGGACTGATTGTCCGGGAAATCCCTCACCAGGGACTCATAGAGGGACTTTCCATCGGCCTTTTTCCCCTGCGCAAGGTAAAGGCGGGCAAGGGTGCGCCTGTACCAGAAGTTGGTGCTGTCCAGCCCCACGGCCTTTTCAAGGGAGGCCTCTGCGCCGGGCATGTCGTTTTGCATCAGCTGCGTCTGGGCCAGGTAATACCATACTGCGTCGCTATCAGGAGATGCCACGCTGAGGGTTTGCAAAATGCGCTGCGCCTTTGCATACTGACCGTTGGAATATAGGGAAACGGCGTCTACCAGATTGGACTCCACGGTTTGCGCCCCAAGGGGGAGCAGAAGGGCCAAAATGGCTAGGGCCAGAACGAATACTTTTTTCATCCTTGCAAAATTACTGCATTTTTCTCATTTTTGTGTAACAAAATCCGCACCTTTTGAAACGTTTCTACATAAAACTGCATCTTATTACTTGGGCAAGGGACGAAGAATCCCCTGGAGGCCGATGCTCCCTTGAGGAGCTTGCGGCCGCCTGCGCCAAGGGAAAAAGGGATGCCCAGAAACGTCTCTTTGACTCCCTGGCACCAAAGATGATGGCCGTCTGCCTCCGGTACATGGGTAACCGGGAAGACGCCGAAGATGTGCTCCAGGAGGGTTTTGTAACGCTTTTCACAAAACTTGAAAGTTACAACGGTTCCGGATCCTTCGAAGGCTGGGCCAGAAAGGTCTTTGTCAACACTGCACTGATGCATCTTAGGAAAAACGACGTCCTGGGAGTGTCTGATGACATTGAAGAAGCCAGGTCACTCTTCACGGAAGAGGCCACCCCGCTTCAGAAAATGGGCTACAAGGAGCTGATGGGTCTTATTTCCAGCCTGCCCCCGGATGCCAGGACCGTCTTTAATATGTATGTGGTGGAAGGATACTCCCATAAGGAGATTGCCGCCACCCTGGGATGCACGGAAGCCACTTCCCGCTCAAAACTTCAGCGGGCAAGGCTTCAGTTGCAGGAAATGATTAGTAAGAGAAAATGAGAGATCAAGACATAAGAGATATACTCTATAACGCAGAGGAACCCGTTTCCCCTGGCGTTTGGAGTGCGGTAGCGGCAGGATTGGACGCAAAGAAACGCATTGTACCCGCATGGATGTGGGGAGCCATGGCATTTGCTGCGGCAGCCGCGGTAGCGGTGGGCGTTTTCCTGTGGCGTCCAAATGATATAAGGTTAGAAGAATATTCTCCTGCTTCGCCGCTGGCGGCACAATTACAGAATTCCCTTCCCGGAGGCATCGTGATGCCCACAGAGGTATCATCGGCCCCGGTAAGGAAAGCCGCCGCACCCATTGCTTTACGGGAGGAAGCTACACTGGAGGCCGTACCAACCGCAACCATTAACCCGGTGCCCCTTCAGAAGCTTTCTTCCCGCCTGGCAATGCCGCCTCACAGTTCTTATGTTGCCCAGGTAGACGACAACAACCTCCTCAATGAACTGGCATGGGAGGAGAAACCGCTTCCCGGCAGGGATATCTCCCTTACCGCCGCCGGTAATTTCCAGGCCAGCTCCAAGGCTCCGTTCCTGAGCCGTCGCGGTGCCGCTGCTGCTGCAGTTGCACCCCAGGAAGGAGTGTATAACCCTGTTCCGGAATCAGACAAGCCCGGTTTCCCGTTCTCCGTGGGCCTTGGCGTAAAATGGAACTTTGCCCCAAGGTGGGGAGTTGGAACTGGCGTTAACTACACCAATATCAGCCGCTCATTCGCCGCAGATTACGCCGATGACGGATTTGTGCTCACCCAGGTGCCCGTAGACAATATGCAGCACTGGATTGGCGTTCCCGTCAACTTCTACTTTGACATTTTAAGAAGCCCCCGCTGGAGGGTGCACGTGCTGGCCGGCGGAGAAATGGATTACCTCCTTGCCAACAATTTCACGGTTCACGGCAACAAACCCATTCTCTGGCAGAAGAAGGACACCTCATTCCAGTGGTCGGCAGGCGTAGGCGCCGGTGCGGAATATATGATTACTCCCCGGCTGGGCATTTATCTGAACCCCACGGTGCGCTATTATTTCACACTCGTGAGCGGGGCCGATATAAACGGTCTTCCCGTCCATCCCGTCCGCTTCATGATGGAAGGTGGCCTCAGATTCTCTATCGGTAGCTATTAGGCGTCCCAGGTGACGGAAGGAAACGTCGCAGGTGACGGAAGGAAACGTCGCAGGTGACAGAAGGAAACGTCGCAGGTCTGCAAAAACAGTCGGACCTGCGACGCTTTTTTTCTCCTGTGGCCGATTTGCGTCGCAGGTGACGGCAAAAACGCAGACCTGCGACGGTTAGCACCAGGACCTGCGACATTCTGCGCTACTACCTGCGACAGTGTCAGGCGTCCCAAGTTATTTTTCTGGAATTATCGGCCTCTACTGAGATGAATACCCGGAGCGTTTCTTCGGGCAGTAATTCTTCAATGTTTTCCGGCCATTCCATCAGGCACAGATACCCGGAATCAAGATAATCATACAGGCCGAGGTCAAGGGCCTCCGACAAACGGTTGATACGATAGAAATCAAAATGATAGATGGGCTCTCCGGAGGCCGCGCGATACTCGTTCAATATAGCGAAGGTGGGGGAACTGACTGCATCTTCACGTACGCCAAGAGCGCGGCAGAGCGCCGTGGTGAATGTGGTTTTTCCTGCACCCATCGGGGCATAAAATGCTACCAGACGATGACTGCCGATGGCTTCAAGGAAAGTTTTTGCCGCAGAAGGCAGATCTTCCAGACCACGGAGTATGATTTCATTTTTCATAGCGCAAAGATACAACATTTTACGTATCTTTGCCTTATGATTACCCATCCCAACGTCAAAATCAACCTGGGACTGAACGTCCTCAGAAAGCGCCCGGACGGCTACCATGACCTTGAGACGCTGTTTGTCCCCTACTTTGGGCTCACGGACACCCTTGAAATCATTACCGGAGACGACTACAGCCGCACAATAGCCGGGCTGCAGGCACAGTACGGCAATCTTGCCCAGGCCATTTCCCCGGACGGGAAGCTCATGATAACCATCGCACGGAAAGAAGGCGTGGACTGGGATCCCCTGAAGGACCTTACCGCAAAGGCATATATGATGCTCTCCGATGATCACAAGCTTCCGCCCATGAAAATCTTCCTTGAGAAGACAAACCCGGTGGGTGCGGGCCTTGGAGGGGGATCGGCCGATGCCGCATTTGCCCTCAGGATGATATCGGAACTTGCGGAACTGGGCCTTACGGACGATGCTCTGGCAGCTTATGCCGCGCGCCTTGGCAGCGACTGCGCCTTCTTCATCTATAACAAACCCATGATGGGCTCCGGCCGTGGTGAAATCCTGGAGCCGTTCCCGCTGGACCTTGGGGACCTCAGGCTGGAGGTGGTGATTCCGGAAGGGATTTCGGTCTCCACGGCCGATGCCTACCGCGGGATTGTCCCCCGCATTCCGGCAAAGCCGCTGGCGGAAGTCCTGCGCCAGGACCCCTCCACATGGAAGGATGAGCTCAGGAACGATTTTGAGGAAACCGTGTTTGCAAAATACCCCAAACTTGCAGCGATCAAGGCGGAACTCTATGAAAAAGGGGCGTTGTATTGCGCAATGAGCGGCAGCGGTTCGTCCCTATATACGCTTTTTCGTCCCTAATCCGTTGAAACGTAAAAACTTTTTTTGTGATTCTTGCTTTTAAGCCCACAACTGGCGACATTGTACGCCAAAAAGTTGTGAGCCATGAGGAGAATCGTCTTTTTGCTGGCGGCCGCAGCCGCCTTTCTGTCCTGCGCTAAAATACCTCTTATAGACACTATGCCCCGGTGGTACAGCCCGGGGCCGCGGTCTCGTGGGGGCGGCTATGCGGCGGGTAGGGATTCATCGGCCCGGAATACGCCTGCCGGAAAAGGCGTGTACATTGCCGCCCTGCGTTTTCCGGAATGGGCTTCCTGGAGGGACGGGGACTTCCGCGGTGCTGAGGCCGTGCTTTTCAGGGACAGCGTGGAGATTGCCCACTGCGCCATGGGGGCGCGCCCAGACCCGGACCGTATCCATATAATTGACGGCCATCTGTGGACGGATGTGGCCGGAGAAGGGCAGACGCAGGTGTTCTGTGACGGGAAGCATCGGCTCACAATCCCAGACGAGGAACTTCTGAAGGGCTTTCTCATAAAAAACGACACCATACTTACTCTGGGGCAGCGTCCCGGTGGCAGAGGACTGTGCTACAGGGTGAACGGGCGGGAGGTGTTCTCTTCCGGCGCAGGGACTGTCTTCGGCCATTTTGAGAGGGACACCAGCGGCACCCACTTCTCATACGGCATCTCCATCCGCAAGGGAGACGCCGTCACAACTGAATACCATATAATGAACGGGGCCGATGAAATTGCCACCATAACGCCAAACAAAGGCGGCGTCATCTATGACATCTGCGTGCGTGACGGCACCGTATACCGAAGCGAGCGCCGCGGGGAAAGCCCGTCCAGCCTTTGTCTGGTCATCGGAGACAGCTATCATTCAATGGATGTGAGCGACGGGGAGGATATCCTCCTGTGCAGGCTTATCGACTACGAGGGAGAGACAATGATGAAGGGCTCTTCCATGTTTGGAACCCTTCTCCGGCACTGGATACGCTACAAGGGCGGAATACGGCATCAGGTGATAAGCACCCAGGGTGTCCCGGACATATATGCCGACGCCGGAAAGCTGGCACATCTTATCACCAACCGGGACGGCAGGGTGATGATGGCCGCCATAGGAGAGGAGACTATATCGGCCCAGGAAGATAGCCTGTACCTCAGGATCCGGAGCTCCTCCTGTGCCGATTTCCGGGGCGGCACCTTTGCCGCCGCCCTTTCCGACACCTCCGGCAGGAAGCACAGGCTGCTTCTGAACGGCCGCCTGGTGCCACTTGAATTCAACGGTTATTTCACCTCCCTAAAGATAATTCAGTAATGCTTGTAAATATCTATTCCGCAAAGATTATCGGCATAAAGGCCGTGCTCGTTAACGTTGAGATCAATATCACCCTTGGCGTTGGGATACACCTTGTGGGCCTTGCCGATGCCGCCGTCAAAGAGAGCCTCCTCCGCACCGTGACGGCCCTCCAGGCGCTGGGCTACCACGTGCCTGGAAAGAAAATAGTCATCAATCTGGCACCGGCCGATATGCACAAGCAGGGCAGCGGCTACGACATCCCCATAGCGCTGGGGATAGTGGCGGCGTCCGGTCAGAGGGACATGCCTCTTCTTGGGAAATACCTCATTATGGGAGAGTTGGGCCTTGACGGAAGCGTGCGTTACGTGAGCGGGTCTCTCCCCATGGTGGAACTTGCCATGGAAATGGGGTTCCGGGGATGTATCCTGCCTGAAGCGGCTGCCCTGGAGGCGGTGGACTACACCGGAACTGAGATTTACGGGGTGAAAACGCTGGAGGATGTGCTGAGGATACTGGAGGGCGGTCTGGCACAGGACCTTCTCATTTGGAATACGGAAGCCTACCGGGAGGCCCGGGAGATGGCTATGAATCCGGCCCGGAGGTATATGGATTTCTCGGAGATAATTGGTCAGGATGCGGCGCGACGGGGTGTTGAAGTGGCTGCTGCTGGTCAACACAATGTACTTCTAGTTGGTGCCCCTGGAAGTGGAAAAACATCTCTTGCCAAGGCCCTGGCGGGGATTCTGCCGCCTATGACACTTGAAGAGAGCGCCGTCACGTCAAAGATCTACTCCGTGGCGGGAACATCTTCCGGTGGCCTCGGGCTCCTCAGGACAAGGCCGTTCAGGGCACCTCATATATCGGCCTCAAAGGCAGCGCTCCTTGGCGGCGGCAGCGGAGACAACATCCTCCCCGGGGAGGTGTCTCTGGCCACGGGGGGCATCCTCTTTCTTGATGAATTTTGCGAGGCCCCAAAATCCATCCTGGAGGCCCTGCGCGGGCCGCTGGAAGACCGCAAAGTGTGCATTTCCCGCCTCAAGGCAAAGATTGAGTACCCGGCGTCGTTTATGCTTGTGGCGGCTTCCAACCCCTGCCCCTGCGGCTATTACGGGGAGGGAGACCGCTGCACATGCACGCCAACGGTCCGTAACGCCTATCTCTCTAAGCTCAGTGGGCCGATCATGGATAGAATAGACATTCAACTTTGGATGCATCCGGTTGATACCCAGGCACTTATCGCGGGAAAGAAGGCGGAGTCGTCGGAAGCGGTGGCGGCTAGGGTTGTACGCGCCAGGGAAATCCAGCTCAAGCGCTTTGAGGGGCTGGGAATCTACGCCAATGCAGAGATGAGCGGGGCGCAGCTGGAGGAGTTCTGCCCTTTATCGGCCCAATGTAAGGACCTTCTGGAGAAAATCATTGACCGCCAGGGACTCAGCGCCCGCGCATACACCCGTATCATCAAGATTGCCCGCACAATTGCAGACCTTGCCGGCGTTCCGGACATCCTCCCGGAGCACCTTGCCGAAGCCGCCAGTTACCGTTTCCTTGACCGGCGGCATATAATGGGACTGTAGTGGTCTATAGATTGTCCAGCACAAACTGGAGGTGGATGTTGTAGTTCTTCTTGATGCGGGCAACGGCATCGTGGAAGGACATCCTCTCATCTCCGTTGATTATCTGGCCACCGTTCATGGAGGCATCCTGCGCAGGATTCCACATCTTGAAATTGAGTTTGGCGCTCTCTGAAAGGAGGGCCTCACACTCATCTATGTAATCCGGGATGGTCTGAAGCTGCGGCAGGAGTTCCCTGATGCGATCCCTTGTCTTTTGAAGGAAAGCCGGGTCCTGGAACAGGCGGTCATACCAGATGGCGTGACGGTTTATTAGGCGCCTGTCGCCACCAGTAGTGTCAAACGTAAGCACTCCCCAGTCAAAGTCCCAGCAGGGGCCGGCGGTGAGTTTTCCGTTCTTATCTTTGTGCATGAAAACGCTGCCGGGGTTACCCAGTTCATGGTTAGTCATCACCTCAAAGACTATCCAGTAATCTATGAAGGAATCCACATCCAGATACTTTGCATAGCCGTTTTCCGGATCCTTGAAGTTACTGCCATAGAGGGCGTTGGAAACGGTGGTGATATAGCTTTTGATATAAGCCTTCCTTTCCTGGGTGAGTTCCGTGGGCTCTTCAGGGTCCGGATGCTTCACGGCAAACGGAATGTTGTGGTCTTTCCACTGGAAAACATTGTCATAGTGGAAATCAAGTTCAAGTAGATAGCCGTCTTTCTTGTCAATGTTCACGCGGTCTCCGTCCACCCTCACCTGCTCAATGAGGAGGTAGTTCCCCACATGCTTACCGTTAAGGACAAGCTCCACAGGCCGGCAACGTGGCGTCCAGGCAAGGCGCGTCATGGATGACACCTTCATTGCCACCATGTTACGCATCATGGTGCGGTCCATGAAGTTTGCAAGCAGCACCCAGCGCTTATGCTCCGGGAATCCAAAAACGGATGCCTTTTCCTCCAGTTTCACAAGATACGGCTTCTTGGGCCACTCCCATGTGGTGTTTCCACGGCCGCGGATACTGCAGGCAACTTCCGGGAAATAGTCCTGCGGGGCGTCTTCACTCACTATTGAGAATTTGGCCGATACATACTGTTCCTTGGACGTAATTGCTGCTCCGCCCTGAGTGTCCACAAACACTACCGGAAGCCCGGTATGGACCATTCCTGGCCTGGCGGCATTGCCCTTAACCACAAAAATCTGAGAGTCTATGTATGACTCTTCCCCGGTCATTACACGGAGCTTTGCCGTACGGGTATATGCGTCGGAGGAATCATTCACTATATCCGCAACGTAGTGGCCTGATTCAGAGCTTTTTTCAAAAGATTCAAGATGAAACAGCTCCGGAGCCTTCCCGTCCGTTCCCATCAGGAGAAGCTCACCGAACTGGCAATCCGGATCCTCAACCCTGAAATGCAGCGTTGCATTACCGCCCGGCTCCAGTGAAATGGAACTGTCAGTGACATATATGGCCGTTAGCCTTGGCCCCTCCTGAGGAGTAGACGGAATCTCTTCCTCATGAGGAATGATTGACTCAGGAGCCTTGGTGCAGGCAAATGCCAGCGCCAGAGCGGTCACATATGTGAGAAAACGTTTCATACAGTTTGCTAAGTTACTCAATTCTATTGTAATTAACAAGGTAATACAACAACGGCCATTCGTCCCTATATACGTCTTTTCGTCCCTAATACGTTGAAACGTAAAAACTTTTTTTGTGATTCTTGCTATTCTGCAAAAGGCTGCCGATCTTCCACCTGTAAATAATTATTTGTTGTATCACAAAAATGTGTTATATTTGCAATGAAATGGAGTGAGATGATAAGGCTGGCCAAACAATATGGTTGGTACAAACAGAGATCTGGAGCCAAGCACGATATTTACAAGCATCCAGACAAGAATGAAACAATCCAGTTGGAGAGACATCTAAGTCAAGAAGTCAGACCAGGATTAATGAAAAGGTTGATAAAAACAATAACAGAGAACTGATATGGGCAAGATTACCGTTGTGATAGAAAAGGACGAAAACGGATTCGGCGCTTTCACAAAAAACACCAAGTCGGTCATTATTGGCGAGGGCGCCACTGCCGCTGAGGCCAAACAAGACTTTCTGAATTCCTTTCAGGAGGTATTGGAGTCGTATGATTCCCCTTCGGATATTCCTGCGGAACTGCTTAATCCGGAGTTTGAATACAAATACGACGTTTCCGCATTCTTTGATTTGTTCGAGTTTCTCAACGTATCTAAACTGGCAAAACGAATCGGGATCAATCCATCGCTGATGAGGCATTACAAACTTGGCGACACCTATATCTCAGACTCTCAGGCCAGGAAGATTGAATCCGGAATTCACGAAATTGCCCACGAACTTCTAAGCGTCACCTTGTAGGCAGCCACCAGCGTGGAGGTAAGTGGCTGGTATTGAGGCTGATACACAATTGGCGGTGCACCTTTCGGCGCACCGTCAATCTATTAACTCGCTAACAATCAAGCCGTTAGCTCCATGGGGAGGTTAAAGCATTTGGAACACCCTGACCCAATCCACTTCCATTGCGGTGGGCAGGCAGGACTCGTCTACGCCTTGAGCGCCACCCCAACTTCCACCCCAAGCCAGGTTCAGGATAATGTAGAAAGGTTTGTAGAACGGCCAATAGTCGTGACCTTTGCCGTTATTCTTGTAGGTGAGGATGGCTTTTCCGTCCTGATAGAAGGTCATATAGTCCTCTGTCCATTCCATTCCGTATACGTGGAATGATGTCTGCGACCCAGCGATGTATCTTTCGGCATGTTCCGTAGCGGTACCACCATTGTTGTAGCGATTGCAATGGATAGAGGCACTGCAGTAGTTGGGATTATAGCCAACCTCTTCCATAATATCAATTTCACCGTCCTTGGGCCAGCCGGTGAACTGGGAGGGCATCATCCAGAATGCGGGCCATGTGCCTTTTCCGGAAGGAAGCTTGATTGAGGCTTCAATCCAGCCATACGTCCAACTCTTGCGGGTGTTAAGACGCACGGACCGTACCTTTCCGTCTATTTTCTTTGCATGAACTTTTAGTGTACCGTTGGATACTTCGGCTATTTTGACGCCATTGTATTCCCCGGCTACATAGTCTTGAAGCTCATTGTTACCCCAACCACCATCTCCGGTCTGGTATTTCCAGTCGGCCGATGCAGGCAGACCCTCGTAGTCGTCGAATTCATCGTGCCATACGAGCGTATAGCCCTCGGGAGTCTCGATCCCGGATTCAACGGGATCGAGACCGGGCTGTACGACGGGCAGATATGCCCTTGTCTGTCCGACTTTGATTACCACTTTCCCTTCACGTGTCTTAGTAAGGCTGTTTGGTTTTACCTTGACTGTGAAAGTTGCATCCTTGTCAACTGAGTAAGGAGGCTCTATGCTGGACACCCAATCGTCGTCACTGAAAACCTGTATTCCGGCGGCCGAAGAGGTTACGTAGAACTTCAGCTCACCTCCCTGCTGCTCAAATTCAAGCTTTTCAGGAGAAAAAGCGATACTGTTTTCCGGGACCGCAACAGGCTGCTGGGAACAGCAAACTGCCAAAAGAATGAAAGGAAGGATAGTCAAAGCGTGGATGGATTTCATAAGTCAATTATTTGTTGTACTCCTGGAGGCAGATATCCTTGATGGTTATAGCTGCGTTGTCGGGGTTGCCGCCAAAGTCAAATACAAGATTCACGTTCTCGCAAGTGACATCGGAAATAACAGGAGAGGTGAGGACTGTTTCCTCGCCGGCGGTGATTGTAAATGCACCTTTCTCCCATATTGTAGCACCTTCGCGTTTTGCGTGCGCACCATCGTACTGCTCAATCTTGAAGAATGCAGGTGTTGTTGCTGTTGTTGTGAATTTAATCTGGAGAGCGTACTTCTTTGAGCCGTCAAGAGCTACAAAATTACCTTCCTTGGGGAAAATAAAGAACTGATTCTGCCACTGCGAGCCTGTTCCGTTTGCATAGGTAAGGACATAGCTATTGCCGCTCTTTGTCAGGAACGGGACTTCGTCTGAGATAGTATCGGTACCATTCCAATCGCCGCCTATGCAGTTGTAGTAGTAGTAGGACTCGCCGTTTGCATCAGCAACAGCCTTCCAGAGATTTGCAGATCCATTTACATCAAATACGAATGAAGGATCAACTTCGGTACCGGGATCCGGAGTGGGAGTAGGATCATCAGGCTTCTCTTCCTTGTCGGGAGCATTGGTACCATCATCATTGGCATGATCTTTAAGTGTAATGCGTGAAACAGAGATTTCAGTACCCTCCTCGCTATAACCGAAGTCAAAGACCACCTTGATTGATGCGGCATCTACACCGGGCACGTCCTTCATCCAGAAAACGTTGATGCCCTCCGCCATATCTTCCAGTTCTACGAAAAGGAAGTTGTCGTCGCTTGTAACATCCGTAACCTTGACGGTGACGCCTGCGGGCTTGCTCAGTTCAATGACACAGGAGAAGTCATAGTGTTTTTCAGAAGAGAGCGCCACGTCAGCACCGGGAACAAGATGGAGCTGGGCCTGCCAACGGTCACTGCAGGTAGCGGGAATTGTAAGTGTGTAAGGATTGATGGTGAAGGGAAGATTTACCTCGCCTGTCCAACCCGGGCTGCACCAGGTGTAGCTCTTGTCCATACCAGCATCTTCGCCGACCTTCCAGATGTTATACTGGGAATTGTAGTTATAGCCGTTCCAGCCTTCCTGGCCTTCAACGGTAAACTCGGCCTCAGTATAGTCTGCTGACTGACCTGCGGAACTGCTCACATACATACGTACCTTGAAGGTGCCACCTTCGAAGAAAGTCTTCTGGAAACCGTTACCGGTACCTGCAAATACAAATTCGCCGGTCTCGTTGGTCTGCCAGATAGGAATGAGTCCTGTTACACCCTCAGGGAGGGAGAAGGTAACGACGTTGCCATCAACGGCCACTACGGGGTTAATTCCGGCCGCTGAAGGAAGATTTGAGCCACCAGGTGTATCATTGTTACCATTGGACGGCTTACTGCATGCTGCTGTTGCAATGACAAGCGCAGCGATGCTCAAGAATGCAAAAAACTTTTTCATTGTGGTTGTTATTGATTAATGGTTGTTAATAGTTATTCTGATTGAGCGTACCGAGAGCTGCATCAATCTCGCTCTGGGGTATAGGAAGATACTTCTTGCTCTCAGACCAGGTGTTTGTACGATATCCGTAACTGTCGGGTACAAGCACGGAGGAAGCGTCACCCCAGCGGACAAGGTCCCAGTAACGTTTTCCTTCGCCAACGAATTCAAGGCGACGCTCCTGCTTGATATTGGCAAGGGTTGCATCTACGGTGTCCGTGAGCCCTGCGCGGCTATGAACCCTGTTGAGCCATATCTTTGCGTTTGTAGGATCGCTTGCCAACGCAAGTTCTGCTGCATTGAGAAGCGTCTCAGAGAAACGGTAGATACGGTAATTATTGCCAAAACGCATGTCAGGGGCACCGTCACCGGTATTGTATTCGGACTGAAGTCCTTGGTATTTTTCAAGGAAGTAGCCCGTGTCCTGGTAACGTTTCTCATATGTTTTACCGGAAACGTCATAGCAAGTTGCACTACGGCGCGTATCTGCGGCGTTGTACATATCGTAGGTCTCCTTGCGAACGGGAGTAAAGCCCCAGCCGCCTTTATGGTCATCGGCATCTTCAGACAGATTATAGGGGCCAATAAGCTGTGGAAGGATTGTGCCTCCGGCACCAAGAACGTTGTCGTAGGAGCGTACCTGACCGTCGGCCCTGTAGGCAATCTCAAAGATTGATTCCTGGCTCCACTCGCCTTCGGGCTTGAAGATGGTGCGGTAATCCGCCACAAGGTCATATTCCGTAGAAGTGATTATCTCCTTCATATAATCAAGGGCCTTGGAGTAACGACTCTCGTCCTTCTGATACATGACAATCTCCGCATAAAGCATATAGGCAAAAGCCTTGGTAAGGTAGCCGGCCTTTGTATCGGGCTGCCTCATAGGCAGGGCGTCAAGTGCGATTGCACCTTCAAGGTCGGCAATCATCTTGCCATAAACTTCGTCGGCAGTATACTGTGTGCCAAGGTACGGATCCTCAAGGTTTGTCTCATAGTATACTATGTTGCCCCAGAATTTCCAAAGCCAACTGTAGTAGTAAACCCTCAGAAGGCGGGCCTGTTCAAGGATAAGTTTTTCCTCTTCTGAATCAATCTCGCCGGCATCCTTGGTCCATCCGGTATACTGGATAAGGTCGTTGCACCTCTTGACTCCTGAGTAGCCACAGGTCCAGAGTGAAGTCATACAGTTAGTGGGAAGCGCCTCAAAATTCATCATGAGGTGCCAGTACTGGTTGTCTGTCTTGCTTTCTCCGCCTACCCAGATCTGATCTGCCATTATGTCGCTCATAATCATGAACGGATTGTACTGACCGTTTGCCCAGTCTGTCCAGTGAAGCGGTGCATAAGCCGCAACCAGGGCTTCCTGAAGATGGGCTTCTGTAGTGAAGTACTCCTCGATAGGCTGTGCGGTAGGATTCTCCACGGTAAGGAACTTGTCCCCGCAGGAAGATGCGGCAAAGAGAGTGGAAACAAATACGAATGCAGAAAGTATATTGTTGATTTTCATAACTTTTCCCTCCATTGATTAGAATGCTACGCTAATGCCTGCGGTAAAGGTGCGGGCCTGGGGATAAACACCGTAGTCGATACCGAGGGACGTTCCGCCGGAAGCGATTTCAGGGTCAAATCCATGATAGCCGGTTAGAGTGAGAAGATTCTCTGCGGCAACGTAGACGCGAACATTGGAAATGAGGATCTTGCGGGTAAGTGACTCGGGGATTGTATAACCCAGCTGGATGTTCTTGATACGTGCGTAAGAGCCGTCGTGAACATAAAGGTCGGAAGACACCCAGTTGAACTTGTCGCCTATGACAAAGCGGGGAATCCTGTTCGAAGAACCTTCTCCGGTCCATCGATCAAGCATATATGAAGGAAGGTTGACCGAACGGATATCGGTGCGGCGGGTGCAGTCATACACCTGTACTCCGGCAACGCCCTGGATAAGCATGGAGAAGTCAAAGCCCTTCCAACTTGCCTGGAGGTTGAGTCCGAATGTCCAGTCGGGAGTTCCCTTTCCAATGTATGTACGGTCGTTGTCGTCAATTACACCGTCGTTGTTCAAATCTTTGAAGCGAACATCACCGGGGGCGGCCTTAGGCTGTATAACCTTGATGTCGCCGGTCTCGGGATTTGTCCAGGTATAAGCGGCGATTTCTGCTGCGTTCTGGAACAGGCCATCCGTCTGGTAACCATAGAAGAACGGGAAAGGATAGCCGTTTTCTGCACGTGAAATAGTCCCGACACCCTGGAACGAATCATAGTTGGCCCAACCGGTGTCGTTACCAAGCTTGACAAGACGGTTTTTCAGATAAGTGGCATTTGCATTTGCCCTGAAATTCCAATCTCCAACACTGTATTTGTATCCCAATTCGAACTCGACGCCGCTGTTTCCCATTATACCGACATTGCCGATAGGCTTGCTCTCGCCGACATATGAAGGAATAGGCATAGTCATCAGCATGCCTTCTGTGCGCTTGTAATAATAATCCACCGTGAAGGTGAGTTTGTTTGCAAAGAAGCCAAGGTCAAGACCGATGTCGGTCTGGGTGGATGTTTCCCAGCGGAGGCTCTTATTGGCAAGGCCGCTGGCTTTTACGCCGATAGCTTCGGACTGGTCTTTTCCATAGAAATAGTTATTGTTGCCTTCGGTGAGTACCGTGTAACCGAAATTACCGATATTCTCGTTACCGTTCTGGCCCCATGAGGCGCGAAGCTTGGCGTTGCTCAGGACGGGGAGAAGGCCCTGCATGAACTCCTCTTTCCAGAGGTTCCAGCCAAGAGAAAATGAAGGGAATGTGGCCCAGTGGTTATTTGAGCCGAATCGACTTGAACCATCGTGACGTACAGTTGCTTCAGCCATATAACGCTCTCCGTAGTTGTAGCTTACCCTTGCAAAGTATGATGCCAGTTTGGACTGGGCATAAGGGGCGCCCCAACCGTTACGGTCTCCATCGGCCTGAATGCCGTTGGTATAATCAATATAAGGCTTATTAATGTCTTTGAGGAACTTGGATGAAGCTCCAAGGTAAGCTCCGTTTGAAGCTTTGGCAGACTGGCCGAGGAGAGCGGTGATGCTATGCTTGCCGAACTCCTTGGTGTAAGTAAGGGTGTTCTCCACCTGCCACACCAGTGAATGGCAGGCATTTGACGTGGCTGAAGATTCTGTTGCCTGCTGGCTGCTGCTGAGATAGAACACGTCGGTATATCCGTCATCACCCCAGAATGACAGGTCAAGGCCGAGGGCGCTTCTGAATTTGAGGCCTTCGATGATCTGGAGTTCTCCGCTGAAACCGCCCACGAATTTGTGGCTCCAGCCCTTTGTACCGGGAAGAGACAGAGCGGCCACAGGGTTCACCATCTCATTGTAGCTGCCGCCGGGAACGGTAAACATCTTTCCCTCGGCACCATAAAGCATGGATGCTTCTCCATAAGTGGCAATCTGGTCTGCCGCTTCTGTTTCTGAAGCATAAACGTTCAAAATAGGGGAAAGCGCAACAGCAGAACCCAACGGAGAACCCCAGGTGGAGTTGGTTGTGATTCCCGTTGATGTTATATAAGCATAAGAGAGATTGCTGCCAAGGGTGAGTTTATTGAGGAAACTGCGCTCGGAAGTTTTGTCAAAGACATCGTATGTGGTGTTGCTCCTGAGGGTAAGACGGTCGTAATTTGACCTTCCGACATTACCGCCGATTATACCTTTCTGGCTTATATAGCCAAGTGAAAGATAGTAATTGACCTTGTCTGAAGCTCCGCTGACGCTGAGTTCATGCTGGCTCTGAGGGGCATTGTAGTAGAAGATTTCCTTCTGCCAGTCTGTTCCCATGCCATAGCTTGAAGGGTCTGCATATTTGGGGGCCTGTCCGGAATTCATCATACCCTCATTGACCATCATTGCGTACTGGGAAGCATTGAGGACACTCAGCTGTTTCCAGGGACTGGAAAGACCATATGAGAATTCGTAGTTGATCCTGGCCTGTCCCTTGGTTCCTTTCTTTGTTGTCACAAGAATGACACCGTTTGCAGCACGTGCACCGTAAACGGCACCGGAAGCTGCGTCCTTGAGCACTTCGATGGATTCGATATCAGATGGGTTCAGATAATCGATACCGCCTTCTATGGGCATCCCGTCTACAATATAGAGAGGATCGGAATTATTGATGGTACCAGTACCGCGGACACGGATTCTTGCGGCTGCACCGGGCTGGCCTGAAGATGATGTTACGTTAACACCGGCTGCAAGACCCTTTAGAGCATTATCCACGCGCACGGGAGCAGTCTTGCCCAGTTCATCGGAAGACACTTTTGCAATTGAAGCGGTTACAACGCTCTTTTTCTGAACACCGTATCCAATCACAACAACATCATCAAGCATGATTGTATCTTCCTCAAGAACAATGACAGCTGCATCTGAAGCCGATACTGACTTGGTAACATATCCGATGGATGACACCTCAAGGGTTGCTCCGGAAGGAACATTCGAAAGCGTCCAGGCGCCATCTGCATCTGTTACCGCACCGTTTGTGGTGCCCTGAACAACTACAGCCGCACCTATCACGGGATAGCCGGAATTGTCCTGCACCAAGCCGCTTATACGGCTCTGCGCGAAGACGCAAACGGAAATGGCAAAAGCCATAACAACAAGTAGTGCTTTTCTCATAGATTATTGGTTATTATTTACAAAATTAACATTTTTCCTAAAGTACTTCAAACCCCACCGGTTCTCCGGAGGCGCTGTCGCCGGCAACCCACAGCTGGAAGCTGCCGGGCTCTACGCAGTACTTGCCGTCAAGGCCGTAGAACGCGAGGCTGCTGACGGGGATGCCGATGGTGATGGTGCGGCTCTCCCCTGCGGCAAGGCTCACCCTTTCAAAAGCCTTCAGCTCCTTCACGGGACGGGCGATTGAGCCCACAAGGTCGCGGACATACACCTGGGCTACCTCCGTGCCTTCGCGGCTGCCGGTGTTGGCAAGGGTAAACGTTACGGAAATGGTATCATCGGCCTTATATTCCTCTTTATCAAGGCCGATATTCGAATACTCGAAGCTGGTGTAGCTGAGGCCGAATCCGAAGGGGAAGAGAGGGTAGGCGCCGTAGTCAAGATAATATGACGTGTTGCCAAGGGATGTCTGGCCAGCCTCCAGGGGAATGTCCTTCATAAGGAGTTCTCCGCTGTAGGGACGCCCGGTCATGTTGTGGTTGTAATACATAGGAGCCTGTCCCACGGTGCGGAGGAACGTGACTGGAGCCTTTCCGGAAGGGTTAACGTCTCCGGCAAGGAGGGAAGCGATTGCAGGGCCGCCCATGGTGCCGGGGTGGAAACTGTAGAGCATTGCGCTGCAGTTTTCAAGGTCACGCTCAATTGTGAGGGGACGTCCGGCCATGACGGTTGCAACAACCGGCTTTCCGGCAGCCTTCAGGGCTTTCAGGAGATCGCTCTGGGAGCCGATAAGATTGAGGTCGGCAAGGGAATGGGCCTCTCCGGAAAGGATGGCTTCCTCTCCGAGGAAGGCAAGGACTACATCGGCCCTTCGTGCGGCGGCAACGACATCGGAGAAATTGTCGCGTTCCTCACGGCTGTAAGAAAGGCCGGGGACATAGGTGACTTTACCCGGGAAACGCTCTTCAAGAGCCTTCAGAGGGGTTACCGTGTGGGATTTCTCACCGTCAAAGGTCCAGGTGCCAAGCTGGTCATGAGGGGCATCGGCCATAGGACCGGTGACAAGGATGCGAAGGCCGTCCTTAAGAGGCAGGACTCCGTCGTTCTTAAGGAGGATTGCACTTTCCTCGGCGCTCTTCCGGGCCGCTGCAAGATGCTCGGGGGCATACTGAACGGCGGCACCCTCCTCTATATTAATATAAGGATGCTCAAAAAGGCCAAGCTTTACCTTTATCCTGAGGATATTTCTTACGGCAGCGTCAATCTGGGATTCCTTGACTTCCCCGCGGCGCACCATTTCTTCAAGATGGCCGATAAAACCGTAGGTCATCATATCCATGTCAACGCCTGCGGCGAGAGCTTTCTTCACAGCTTCCGGGCGGTCTGCGGCAAAGCCGTGGTTAATCATCTCTCCCATGGAGTTCCAGTCCGTGACAACAAGGCCGTCAAAACCCCATTCTCCGCGGAGGATATCCTTTACAACATACTTGTTGCCGGTGGAAGGGATGCCGTCATTGTCATTGAAGGAAGTCATGAGAGTCATTGCACCGGCCTTTACGGCAGCCTCAAACGGAGGGAGGTAGACGTTACGGAGAAGATGCTCCGAGATAAGGGTGCTGTTGTAATCACGGCCGCCTTCGGCAGCGCCGTAACCTACAAAATGCTTTATGCAGGCTGCCATTGAAGTGGAGTCTGCGCTGCGTCCCTGATAACCGTAAACCATGGCCTCTGCCATACGGGCGTCAAGGTAAGGGTCCTCACCGCTTCCTTCGGCAATACGGCCCCAGCGGGGATCACGGGCAATGTCAAGCATGGGGGAGAATGTCCAGCGAACACCCTGGGCGGTTGCCTCAATGGCTGCTACGCGCGCGCCTTCCTCTACTAACTGAGGGTCGAAGGTTGCTGCAAGACCAAGCGGGATGGGGAAAATAGTGTGAAAGCCATGGATTACGTCGCGGGCAACAAGAAGCGGAATTCCAAGCCTGGACTCCTCAACTGCAAGCCTCTGGTACTCATTAACCTTCACGGGATCAACCTCGTTAAGGATGGAACCAACCTGACCGTCACGGATTGCTCCGGCATAATTACTTACCTCTCCGCCAACGGAAATCTGATTCATCTGGCCGATTTTCTCTGAGAGAGTCATCTGCCTGAGGATATTTTCAACTCTTGAATCCACATCGTTTCCACGCTGACCGCATGAAACGGCAGCTGCGATGATTGCGATAAGTAAAACAGGTCTTGAGGTTTTCATTCCGCGCGTTATTAATTAAAGCTTTCATGGCAAATTTACCGGAAATGAAACATCAAGATTTCACTTGTAGTTTTAAAGTAGTGGTTATGGAAAATTAAAGCGCTTTATATCAGGCGCTTAAGTTTTTTCAAAGTATGTGAAAAAGTAGTGAAGTTAAAGCTTATCCGCAAGCTCTTTTACCCTTTTTTCAAAGCCGTCGCGGTCCTGAAGGGCACTGTTTTTAACGCTCACCTTGTAGTTGTAGATGGTGCTTACGGAGTAGTCCAGCATGGCCGCAATCTTTTTGGAATCGTCTACGCCAAGGCATATAAGGGCAAATATCCTGAGTTCCGTGGTGAGCCTTCCGGCGGGCGGATAGATGCGGCCTTCCTCTTTAAGGAGTGCGTTGAATCGTAGAATTCCTCCCTGGCTTTTTCAGAGCGGCCGGAGATGGAGAGTTCCTTCAGGAGTTGGTCGGCCTTGCCGTGCTTGAGGAGGTTACGGAAATGATTGTCTTCCGTGCGGATGACGGAAATCTGGGAACTGAGGCCCTCAAGGAAGTTCACAATGTAGTCTCCCTTCACTTTATCGGCCTGGGCGAGTTTGCGGTTGCTGCTTTCAAGGGCAGCCTTGGTGCGGGTTAGTTTGCGGGAACGGGCTACAAGCATCCAGAAGGCCATAAGAAGCACAACTACCAGCACCGTCAGAATCACCAGGCCCACTATTGCGCTGCTGCGGGCATCGGCCTGCCTTACGGCGTAGGCATCCTCAACCTCCATCAGGGAGCGGGAGATCTGCCAGGGACGGAGGCGGGCGTTGTACGCAAGGGCGTCTTCCTGGGCCATCCTTAGGTAGCGGAAAGAGCGGTCCACGTCACTGGGGAGGATGATCTGGGCAACCATCGTAAGCGAGGCGTAGTCACGGACGGCATTCACAAGGTCGCATTCGGCGGACTGTATGAGCCAGTTCATACGCTCCTGCTGATTTCCGCGCCGATACTCTATCTCGCTCTGGAAATATGCGTGGATGGCGTAATCACGATCTTCCGGCTTCACTCCGGCAAGAAGGAGGGCACTCACGCTGTCGGCGCTCTGGAGATTTCCCTCCTCTATATATTTATTGCGGAGTGCCATTCTCCAGCGGGGGCTGTCTTTTGGAAGGAGACGGAAAAGGGTGGGAAGATAGGCCGATGCCGGAGGAATGCTCAGGCTTTCCACTATGCCGGAGTTCCCCGCAATGTCTCCGCAGAAATCGTAGAGCACCCAGTAGTATTCGGCCTTGAGAGAGGGTGAAAGTGATGCCGAATCTATCTGACCGTAGAGGATCTGGGAGGCTTCAAGATAGTTCCCGCCCTTTCCGTAAAGATGCCCCAGCATTATTGTGGCGGCGTTGTAGCGGTCTTTATCCTTTAGCTGATCCCTGGCTATGGCCTGGCAGGATTTCAGGTAATGCTGCGTAGAGTCAAGGCTGTAGGAGAAGTACTCCCGGGCCATATTCATCTGGAGCTCATAGAGGGCATCAGGGCTTTTTGTTGTGCCGATAATAGAGCGCAGCGACTCCAGGCGGCCGTTTTTACGGGCGTAGTAGATTTCCCTGGAAGCAATGTAGCGGTCAAGTTCCTCAAGCTTGCTGCGTGTTGCGTGGTCTAGGGAAGAGCCGCCCTCGCAGGCGGTGAGGCCGGCTAGTGCTGCAAGTATGAGTAAGAGGCGTTTCACAGGTTTCTGATGGCGTTTTCTATCTCTTCGCGCCTTCCTTCAGGAATTACAGGCGTGAGGAAGGAAATCATCTGGAGAGACTCTGCTTCCTTACGGGGAATGCCGCGGGAGCGCATATAGAAGAGTTCGTCCTCATTGAGGCGGCCCACAGTTGCACCGTGTGAACACTTCACGTCATCGGCATAAATTTCAAGCTGGGGACGTGTTTCCACCTTGGCGGATTCAGAGAAAAGGATGTTGTGGTTTTCCTGGAAGGCTTCCGTCTTCTGGGCGTCCGGGGCCACCACTATGGTGCCGTGGAAGGTGACGTTTGAAGTGCCTCCCGCGATGCCGTTCACAAGCTGGGTGCTGCGGCAGCCGGGGGCCCTGTGATGCACCAGGATGCGGAAATTCACCTTTTCATCGGCCTTGCAAAGGTAGAGGGCCTTGAGGGAAAGCTCCGCGCCGGGGCCCATGAGATCCACGCTCACGTCAATGTCCCTGGATTCCCCGGGAAGCACCACGTACTCCAGTTCCAGCTTTTCTCCGGCCGGAACCTGGTACCGCCCCTCAGGCGGCGCTATGTACTTTCCGTGTCCCATGCTAGAACTGATCAAATCCTTCAGACTCAATTGCATCTATGAGTTCCCTTCCGCCTGTTTTCACTATGCGGCCATCCTTGAGGACATGTACAAAATCCGGCTGGACATACTCCAGGAGCTTATGGTAGTGAGTCACTATGATGGCGGATTTCTGGGGGCTTCGGAGAGCGTTCACGCCATCGGCCACAATCTTGAGCGCATCTACGTCAAGGCCGGAATCGGTCTCGTCAAGGATGCTGAGGGAGGGGTCCAGCATAGCCATCTGGAATATCTCATTGCGCTTTTTCTCTCCTCCGGAGAAGCCTACGTTAACCTCACGCTTTGCAAATTCCGGCTTCATCTTGAGGAAGGCCATCTTCTCTTTCTGGAGCTTTAGGAATTCCCCGGCCTTGAGCTCTTCCAGACCGTTAGCGCGGCGTTTGGCGTTTACCGCCGCCTTCATGAAAGCGGTGATAGTGACGCCGGGAATTTCTATGGGGTACTGGAAACTGAGGAAAAGGCCTGCCCAGGCGCGTTCTTCGGGGGCCATTGCAAGGAGGTCCTTCCCGCAGAAAGTGACACTTCCCCCAGTGACCGTGTAGCCGGGACGGCCGGTAAGGACGGCCGCCAGGGTGCTTTTACCGGCACCATTGGGGCCCATAACGGCGTGGATTTCACCGGGGCCTATTGTGAGGTCCACCCCTTTCAGGATTTCCTTGTCCTCTACGGAGGCGTGAAGGTTCTTTATCTCAAGCATTGCGTTTTTGTTAACTTCTTTATTATCAGTCTTTTATAACTTTTACTCCTATCTATTTTGACTGGAGTAAAATGCGTAAACGCCATATAATCAACCCTTTAGCGATTACGGGCATAGAGTTTCCTCCATGTTATCAGTGACCAGATGCCGTTTACAAGGTACAGGCCGCTCACAATGGGCATGAACACGTTGCCAACGCTGATGTGAAGGATGAGCTGACTTATATTGACAAGCAGCCAGGCAATCCAGCAGTCCCATTTCTTTAGGGCCGACAGTAACTGCGCCATAAGGATGAGCACCGTTACCGTGCAGTCAAGGTAGGGATGAGGATCCGAGGGAAAAAGGCTGTCAAGGATCCAGCCCCAGAGCCCCGCCACAAGAAGCACCGCGCTTACGCTCATTATGCGCCATGGCCAGCTGAGCATACTCACCCTGAGCTCTCCCTTTGCCGTAGCCTCTTCCTTCTTTGGATGAGTCCAGCGCCAGTGGCCAAGGATGTTTATTGCAAGGGAAATGGGCTGCAGAAGAAGGCTGGCGTAGAGATTCCTGTTCCAGAAAAGGAAGAAGAGCGCCGCCGTGTAAAGGTAGCCCACCCAGAAATTGTACTTGGAATTGCGGCCGGCCAGCACAACACAGGTAAGGCCAAGTATGCTTGATACTAGGTCTATCAGCAGGACCGGCCTGCCGGCAAGTGAGAATATGACGGTATCAAACATTATCCAACGGAGCCTTCAAGTGATACCTGGAGGAGTTTCTGGGCCTCGACGGCAAACTCCATGGGGAGACGGGAAAGGACCTCACGGGCATAGCCGTTCACAATGAGGCCCACGGCTTCTTCGGGGTCAAGGCCCCTCTGGTTGCAGTAGAAGAGCTGGTCTTCTGAAATCTTTGAGGTTGTGGCCTCGTGCTCCACCGTGGCCGATGGATTGGCGCTGCGGATATCCGGGAACGTGTGCGCGCCGCATTTGGAACCAATCAGGAGGCTGTCGCACTGGGAGTAGTTGCGGGCGTTCTGAGCGCCTGCACCCATCCTCACAAGGCCGCGGTAACTGTTCTGGCTTACTCCGGCCGATATTCCCTTGCTCACGATGCGGCTCTTTGTGCCTCGGCCAAGGTGGATCATCTTGGTGCCGGTATCGGCCTGCTGATGATTGTTGGTGACGGCCACGGAGTAGAATTCAGATGATGAAAAATCCCCTTTCAGTATGGTGGAAGGGTATTTCCAGGTGATGGCGCTGCCGGTTTCAACCTGCGTCCAGGAAAGGTGGGAGCCTTCACCCTTGCAGATTCCGCGCTTGGTGACAAGATTGAGGATGCCGCCCTTGCCGTCTGCGTCTCCGGGGTACCAGTTCTGGACCGTGGAGTACTTTACATCGGCCCCTTTCTCAACTATTATCTCCACCACGGCGGCGTGAAGCTGCTGCTCGTCTCTCATTGGGGCGGTGCAGCCTTCCATGTAGGAGACGTAGGAGTCTTCATCGGCCACAATGAGCGTGCGCTCAAACTGGCCGGTGCCGCGCGCGTTTATGCGGAAATAGCTGGAGAGCTCCATGGGGCAGCGGACGCCCTTGGGGATGTAGCAGAAGGAGCCGTCGGAGAAAACCGCGCTGTTAAGTGCCGCAAAGTAGTTGTCTGAGGCTGGTACAACGCTTGCAAGGTACTTACGGACAAGGTCCGGGTGATCCTTCACGGCCTCTGAGAAGCTGCAGAATATGATGCCTTTTTCCGCCAGGGTTTTCCGGAAAGTAGTGGTGACGGAGACGGAATCGAACACCGCGTCCACGGCCACAACGCCAGCAAGGACATCGCGCTCCTTGAGGGGAATGCCAAGTTTGTCAAAGGTTTCGGCAAGCTTGGGGTCTATCTCCTTGGGGCGGTCCTTGTCCTTTTTGGGAGCGGCAAAGTAGATGATGTCCTGGTAGTTGATTCCCGGCATATCAAGATGTGCCCAGTCCGGCTGGGGCATCTTTTCCCACTTATGAAGGGCATCAAGGCGGAATTCAAGGAGCCACTCAGGCTCCTCCTTCCGGGCCGATATCATACGCACGATATCCTCGTTCAACCCCTTTGGGATGAACTCCTGCTCCACGTCTGTCACAAAGCCTTCCTTGTATTCGGCCTTGGTGAACTCATTTATGATATCATTAGGCATAGGAATACAAAGATAACACTTTATTCTTTCCCTTTCACAAAAATCATGGCCATCAGGGGCAGGGCAAGGATTGCCATAGTGGCGCTGATGGGGAGGTAGATTCCAAAATTGACGTACTGCACCACCAGATATGTAATCAGAAGAAGGCCGATACCCATAGCGCTGCTGATGATGTAGTGCCTGCGGATATCCGTACTCTTGCAGATGAGGCGGCTAAGGTTTGGAACGCCAAGGGAAATGAAGCCGATGGGGCCGCAGATACTCACGGCGCTTGTCACAAGGCACATTATGGCAAGAAGGAGCCAGGCCTTGTCACGGTTTGGAATCTCTATTTCTTCCTTGAAATGACGGGTAAGCCTGCCGGCCTGCCACAGGGCTACGCCAAGGCCTATGGCAAACAGAGCCAGTGAGAAAATTATGTCTCCGGTGGTGACTCCCTCCAGGCGGAAATTGGCGGCACCCCAGAGGTAATACTGCTTCAGGAGGTCTCCCGTGGGTGCATTTGTGACCACAATGGTTCCAAGGGAGCCGATGAAAGTACCAAAGAGAATACCAAATGTGATTAGCTGCTGGGTGTTCACCTTAAGTGTAACAAAGTAGCACACCAGTGTGCAGATGAGCGTGCAGATAAAACTTCCCACGGTGAGCGAGCACCAGCCAGACATTGTTGCCGCGGCGGCGCCAAGGCAGGCCGCAGACCCAAGGCCCAGCGAATACACGTCCCCAAGTTGGTTGCGCCAGAGGTATTGCATCTGGATTCCGCCAACAGGCAGGGCTATTCCGGAAATAAGTACGTACAGAAGACTTAATAACATAATGCAAAGATACACGAAAAATGATTAACTTAGCGGTATGAAAAAACTATTAACCATCCTTGCCGCCGTTAGCGTGGCGCTTACGGCTTTCGGCCAGAAAATAGAGACTCATACCCTCCACAGCAACATTCTGGACACAGACCAGAATTACAACGTGTACCTCCCTGCTGGGTATAACCCCGCCAATCACTATCCCCTGATTGTGCTCCTTCATGGCCTCTCCGACGACTACACCGCCTGGCAGGACCGCGGCCGCGTGGACTGGGTGGCAAATGAGCTCATCACTTCCGGAGAGTGCGTCCCGTTTGTGATTCTTATGCCAAACGCCGGAAATGCCAACATCCACGCCTACCAGAACGGCTATTTCAACGTTCCCGGATGGTCCTATGAGGATTTCTTCTTCAAGGAGCTCCTCCCTGCCGTGGAGGCTAAGTTCAACTGCGGCGGCAGCAAGGGCCAGAGGGCTATTATGGGCCTTTCCATGGGCGGCGGCGGTTCCGTGGTGTATGCCCAGCATCACACGGATATGTTCTCCAGCTGCTATGCTATGAGCGGCTGGCTGGACAATGAGAAAAGGGAAGTTTGGGCCGATATCCCGGAAGGCAGCAAATTCCCCGCAACGTCCAACTCCGTGGCGGACAATTCGGCCATCAAATACGTAAAAAAAGCCTCTCCAGAAACCCTGGAGCAGCTTAAAACAGTAAAATGGTTCGTGGACTGCGGAGACGACGACTTTATCCTGTACCTTAGCCTGGACTTCTACCGCACCATGCGTGATGCCGGCGTTCCGGCACAGCTACGCGTGCGTGACGGTGTGCACAACTGGGAATACTGGCACCTCAGCCTCCGCTGGGCCCTGCCCTTTGCGTCCAGGAACTTTAGCATTTAGTGCCGGAAAGGGCGCCAAGTGCGGTAAGCGCCGTTACAAGGTAGCGGCGGGTAAGCGCGGGCTCTTCTTCTCCGGTGACCAGAATGCCGTTGTCAAGGGCGTAGAGTTCTCCAAGCAGTTTCTCTATGAAGCTCTTGTAATTAAAGCCCATCAGGGTCTTGTCATCGTTTTCAAGGACAAAGAACACGGGACCGTAAACTTCCTCGCCCACAATCAGGGTGCCGGCGCGGTTGAGCTTGGGATCTGACCAGTAATCTTTATTTGCGTAGATCATAATGAGACTCCATCCGCCGCTGAGGCCAAGTTTGGAGTTTAGGTAGTCAAGATTCTTTGATGTCCTGTGGAAGCGGAGGGTTTCGGCATCCTGGAACCACTCAAAGACCTTATCCCTCACTTTAGCCTGTCTGTCGTACTGGACAAAACCAACGTAGCCGTCGCAGATTGTTTCATTGACGCGCTTGTAACTGATTGTCACGCAGGTTTGCTGGTCAAGCTTAATGTCGCTTTCCTTCTGTGCGGAATTTGAAGAGGATGAGCCGCCCTCAAGGTTGTGGTCCGGAAGACCACACTTTTCCTGGATATCCCAGTAGAGGCTTTTCTCGTTCTCTTCAAGATTTCCATCGGCCACGATGGTCTTCACAAAGAAATTGGAAGTCCACTGCTTTTCCACTGGGCCGAAAGCGGCTATGTGCTGAAGGGCAACCTGGGGGGCCATTGCCATCCCGTCGTTGATATACTGCTTCAGGAGATCCTGCCTGCCCTCAAAGTTATACTGGTCTGTGATTGCTTTCACAATAGCCTCCATTTCGTCGTCGGAGACGTTTCCGTCGGCGTTTGCAAGGTGAACTGCCAGGCAGATCACGGACGCAAGGTCTTCGTAAGATAAATTTAGTGTTGCCATAATGTGTTAGTATCAATTGTTTTATGCAAAGATAACATTTCTTCTCATATTGCAATACTATTTGCAATTATATGTCCAATTTCTCTCCGAAACGGAATAATTGATAATTAATATCTAAGGAATCTGTGGCTTGATAAACCTGCAGGAGGCTAAGATGAGAAGAACTAACGGCTTATTTTAGGCCGATTGGCTCAGCGATTAGGATTATCTATGCTTTCTGCGTCGCAGGTAGGGTGCTGAAACGTCGCAGGTAGGGTGACGAAATGTCGCAGGTCTGCAAAAAACGCCGGACTTGCGACACTTTTTTCCCTCTAACGCCGATTTGCGTCGCAGGTGACAGCAAAAATGCAGACCTGTGACACTTTGCTCCCTGACCTGCGACGCCTATACGAAAAAAGAGACCGGCCGGTCTCTTTTTTGTGCCCGAGGTGGCCGATGCGTGAGATTCGGGGGCCGAAAGCCGACTAAAATTTAGGGCGGTGCATGTCGTTTTGCCGAAACCAAAGTCTTTTCTCTTGCAACTGATAATAGTTGTTTGTAGATTTGTAGAACTAACAAAAATGGTTATGTCGAACTTGGAACAAATACAACTATTTGGAGAGAAGCAAATAAGAACTGCTTGGAACGATGCAGAGGAGAAGTGGTATTTCTCCGTTATCGATATCATTGCTGCACTTGTGGAGACAGATCGTCCCAGAAAGTATTGGTCTGACCTAAAGCGGAAACTTATAGCGGAAGGAAGTGAAGTGTCCGAAAAAATCGGACACTTGAAAATGAAGGCCCCGGATGGCAAAATGCGTGACACGGATGTCGCCGACCAAGAACAACTTTTCCGCCTTGTTCAATCGATACCATCACCAAAAGTTGAGCCAATTAAATTATGGATTGCCAGAGTTGCCAGCGAAAGGATTGACGAAATGATCGATCCGGAGATATCAATCGATCGGGCCATTGATATGTATCGCCGCAAAGGGTATTCAGATGAGTGGATCAATCAACGATTGCAGGGCAAGAAGGAGAGAAAGAAACTTACAGACGAGTGGAAACGTGTGGGCGTGAAAGAAAAGCAATATGCAATCCTTACCAATGCTATTTATGAGGTCTGGTCCGGCATGACGGCAAAAGAGTATAAGCATCTCAAGGGCCTGAAAAAAGAGAACCTCCGGGACAATATGACGGATACGGAAAGTGCACTTACTACACTGGCCGAGGTGGCAACCAGAGAGATTTCGCAGAATGAAGATCCGGAGACAATTGCCCATAGCATCAGTATCGCACGCAGAGGAGGCGGTATTGCTAAAGTGGCCCGCGAGGCTTTAGAGGACCAACTGGGCAGAAGTGTCATTTCATCGGAGAATGCGAAGTCATTGGATTCACCGGAAACAACAAAAGAAATAGATGAACAATAAGTTAATAATAATTATATGGTTACTGTGGATGAACTTAACAAAATTAAGGTCGCAATTGACTGGATAAACAAACTTGCTAACGGAATCAATCCTATTGACGGCAGTATCGTTCCTGATAGCGACATCGTGAATAACGTTCACATTTCTCGCTGCTTGTTTTTCGTTTCCAATCTGCTTGAAGACGTGGCGAATAAGAAGTCTATACCTCAAAAGCAATATGAGAGGGAATTCCAACTCACTCCGGAAATCGCTGCGAACGTATCTATTACCGATAAGACAGGAATTGCAATGTTCGTCAAGGAAATCAATCGGGTTATTCCTGAAAACATGAAGCCGTTGGTAGCAGCAAAGGTAACACAATGGTTAGTTTCGGTAGGGTATCTTGAAGAGCGAGAAGGAAGCGATGGTCACAAATATAAGGCTCCGACAGAACTCGGGACATCCATTGGAATAACATCCACATGGAGAGATGGCACTCATGGACAATACCTTGCTATCTCCTACGATGCCAACGCGCAGCACTTTATCCTTGAGAATCTTTTCAAGCTATAGCTCGATTTCGCCTCGCTTTAGCATATTCTCATAGTATGTAAGGTTGATTCTACGGTTGCAGCCGCTCTTGTCATCTTTATAGTTCGTACAGCCAAGGAACGGCTGGTAATCTTTCTTCCGGACAATCAGATAGCCATCCTTGCAGCAGTCACATTTGAGGATGGGTAGTATGCCGCCGGAGAGGTCGTTGGTCATAAAGTCACAGATTTCCGGCTCATTTGTGCAGAGCCAGAGACGCAGGCCGAAGTCTTTCTTCTGACGGACGCGTAGTGGGTAGCCACATATCGGGCAGCGTTTAATCATTGAGATGTCCGGCGAGTCAGTCTTGGAGATGTCCAGGTCACCGTTAACGTGGACTGCCGAATAGTCCTGAATCAGTTCTGCCACGAATCGGGACGGGCGCTGCTGGGGTACCACAATATAAACACGATTCTTTGTACGGGTCATCGCCACATAGAAAAGACGACGTTCCTCTGCGTATTCAATTGTGCGGTCTTCCTTGATGACCAGTTTCATCACCGGATCATCTTCTATCTTGGACGGGAAGCCGTAGACGGCATTAGCAGCATTAATGATGATGACGTTGTCGTAGCCGAGACCCTTCGCACGGTGCGCGGTCAGGAAGGTAATCTTCGCCTTCGGGTAAGCCTTGGACTTGACCTCGCCAGTCTTGTCATTGAGGAAGAAGAGGCCGGTCTTGGCAAGGTGGAATCCGTCGAAGTTGTATCGACCAATGAGCAGGATGGACGAGTTTTCCGGTTTTCCTTCATTCTTATTGGATTCGAGAATCTGTCCGATGCAGCGCTCGACAGCCTGGGCACGCAGGTAGAACTTGCCACCTTTGCCTTCCGTCAGCACCTTGTCGGCTTCCTCCGAGTATGCCTCAATGATTATCGGCCGCTGAATATGCTTCGGGCTGACGAGGGACTTCTGAATTTGCGAAGAATTCTTCTGGATGAAACTGCCGGCGATGTCGATTACCTCCTGGGAATTACGGTAGGTCTTGGAAATTTTCAATTCTTCTCCATAGCCCATAATGTCGGAGAAGTGGGTGAAGAGTGTGATGTCCGAGCCAGCGTAAGCATAGATGGACTGCCAGTCGTCTCCTACAGCGATAATCTTGGCGTCACAGACGTTAGAAAGCGCCCGTGCAAGATCGAAACGCTGTCGGGATATGTCTTGATATTCATCGATGATAACGTACTTAAAATTGAGTTTCTCGCCGATTTCCTCCTGCTCCTGCAGTATCTTGGCGGAGTCATTTATCATGTCCTCGAAGTCCACGGCACCACGTTCCTTCAACTTCTTGGAGTACTCCAGATAACTCTGGTGACAAACATCCAGGAAGAGTTTTGTGCGGACATTATCGGTCATCCGCTGCATCTCACGGAATTTGTCGGTATCATAACCGTTGGTCTTGAAGTTCTGGATGAAGGCGCAAATGAGGCGCGTGAGTTTGAAGATGTATTTGTTCTCCTCCGTAGAAACAATCTTCTGATAGACCTCCATATCGGAGCGGCGGTCCAGAACAATGCCTTTCTCCTTCAACTGTTCCTCCAGATGCTCAAGGAACGGGCGCCCATCATTGTAGGCAGAGAAGGTATATATCAACTCGGTGCCGTGTTCACGATGGAAGAGAATCTTATCGTTGACTTCCTTCTTGTATCGATTCTGTTCAGCTTTGGAGTAACGATTGTTCTTTCCGTCTTCGGTGATACCGAAATGCTCGATGTATATGGTACGATCTCCTTGTATGATGACAAAGTCAGGGGTGTATGGCTTGTGTGAGTGGCGGAATCCGTAAGGGTAGGGCCGCTCATATTCATAGTCAATCTTGTGTAGGTACAGGAAGTTGGCAATCATCACCTCCTGCGAAGAGCGGAGGGATTCGTAGTTGATTGTGATGGATTTGCCTGTACGCTTGTTGGTGATGGTCTCCACGTACTCGTTCATATTGGAACGCATCGTGGTGAAATCGGCCTTCGAAATGTAGTTGAAAAAGGCGTTAAGGTCATCGCCCTCGTATGGCGCATCGAAATAACTGCCGAAGAACAGAATCAGTTTATTTACCATATCCGACTCCCGGAGGACATCGTTCTTCAGATAGTTATTGATGACATCAAACATATAGCCGCTGTCCACCACATTCTTCTTATCTGCATCCTGCTTTCGGAGGATCGCGTAACCGGTCTTATGGAATGTAGTGACTGGGCAATTGATTTTCAGCGCCTTGTTAATTTTGTCTTGAAGTTCTCCAACGGCTTTATTTGTGAAGGAGATAACAAGAATCTGCTCTGGTTTGACGCCCTTTTTCTCGACCAGGTACTTCACTTTGGCGGCCACCGTGGTGGTCTTTCCTGCTCCTGCGCCAGCCACTACCAGCATATAATCTTCGTCTGTGAGAACCACCTTGCGCTGCTCTTCATCCAGGGAGATGGCAGGATCGACTTTGGATAAGACCGTGTCCAGATAGTGCTTATCGGTTTCCAGGTGCCTCTGTAGGAAGGAATGATTGTGCTGTTGGATGCCGATGGAGCCTTCTTTCAAATTGGCAAGATCAGAATAGTTGTGGAGGAAGGATTCGATGGCGTCTTCCTGAATGCCGTTAGCCGAGCAGTAATACCCAAGCGTCTTAGCTGTCTTGAGATTTGCAAAGAAGGTGTTGATCTCTGCATAATCATCAATCATCTGTCGATAGTCGCTACGGGCCAAGTATTTATCGGCCTGCAAGAGTGAATTAAAACTCTGTGTGAAGTGCAGGAGTGACGCATACTCTTGTGTGGGCGCATCCGGCATAACGATGGTTGGCTCCGTTTTCTGGGGAGTCACGTTCAGCTTGCCTCGCCGGGAGAATATGGCATCAAAAATGGACATTAATCTTTGCGAACGCAAAGTTACTTATTTTTTTCGAACCCTCATTGTTAACACTGATTCTGACCACATCTTGGATCACATGCAAGCCTATATGTTTCTTAATGCTTTAGCCACCAATCCCTCCAAGATGCGATTGATTGAAATTGTTTGGATTCACGGCAAAAGCGGTTTTAGACCCGGTCCGCTATTCCGTTTGATTCAACAGTTATCCGATGAAAACGGACAACTAAAAAAGAAAAGGCTTCGCAAGTAGCGAGGCCTTTTTTGTCCCCGAGGTGAAAGTGCGGGTGATGAGCCCAATAAAGTCACACTACCCGCAAAAATGGGCGTTTTTTGCAGGAGATGTGCCAAAAAATGTCACATCTCCCGCACTAATACCTAAAGCGGAAACTTATAGCGGAAGGAAGTGAAGTGTCCGAAAAAATCGGACAACTAAAAAGGTTATAGCAATCCTATCTCGCGTGCTTTTGAAAGCATTTCTGCCGTGTTTCTGGCGTCGAACTTTGCGAGAAGACGCTGGCGGCGCCATTTGATTGTCTGTTCCGTGACAAAAAGGCGTTTTGCGATGTCCTTGCTGGTGAGTCCTTCGGCAATCATGGGAAGGATTTCCTGTTCTCCTCTGCTCAGCTGCACATTCTGGTCCATCTTTAGCCGGAACAGCGAGTCTGTCATTTCCAGCTGGGTCAGGGCCTCTCCGATGGCTTCGTCTGCCGCGACGTTCTCTCTTTTCAGGCGCAGCGCCCGACGGGTTATGATCAGGAGTGACAGCAGGACCAGGGCCAGAACGGCAAAAGCTGTTGCCAACATGGATCGCTGCCGTTTCTGTGTCTGGTAGGCCTGCCCCATAATGTCCAACGTAGCGATTCGGTCGTAGTACTCCTGATCTTGATGCTTAGAGTAGTATTCATCGGCCTCATGAAGATACTTTAAAGCCTTTGTGACTTTGCCCTGTCGCATAAAGAGAGCACCGAGTCCCAACTTAGGTGATGCCATCCATAAGGAATCATCGGCCTCCTGTGCATAGCTGATGGCTGTGTTATAGCACTCGACAGCCTTGGCGTCATTCCCCTCGTGGGCCCAGATATCGCCCATATTGTGTTCCAGGATGGAACTGCTGATTTTCCAGTCGTATTTCTTGAAGATTTCGCCTGCTTTGGCGTAGTAAGACATGGCCTGCGGCAGGGAGTCGATTTCATAGTAAAGGTTGCCGATGTTACCATAGAGGCTGGAAGCGGCATCGTCAATCTTTTCCTGAGGATAGCCATCCGGAGTATCCGGACCTGCCTCTCCTGCTGCCATCCGGTCCAGATAACCCAAAGCTACGCGATAGTAGAAGATGGTGCTGTCATACTGTTCCTTATTATAGAAAAGCTGGCCGATGAACTTGGAGGCAAGATAGGGCTGGTAGAGGGATTTAAGTTCATTGCCCAGGTCGTAGGCTCTTCTGGCAGAATACATGGAACGGTCCGGGTTGATGCGCTCATATCCATACATCAATTGCGAAAAAGCAATGCATACATCGGCCCTGGTTTCAAAAGGGGCATTTGCAAGGCGCTCTGGTGTCCATCCGGTCACCACATTCTCCAGGGAATCTAGTTTCCTATCCCTGTGGTCGTTGTACTGCGCATTTGCCGGAGTGGCGTAGATCTGTATCAAACAAAGTATGATTAAAAGACGCTTCATGGTAGGGCAAAGTTAGTAAAAGCGACACATTTTTAGAGTTCCAAGGGTAAAAAAACCACAGACACGGCTCATTTTTATACTTTTGTATAAGTCTCATATGCTTGTGATTTACGTACTTTGTAGGCGGAAACTAACTATCAAATGGTACCGGCAGCGACTCAAGTCAAAATTCAATGCGGCCACCACCGGGGAAATGTTGATGAAAGCGGTGGCGCAAAAACTCTTATAGCATATTTAAACAAAACACTAAGGAAATGAAGAAGTTTTTTACGGCAATCATGCTCCTGGCTGGTGCTTCAATGCTCGCAGCCTGCGTTAAAACATTAGTTCCCGATGACAAAGTGAACGGGAATGAAAATGGAAATGGCAACGGTAACGAACAGACCGACCAGACCGACCAGACGATGGATTCCAAGGTCCTGGAGGCAACATTCCCCCTCAATGTGAAGATTGTAATGAAGAATCAGCCTTCGTATAACACTGCGGAAGAAGACATTACCCTCATTAAATTGGGGAATGAATGGTTCTACGAGAACAGGGGCTATCGTTATGTATTATATCTCTATTGCCAATTTGCCAAAGACGGCAAAACATTGAAAGCCTTTGGCGGGGCCTTGCAGGAAGACAGCACGGTTAAGTGGACCAATCTTCTTACCAGCGGTGATGAGAGTTACCTGAACTTCGCCGGATTTGCCAAGAACTCCGAATGTCATGTCCTGTTTGATGCCGGTGTCCCGGCTGGCAACTGCAAAAAATACGGTGAGGCGACATCCGACAAAGAAACAATCCTGGGCGTTGAATGTACCCGCTACGATTATGATTTTGTAGTCAAGGCCGATTATTGGGTTGATGATGCTACAAAGATAGTGTACAAGTTCGTCAACTATCTGGACAAGGATAAGGAGTCCAAGAACGCCACATTCGAAATCAAGAGCTGGGATACTTCTGTAAAGGCATTTGAATGGGATAAACCCGAATAATAAAAAAATATCATGAAAAAGATTGCACTCCTCCTCATGTGCGTTGCCGCTATTGCGATGGTCTCATGTGGCGGCAATTCCAACAAGAAAACTGGCGTCAAGGCTTCAGAGACAAAGACTTCCGTAGCAGCATCCGACGCCGTTGATCTGGGCCTGAGCGTCAAGTGGGCAAAGACCAACCTGGGCGCAAAGGACGCTTCTGATCCAGGTAATTATTACGCCTGGGGTGAGACTGAGACCAAAAAGGTTTACAACGGCGACTCGTACAAGTTCAAGGATGGCTACAAGGTTAAGAAGTACTCAACGGATGACAGTCACGCCAGTTCAGGCACTGCCGACAAACTGATTGTCCTGCAGCCGGAAGATGATGCTGCAATGACCACCCTTGGCAATGGATGGCGTATGCCCACCCGTGAAGAAGCCATGGAACTATTCACAAAATGCACATTCAGTTATAACAAGCAGGGCCTTGTGACCGTCACCGGCCCAAATGGCAATACCATAGATTTCCCGAAAACAGGATACTATGTGGGGGATAATCTTCAGGAAACAGGCTATCCCTGGTGCTGGACGGCTTCTATGGCGCTTGCTGCCGGTACGCCTTCAGGTAGCGAAAATGCTATTGAATGGCATGAGCGTAAACAGGGTGATGCCATGCGATTTGGACATACCGACTGTTACGGTCTTTACCGTGAGAACGGACTTCCCATCCGTCCGGTCAAAGACTAAGTGCTTTTTGTGCCCAGACCTGCGACACTTTGCTCCCTGACCTGCGACGCCTATACAAAAAAAAGAGACCGGACCGGTCTCTTTTTTGTGCCCGAGGTGGGAATCGAACCCACACGGTATTACTACCACAGGATTTTGAGTCCAGCGCGTCTACCATTCCGCCACTCGGGCCCTGGAGTTGGACTGCAAAGTTATTGCAAAATCCTGAATTTGCAAAAATTACTGGTCATCGATGCCCGTGGCCGAATAGGAATCGGCCAGAAGGTGGGAGGACATCTTGCGGCGGGCAAGTTTCATTCCCCAGAAGCAGAAGAGAAGAATTACGATGGAAATTATTCCGCTCATTTCAGGCGTTACAGCAGACTGCATTGCAATGGTGTCATAGATGCCGTGAGCCAGAACGGGATACAGCCACATCTTGATGCCGGCACCCGGAGCGCGGTACCTGTCGAACCAGTTGAGTGAATAGTAGTAACCCATGATCACGGCAAAACCAAAGTGGCCGGGAATAGCCGTAAGGGACCTGCCTATACCCGTTGTGATCCAGTCGGAGCCCGACGCAAAGAGATACTCGATATTCTCAAAGGCCGCAAAGCCCATACCCACGCAAACGGCATAGACAATGCCGTCCATACGCTCGTCAAAGTCACGGCATTTTCTGAGAAACAGCCACAGGCAGAAGAGTTTTGCCGTTTCCTCCGGGATTGCAGCTCCAAGGAAAGCTGTGCGTACCGCTCCCCAGAAAGACGTGATCTCCTGCGGAAACGCTCCCATCCTTAACAGAGGCATGGAGATGAGAAGGGACGCAAAAACAGAACCCCAGCCATAGAAAAACGCCTTCACAATGTTCCCCACAGGCTCCCTCTGGAGTTTGTCCTGCTGGTATGTATAATAAATCAGAATGATGGCGGGCAGAACCGCCAGAGCTATCACGTGTAACATATGTGCAAAGTTAGCCCTTTTTACGGATTATTGGTGCGCTTTACGGTATTTGAGAGGCGTCTGGCCGTCATGGAGGAGTTTGAAACGGGTGGCGAAATAGCGCGGTGAAGAGTACCCCACTTTCTCAGAAATATCTAATATTGAGAAAGATGTGGAGGAAAGAAGATCCTCCGCCATGGCCATACGCTTTTCCTCAATGACTTCTGCAACTCCCTTCCCGAACGATGCATTCATCTTATAATATAATGTAGCGCGGCTCATGGCCATATGTCCCGCAAGGTCCGACACGCTGAGTCCGGGCTCCGTGATATGCTGCTCTATGAACTCCTCCACTTTTGCGGTGAAAACGCTGTCCCTGGCCTTCAGTTCCCGCTCAATCGCGCGGACACGCCTCCGGCTGAGCCTGTCTATTCCAAACTGGGCGGCCGCAACAAACAGCACCGCATAGAGAAGGAGCATCGGCACGGAAATATACCACGGCCTTCTGATATGAATCCTTGAAACAGTCTGGGACCTGCTCCACGTGCCGTCCGACTTAAGATACGACACCTGCAGCCTGTAGTGCCCCGGTTTCAGGGCCGGAAGAGATATGGACTGGTCGAAAGAATCCGTGCTCACCTCCGACGAACCATTCAACTGATACCGGTACAGCACGCGTTCAAAAGGGTCTGCTCCGTCAAGGTTTACGGAAAGGGACAGGGACTGATAGTTATACGGAAGGCTGATTGAAGAAAGGGACTGGTCCTTTAGTTCAATCCTTCGCTCTTCAGGGTCTCCGAAATAACAGTCCGACCCTATCTCCACAAGGCCGGCGTTACCCCCGAGGTATATTGCCCCATCCTGCGCGCAGGTTCCGGAAACAATCTCGTTGGCCGGGACGCCGCGGTTTTCCCCCGTCACTTCTATGACGCCGTTGCGGCTGAGGAAAAGGGTATTGTCGGCCGATATCCAGAGGTTGTCCGCGCCGTTGCTCTCAAGGCGGCTCACGCGTGAGAAAAGGCCGGTGTTAACCTTCTGTACCTGAGAACTTCGGGGGTCGAAAGAATAAAGCCCGTAATTGGTGCCGAACCACACCATCCCTCCGTGATAGACGGCCGTGTTGATGCTCCCGGTTCCGGCGTCAACCCTGTGAATCAGGTTAAGTTCCATTGACTCAAGGTCTATGGTGAAAATGCCGGGAGAAGAATACGCATATATGGTTCCGCTTCCTGAAACCCCTATCACAAGAAGTTCCAGGCCTTCTCCCTCAGTTGTATCCTTGAACTGGTGGAAACGCCTTGTGCGGGGATCGTACAGATAAGTATTGACTGCCAGAAACAGCATCCGGCCGTCAGGGAGCGTATAGATGGACGGAGAGTTGCTGTTATAGCATTCCTCCGCATTGGTCTCCCTGTCCTTAATTATAAAAGGTGTAAGCCGGAACGACTGCCTGTCCATCAGGAAATATCCCCTGTTGTAAGTGCCTAGACAGAGGCTTCGGGAATCGAAATCGGCCAAAGCGGTTACCTTGAGACCGTCCTTTCCGGCAAGGCAGGTGAGCCCCTCCGACTGATTGTAACGCCATATGCCGCTTCCATCCGTTCCAAGATAGACATTGCCGTCCTCAGATGCAAGGAGGGAAATGATGACGTTTTCCGCCTCCGGATCCTTACCCGTAAGCGACAACACCTTTATTGGGGAGAGTTTCAGGCCAACCAGACCGGAACGGACGCTGCCCACCCAGATATTTCCGTGGCGGTCAGGGTACAGGGTGGTCACGGAAAGGGGAATCCTGGCCCCGGACTGCGCCAGTTGCCTGTCAAGAGGAACTATCCTGTGAGTCTGAAGGTCCATAATCCATACGCTGTCTCCGTCAAAACCCATCCACAGGGCACCGTCAAACACCATAAGGGCAAGAAGCGGCTCTGAGGAAAGGCCGCCTTCCCCTCTCTGGAGAGTATAGACCTCATTCATCTCCGTTAAGGAGAATCCCACAAGCCCGTAATTGAGGACGGAAAGGTACAGCGTATCTCCATCTATGGCCGATGCCATCACAAGGTTTCCGGCAAGGTGAGGGATTTCTATTTTCCTAGTCCCCTGAGGCGTATGGACGGAAAGGCCCTCCCTCCTGTCAAGGGAATAGAGAGCCCCGTTATAGCAGAACAGAGAAAGGTAATCAGTGTAAACGTCACCGTCATCTCCGGAAAGGGCGCCGGTATCATAAGAATAGTATTTAAGGCCGAAGTGCGCCCCGAACCACACGCCGTCCGGCGTATCCACCGCGCATGTAACCATGCTCTCGCTCTCCTGAATGAACTGATCCCCCGCCGGATCATACCTGAAAAGGCCCTTGTCAGTAGAAGTCCAGAGCGTTCCGCGGCTGTCACAGTGGAGCATATAGACATAAGTTCCCTGCCCGTAATTGTCCTGCCTGCCGATCACCGTGCGAAGTTCCCCGTTCCTGTACTCGTTGAGCCCGAACCTGGTGCCTATCCATAGGGCCCCTCTGTCGTCATAAGCGACGGTGGTGACGGAAGACTGGGACAGTCCGTTTTCAATGCCTATCTGCTTGCAATAGAAGCCATCTGCAAACAAACTCCAATTTTGCAGTAGAAGGATGAATAAAAACAGACACTTTTTCATTGCGTATATAAATGTTTGGACAAAGTTAGACTTTTTTTGGAAATAATGGTCACTAGTTTGATAAAAGGTTTCGCCAAATTTGCATTAACCGAACCAACTAATAATCAAGCCAGTATGAAAAAACTGTTAGTTTGTGTCCTTTTAGGCGCGGCATTTCTTGTCCCTCAGGCCCTTCTGGCCCAGGGCGGAAATGACACCGGAGGGCGTAAAATTGTGGTTAAGGGTACGGTCACAGATAAAACCGGAGAGCCGGCCATCGGGGCCAGCATCCTGGAGGTTGGGACAACCAACGGAGTGATCACAGACCTTGACGGCAATTTTGAGATTCAGACCACCCCCGGAACCACGCTGGTAGTATCCTGGATCGGATACGCAGACTACACCTTCCAGGCCCGCGCCGGAGCCCCTGTGCGAATCACGCTGGAAGAGGAAGCGCTTCTGCTTCAAGAAACCGTCGTGACAGCTTTCGCCACGCAGAAAAAGGTGAACGTGACGGGCGCAATCACCGCCGTCACGGGAGATGATGTTATCCAGGCGCCGGTAGCCAACGTCTCATCGGCCCTTGTGGGTATAACGCCCGGCCTCAGCGCCGTGACAGTCTCCGGTGAACCCGGTCAGGATGCGGCCGATATAGCCATCCGCGGTATCTCCTCCTACTCCGGAAACACCTCTCCCCTAATTGTAATTGACGGCATCGAGCAGCCCACAAGGCAGGCCATGAGCATCCTCAACGGAATGAATCCCAACGACATCCTGGGTATAAGCGTTCTGAAGGACGCCTCGTCAACAGCTGTCTACGGTATCAGGGCAGCTAACGGCGTTATCATAGTCACCACCCGCCGCGGCCAGCAGGGACGCCCCAAGGTGAGTTTCTCCGGAAACTTCGGCCTCACGGGAGCAACCAACGTGCAGCGCGGCCTTTCCTCATATGAATATGCCCTGTTCAGGAACGAGGCCATCCGGAATGAGGTTGCAGGTTACGGCAGCACCCCGCTGCAGAACTACCTGTTTACGGATGAGGACCTCTGGAAATTCCAGAACAACAGGGACTTCACCCCGGAAGAGGTGGACGCCATGACCTGGCTTACTGCAGCACAGAAACAGCAGCTTAAGGACAGTCCTGCCCTCTACTACGGCACATCGGACGCCTACGCGGAGCTTTACAGCCGCATAGCCCCGCAGTGGAGCGCCAACGTGAACGTTTCCGGCGGCACAGAAAGGGTGAAATACTACGTCTCCCTCAATTACTTCGACCAGCAGTCCATCATGCAGAACGCCAATTACTTTGGCGTCCAGACCGGCTCCCGCTATCAGAGGTACAACGTGAGGGCCAACATAGACGTAGACCTTTTCAAGAACACCACCCTTAGCGTGAACACAAGCGGTCAGTTCGGTTCCACAACGGGTCCCGGCACTGGTTCCCTATACAGCCGCTACAGCGGAATCATGCAGATCATCTATGAAGGTAACCCCTTCACCAACAGGAGCATGATTCTTGACGACAAACTGATTGTGGACTTTGATTACCCCCAGAATTCCGTCCAGGAAGGCCTCCACAAGCGCACGGACAACGAGATGACCGGCGGCTGGCTTCCTGCTCTCCTGAGCCGTTCCGTGGGTACCACTTCAAATACGCGCGTGGACGTGACCATGCGCCTCCGCCACGACTTCTCCTGGCTCCTAAAGGGCCTTGACCTGCAGGCCAGTGTCCGCTATCAGGAGAACTACAGCAAGGTTGCCGTCCAGTCATTCGCAATTCCACAGTACCGCGTGCGCCGCAGCCTCACCAACCCCAATGAACTAGAGTTCTTCGGGGGCACGGTTGGCGCAGACGGCTATTCCTCCGGCTCCTGGGGCGGCATGCGTGACTTCTATGCCGATATAGTCCTCAACTATCAGGGCAACTTCGGGAAGCATAACGTGGGCGGCCTCCTCCTTGGCCGTGCCACCAAGTACACCATGCCCTCCGACAGTTTCAATACCCCCAGCGGCCTTATCGGAACATCGGCCCGTATAACCTACGACTACGACACCCGCTATCTGCTGGAGCTGAATTTCGCGCTCAACGGCACGGAGAACTTCGCCGCAGACCGCCGGTTCGGTTTCTTCCCTGCGGCATCGGCCGGATACGTCCTCACCAACGAGCCCTGGTTCCCGGAGAACCCTTGGCTCACCTTCTTCAAGATAAGGGCAAGCTACGGCCTTGTGGGTAACGACCAAATCGGTGGTAAGCGCTACCTCTATCTCCCCGGCACATACCAGATCAATATGGGCCCGGGAAGCCTCACAAGTACCACTTCCTCCGGCTCCCTGCAGAGTAACTACTACCAGTTTGGAACCAGCACGGGCGCTTACAACACAATCTACACCGGTTCCGCAGAAGGCGCCCTGGGTAACCCCCAGGTAACCTGGGAGAAATCGGAGAAGATAAGCGCCGGCCTTGAGACCAAGTTCTTCAGCGACAGGCTCTATTTCAATGCCGATTTCTTCTATGAGAACCGCCGTGACATCCTCACAACGCTTGGCGTAATCCCCGTAACCTTCGGCGTTCCCTCCTGGGACACCGCAGCAGTCAACGTTGGACGCGTCACCAACCGCGGTTATGAACTGGTGCTTGGCTGGAATGAAAAACGCGGAGACTGGCGCTACTACATTGAAGGCAACGTCACTTACGCCAAAAACACCATAGAATATATGGCCGAAGCCCCCAACCCCTACGACTGGATGAACCAGACAGGGCACTCTATCGGCCAGTATTACGGATACAAGACCGACGGCTTCTATGACACACTTGAAGAGCTGAACAACCGCCCGTACTTTGCACAGAGCGCCGGCGCGGTGACCCTTGGCGATATCAAGTACGTAGACCTCAACGGTGACGGCGTGATTGACTCAAAGGACCAGGGCCCCATCGGCTATCCCAACAGGCCCATGATGAACTTCGGCGGCAAGATAGGCGTAAGCTACAAGGGCTTTGACCTTAAGGTTGTGCTCTCCGGTACGGCAATGGGATCATACTACATCGCCCGTATCACAAGCCCGTTCTTCAAGAGAGCCGGTAACGCCTTCCTGTGGCAGTATGAGGGCCGATGGACTCCCGAAAAGGTGGCCGCCGGCACCCCCATCACCTACCCCCGCGCCGTGTATGACGCCAGCCAGGACCACTACGATTTCGGTCCCAAGAGTCAGCTCTGGGCACTTGCCTCAGACCACCTGAGAATCAAGAATATAGAACTTGGCTATACTTTCCCCTCTAATTCTCCGTTCCTGAGGAAAGCCAAGATCTCCATGCTCAGGTTATACATCAACGCCAACAACGTGCTCACCCTCTTTGACCAGATGAGCCGTTACGGAATTGACCCCGAAACCAAGGATAACCTTGGCGGCAGCGAAGGTAACATCTCATATGTGTTCCCTCTCACCCGCACCACCAACGTTGGCGTTAACATTAACTTCTAAACGGACAGGGATATGAAAAAGATACGTATTGTAGCAATCATGACCGCAGCCCTTATGAGCACAACCGGCTGCAACCTGTTCCTGGAGATGCCGGAGGTAACCGGAAGCGTTTACCGCGAAGACGTCTTCTCCAACCGGAAAGATACGGAAGGAATGCTCTGGAGGGCCTATCACCGCGGCCTTCGCGAAGGCCTGCCGGAAGGCTGGGCCATCAACCACGGCACACTTGCCTCCCTCTCCGGAGAAATCACCCGCGGTTACAGCTGGCACGCCGGCTATAACCTGGTTGTGAACGGCCCCACCACCGTTCTGGACGCCTCCGGGCAGTTCCAGGGCGCACCGGCCAACTTCAACGAAAACTGGGAGGTGATCCGCTCCTGCTGGATCATCATCTCAAACATAGACAGCTGCCCCGAAATCTCCCCGGAAATGAAGGAGTACATGAAGGGCGAGGCCTATGCACTTATCGCCTACCGTTACGTTGGAATGTTCCAACGCTGGGGCGGCGTTCCCATCGTGCGTCAGGCCAACGAGATGACGGACGACATAAACTTCCCCCGTGCATCGGCCCAGAAGACTCTGGAATTTGCCCTTGAGATGCTCCAGGAGGCCGAAAACCGCCTCCCCGACACCTGGACGGACATTGAGCCCGGCTGCGGAGACAAGTGGGAAGGCCGAATCACCAAGGGTGCAGTCCTTGCAATGAAGGCCCGCCTCCTTACCTTCGCCGCCCGCCCGCTTTTCAACGCGGACCAGTCCTACGCCAAGGAGTTTGGAATGGCCTACAGCGCCGATTCCCTCATCTGGCTGGGCGGAAAGGACATCAACCGTTACCAGACGGCAATAGACGCCCACCTGGCAGTGATTAACTGGGCTAAAGCCAATGGTAAACATCTCATTTTCACCGCCGGAGAAGGTAATCGCAACAGCTTTGAGCAGGCAATTGACGACTACGGCCGTGGTGTTTCCCAGCTCAACGGCCCGGAGACACTCCTTGCCTTCAAGGTGGAAAGTGACCAGCAGGTTTACAACAACATGACGGAGGGTTACAACTGGAGCGCCTATGTGGACGCCGGTGAGCGTTCCCTCCGCGGTGTCCTTACAAACTTCGTACGCCTGTACAGGGATACGGAGGGTAACGACATAGACTGGCCCGTAGTTGGAGAGGCGGCCCCGCGCCCCATCGCCGACTTCGCCGCCAACATAGACAAGATCGAGCCCCGCTTCAGGGTGGATATCTGCGTCCCCGGCAAATTCGGCCGCTCAAATGACGGCGACGCCAAATGGAACGAGGGCATCTGGTACATGGGAAGTCTCACTTCCGACGCCGGCATCGCTGCATCCATGGCCCGCGCCACGGAAGGCCGATCAATTGGCGTTCCCACCAAGTTCTACTACAAGGCCGGCGCCCGCCGCTGGCTGGAGTTCCCGTTGTTCCGCCTGGCCGAAAACTACATGTCCCTGGCCGAATGCTACAACGAACTTGGAGATGCAACCAACGCCCAGAAGTACCTCAACATAATCCGCAACAGGGCCGGCCTCCCGTCCGTTACGGAGACAGACCAGGCCAAGCTCCGTGAGCTCATTGTGCGTGAAAGGGCCCTGGAGTTCTTTGAGGAAAACCAGCGTTACTATGACGTAAAGCACTGGAAACATCCGGATATCGGCACCAAGATCCTTGGCGGCCCCATGACGGAGATCTCCTTCCTCACAACAGATGGAGCCAACACCATGGCAGCCCTCATTTCCTACTGGGATGCCTACTCTTACACAGGCTACTGGCACCCCAAGTGGTTCCTTGAGCCTTTCCGCCAGGATGAGGTGAACAAAGGCATCATTGCCCAGAACCCCGGTTATTAACAGATAAATCCGTGAAGCAATGAAAAGACACTCCATAATAGCAGCTCTGGCAGGACTCCTCCTTGCATCCTTCAGCGGGTATTCGCAGGACCTTGCCAACTTTACGGACGCCCTTGAGGGCAAGTATCCGGGACTCATCGTTATCCGTAACGACGGTACTCCAGGTGCAGGAGCAGCCAGGATGATGATCCGCGGCATAGGCTCCTACGCGCAGGGGACCGACGTGAACACCCTCAAGATATTCGTGGACGGCTTCGAGGTCCAGCAGGACTTCATCAGTTACCTCTCCCCGGAGGAAATAGAGTCCGTGGTAATTTGCAAGAATGCGGCCGATCTTGCCGAATACGGCATGAACGGTGCCAACGGCGTGCTTGCAATCACCACCAAGAGGGGCTCTGAAGGCGCTCCGATGATCACATTCAAGACCCGCGGCGGCGCCCAGATGCCAATCAACGTAGCAAAGCCCCTTGGCTCCTACGACTACGCCCGCCTGTACAACCAGGCCTGGAGCAACGACCACGGCCGTGAATGGGACCCCTACTACGACTTTGAGGCCATGAACGCCTACAAGGCCGGGCAGGGGATAGATGTGAACTGGTACGACGAAGTTTTCAAGCCCGTCACCGGTTATGCCGATGGCAGCCTCTCCATCCGCGGCGGCTCCCAGAACGCAAAGTACAGCGTTGTCCTTGACTACGCCAACCAGCAGGGCTTCCTGAACGTCAGGAATACGGACCGCACCAAGAACGTCTCCTTCGTGAAATACGGCGTGCGCACAAACCTTGACATGAAGCTCAATGACATCTTTACCGTGAGTGTGGACCTTGGCGGCCGCCTTGAAGACCGCAACCGCCCCAATTACAGCGTCTACCAGCTGGTTAACGATGTAATGAGCTATCCGTCAAATATTTACCCCGTATTTGACAAGGACGCTACAGATCCCATTTCCAACTACTCCGGTACGGCTGTGTACCCCAACAACCCGGTAGGTTCGCTTGCCGGACAGGGCTGGACAACAAGCCGCACAAAACTGATGCAGGCCAACTTCAAGTTCAGGGAAGACTTTGGCTTCCTTCTCCCCGGCCTGTACCTCCAGGAGGGTTTCTCCTTCTATTCAAGGACCATCGGAAACACCGCCAAGACAAATACTTACGCCCGTTACAACGGCGGAGTTCCCCAGACGGCCGATGTCTCCACCTACATCCGTTCCAACGGATACTGGAGTTCAGGCAAGGAGCGCTGGATGCAGGGTAACGTAATCCTTGGATGGAACGGTGAATTCGGCCTTCACAAGATAGCGGCAAAGCTTGGCGCCCATATCTCCGACTTCAACGGTACCGGTAGCGCTTTCTACAACTGGAAATACCGCTACGCCAACTTCACCGCAAAGGCCGATTGGGCCTATGACAACCGATATGACGCAGGAATCGGCCTGTCTGTATTCGGCTCCGACGCCTTCGCGCCCGGAAAGCAGTTTGTTCCCTATCCCACCGTCTCCTTTGGCTGGAACGCCTCCAACGAGGATTTCCTGAAGGGGAACCAGGTTGTTAATAAACTGCGCGTCAGGGCATCGGCCGGCCTTACCGGAGCCAACGAGGCCTACGTGGGAATTGAAGGCTTCGAGACCGGCGGCAGGTATCTGTACCAGCAGTACTACACCTGGACCGGAAGCTTCGTCCAGGGCATGGGTCCCAACTTCGGCGGCGGCGCCAGCGGCATCCGTCCGCTGTTCCTGAGCCACCCGGATGTGACCGCGGAGAAGAGCCTGAAGGCTAATATCGGCGTGGAAACAACCCTCTGGAACGCGCTTACCGTGAATGCCGATTACTTTGTGGATTACCGCACCGGCATCCTCACAAGGGACAACACCCTCATGGACTATAATGGCGCCCAGGTTGCCTACACCAACCTTGGAAAGATGTTCAATCACGGCGTTGACGCCTCCTTTGTGTATGCCACAAAGAGCGGCCCCGTTGACTGGAGCGTCTTTGGAAACGTGCTCTACGCAAAGAACAAGGTCATCAATATGGGAGAGGTTGCAACCAAGTACCCCTACAACGCCGCTACGGGCCTTCCCTACGGCACCAGGATGGGTCTTGAATGCATCGGTTTCTACCAGGTAAAGGACTTTGACATGGACGGTGAGCTGAACATGGGACAGCCCGTTCCGCTTTACGGCGCAATCCAGCCCGGTGACCTTAAATATAAGAACCAGGACGGTGACGAATACATTGACGACACAGACATCGTGAAAATCGGCAATCCTTCCTATCCCTCACTTGTATTCAGCCTTGGCGCAGAGGCCAGGTTCATGGGTTTTGACCTGTCCCTTCTCATCACTGGAAGCGCAGGCTCAACGGTAAACCTGCTGGATTACGACGAATGGAAGCCTTTCCTCAATTACGGAACCGCCTTCGAATGGGCTCAGGGCGCCTGGGTACACTACCCGGAAGCCAAACTGGACACCAGGAACACGGCCACATACCCCCGCCTCTCCACCGGACAGAATGACAATAACTACCATTCAAGTTCCTTCTGGATCAAGGACAACGCGTGGGTACGCCTGCAGGAGGTGGAACTTGGTTACACCATTCCCGTGGACAGCAAGGTGATCAAAAACTTCCGCGTATGCCTCACGGGGTATAACCTCCTCACACTCAGCAGCCTTCTGAGCAAGTACAAGATGGACCCTGAAACGGTCAATTACGGATATCCCGCTTCAAAGGCGGTTAACCTGGGACTTCAAATCAGTTTCTAAGATATGAAGAGGATTTACATCATACTTGCAGCGGCGCTCTCATTATGCGCCTGCTCCAAATTCCTGGACACCCGCATAGACGTGTTTGACACCATGGACAGGCTCCAGACCCGTTCCAGCACCCTGACAAGCTTTGCCTATGCTTATTATACCCCTATGGGAAACGGCTTCAACGTGATTGACGGTAACCTCTTTGCCAGCGCTTCGGACGAAGCAGAGCAGGCGGCCCCCACATCTGAAGCCCAAACCTTCAACAGGGGCCTTCTATCGGCCGATCTAAACCCGCTCTCATATAAGTACACCAACTACTATGAGGGCATCCGCGCGGCGCATTTCTTCCTGGAATACGCCAAGGACGGGGAAGAGTTCCTGGCCCTGAACAGGGACACCAGCACGGTGTATAACCCGGACGGCAGCATCTACAGCACTGAGCAGCCCAAGGCTTACATGCGTGACTGCATCAACCTTGGCTGGCAGAGAGCCGAGGCCTACATCGCAGAGGCTTACTACTACGGAGAGCTTCTGAAGATGTACGGCGGCGTTCCCATCATAGACCCGGAGACCGGACTTGCCCGTCAGGCCAGCTACGACGAAGTTGTGGAGCACATCGTTAAGCTTATCGACAACCACCTGGACCAGCTCAACCTGGACTGGAGGGTGGCTCTTGACGAGACCCCTGAAAACGCCATCGCAGACGTCACAAACTGGAATTTCCGTGATGAGACAGGCCGATGGGACCGCACGGCGGCCCTCGCCGTCAAGGCCCGCGTGCTCCTCTATGCCGCAAGCCCCCGCAACAACCCCATGGATGACGTGGAGAAATGGGAAAGGGCAGCATCGGCCGCAAATGACGTGATTAAGATGCGCCAGGCCATATTTGCCAAGGGCTTCGGCTTTGGTGAGGGTGCCAGGACCTATCCGGACTGGCATATGCCCGTAAACAGGGACTATGGCAACTATTTCATCAAGAACAACGCAACATCGGACGTGGAGTCCATCTTCCTGGTTCGCCAGGCCTCCGGCAGTGCCCCTGAGGTAGCCAACTATCCCGTTGGAACCCGTGGTGGAAACAGCGGCGTATGCCCTACCCAGAACCTTGTGGATGCATATGAATATGTGGGCCCTCAGGTGCCGGATCCTTATGCAAACAGGGATCCCCGCCTTGCGGCTACCATTGTCTGCAACGGCAGCACCTGGAACGGCAATGTGATTGACGAGTCCAAGGGCGGCAACTACGACTCCCGAGTTGCTGGCGCAAGCCCCACCGGATACTACCTCAAGAAGTTCCTGGCCCCCAACCTCAACCTTGTGGAAGGCGGCAGCACGGACCACATCTGGCCCCTCTACCGCTACGCCGAGGTCCTTCTGAACTACGCTGAGGCCATGAACGAGGCCTATGGTCCGGATGCCGACCCCAATGGTTACGGCATGACAGCCCGCCAGGCTCTTACGGAGGTACGTCAGAGCGCAAGCACATCCCTTCCCGCCGTTACGGCTACGTCAAAGACGGATTTCCGCAATGCAGTAAAGCAGGAGCGCCGCGTGGAGCTGGCCTTTGAAGACCACCGCTACTGGGACCTCCTTCGCTGGAAAGATGCCATGAGCGTGCTGAACAAGGCCATCAAGGGCGCTTCCGTCAGGAAGAACGAACTTGGAGGTTTCCAGTACACCTATCCTACCGTAGCATACCGCACCTTCTACGAGCGCAACTACTACTTCCCCTTCACCCGCAAGGAAATTGCAAACGGTGGCGGATCAATTACCCAGAACCCTGAATACAATTGATATGAAAGCATATAAGTTACTTCTTCTCATTGCTCTTACGGCAGGCATCGCCGCCTGCTCAAAGGAGGATGCTACCAAGGACTACGGCTTTGCCAAGGTGTACATACCGCAGGCCACGGTGACGGGTATAGACAACTCCTATCCCATTCCCCTGGGGCCGTTCGGCCAGAACTCAAAGTACACCTGCTCCTATGATGCAGCAAGCGGCAAGCTGGACATCGCGCTTGGGGTCATCCGCTCCGGATATTTCGCGGTCCAGAAGGGCTACAGCGTATCCTTAGGGATATCGGCCGATCTTACTGCGGCAAAGGTAGCGGAGGTTGGCGGCGTGGCTCTGCCGGCGGCCGTGTGCACCATTCCCGGCACCATCACGGTTCCGGACGGTGAGAGCGGCGCTTCCGTAAAGGTGAGCGTGGACCTCAAGGCCCTTGCCGCCCAGAGCGCCACCTTCAAGGACGCGGAAGGCTACAAGAAACTTGTCCTTGGCCTTGCAATTTCCAACCTTCAGGGCCCTTCAGACTATTCCCTGGCCGATTCAAATACGTCCGTAGCAATAATCCTGGACCTTGGAAGCGAATACTGGACAGACGACGTCCGCGCTCTATTCCCGCTTGATTAATAACCATTAACCAATTATATTACAGTATTATGAAAAAAGTTCTTTATTTCCTTGCCGCAGCCGTTTTTGCAGTAGCAATGGCGGCCTGCACAAAGCCCGCTACCGGCGGTAACGACAACACCCCCGGAGGCGAAACAGCTGCTTCTCCCAAGGCAGACTTCGACTACGCAGTGGACGGACTGAAGGTGACTTTCACCAACAAGAGCACCAACGCCACCGCTTACAAGTGGGATTTCGGCGACGACGAGACTTCAAAGGAAACCTCTCCGGAGCACACCTACGCAGCAGGCGGAAGTTATTCCGTTAAACTCACCGCCGCAAACGCCGACGGCGAGGTCTCTTCCAAGGAAGTCAGAATTGACGTTGCAGGTGCCCCCAAGGCCTACTTCACCTTCGAGGCCCAGAAGGACCGTGCAGGAAAATTCGGCCTTACCGTAAAGTTTGACGCCACCTCTTCCCAGAATGCCACCAACATTACCTGGGACTTCGGTGATGGTAACACCACAGAGCCCGACTTCAAGCCCACTCACGTCTATGCCAATTATGGCAAATACACTGTGAAGGCTGTTGTAGTAAACTCCGCCACCGTAATGGACACCTATCAGGCCGAAGTTGACGTAATTGCTTACAACGAACTCCTCAAGGGCGGCTCTATGGAAGAAGACGATGCACAGTATTGGACATATGTGAGCACTGAAGTCCTTGAAGACGACTATGCTACTCCTAAGGCCGGTGTTTTGAGCTGGGTGCCCATATTCGGCTTTACGGAAGACGGCCCTGCCGGCGGAAATGGAGGTTGCCTCCGTCTGTCTTCTGAGAATCAGACGCATGACCAGGCAAACAACTGCTACTTCTATCAGGCTATTGATGTTGAGGAGGGCGACTACCTTGAAATCTCGGCCCAAATGAAATGGAACGAGAACACAAATGATTCCGGCCTGTTATGGTTCGGCTTTGTGGATGATCCAGAAACTATCCCCTCTGACGCTCTGAGCGATGCTTCAGTAGAAATGTACAACTACTGGATGTCCGCTTATGACAATCCTGGATCAGAGGCTGTGCCTGCATATGACGGCGACTTCGGCGCCAACGACGCCTACCTTGCAAAGAACGAAGAACTTGGCCTTGGCTATAGCAACGGCGGCGAGCCCGTGGCTCACTACTGGGCACAGAAGACCGGAACCATTTACTTCTATGTTACCCTCCGTTCCGTATGGGGCAGTTGCCATGGTCCGGGCAGGTACTACTACTTCGATGACCTCAGCGTAAAGGTTGTTCCCGCACCCGAGGAAGAGTAATTTTTAAGGGACAGGGCGGCCGACCCCGCCCTGCCTCTCCAAGGTATAAAACAATGGAAAGATGAAAAGACTTTCAGCAATTTTAGCGCTGTCGCTCATTATCCCGGCAGTTGCTATGGCCCAGGACCCGGATACCAGATTCTCGCCGGCTTTCAAAGAGGATTTTGACGCCGCAAAGCCGCAGTATTTCAGCGGCGGAAGCGCCCCCAGGCTGTTTTTCGGCGTCCCTTCCCTCACTGAGAAGGGAACTACCGTGATGCTTGAGCGCATCCAGCCCACAGACCCCGCCGGCGCGGGAAAGGGCCCGGAAATCTCATCCAGCAAGCGCACGCACTTCGGCACTTATTCGGCCCGTCTCCGCGTCCCTGACGTGAAGAAGGCGCAGCCCAACGTGGGAGCCGTTGTGGGATACTTCACATACCGTTTTACCCAGGGTTTCGGCCTCTCTGAGATTGACTTCGAGTGGCTCATTGCCGATCCTACACTTATTTATATCGGCACCTGGACAAGCGCGCCAAATAATGTGGGTAACCTCCAGAGGGTTGGTCGCACCATAAACCTTGCCAAGGGACAGATCCTGTACACCAACTACAGGTCCTATCACGACGGCAATAAGAACCACAACTTTGCAAGCGACGACGACGCTGCTCTGTCGCCCCGCACCATACCTGCAATCTCTGGCTATGACGCCTCAAAGCAGTTCTATGTCTACGGCTTTGACTGGTTCCCCGACAGGCTTACCTGGTGGATAGAACACCCTGAAACAGGTGAGAAGGTTATCCTCTGGGACTATCAGGGCACTACGCCCAACTTCTCCGGCATTCCCCAGCCGCCCACAACCTACATGATGAATTTCTGGCACACCAACGACTGGTCCGTGGATACCAACCCCCAGTCCAAGCAGGCGCCCAAGTACCCCTACTGTCTGGAGGTGGACTGGATGAAGTATGAGCCCTACGATGAAATAAACATCAATTGGAGAGAAGAAAATGGATATAAATAGGTTAATGTTATTGCTGGCGCTTGGGGCGGCTATCTCCTGCAACAGCGGGAAATATCCGCTCCCGGCTCCGGAAAAGCCTAAGCCGGAAGTGCCGGATGATAATCCGGACGACAGCCAGGAGGGCGACAAGCCCGACGACGAGACTCCGGACAACCCTCCCGTGGATGTAAAACTGATGGAGGCATTCAAGGAGGATTTTTCCGAAGAACCGGCAAATGGTCTTACGCTGGATTCCGGCGGAAAGGACCTCCGCTGCTTCCCCGGTTTTCCTTCGTTTACGGAAAGCGGCACCAAAATCCTTATGCTGAGGCTCGATGGCGCAAAGGACGCCGGAGACGGCATCAAACTTACCTCCAAGGATTATGTGCACTTTGGGACTTACTCTGCCCGCGTGAAACTGCCGGATGTGAAGTCCGTACAGCCCGGCCTTGGCGCCCGCGTGGAATTCGGCCCTGAAGGCGAAGGGGTGGTCATTGACGTCGCTTCTCCTACCCTGGAGAGCGTGAATACCGCCTCAAAGTTATGTGTTATCGGCCTTGACTGGAGTGCCGATAAACTTGTGCGCTGGGTAAAATCCACCCCGTCCGGCGACAAAAAGGTGATTGAAGAGGTCACGGAAAACGTGCCCCAGAACCCCCTGAAACTTGTTTTCAGGTATTATCACACGGACGGTGCGGCGGCAAATTACCCCTACGAACTTGAAATTGACTGGATAGAATATAGCCCTCAAGAATAATGAAGCGCTGTTTTACCATTTGCCTTGGCTTGATGCTATGTGCACTTGCTTTCGGCCAGGAAGCACCAAAGTTCCACGGTGCATTCAAGGAAGACTTCTCTGAAGGTTCTTCGGAGTACTTTGACTTCAATTACAGGCCCTCCGGGGAGGATTTCCGCTACTTCTCAGGATTCCCGTCTCTCTCCGAGGAAGGCACTTCCGTGATGCTTTACCGGATGGATCCCGCAGATCCTGCCGGCGCCGGCCGTGGCCCGGAGATCATCTCCAAGGACTACACGTTCTACGGAAGCTACAGCGCCCGCATCAAGATTCCGGATCCGCGTGAGATTCAGCCTAACGTGGGTGCAGTGGTGGGGTATTTCACCTACAACATTGACAGGGAATTCGGCCAGAGCGAGATTGACATCGAATGGCTTATTGCCGATCCCAGAATCATTTACGTGGGCACCTGGACGGGTAAACGCGGTGCGCATAACCGTGTGGGACGAATCATCAACCTTGCAACCGGAGAGATCCTTGAGACCATCTGGCGCTCCGAGGTCCGCCACCGTGACGGCAGCGTTACCCGCGTTCCAAATACCGCGTTTACGGGCCGTCAGAACAAGCCTTCACGCATCGAGGCCATTCCTGACTACGATGCATCGGCCCGCTTCTACGTATACGGCTGGGACTGGTATCCGGACCGCATGGTATGGTGGATGGAGCATCCTGAAACCGGGAAAAAGATCATCCTATGGGACTACAAGGGCAAGAAAGTGTTCCCGGACCAGCCTTCAAAGACCGGCGTTCCCTGCCTCAAGAGCAAATACAGGCTCAATTTCTGGCACACCAACAACTGGCCGGTGGAAACCAATCCGCTGTCCATTGAAAAGCCGCTCTACCCCTACGAGCTTGAAATTGACTGGATGAGCTACACTCCCTTTGACAAATACAATCCGTATCTGAAGTAGGTCGTTGGCCAGGGAGGATATTGCCGATTTTTCGCTATCTTTGCGTACTATGAGTAAGGACGTTGTCATAATACGCGGAGAGGCCCTGGCCGATGTGGCCGCAAAACTTGCCGGAGAGAAGGAAATCTTTATAATCCACGACGAAAACGTGGCGCACGTTGCGGCGGCCGTAGCGGCGGCCCTTGGGGGCGTGAAGGCGGTTATCGGCCTTAAAACCTCCGAGGATCTTAAGACCATGGACACGGCGGTGTGGGTTACTGAGCGCCTTCTGGAGGCCGATGCATCCCGCGGCGCGCTGGTCCTTGCCATTGGCGGCGGCATTACTACGGACATTGCCGGCTTTGCGGCCAGTATGTACAAGCGCGGCATCCGTTACGCCAATATCCCCACCACGCTCCTGGCCCAGGTAGACGCTGCAATCGGCGGCAAAACCGGGGTGAATCTCCACGGCTACAAGAACATGCTGGGGGCCTTCCATATGCCCGAGTTCACGTTTTTGACTGCTTCCGTGCTTGAGACGCTGCCTGAAAAGGAACTCCGCTGCGGCCTTGCGGAAATGCTCAAGACCTTCCTGATCGGGGACGCCGATGCCTACGCCCGGGCCGTTTCGTCCAGATTTTCGGCCAAAATTCTGGATGGACAGGACAAAAACGGGCTTCCGTCCAGAAAAAACGCCAAAATTCAGGACGAACTAATCTTCGGGGCCGCATCTATCAAGGCCGATATAGTGCGCCGGGACCCACTGGAGCACGGTGAAAGGGCGGTTCTGAACCTTGGCCACACGTTTGGTCACGCCATAGAGCACTGCTCAAAGGGCGAAATCGCCCACGGAGAGGCCGTGGGGATGGGAATAATCCTTGCCGCAAGGCTCTCCGAGGGCCTGGGGCTGGCTCAAAAAGGCCTTGCAGCTTGCCTGGAGAAGGATTTCCAAAGAGTTGGGCTGGAAACGGCCTGCCCCTACGGCATTGATGAACTTGCCGCCGCAATGAAAAAGGACAAGAAAGACGGCCGGTTCATCCTTCTTAAAGGCATTGGCCAGCCCGTTATCACCACAGTGAAAGAAGATGATCTGCGTAAGTATACAGAATAAGGAATTCCCTGAGATTCAGGAGCTTCTGCCCTCCCTTGAGATGGCGGAAATACGCCTTGACCGCTGCGCCCTCTCCGACGAAGAGATTGAGCAGCTGTTCTCCCAATCCGACGTCCCCCTCATCGCTACCTGCCGCATGGCAGAAGAACCCGGTGCGCCGGAGATCCTGGAGCGGGCAATAAAGGCAGGCGCAAAGTACGTAGACCTTGAAATGGAAGCCCCTGCGGCCATTGGCCGGCGCATTCGCCAGGCCTGCCAGGAATGGGGCACGGTACTCATCCGTTCATACCATAATTTTGATTTTACGCCGCCTCTTTCCGTACTTGAAAGTACGGTTGAAAGGGCAAAGTCCTTTGGCGCAGAGATAGTGAAAATTGCCGTCATGGCATCCTCCGAGCGTGATTGGGACGTTGTATCGGCCTTATACAACAGCGTTGAGCCCGGTACTTTGGTGGCATTCTGCATGGGTGAAGCCGGGAAGAAGTCCCGCCTTGAAGCCCTTGCCAAGGGTTCTCCTTTTACATACGCCTGCCTCGCAGAAGAAGAGGCTACGGCGCCCGGTCAGTGGACCGCCCAAAGCCTCAGGGAAGCACTCTACGGAGACTTCCGCTTTGTGAAGGCATCGGCCCTTCCCATGCCGTCCTCCAAAAGCTTTGCCCAGAGGGCTATTGTGGCCGCTGCGCTGGCCCACGGGGTGTCACATCTCAGCGGTTATTCGGCCTGTGGAGACAATGAGAGCGCTATTTCCGTGGCAAAAGCCCTTGGCGCGCGCGTAAATATCAATGGCAGCGATCTTGAAATTGAAGGAATTGGAGCCAGACCTGGCACTTTGAAGCTGGAAGAGCTCCATACCGGAGAGTCCGGCCTTCTCACAAGGCTTATGGTGCCGCTGCTATCAGTATTATCGGCAAGCCCTGTCCGCGTGACAGGAGAAAAAACCCTGCTTGGAAGGCCTCTGACGGGGGCTCACGACATAATGGCCGCCTACGGAGTGCGTCTGTACCCGGAAAGTAACAAAAATGTTAAGGCTCCTTTTGAGGCAAAAGAGGCTGTTAACAAAGATGTTACGGAGGCCCGGAAATCGGACTGTTATCTGCCTCTGAGCGTATCTGGGCCCATTATTCCAGGGCGCGCAGACGTTTCCGGCAAGGGCGGAAGCCAGCTTATCTCCGGTCTTCTTGCCGCGCTGCCTCTTGCGGGCGGAAAATCCGTCCTCTACGTCCATGAGCCCAAAAGCATTCCATACCTCTTCATTACGGTAGATGTACTGAAGAAATTCGGCATAAGGATAGGCTCAGAAATGGAAGGCGGTGACGATTTCCTGGAAACCCAGGACTGGGCGCTGTGCACAGGCCTAAATTTCAGAATTAAAGGCCCTCAGGCATATCAGGCGGCATCTTTTGCAATTGAAGCAGACTGGTCCGGCGCCGCCCCTTTCCTTGTTGCAGGGGCAGTTTTTGGAGACATAGAGGTGACGGGGCTTGACACCGCCTCCCTCCAGGCCGACATCTCCATTATGGACATCCTCATGGAGGCCGGGGCGTCTATGTCCCAGCTTGAAGACGGCAGCCTTCACGTAATGAGGGCGCCCCTGAGCCCGTTCAAGGCCGATCTTAACAATTGCCCGGACCTCTTCCCAATAGTGGCCGTTCTGGCGGCGTTCTGCCCCGGAGAAAGTGAACTGCTGGGCGTAGAAAGGCTCCGTCATAAGGAGACCGACCGTGCTGCCGCCATTGTGGAAATGCTTGAGGCTATGGGAGTTACGGTGGATGTTAACGAGGACCTTATGACAATTATGGGAATGGGGCTGTCCCAGAGGCTTGCCTCCGGAAACCTCCTGAAGGGCGGCAAGTTCCGCTCACACGGAGACCACCGCATGGTAATGGCCCTCAAGGTTGCATCCCTTGGTGCTTCCAGCTCCGTTGAAATAGATGACGTTGACTGCGTAGCCAAGTCATTCCCCCAGTTCAATGAAATGTTTGAAAAACTATGAATACATTTGGCAATAAATTCAGAGTAAGCATTTTTGGAGAGTCCCACGGACTGGTTATCGGCGTAACGGTAGACGGCGTTTTACCGGGAATTCCGCTAAGCGCGGAAGATTTCACGGAGGATCTTTCCCGCAGGAAGGCCGGCGCCCTTGGCACTACGCCCCGAATTGAGGCCGATGCCCCGGAAATCCTCTCAGGCGTATATGAGGGCCATACTACGGGCGCTCCGCTTACCGTTATTTTCCGCAATCAAAACACCCGCTCGGAGGACTATGAGGCCTTCCGTGAGAACCCCAGGCCCGGTCACGCAGACTTCACGGCAAATCTCAAGTACAGCGGTTACAACGATCCCCGCGGCGGCGGCCAGTTCAGCGGCAGGCTCACCCTTGGGATTGTTGCTGCCGGTGTGATTGCAAAGAAAATGATGTATTTTGCCAAGTTCAATGCCGTTCTGAAGGAGGTTGGCGGGCTCACTGACGCAGAGAAATGGCCGGAGGCCCTTAAGGCCGCCGCGGCCGATGGCGATTCCCTTGGCGGAGTGGTTGAATGCGTGGTGGAAGGCCTTCCTATCGGCCTTGGAGAACCCTTCTGGGATAGCGTGGAGAGCGTTTTGTCCCACGCCGTGTTTGCAATTCCCGGCGTCCGCGGCATTGAATTCGGAGACGGCTTTGAGGCCGCAAGGATGCGCGGATCTGAGCATATAGACCTCTTCCCGGAGCATAAATGCTGCCATGGAGAACACGAGGAAGGCCATCATTGCCATCATGACGACCCCGATCACGAGTACTGCCACGGAGAGCACGAGGAAGGCCATCATTGCCATCACGACGACCCCGATCACGAGTGCTGCCATGGAGAGCACGAGGAAGGTGAGGAGCATCACTGCTGCGGCCGTCATCACAGGCCCCAGCCGCCCGTCACAAACCACGCCGGCGGCGTGAACGGCGGTATCACAAACGGCAACCCCGTTGTGTTCCGCGTGGCCTTCAAACCCACAGCCAGCATAGCAAAAGCCGGAGTGGGCGGCCGCCACGACGTCTGTTTTGCCCTCCGCACCCCGGTCATCGTTGAAGCCATGGCCGCCATCTGCCTGGTGGATTTAGCACTGTAGGACTATTTTTCGTCCCTATATACGGACTTTCGTCCCAAATCCCTAAAAACGTAAATTTTTTTCATTTTGTTTTTTGTGATTTGGCGTTTTTGAAGATTGTTTTCATAGATTTGTTGTCCCAGAATTATTAAAGAATATGGAGACAACAAACCAAAAGAACGAGACACTTCAAGCAGTCAATAGAAGACTTAATGAAGTGTCTCGTTTAGAACAAACTTCAGCTTCAATATCCGATGACGGAAACCAGGGCGAGATTATCCCCACTGAAACCAGTGGCCGCGGAGGTGTGAAGTCAACAGCAAAGGTACGCAAATTTTTTGAGAATACAACTCTTCTTCCAAAAGTCGCCGCCTTTATCCACAAAATTCAGAATAGTGAAGATATTACTTCTGAGAATTTTAATAGAGAGTTGACGATTACGGTAGGGCAACAGATCCGAGACCAGCATACCCATTATATTCGTTTTCAAATGCCGGACGGCGCCAGTATCTATTTTCGGATGTCGGATCATTCCACCCACGCAAGAAATAGCATCGGGAAGAAAAACGCCGACAAGAAGATCTCTGTGGTTATTCTTGTTGACAACTCGCCGAACGTGAAATTCAAGCCGTCCAAAAAAGTGAAGATGATAGAATATGTGTACAATCATCCAGAAAAAGAACAACTTATTAACATAGCTAAATCTGTATTCTATCTCATCGATACCGGCGATTATGTCGATCTTGCCGGAGCGGCAGAAATCAACGTATCACCCGTAGATAATACCATAATTGATATTCCATAAACAGATTCTTAAGAGGTAATAATACTGTTGACTAAGTCTTCCATTTTTAGTAATTTTGCTTGCGGCAAAAAGAAAAAACACATCAGATATATGAAAAACATCATTGCAATCGTTTCTTTACTCCTTTGCGGCAGCACGCTGTTCGCACAGGATATCATCACCAAGAAGGACGGCACAGACATTCAGGCCAAGGTGACGGAAGTGAGTAACTCCCAGATAGTTTTCAAGAAGTTCTCAAACCTTGACGGCCCCTCTTATAAGATGGATGTGGCCGATATATTAATGATTACCTACGAAAACGGAGAGCGGGAGATGTTCAACGTAGAAACCGCCAAGAGCGACATCCCCTCCGGTGTTATGACTTACAACTCCTGGAGCGGCAAAATTTCCGTTGGCGGTGTCACCATCGAGAACGGAATGCTGGACCGATACTTCACTCCAGAAGATCTAGAGATGTACAAAAGCGGCAAAACAATGAGTACCATAGGTGGCATAATTGGCGTGGTTGGAGCTGTGCCTTTTGGCTATGGTGCCGGGTATATGCTTGGTTGGGCCCTTGGCGGCGGTGGAAAACCCCAGCCGCCGTACGACAAGGCCTTCAATGCCGCAAAGTGGATGGCTATTATCGGCGGTCTTGTTATGATTGGCGGCTTAGCGATTAATATCCCTGGCGAGAACAAGATGAAAACAGCCATAGACAACTACAATTCCGCCCTCACCTACCGCCCCACCCTACACATTGGGGGCACTCAGAACGGGATTGGGATAGCATACGTCTTTTAGGAAGCTATTCTGAGCCGCAAGTGGCGGAGGTGTTGAAGACCGGGGAACTTTACTCGCCGGTGAAGACTATTCTCACATTTCCGGTGAGGCGGATGGGGTTGCCGTCATACTTGGCGGCTTTCCACTTTGGGGCCGATTTCACCACGCGCACAACTTCATCGTTAAGGACTGGTGAGGCTCCGGAGAGCACCTGAACCTCCTGAATATTGCCCTTGCGGCCGATTGCGTATCCCACCACGACGGTTCCCTTTTCTCCCGCGGGGCGCTGAACGTGATCAGAAACCCATTTGGCAAAGGCCTGGGCGCCTTCCTGACCCTCTTTCCCCTGGAAAGACGGCTGCCTGTCAAGGCGTTCCAGAAAGGTTTTTCCGTGCTCAGGACCATCGGCCATTGAAAGGAGAAGGGCATCCTTCATCTCCTTGGTCTGGCCGGCGTAGAGGAGGAATCGGCCCTGAACGGTGAGGGTGTCCCCTTTCATTATGTTCAACATGGAAAAACTTGCCCTGGGCTCCTTGGGATCCATGATTCCATATACCAGCATGGTGCCGGTGCGGTCCGTGAGGTAGAAGCTGCCACTGGAGGCGCTGCGGATCTTACTCACAACGCCGTTCACAATATAGGAAGCGGTGTCTTTAGGAGAAAGCTTAAGGAACTCTTTGACCGTGAGGCGTTTAGGCTGGGCGGAAAGGCTAAGACCGATGGCCGCCGCAAGCATTATGGCAAGGACTTTTTTCATATTATGGATAATAGCTTGTCAAAACTGTCTATAACGTAGTTTGCGCCTGCAGCCTCCAAGGCTTCGCGTGAGGAATTACCAAAAGTAACCCCGCAGGTAACGGCCCCGGCACCAAGACCCATCTGTATATCCACGGGCATATCCCCAACCACAAGGCATTCAGGGCCGATAACCCCAAACTGCTCCAGGGTCTTCAGCACGGGCTCAGGATTAGGCTTTGCATTCACAACATCCTCGGCGCCAAGCACATAATCAAAGTACGGGGCAATGCCCATCCTCTCAAGGAAACTCTTCAGGGAATCCGTCTCACGGGACGATGCCACGGTGAGGATAAAACCGCGGGAATGAAGCGCAGAGAGCGTCTCCTTTACCCCCGGAAACAGGGCCGGAACCATCTGAGGCTCATATTCTGCAAACACTTCACGGTAGGTTCTGAACCACAGCGGGATATCTTCCTCCAAAACTCCCGGGTTCATTACCCGCAGCCCGTCACGGAGAGGAATGCCGATAGTAGCGATGATGGCACTGTCCGGAATCTCCGGAGCGCCCATCCGCCGGCGGGTCTCGTGATTGCACTTCAGGATAAGTTCCAGGGTGTCTCCAAGCGTGCCGTCAAAGTCAAATACAATGAGTTTTGTCATAACAGTTTCTGATAGGCAAGGCGGGGGGCGCCATCGGCCAGATAAATGATTCCGCAGTATGTAAAGCCGTAACTCTCAATGCAGTGCTGCATGATGTGATTGTCACTGTGGGTGTCTATGCGGATGTTTCTTTCGCGCTCAAAGCACCAGTCCATAATGGCCCTGAACACCCCGTGGACTTCCGGGAAGCTCCCAATCCTGTGCACAACGTGGTACGGGAAGGTATCTTCCAGCCAGGCCCCGCCTTCTATATAGCTGTAGGTGGGTTCCGGCGAAGGGATATAGGCAAAATAACCCACAATCCTCTGGTCTTCTGTCACCACAAAGCCGTGGCCGGTGGAGATATCGGCCTCAACAACTTCACGGGAAGGGTAGCCGTTAACCCACTGGCCGGTGTTGCCGCTGGCGCGCATAATGCCCTTGGCCGCCTCCAGGACGGTCATTATGGCCGACATGTCCTCTGTATGGGCGCTGCGGACAGTCATGGGAGTTATTCTACCCGCTTCCAAACCTCAGTTTCCCCAATTCCAAGCACGGAGCCACGGATTTTGAGGACTTTGGGACCATCGAAGGCTGCGGTCATGCTTACCTTTATTCCACGGTTTGGATCATAGATCTTGGTCCCGTCCCACTGCTGCTTCTTGGCGTTGTACTTGAGGCCGGTGAAGAGCACGATTTTATCGGCCGGAGTGTTCCTGAGGCTTTTGTCGGGGTTTTTGTCGTCTACGTCCATAACGCCGTTTGCGTTGTAGAGTTCCGCCACCCAGCACACCTGGCCTTTGTAGGTGCCGTCCTGGAGTTTTGTGATTTTCACCTTGAAGGCATCCTTGCCGCTGCCGCCGGCGTACGTGCCAACAATATTGTCGGCCTTGTCATTCTGCGCCATGAGGCCGATACTTGCAATCAGGCCGCACGCAATAAGAAGTAGTTTTTTCATTTCAGTAACGTTTGAACAAATATACGCATTTTTCGCGTATTGCCCGTCGGGCTGGCATGCCGCGCTATTTCCGGCGCCTTGCGGTGGCGTGGACGAAGCGGTTCATGAGGGTGCGGAGGTCACGGATGTCCTCCAGAAGGTTGTAGACGGCGTCTTCAGTGAGGGCGTCGCGGTGGATGTCACGGGGAAGGTCTCCGCGTTCATCGGCTTCAAAATCCTTGAGCCAGAGGCCGGAATCCAGGTACTCCTCAAGCTCCTTTATGCCGTCAAGGTCCCCTGAAATGCCTTCCAGGGCCGATTGAGCCTGCGTCACCTGCTCCCTCAGCCGCCTGTAAAGAAGCCCCATGCGGTCTACCCGCTCCGGGGCTGGACCTTCGCCGCAGAGGGCGCAGTAATCGGCATAAACGTCGCGCACTACATCGTCCCAGTTAAGATAGAGGTCACGGCGGGCGGCAGCGGAAACCCTGGCGTAACCGGGTTCATCGGCCAGAATGTCCAGGATAGCCCTGGCGTAGTTTTCCTCCCCGGGGGCCGATATATAGCCGTTCACCCCTGGCGTCACGGTGGCGGCGGTGCGGGCGCCTTCCAGGAACAGCGTGGGCGTGCCCTGGCAGGCGGCCTCTATCTGCACCAGCGAATTTGCGTCGTACAGCGACGGGAACAGGAAAAGCTTTGCGCGGGAGTAAAGGCGCTCCAGCATGGGCTTGTCCGTAAGGCCGCACATGATCACCTCTTCCTGAAGGCCAAGCTCCTTGACAAGGGCCGCAAGCTTTTCCTCGTCCTGCCCGCGGCCGGCAAACAGCATGCGGAAGTTCCTCAGGCCCAGTTCCTTGGCGCGAGCCAGCGCCCGAAGCGTGAAGTCTATGTTCTTGATGAAATTGATGCGGCCCACAAAGAGGAAGACGGTGGCATCGGCCGGCACGCCGAAGGTCTCATTAACTATCCTTGCCGCCTCCTGAGGGTCTTCCACGGGCCTATGGTCTGTTGCGTTAAGACGCACCTTGCATGGGGCGATGAGCCCGTAATCGGCCTCATAAAGGTCCTTAATGCCGGCGTTGACGGCCCAGCATTCATCGCAGGCGTTGAAAACGCGCATGATGCCGGACATGGCCACGTTAACGGCTACGTCCGTGTGCAGAGGTTTCTCGAAATCCTGCCTGTACTGGCTGTGGAGCGTTGCAACCGCCGGGATTTTGTGGAGTTTTGCATACAGGACACCCGCCATGCCCACGGAAAACGGCGAATGGATGTGCACAATGTCAATGCCGCTGCGGAGGACCTGGGCCTCGAAGACAGGATCAAGTACCGGTGTTGGAAGATCATAATCATAGCCGATTATTGGCAAAGAATGGCAACGTACCACCTTGTAGGGCAGTTTTTCATCCTCTTCCTTGCTGTAACCGCGGGTCTCCGGACAGAAGACAACGACATCACAATATCTGGTGAGCCGGCGGGCATAATTGTCCACCACCTTGATGACACCGTCCACCATGGGGTACCAGGTGTCTATGAATAATCCTACCTTTTTCATAGTCGCGTTTTACTCACAAAGATAATTTTTTATGTTCAACGTTAAGCATTTTTTTGTACATTTGGGAGGATAAAACACACTAAAACCTTATACATCATGAAAAAGTACATTGCAGAATGTCTGGGCACATTTGTCCTTACTTTCCTTGGCTGCGGAACAGCAATGTTCCTTGGCTGCACCACTCCCGCCGGAGTAGTAGGAACCGCAATCGCCTTTGGTCTTGCAGTTGTTGCAATGGCCTACACAATTGGCGGAATCAGCGGTTGCCACATTAATCCCGCAATCACCCTTGGTGTTGCCCTCAGCGGCCGCATGAGCTGGAAAGAGGCCTGTGGCTACTGGTGCGGTCAGATCATCGGCGGTATCCTTGCCGGTGCTGTCCTCCTCCTTGTTGCCAAAACAGTTGCCGCTCCTGATCTTACCGGCGCTCTTGGCTCCAACGGCGTAGCAAATGCCGGCGGCGTATGGGGTGCATGCCTTGTAGAGGTCATCGCAACCTTCCTGTTTGTGCTGGTAGTCCTTGGAACAACTGATTCCAAGACTGGTGCAGGCAACTTCGCAGGTCTTGCTATCGGCCTCAGCCTCATCCTCATCCACCTTGTGTGCATCAACCTCACCGGTACTTCCGTGAACCCTGCACGTTCAATCGGCCCCGCACTGTTTGCTGGCGGACAGGCTCTCAAGGACGTATGGGTATTCATCTGCGCACCTCTTGTTGGCGGTGCACTGAGCGCCCTGGCCTGGAAAGGCATTTCCTGCGAGAAGAAATAGCCCCCGGCGCCCATGAGACGCTTCATAACACTTCTACTTTTAGCTCTCACTGCGCCTCTTTTAGGGGCGCAGGAGCTTGTTGTGTTCGACTCACCAAACCTTCACTGCACGGACTCCGTGCTGGTGTTTTCGCCATCGGCAGAGAAGGACCTGCCCACGCTGTTCCTCCTTCACGGCTTTAGCGGAAAATATTCCGACTGGAGCCGCCACACGGACCTTCAGGCGGCAGCAGAGAGCAGCGGCTTCCGCATCATCTGCCCGGACGGTTTCTACAAGAGCTGGTACTTCAACGACGCCAATCCTGCCAACATGCAGTGGCGCACTTTCTTCTGGGAGGAGTGCTGGCCGGAGTTGGACAAACGCTATGGATTAAAGGCCGATAAAACCTTCATAGACGGCCTTTCCATGGGCGGTCACGGGGCAATGAACATATTCCTGGACCACCCCGAACGCTTCCGCGGCGCCGGATCCATGAGCGGCGTGCTGGTGCTTCACCACTCCGGAACATCAAAGGAGATAATCCCCGGAATCCTTGGCGTAGAATCCATATATGACCCGGTGTGTGCGGCCGAATCTGCCATAAACCGCCTTGAAAGGATAGGAGACGCAGCACCGCAGAAGATTATCCTGATCTCCTGCGGTACGGAAGATAAATTCATGGTCCCTTCAAAGGAATTTGAGCAGCGGTGCACGGAACTTGGAATTCCCCATATCTCGTTGTACTCCCCGGGAAAGCACAACTGGACCTATTGGGTGTGGCTTCTGCCCTATCACCTCAAGTTTTTCTCCGAAGCCCTATAGCAGTTCCAGGAACTTTTGCATGCCGGCCGTCGCAACAGCCTTGATATGGGTGATGCGGCGGTCGTACACTGATACATCGGCCGGATCTATTATATAGATAGGGGCCGATGCCGGTGCGTACCTGTATAGCCCCGCGGCGGGATATACCTGCAGAGAGGTGCCCACGATGAGGAGGATATCGGCCCTGGAGACCATGTCTATGGCTTTTTCTATGGCGGGGACAGACTCTCCGAAGAACACGATGTGAGGCCTTAGCTGACGGCCGTTGGGAGCAAGGTCTCCGAGTTTTACCTCTCCATACCCCACGTCTATTACCTCGTCTTCCTGGAAGGAGATGTCATAGAGACCCTTTTCCGGACGCACCTTGGTAAGTTCCCCGTGAAGGTGGAGGACACGCGTAGAGCCTGCCCTTTCATGGAGATTATCAACGTTCTGGGTGATTACATCCACGTCATAATCCTTCTCCAGGCCTGCTATGGCAAGGTGGGCGGCATTGGGTTTTGCATCTTTTAACTGCGCGCGGCGGGCGTTGTAGAAATCCAGCACAAGGCCCGGATTACGGAGCCAGCCGTCATGGGAGGCAACATCCTCAACATTATACTGCTCCCAAAGGCCACCGGTATCACGGAAGGTGGCAAAACCGCTCTCGGCGCTTACTCCGGCGCCAGTAAGGACTACGATGCGCTTTTTCATTTCAGGATCTTCTCTATGCGTTCAAGGGAGCCGTCTACGGGTGCTGGCTTCACTCCAAGGAGTTTGCACAGCATTGGATAGAGGTCCGTGTTGTGGAAGGCGCTCTGCTCTCCCTCGGTGAAGGGAGCCTCATAAGCCTCCTTGAAATCAGGACCAACCGCGCGGAATGCAACCATCATGTCCGTTTCCCTGGGATCAAAGCCGTGGGTGCCCTGGTTGCGGGAAGGCGCAAAGTTGAACTGCCAGCCAAGGTCCGGGCTCACAATTATGTCTCCAAGGCGGTTTGAAGTGCCGTAATTAAGGTATTCAGGAACCTCCCCGTGCTTCCACACGTTAAGGTGCGGGATGTCCTTGAGGCGGTTGTAGAGGCTATCGGCATAACCTTCCTTTGCCCAAATGCTTGTAGGAAGGGAACCAACGCAGCGTTCCACCCATTCCTCAGGCATCACATCCCACCAGGCCACAAAGCGCTCCGGGGATATCTGAGTCATGCCGTGGTCTCCGGCAAGGATGAAGTTGATGCGGTCCCCGTGAGGGAGGGCCTTAAGGCGAAGATACAGGGAATGCATGAGGGAATCCATCTGCTCTGCCATATCCTTGGTCTCCGGGGAGAAGGGGCCGTAGACGTGTCCCTGGTGGTCAGGCTCGTCGAAATAGCCCATCACAAGGCGCGGGCGTTCTGCCTCCGGGAGACTCATCAGGCGGACAATTTCGTCACAGCGCTGTGAGAAGGTCCAGTGGGGTTTTTCATCCCAGTGCCTGTAATATGTGGGGTATTCTCCTTTAATGGGAATGTCTGATCCAACCCAGTAAACTACGCCGCACTTCACGCCCTGGCGCTGAGCCGTAATCCATATGGGTTCTCCAAGGTAATATCTGGGGTCAAACCTTGCCTCCGCGTCCTTGATGGCATATCCGTGCTGGGTGTCCGGATTCCAGAAGCTATTGTTCACAAGCCCATGGTGGTCCGGCACCAGGCCCGTAGCCATGGTATAATGGTTGGGGAATGTTGAGGAAGGGAAGGAAGGTTCCATCCTTGCCTTCACGCCAACCGTGGCCAGGGAGTCAAAAAACGGCATCTCATAATAATCGGCATAATCCCAGCGGCTGCCGTCAAGGGAGATTATAACCGTGTAGTTCTTGGGTTTGCAGGCCGATACAACCGCCACGGCCGCCAGAAGGCTCAGTAAGACTTTACGCATAACCTTTGTTTTATCCTTACAAAAATAGCGAATCTTTTCAAAAAAAACAGCCGGAACTGCTTAGTCCCGGCTGTTTTTGTAAAGAAAAAATCTTATGCGTTCTCTGCGGCCTCGACAGCCTTGAAGTAGCGGTAGGAAGATACCTTTACCTCAGAGATTGAGTTTTCATCGCACACGATTGTGCCGGCGGGATGATTCTGCAGACCGCTGAGAGTGCAGTAGTGGCTCATAGGGCCCTCGATGGCATCCTTCAGGGCGCGTGCCTTCTTGGAACCGAAGGCCAGGATAACAACCTCCTTGGAGCTGAGCACGGTGGCTACACCAACGGTGAGGGCTTGTGCAGGAACCTTGGTGGGGTCACCATCAAAGAAACGTGCATTTACCTCGCGGGTGTCCTGGGTAAGGGTAACTACGCGGGTACGGCTGGAAAGCGATGAGAAGGGCTCATTGAATGCAATGTGACCGTCTTCACCTACACCACCGAGGAACAGGTCAAAACCGCCTGCGTCCACAATGGCTTTCTCATATGCTGCGCACTCTGCCTCTACGTCAGGGGCGTTTCCATTGAGGATGTGGATGTTCTCAGGTTTCTCGTCAATCTGATCGAAGAGGTACTTGTGCATGAAGCTGTGGTAGCTTTCCGGGTGCTCCACGGGAAGTCCCACATACTCATCCATATTGAAGGAAATCACGTTCTTGAAACTCAGTTCACCGGCCTTGACCATGCGGATAAGCTCTGCATAAGTCTCAATGGGGGTGGAACCTGTGCAAAGGCCGATCACAAAGGGATCATTGGTACGTGCGGCCTTTTCCTTGATGCGGGCTGCAATGTAGTGAGCGGCCCAAAGAGAACCCTCGGCGGAGTTCTGCCTGATAATAACTTTCATACTTTAAAGTGTTTTAAGTAAAAAATTAAACCGGAATTCCATACAACGGCGGCAGGAATTCCGGAATGCAAAGTTATTAAAAAATCAGATACATTTAGCAAAGTTTGAGGAAAACTTCAATTGCCTGATATTCTGCCATGCCAAGTTTGTCGTAAAGCATGGCGGTGTTCTGGGTGCGTTCTTCGGCCCTCTGCCAGAATTCACGGGGATCCTCACCGGGGAACGGGACGATATCCTTCTGGGAAAGGTGACGGAAGATGGCGTGACGCTTCTTCACAACCTCATCAGGGCTAAGCGGAACGGCCATGTCCACGCGGCCAAGCTCCCACTCCATCCATGCGCCGCGGTACAGCCAGATGTGGGTTTTGTCAAGCCACTTGTTGCCTTCTTCCTTGAGCTGCTCCACGGCCTCAAGGGCTGCCTCCGTGCAAACGCGGTGTGTTCCGTGAGGGTCGGCAAGGTCACCGGCCATGAAGATCATGTGGGGCTTGAGGTCTGTGATAAGCTTCTTGATGATGTCAACGTCGGCCTGTGAACGGGGGTTCTTCTTGATGCCGCCGCTCTCGTAGAACGGGAGGTTGAGGAAGTGGACGTTGGTGTTGTCGTTGAGGCCGAAGGAACGTACGGCGCCGCGGGCTTCGGAGCGGCGGATTGCGCCCTTCATCTCAAGCAGCGCGCGGGGCTCCGGCTCTCCGGGAACCTTGCTGTCAACAATGGCCTTCACCTCTGCGAATTTATCGGCAAAACCAAGCTGGAAAGCGCAGTCCATGTGCTGGAGCACTACGTCGTCGTGCACGGCAACGTTGCCGGAAGTCTCATACGCCACATGGACGTCGTGGCCCTGGGAGGCCAGGCGGATGAATGTGCCGCCCATGGAAATTACGTCGTCGTCCGGGTGAGGGCTGAAGATAAGGACCGTCTTGGGATAAGGTTTGGCCGATACCGGACGGGTGCTGTCATCGGCATTGGGCTTTCCGCCGGGCCATCCGGTGATGGTGTGCTGTAGGTCGTTGAAAACGTTGATGTTGATTTTGTCGTACGGGCCGAACTTCTGGAGGAGCTCATCCAGGTTGTTGTTGAGGTAATCCTTCTCAGTGAGCTTGAGGATGGGCTTTCCGGTTTCCTGGCACAGCCACACAACGGCCTTACGGATGAACTTGGGAGTCCAGTCGCAGGGACCTACAAGCCAGGGGGCCACGCTGCGGGTAAGGAGGCTTCCCGCTGTTTCGTCCACATACAGCGAAATGTGGTCGTGGGCCTGCAGCAGGGATGCCGGGCAGTCCGTTGTCATGGGGCCTTCGGCGATAGCCTTCACTACATTGGCCTTATCTTCTCCCCAGGCCATGAGGATTATCTTCTTGGAGGAAAGCATTGTGCCTATACCAAGGGTGATGGCTTTATCCGGGGTGGCCGATATGTCGTGGTTGAAGTTCTTTGCCTGCCTCTTACGGGAGTTGTAGGAAAGACGCACGGTACGGGTGCGGGTCTTGATGTTGGAGCCTGCCTCATTGAAGCCCACCTGACCCTTTTCACCTACGCCGATCACAAGGAGGTCAAGGTTGCGGGCGATGGCATCGAACTGGACGCAGTAGTCGCTTACTTTATCCTCCGGGACGGTGCCGTCAGGGATGTGGATGTTCTCCTTCAGGATGTCAACCTTGTCCAGGAATGCCTCATGTATGGAGTGGTTGCGGCTCTGGAGTTCGTCGCTGGAAGCGGGATAATACTCATCGATTGTGACAACCTCTACGTTCTTGAAGGAAATCTTGCCTGCCTGATAGCGGCGTGTGAGTTCATTGTAAAGGGATGTGGGAGTGGCGCCGGTTGTGAGACCAAGACGGAAAAGACCTTCCTTCTGGTTCTTGATAGCATCCTCAATGATGTCTGCTACAGCGTAGGACGCCGGACGTGAATCCTGGTAAACCTTGGTCCAGATTTTCTCATAGGTGTGCAGGATTCCCTGTGGGAGGTTCTTCTCAATGAGACCGCCCTCGTAAGGTAAAGTGAAATGCTTGCTCATATATGTTTTTAGGTTATAACCTTAAATATATTTCACCTCAAACTCTTTCGAATCACAAATTTATCGAATTCCCGGAAAAAATGCAAGACTATCACCCGATTAGACAAAAATGGATTTTTTCTGGAGGATAACAGTAATATGATTGAGAGTTTTTTCCCATCTTTGTAAAAGATGATAACCAATTTTTATATGCGCCATATAATCAGTAAAGTCATTCTCCTGTTCCTGGCTGTGACTATGCCACTTCAGGCTTTTGCCCAGCAAACGGTAAAGGGAGTAATCCAGGACGAAAACGGAGCCCCTGTTGCGGGAGCCTTTGTCCTGATTCAGGGAACATCTACCGGTGTCACCTCTGACAACAACGGCCTGTTTGAAATCAGGGCTTCCAAGGGCCAGACCCTTGAGATTTCCTGCCTTGGCATGAAAACCCAGACCATTCCGGTAACATCGGCCTCAATTGCAGTACATATGGAAACAGATGCCCAGCTGCTGGAAGACGTGGTTGTGGTAGGCTACGGCGTAACCCGTAAGCGTGACCTCGCGGGCAGCGTCTCCTCCATCAAGGCCGATGAAGTGAAGGCCGGCGTCATCACCAACACCGCAGACCTCCTGAGGGGCCGCGCGGCGGGTGTTGCGGTAAGGCAGACTTCCTTCGAGCCCGGCGGCGGCATCAACATACGCGTCCGCGGTTCCTCTTCAATATCGGCCAGTAATGACCCCCTGTATGTGGTTGACGGAATCCAGAGCAATGTTGGGAATCAGGTGAGCCCGGAGGATATTGAAAGCATCGAGATCCTCAAGGACGCTGCGGCAACCGCCATCTACGGTGCCCGCGGCGCCAACGGTGTCATCCTCATCACCACAAGGCAGGGCGCGGCCGGAAGGTTCTCCGTGGATTATTCCTATAATATATCGGCCAAGATCCTCCGCAACCCCTGGAAGATGATGAACGCGGAGGACAAGATCAACTTTGACATGAACGTCTGGCGTGAAAACGGCAGCGCCGGAGACCCTCCCTACACTGAGGAGCAGCAGGCCTTCAAGGGCGCGGGAACGGACTGGATCAAGCAGATGACCCGTACCGCCCTCACCCAGACCCACGCCGTGAACGTGACAGGTGGTAACGATAAAGTAAGGGCCGCCGCAAGCTTTGTGAACGTGACGGACAAGGGCCTTGTGCTCAATTCAGACTTTGCCCGCACCAGCGCCCGCGTCAACGCCGATTTCACCCCCACAAAGTGGCTGAGGCTTGGCGTAAACGCATATATCGCGGCCACAAACCGCACTTATTTCAGCACCGGCACGGCAAGTTCCACCAGCAACGTCATATACTGGATGTTCCTGGCAAACCCCATGAACACAACCGAAGGGAAGGACGTATTCGGCCGGGACTCCCGCATGGAGAAGGTCTACTATGAACTTATGTACCAGGACTACAACGTGAGTGTGAACAACAATTACGTGACCCTGTATGCAGAGGCCGATCCCTTCCCGTTCCTGAAGGCGCGCGTGCAGTACTCCACCAGCCGTGAGAACGACAAATACCAGAGTTACTTTGACCGCAACACCTCCGTTGGCGCATCCTACAACGGTCAGGCCAGCTCCGAACTAGAAGACTCCCACTACCAGCAGCTTGAGGGCCTCCTCACCTTCCACAAGAAGTTCGGTGTACACGACGTGAAGGTGATCGGCGGCGCCAGCTGGATGAAAAACACATACAACTACACCGGTATGGGAGCCCACGACTTTACAACGGACGTGTTCTCATACAACAATATGGGCGCGGCCAACCAGATTGACTGGATAAGCACCGCAAAGAGCGAGAAAACCAATATTTCCTTCTTCGGCCGGGCCGAATACGTGCTTCTGGACAAGTACATCTTCAACGCCAGCGTGCGTTTTGACGGCGCCTCCAACTTTGGTGAAGGCAGCAAATGGGGCGTTTTCCCCGCCGGCTCCTTTGCCTGGCAGATTGGCGACGAACCCTTCATGGAGTTCACAAAACCGCTGTTCAACTCCATCAAACTGCGCGCAAGTTACGGCCGCACCGGTAACGACGGTATCGGCACATATAAATCCCTCAGGACATACGCCTTCCAGGACATCTACCTTGGAGGTAACAGCATTGTGAAGGGTATGTTCCCCAATAATGCAGGCAATATCCTTCTCCGGTGGGAAACCACTTCCCAGCTTGACTTCGGCCTTGATGCGGCACTCCTTGACAATAAACTGGAAATCAACTTTGACTGGTACGACAAACTTACCACGGACCTCCTCAGCGACGTTAATATCTCCATGACAACCGTCGGTCTCCAGACCCAGAAGGGCAATAACGGTTCCATCCGCAACCGCGGTGTGGAGTTCTTTGCAAAGTACCACGTGTTTGACACAAGGGACTTCTCATGGCAGACCACCCTCAACCTTTCCCACAACCGCAATACGGTGGTTTCAATTGAGACACCAACCTACTACACCGTACGCCCTCACGGAAGTTACGACTACGTGCAGTATGCCATGGTTAAGGAAGGGGAGCCCCTATCCACCATATTCGGTTATGAGTGGGCCGGAATCATCCAGGACGGGGAAACCTACGCTCCCCAGCCCAAGGCCCAGCCCGGAGACCCCAAGTTCCTGGACCTGAACAATGACGGAATAATCACCGACGAAGACCGCCATTCCCTTGGTCACGGTGAGCCCAACCTTGTTTTTGGCTGGGGCAACACCATCCGCTGGAAGAACTTTGACTTCACCCTGTTCTTCGACGCTGCTATCGGCGGATCCATGCTCAACATCTCCCGCCTCCTCCTGGAAGACAACAACCGTCTGAAGAGCTGCGCAGACCGCTGGACGCGCTCCAACCCCTCCACAACCATCATCCGTGGAACCTGGCAGCGTGAAGGCGGCCCCCAGTACGGTTCATTCGTGAACTCCAACTTTGTGGAGGACGCAAGTTACCTCCGCCTTAGCAACATAGAGGTTGGCTACAGCCTTCCGCTCAAGGACTGGGGCGTGAACTTCATCAAGGGAGCGCGCGTATTCGTGGGCGCCAACCGCCTGCTCACTCTCACCAAATATTCCGGCTTTGACCCTGAAGTTTCCACAAACGGGGCCAGCGCCGTTACCCAGGGCCTGGATTTCAACACTTATCCGGCCTACAGGCAGGTTAACGCAGGTGTAAAAGTAACCTTCTAAATGAGAGCAGTTATGAAAAAAGTCATATTTATATCTCTTGTTGTCATTGCCGCTGTTTCCTGCCAGAAACAGCTTAAGGAGGTTGTCTACTCCAACCTTACCGACGAAAACGCCTTCACAACCGCGGAAAATGCACAGGCAGCCGTGAACAGCATCTATTCCTCCCTCCACCTTACGTACAGGGAGCCCATGTTCTACATCAACGACATCTCCACGGACGGAGGCTACAAGGGTGCCAGTTACTATGAGACCATGAACGACGTTGCCATCTTCAACGACAACCGTACGCTTGTGGCGTGGAACGGTTTCTTTGAAATGGTTGCCCGCGCCAACATTGTGATAGACCAGGTGCCCCAGATGCCCGACAACTATTTTGGAAACGGTTTTTCCAAGGAGCAGATGCTTGGAGAGGCTTATTTCCTGAGGGCTTTCGCCTACTATAACCTCACGGACGTCTTTTACCAGGTACCCCTCACCACTTCCAGCAAGGAGGACCCTACGGAACGCAAGCCCTTTGCCCCTATTTCAAAGATAGAGACAGTCATTGAGAACGACCTTTTCAACGCCTGCGACTACCTTCCCAAGTCCTATCCTTCCAACCTTGACGCCGGACGTCCCACTTATGGCGCCGCACACGGTTATCTGGCACGCCTGTATATGCGCCAGGCCGGCCGCGCCCGCCAGAACGGTGAAAACGCCACCAGCCTCTGGAATGACGCCCTCACGGAAGTGAACAAAGTGCTTGCACTTGAGGGTAGCGTCTATTCCCTCCAGCCCACCGTGTGGGATGTGTTCGACCCCACCAACGAGGCCGCAATCTACAACAATGAGCTGATCTTCGCCATCCGTGCCAGCGGCACCCTTCCTTCCGGCTCCTGGGACCTTGGTCTCCAGTTCACCGGCTGGGAATACGATATGGGCTGGGGTAATATGTACCAGCCCCTGGAGATGACATGGAAGTTTGACCCGGCCGATCAGCGCCTTACCGTGCTTCAGGTAACGGAGTATGAGGATGTTTACGCTCCCGATGAAACCTACTTCCGCGCTCCGGTGAATGTGGCCGAAACAGGCGCCGTGAACAAGAATCACACTGTCAACGGAAAGACTTACGTCCTGATGAACGAACTGGCCGAGACATACACCCAGAAGTACAAGTTCCTCAACACCTGGAAGTATATCTACGACACTCCCAACAACCTCCCGCTGATGCGTCTTTCCGACATAATCCTTTGCAAGGCGGAGATCCTCAACGAACTTTACGGTCCCACCCAGGAAGCCATAGACCTCATCAACAGGGTGCGCGACCGCGCTTTCCAGGACAGCGCCCACGGCCTTTCCCTTGCTGCTTACGCCACAAAGGAAGCCCTCCGCAGCGCCATCTGCGACGAACGCCTGTTTGAACTGAACATGGAATGCCAGCGCCGTCCGGACCTCATCCGTATGGGCCTGTGGAAGGACAGGATGACAAAATACATCAACACCATCAAGAAGCGTTACGCCTACAAGGCCGCCAACGAGGGCCAGGAGGAGGGTTACTACGACTCTTCATGGGCGGCTTATCCGGATGTTGCAACCCTCACCGACGACGATATCCGCCGCTATATGCCGGTCCCTTACCGCGAGGTAACCCTGAACCCCGCACTGAAGGACGCCAGGACCTGGGATTCCTTTACCGTGACGGATGTATATCCCGATGATGATCCCGGTGAAGGCCCCGTTGTTCCTGTCACCCCTACCGAGCCCGAAGTAAAACAGACCCGCTGGGACTTTGACAGCATTGACGGATGGTATTACTATACCCATAATCCCGAGCAGGGCGCGCCGTGTTTCTCAATAAGCGGCGGAATGCTCTCCATTACCACCAAGGGCGGTACTATGGACCGCAACAAGCTCCAGAGCAACAAAAGATTCGGACAGGGCACATATACCTGGAAACTGCTGGTACCAGAAATAGAGGTTGGCGCCCAGGTGAGTGTGGGTGCGTTCATCTACCAGAACGACGAACACGAACTTGACTTCGAGATAGGATATGGAAAATCATATGCCCGCGAGGGATGCGGCGCGGCCGATGACGAGCTTGTTGCCTGCCTTACCAACCAGAAGAACCCCCACAACTCAACTTACGTCCCCATCAAGCCCGGCTGGCACGTTTGCGCCATAAAGATGGATGTGAATGACGGCGGCCTGTACAAGGCCACATGGATAATTGACGATGTTCCCGTGAAGGAACTCCAACTGAGTTTCGGCCCGGCGGCGTATTCCAATTTCCTTGTCGCCTGCAGCGTGGAAAACCTTACCTTCCTTGGGGACCATATGCCTACAAAGGACCACACGGCCCTGTTTGACTGGGTAACCGTGGATGAACCCGTAAAATAATAACCATTAACCAATAACTTAGAATGAAACGTACATTACTTTGGCTCGCAGCCGCAATTGCTGTTGTTGCAGCCTGCCAGAAGCCGGAGAACAAAGGAGGCAACGACAATACCCCCGCTTCTTCCGGAGAAAAGACCTTTACGGCAACCCTCGCGCCTCTCACAAAAGTATCCCTTGGAACGGACGGGCTTGCCCTTTCCTGGACCAAGGCCGACAAAGTGAGTATCTTCGACGGCGCTGGCAACAAGATGTTCCGTGCGCAGGGCAGCGGTGCATCGGCCCAGATCCTTGGCTCTGCCGCTGAGGCCGATACCTACTATGCCCTCTTTCCATATGATGCATCGGCAACCATTGACGGCGCAGTGATTAAGGCCACAATTGCCAACGAGCAGACTACCAGCGCCGGCGGCGCAGACCTCCAGATCACCGCAGCCGGAAAGAGCGATGGTGACAAGATTGCCCTCACGCCGGTTGCGGCTGTTCTCAAGTTCACACTTGACCCCGACACAGAAGGGGTGTCTTCCATCAAGATCAAGACTGCAGAAGGAGCCCTTTCCGGCTCCGTGAGCATTGACTGCAGCGGAAAACCCGTCCTTACGGCTGGCACTACAAGCCCGGAAATCAAGGTTTCCGCATTCGAGGGCGGATTCAAGGGTGGCAGCACATACTATGTGGCAGCCCTTCCCGGCACCGTGGGCAAGATCACCCTCACCTATACCGTGGGCACTGACGAAATGGAAGTATCGGCAGGGGGAACCACCCTTGCCGCAGGTTCCGTGTATGAACTTCCCAACCTCACCCGCGCAATGACCGCAGAGGAGAAGGGCGTCCTTGGCACCTGGCTGCTCCTCAAGTACGGCTCCCGTGCAGCAGACGGCACTGTTGGCTCATACCCCTGGATCAATGTGGAGCGCGGCTTCCCCAACCCCGAGCAGACCAACGGCGACAACATCACCTTCAAGTCAAACGGCACCGTGGAGATGAACCTCGGCCCCAATAACGACACCTACAACAACACAACCTATGAGACCCAGACCGTCCAGATGACCGGGAACGAGACCTGGACCATAGTGAAGAAGGACGGCTCCAGCTACCTCAAGTTCGGCGGCAATGCATTCCCGCTTATGCTGGCCGATGATACCGGTATCGGCGGTGAGTATCTCATTGTGAGCGTGGACGAGAACGGTATGCTCCTTGAATATCCCTACCAGGGTGAGGAGGGACCTTCCGTACTGGGCATCTTCCTTACGCCTAAGGGCAAGGAAACTTATGTACACAGCTTCAGGAACGGAGACTTCGGCGTAACCGATGATGGCGCCGACGAAGTCCAGCCTCTTGTTGACCAGGGCATCACCTGGGAAGTGGAAGTAGAGTCTGCAATGCACTTCTTCTATATGAATCCCAACGCAGGTCTCATGATTGGCCGCGCCTGGGGCGCAAATGCCGCCGCAGAAACCGCCAAGAGCGCAAGGATGTGGACAGAGAGCTTCTCTTCCAAGAAGATTGCTTCCGTAACCGTGAGCACCGCCCGCTTTGCCCCCGAGGAGGGTGAAGACAAGAGCGCCGCAGAACTGGAAGTCTACATCGCAGGCGTAAAGGTTGGTGCAACATATCCGCTTGTGAACGACATGACTCCCTACACCTTCACGGCTCCCGATCCCGTTGGCGGCCTTCTTGAGATCAAGTGGAAGACCACTAACGAAGAAGTCAACTGCTTCTGGGTGAAATCCGTCCAGGTAATCTACGAAGAGTAATGAGAGGAGCAAGACTCCTTGTAATTGCTTCGCTGATAGCGATGGCATCGTGCAAGCCTGCAGGCCCCGCGGGGTTTGCAGGCTATGCCGATGCCGTTACGCTGTCTCCGACGGAAAACACCCTCCGCTATGCCGTAGACGTCACTTTCACAGCCCCCTGCAACTGGCGTATCCTATATTGGAAGAAGGCCGATGGCCGCGCTTCCGGCCAGTGGACGGCCGCCCGCCACACTGACGGCGGCAAGGAGAGAGTGGTGCTGAAATTCCTGTACCCGGAAACAGAATATGAGTTTACGGTGGTCCCCGGGGCCGATTTTTCAGCAGAGTCGGAGGTAATGGGCTTCAAGACCGGGGCCCTTCCCGTGGACTGCCCCGTCTATACTGTGGAAAAGGACGGAGAAACCGGCCTGAAAGGCTATCTGATGCAGTGGGAAGCCTCTCCTTCCGGCTACGTTACTTTCTGCGACATAGACGGAAAGGTGGTATGGTACGAAGCCTTCGGAGAAGAAATCCGCGTTGCTTGGTGTGACCCGGCAATGAACCGTCTTGCCGTCCTTACCGGCTTCCAGGACCAGGAAATGCAGCGCCTCTGCGCCCATACTGTGGTCACGGACCTTGACGGCAACCGCATCCTCTACTGGACTTCTGGAAAAGGCAATATAGAGTACCCTCACCATGAGATAAAGATCCTTGAAGACGGCAACCTCCTCTTTGTGAACAATGTCCTGAGGGATTTCCCCATCGGCACAGTATGGGGAGACGGCTTCACCGTCATAAGCCCGGAGGGAAACAATGTTAAGGAGTGGGACTGCTTTGGGGAGCTGGGGGATTTATCGGCCCCCTATCTTAAGGCCGAAAAACGCCTCACGGACCTTGTACACGCCAATTCCGTGGCGCAGGACTCAGAGGGCAACTGGTACATGACCTTCAATGCCATCAGCGAGCTCTGGAAGATTGACGGGAAAACCGGAGATGTCATATACAGGGTGGGTGTAAACGGCAATGTAACGCTCTCTGGAGGGGATTTCCCTCAGGGGGGCCTTCACGCCGCAACCCCGCTCTCCCCGGACAGGGTCCTATGCTACGCCAACGGCCGAAACATCAAACGCTCCAGCGCCGTCATCTACAAGGTGGATGCATCGGCCAAAACAGCCGTGTGCGAACTTACCATTCCCCTTCCGGAAGAATACAGTTCCACAGACCGCAGCAACGCCCAGCTCCTGGAGGATGAGGGAATCATGCTCCTCAGCAGCACTACGTCCCGAAAAGCCGTTTTCACGGACCTTGAAGGCAATATCCTCAGGGTTATCGGCCGGGAGGCAATATCTTACAGGGCATATTGGTTTAACACTTTTGAATACTGACACCGTGTCTGTTTTTACTGGAAAGACAATCTTGATTACAGGCGGAACCGGAAGCTTCGGGTCTGCCGCGCTGAGGAGAATGCTCTCCTATGGCGCCGGAGAGGTAAGGATCCTCTCCAGGGACAAAGCCAAACAGGAAGCCCTGAGGGAGGTTTATCCTTCGGAGAGCCGCATCAAATTCATTGCCGGAGATATTTTAAAGGCCGATATATGCCGTGAGGCTGTTGCCGGGGTGGATTTCATCTTCCATGCCGCGGCCATGAAGGACATCCCGGGCTGTGAGAAAGACCCCATGGGGGCAGTGGAGACCAACATCCTTGGGACGGCAACGCTTCTTAGGGCCGCCGTTGAGGCAGGCGTAGAAGCAGTTGTGTATCTTTCCACGGACAAGGCCGCCTACCCCGTGAACGTGATGGGAAACACCAAGGCAATCGGGGAAAAGATTGCAGTTTCGCTCTCCGATAAAGGTACCCGCATAGTGTGCACGCGCTTTGGAAACGTGCTGTGCTCCCAGGGCTCTGTTGTTCCGCTGTGGAAGCGCCAGGTGGCCGAAGGAAAGCCCGTCACGGTCACCAATCCTGATATGACCCGCTTCATCATGACCATCGAGGAAGCCCTGGACCTTGTCCTTTATGCCTTCGAGAACGGAAAGACCGGGGACATCCTTGTAAAGAAGTCCCCGGCGTGTACTATCGGCCTGCAGGCCCAGGCGCTATGTGAGCTGGAAGGCGGAAGCGGAGTGACGGTGATCGGCCCGCGTCCAGGTGAGAAACTCTATGAGACGCTCCTTACAAAGGAGGAGGGCGCAAAGGCCCAGGACATGGGCGGATTCTTCAGGATTCCGGCAGTGAAGGACCACGAGGATGCCCCCCAGGGGGAATTCAACTCGGACAATGCCTACCGCATGACGCTCCCCGAGATCAAGGCCAAGCTTACGGAAGCAATGAACGGTTAAGGGTCTCTATGAGATCATCCATGGTCCGGTAAAGTTCCGGGGCGGTTTCCTCCGTGATTGAGCGGCAGGCGGCCGCCCCGCTTATTTCAAAGGGGATGCAGGCGGCCTGTTTCTCCAGGGCTTTTCCTTTGGGAGTCAGGCTCACTATCACCTTCCTGCCGTCTTCCCTGCCTTTTTCACGTTTTAAGAAGCCTTCGGCCTCCATACGCTTCAGGAGGGGTGTCACGGTGTTGGTCTCAAGGTAGAGGCGCTTTGCTATGTCGTTCACCGGCTGGCCATCCTGCTCCCACAGGACCATCATCACAAGGTACTGGGGATAGGTAAGGCCTATCCTGCTAAGAAGCGGATGATAGGCCTGTGTAATGAGCCTTGAAGCCGTATAAAGACGGAAACAGAGCTGATTTTCAAGTTTAAGCTGCTCCTTCATTACAGGAAGGCTTCAACGTCCTTTTCAAAATCCTTGGGCTCTGCAACCGGAGCAAAACGCTTCACGGTTTCACCGTCACGGGCTACCAGGAACTTGGTGAAGTTCCAGAGGATGTCGCTGTCCTTCTCCACGCTCTTGCTGATACCCTTCAGGAGCTTCTGGGTGGCCTTTGCCTTGAACCCCTTGTACTCCTCCTTGGGAGTCTTCTCCTTCAGGAACTCGAAGATGGGCTCTGCGTTGGCGCCGTTTACGTCAGTCTTTGCCATAAGGGGGAAGGTAACGCCGTGGTTGAGGCGGCAGAACTCCTCAATCTGCTCATTGGAACCGGGCTCCTGGCCGGCAAACTGGTCGCAGGGGAAGCCGATAATCACAAGGCCCCTGTCCTTATACTTCTGGTAAAGGGCCTCCAGGCCGTCATACTGGGGGGTGAAGCCGCACTTTGAAGCGGTGTTCACAATAAGGAGAACCTTACCTTCGAACTGAGCGAAATCTACCTCTGCACCCTTGTTGCCGGTAGTCTTGAAGTCGTAAATCTTTGCCATATCACTATCTTTTTTAGCGGCGCAGCCAAGGCCGATCATTGCCACAAGGCACGCCAGGATTAATTTTTTGATCATAATTATATCGTTCGCGATGCAAATATACTACAATTATTTTATATCGCAAGCGATATTTTTATTTTTTTGTGATTTTTCGGCCAGAGAACATAGATAGTTAATCTTGCCGAAAGTTAAACCGCAGTTTGGGCCTCCTGAGGCCGATTTTGTCGTTTACCCCCATTCGCAGAACTGGGGTAAACAGCACCACCCCCTTCCAGAAGCACTTCTGAGAGGGGGTGGTGAGTTTTAAGTTTCGGAGGGGAACTAGTCCTCTTCCTGCTCCTGAGCGGCGTATTCGGCCAGAAGTTTGGTCTGAACATCGGCCGGAACCTGAACGTACTCTGCGAACTTCATTGAGAAGGTTGCGGAGCCACCGGTGAGTGAACTCAGGATGGTGGAGTAGCGGTATAGCTCGGCAAGGGGAACACGGGCGTGAAGCACGGTGAAGCCCTTATCCATATCCTGGTTCATGATCATGCCGCGACGGGTATTGAGGTCACTCATGCAAGGACCTACGTACTCGTTGGGAGTGATGATGTCCACGTTGTAGATAGGCTCGAGGATCTTGGGACCAGCATTGCGGAATGCCTCCTTGAAGGCGTTACGGCCGGCGATGATGAAGGCAATTTCCTTGGAGTCCACGGGGTGCATCTTACCGTCATAGACATAGACGCGGATGTCACGGGCGTAGGAACCGGTGAGAGGGCCTTCCTCCATCTTTGACTTGATACCCTTAAGGATAGCGGGCATGAAGGAAAGGTCGATGGAACCACCAACAACGCAGTTGTAGAATTCAAGCTTACCACCCCACTCGAGGTCTGTGATATCCTGGCTCTTGAAGTTGAAAACAACATCCTTGCCGTCAATCTTGAAGTTCTTGGGAGCTTCCTGACCTTCTACGTAAGGGCAAACCAGCAGGTGAACCTCACCGAACTGACCGGCGCCGCCGGACTGCTTCTTGTGACGGTACTGTGCGGTAGCGATCTTGGTGATGGTCTCACGGTAGGGAACCTTGGGAGCGTAGAGTTCGATGTTCAGCTTGAACTCGTTGGTAACTCTCCACTTCACGTAGTTGATGTGCTGCTCGCCCATACCGGTGAGGATGGTCTGACGCAGTTCCTTGGAGTATTCTACGCCGATGGTAGGATCCTGGGCTGCAATCTTATTGAGAGCGTCACCAACCTTTGCTTCGTCGTTCTTGTCAACAGCCTTCACTGCGCAGCGGTACTTGGCATCAGGGAATACCATGTGCTTGATGGCCTCTACGCCGTTCTGGGCAAGGGTAACGTCTGTCTTACCGGCCTTGAGCTTCATGACGCAGCCGATATCACCGGCGGCGATGGAGGAAACCTTTTCCTTCTTTGCACCCGCAACAGCATAGATGGCGCTGAGGCGCTCACCGTTGCCGGTTTCAGGGTTCACAAGGTCTGCGCCCTCGTTGAGGGTACCGCTCATCACCTTGAAGTAGGAAACTTCACCAAGGTGCTGCTCTACGCTGGTCTTGAAGATAAACAGGGCAACGGGACCTGCGGGATCGCACTTGATGGTGCCGCCGTCCACGGTGGGCTCTTCACGGCCTTCCGGTGAAGGAACAACGTTCACGATGAATTCCATGAGGCGCTTGGTGCCGATGTTCTCCTTTGCTGCAGTGCAGAAGACGGGGATGGTCTCACCCTTCTTCAGGCCCTCGCGGAGACCTTCACGGATTTCATCGGTGGTGAGCTCCATGGTCTCGAAGAACTTCTCCATGAGTTCGTCGGAGCCTTCAGCTGCCTTTTCCATGAGTTCTGCGCGGAGCTCTTCTGCCTCGTCTGCGTGTGCAGCGGGGATATCGAGTTCCTGACCCTTCTTGTCATAGAACTTCATGGTGATAACATCCACAAATCCTTCCAGGCCAAGACCGGGGTTCACGGGGAACTGGCAGATGGCGGCCTTCTTGCCGAACTCCTCTGCGATAGCGTTGCGGACGCCTTCCCAGTTTGCTTTGTCGTGGTCCAGCTGGTTTACGGCGATGATCATGGGAACGCCGTACTGGTCTGCGTAACGGGCGAAGAGGGTGGTACCCACCTCAATGCCTGCAGAGCCGTTCATAACCATCACGGCGGCGTCTACCACCTTGAAGGCAGAGAGGGCTCCACCGGAGAAATCATCTGAACCGGGGGCGTCTATGAAGTTGATCTTGCAGCCGCCGAACTCTGCATACAGAGGGGTGGCGTTGATGGACTTCTGGTTGGTCTGCTCGAACTCAGTGTTGTCCGATACGGTGTTCTTTTCCTCTACGGAACCGCGGCGGTCAATAACTTTGCCTTCAAAAAGCATAGCCTCTGAGAGGGTGGTCTTACCGCTGCGGGGTGCGCCAATCAAGACGACGTTGCGGATGTTTTTAGTAGTGTAAGCTTTCATTGTTATGTATTATGTTTTTGCGTTTTTCAGACGTAGTCTGCAAATATAGTCATTTTTCGCGCAAATACAATAATATTCCGGCAAAAGCCCTTGCAAGCCGTCCCTCGTTGTCTGTGAAGTGGTTGCCCTCTTCCCAGACAAGGGTACAGCACTCGCTGCCAAGTTGGTTCCCGAGTAATTCAAACTCCTTCCTTAAGCAGTTTCCAACCTTTTTTATGGCCCTGTTCTTCACGTGCTCCTCTTCCTTCCCAAGACTGAGATAGACGGCGGAGGCCATTACCGGATGGGCATCGGCATAAGGAATCCATCCTTCAATCCAGACCGACGGGGATGCCGCCGCAACGGCCGTGAAGGTATCTGTCTGCGAGGACGCCCAGAGCGCAAAAAGGCCGCCCAGGGAGTACCCTCCAAAGATTACGGGGACAGGGCCATACTGGGCACGGATCTCAGGAAGAAGGGTCAGAAGGACGTAATCAAGCGTTACCGTGCCCCTCTTTCCTGCTTGCTCCTTCCTGGAGATATTCTTGTCGGGCCAGGGCATGAGGTCCACCATCCAGTCATCCACGTCAAACGCCACAAGCAGAAAGGGGGTTCCTGACAGGGCAGCAATCTGTTCCGCCTCCCCCAGCAGCGTTGCCGTCTCATGGCGGGCCGATGGCTGAAGCAGTATCACCGAAGGCTGCCCGCTTTCAAAGAATCGGCACACCTTGCCGCCTATTATGGACTCTCTACAGTTCATCACCTGCAAATATACTACTTCTGAACGGAAAGCGGAAAGCCGCACCAAGAGAGTTTCCGAAAGTTTCCTGCAGGGTGGAGATAAGCACTACACCGCGGCGGCGAGTTTGCGGGCAAGGTCAAGGAAGGCCTCGGAGTCCGGGCGGTCCTGGAGGGCGGCGGGAGTGCCGGAGTCTGCGTCCTCGCGGATGGACTGGACAAGGGGAATCTGGCCAAGGAACGGGATGTCAAGGTCATGGGCCATTTTCTCGCCGCCTCCTTTGCCAAAGATGAAGTACTTCTCCTCCGGGTGCTCCAGCGGGGTGAACCAGGACATATTTTCCACAAGGCCGAAGACGGGCTTCTGGACCTGCGGGTTACGGAACATGTTCACGCCGCGGAGAACATCGGCCAGGGCTACGGTCTGGGGCGTTGTAACAATGACGGCGCCTTCCACGGGGACGTCCCCGATGAGCGTGATATGGATGTCGCCTGTTCCCGGAGGCATGTCTATGAGAAGGAAGTCCAGGGGGCCCCAGAGGGTTTGGAGGATGATCTGCTTCAGGGCGGTAGAGGCCATGGGGCCGCGCCAGATAAGCGCCTGCCCGGCGTTTGACACATGACCTACGGAGAGCCACTTGACGCCGTATTTTTCCACGGGGACAAAGAGGGTGTCTTCGGCGTCGTTGCCGTACATTTCTATCTCCACGTCCTCCGTTCCTGTCATGGTGGGGATGGAGGGGCCGTAGACATCGGCATCGGCAAGGCCAACCCTGTAGCCAAGGCGGGCAAGGGCCACGGCAAGGTTCACGGCAACGGTGCTTTTACCAACGCCGCCCTTTCCGGATGCTATGCCGATAATATGGCGTACCTCCCGGAGCTGCTCCAGATTGAACTCGATGCCCTTTTTGGCGGGCTTTGCCGGCTCCTTCACAACGGTGTCAACGGTAATCTCCGTGCCGCCGGGAGCGTGCCTGTAGAGGCAGGACTGGACGGCTCCTACAAGGTAGCTTTTAAGAGGGTCCGGGCGCTTTGGAAAAGCCAGGGTGACGTGGATGCTTCCATCCGTAAACTTCACATCCTCAATCATTCCAAGTGCGGCAAGGGGAGCGTCCCCTTTTGCGGGGTGTGTAACCTCTCCAAGCCAGGAAAGTATCTGATTTTTGTCCATTTTCTGCATTGTTTCCACAAAAGTACGCAAAAAACACTAAATTTGTGAAAATAAATAGACCTGAGATGAAACGTATTCTTACTATTGTCGCGGCCCTTGCCGTAAGCATTTCTGCGGTGGCCGATGAAGGAATGTGGCTTCTCCCACTCCTCAAACAGCTTAACGGAAAAGACCTCCGCGAGGCAGGTTGCAAACTTACCCCGGAGCAGATCTACTCTATCAATAAAACCTCCCTCAAGGATGCCATAGTGCACTTTGGCGGCGGCTGCACCGGAGAGATGATCTCTGATCAGGGCCTCCTTGTAACCAACCACCACTGCGGTTACAGCAGCATCCAGAGCCTGTCCACGGATGAGCACAACTATCTCATGGACGGCTACTGGGCCAAGTCCCTGGACCAGGAAATCCCCTGCCCGGGCCTTACCGTCACTTTCCTCGTGAGCATGGAAGACGTGACAAAGGTCATTGAGGATGGAACAAAATCGGCCGAAGCAATTGAGGAAGAAGCAGAGAAAGCCAACCCCGGCTGCACGGCACAGGTTACCGGCTTCTACAACGACAACATCCATTATCTTATTATTTACCGCACGTACAAGGACGTCCGCTTTGTGGGCGCTCCCCCGGCATCCATGGGTAAATTCGGCGGTGAAACGGACAACTGGATGTGGCCCCGTCACACCTGCGACTTCTCCATGTTCCGCGTATATGCCGATGAAAACAACATGCCGGCAGAGTATGACGACGACAACGTTCCCATGAGACCCGCAAAGAGCCTCAAGGTGTCCCTGAAGGGCGTAAAGGAAGGCGACTACACCATGGTGATGGGCTATCCCGGCCGCACCCAGCGTTTCCAGACGGCCGCGCAGCTCCAGGACATGATTGCCACCAACCGCATCCGCATAGATGCCCGCACCATCCGTCAGGACATCATGTGGGAGGAAATGATTGCCGATAAATCCGTCCAGCTGAAGTATGCCGACAAATACGCCGGCAGCGCCAACGGCTGGAAGAAGTGGCAGGGCGAGGAACTTGCATTCAAGAACCTTGATATAATCGGCCGTGAAGAGGCCAAGGAAGCGGCCCTGAAGGCCTGGATTGAGGCCGATCCCGAGCGCCAGAAAAAGTACGGTGATCCCATTGCCGATATTGCAAAACACGTAGAGAACACCGCTGAGGCTACGGCAGCCGTAAACCGTATTGTAGAAGGCCCCTACCAGATTGAACTTGTGCAGTTCGCAAATGCTCTTCCCGGCCTTTTCCACCGCGAACTGAGGGAAGGGAAAGATACCTCAGAGGCCCTTGAATCGGCCCGTGAGTGGCTTAAGGAAGGCTACCGGGACTATGTTGTAAGCATTGACAAAAAGACCGCCGTTGCTCTTCTGGAGCACTATCGCAAAACTGCCGCCCCGGAGGATTACCTCAAGATTGGAGAGCGCGATTTTGCAACGCTGGACATTCCCGCATATGTGGAGAATCTGTTTGCCTCCAGTATTTTCACCTCGGAGGAAAAAGCCCTTGCCGCAAGTATTGATGAGGCCATGCAGGATCCCGCAATGGAACTTGCACAGGCCACTATGAACGCCCTTATGGGTAAATATATGGCCGTTTACGGCATGCCCAATGCCTCATATGACAAAGCCCGCAAGGACTTTGCCGCCGCCCTTATGGAGTGGCAGAAAGGAAAGGCTCTGTATCCGGATGCAAACTCCACAATGCGCCTCACTTACGGCCACGTGCTGCCTTACAGCCCCAAGGATGCCCTCAAGTATGAGTACTACACCACTGCCCAGGGCCTCCTGGAAAAGGAAGATCCCACCAACCCTGAGTTCATCCTTCCCGCCGGAATCAAGTCCCTCCTGCTTGCAAAGGATTACGGCAGGTGGGCTGCCAAGGACGGCACTCTCCGCACCTGCTTCCTCACCAACAACGATATCACCGGCGGCAACTCCGGTTCTCCTGTGCTGGACGCAAAGGGCAACCTTATCGGCCTTGCTTTTGACGGAAACTGGGAGAGCATGAGCTCCGATGTTATGTTCGAGCCTGCGCTCCAGCGCTGCATTTGCGTGGATATCCGCTATGTCCTCTGGCTTGTGGAGAAGTACGGCGGCGCTAGCAATATCATCAATGAGATTACTTACGCAAAATAAGCATATGAAGAAAGTATTTGCTTTTCTGGCGGCCATCGGCCTTTGCTTTGGCGCCTTTGCCCAGGAATCAAAGATTCTGGACGACTGGAGCGACGAGATAGAGAGCAGGGAAGACGACTTCCTGTCCTCATTTTCCTACACAAACTTCACCTACAACAATTTCCTGGGTGCCGGTGAGGGCGTAAATCATAATGGCTGGGGGCTTAATTTCTCTGCCCTCCACATTGGTTTCAACCCCTGGAAAAACGGCCGTTTCACCCTTGGTCTCCTGGATATGTACTTCGATTTTGGCTTCCTGAAGCCCGGGTACAGTTTTGCCGTCATCAACAATGCAATTGAGGTCAGGCCTTCTGTTGTGGAAAGCAAGAATAACTATACCAATCTAGCCTACACTTTCCCCGTGGGCTATATCCAGAAATTCGGTGATTCAAAGTGGTCTGCCGCGTTCCTGGTAAGCCCCGGTTTTGGATGGGACACCTATAAGAATGAGTGGGTGTCGGACAATATCCGCCACACGGAGAACCTCCGCATTAACCGCAGCGGCGGCTATTTCCACCTGGACGTGAAGGCTATGATCTGGTACGACTACGTAGGATTTGTAGCCCGCTACGCCTTCCCCAAGGGCTTCCAGGGCCCGGGAATTGTGTCTGCGGGTATTTCTTTCAGAATATAAAAGCCAACGTTACCCCCTCCCGAAACCCCTCCCCTCGGGGGAGGGACTTTCAGAATCTAGAACAAACTGGGTTCCAGTTCTTTAACATGAAAGCTTTTCCGGTGCCATGGCGTATAGCCGTGGCGCCGGATTGCTTCTATATGCTCTGCCGTGGGGTAGCCCATATTGCGGTCCCAGCCATACTGAGGGTACTCCTGGGCTATTTTTCGCATGAAATCGTCACGGTATGTTTTGGCAAGGACGCTTGCCGCAGCAATGCTGGCATATGTGGCGTCTCCGTGAACCACGGTCTGGAAATCCTTGAAGCCGTAGCCGCTGAACGGACGGAATTTATTGCCGTCAATGAGGAGGAATTCTGGCCTGGGACTTAACCTTTGAACAGCCCTCTGCATACCTGTAACGGATGCCCAGAGGATGTTGAGCTGGTCAATCTCTTGGGCCGATACAGCCTCAACCGCCCAGGCGATTGCCTCCTTTTCAATGATGGGCCTCAGTTCCTCCCGGGCCTTTTCCGTCATCTGTTTGGAGTCGTTTAGGAGCGGATGGAAAAAGTCCGGCGGAAGGATTACCGCCGCTGCATACACGGGCCCTGCAAGGGGGCCGCGGCCGGCTTCGTCGCAGCCGGCTTCCAGCCTTCCGGGCTCAAGATATGGCTTCAGATTGGGCTTCATTCCCCTTTCTTACGGAAGATGCCAAGGCCGATAGCCGCTGCAAGCATGAGAAGAAGAAGCAGGGATGCAATGAGTGACACCGTTGCACCAGTCTTGTAACTTTGGGGTGCAAAACGCATCACAACCTCATGGTCTCCGGCAGGGAGGAGGGCGCCGCGAAGGGTCCAATCGGCCCTGAAGATATTGATGGGCTGCCCGTCTACGGTGGCGGTCCAGCCGTTGGGGTAGAAGACCTCGCTGAAAACTGCCACGCGGTCCTGAGGGGTGGAGTAGCGGTAGCGGACCTCGTTGGGGGTATAGGATGTCATCTCGATGGTTCCGCCCGGAACGGTGGATGTCACGCCAGGAACCGACCTGGCGTCTACAACGGCCTGAGTGCGGAGATCCACCTGGCCGATGAGGGCAATCTCCTCATCAGGCGTGGCGGCGGGGACAACGCTGTCCACAAACCATGCGGGGCCAAGGGCGGCGTAGTTCTCTACGGGCGGATATTTGTCGTCCACAATGAGGTAACGCGTGTTGAGGGCGTTGAGGACGGGGGTATTATCGGCCATATAGGAAGCAACGTCGTCAAGGGTTTCGGCGTCTCTGAGGGCCTTGTAGATGCCGTTTATTTCACCGGTGAGATAGTGGTCTATAAGGTCCTGGTAGCGCTGCAGCTTTGCCGGGGAATAGCCGCCCACATTCTTATGCCGATAACTTGGCACGGAGCTGTTGAAAACGTTAACCGTGATATCCAGGACGCGGTACTGAGGGTCCTGGTCCTCCAGGATCATCTTGTCCACGGGGCGCTCTGCGAAGGGCTTGTTGAAGTCCTTGGGGGTCACAAAGTCATCGGCATTGAGGTAGCGCTTTCCCGCGGCAAAAAGGTCCAGTGCGGCAAACAGGCAGATGCACACGGCAGCCACCCATTTACGGCCATAACCGGCAAAGGCTTTTGCGTGCTCTGTCTGGCCCTTGGGGCTGAATGCCCAGAAAAGTAGGGCAAAAGATGCAAGGATGAGAAGGAGCGAGCGGATTGCATCGGCCTTAAAGAGCGCGATGCGGTCTTTTACAAGCGCATCTACCAGAATATCCTGCATGGATTCGTCGGAGGCGCCGGAGAAACTGCCAAACATTCCCGGGGCAAGCCAGCACAGGAAACAGAAGCCGCCTGTGACCGCCAGGGCTATCCAGCTAGCCTTGAATAGTTCTTTTTTACTATATTCCCCACGGACAATGCGGTCCAGCGTGAGGAAGCCAAGAACCGGCAGGGACACCTGCAGCACCACCAGCGCCATGGATACTGTCCTGAACTTGTTGTATAGCGGCAAATACTTGAAGCAGAACTCAGTAAACGCCATGAAATGGCTGCCAACGGCCATCAGTATGGCTATTATTGTTGCCGCAAGGAGCCACCATTTTTCCCTGCCTTTGTAAAGGCCAAGGCCCAGCACGAAGAGGAAGATGGCTATTGCGCCCATATACATGGGCCCTGCCGTGAACGGCTGGGGGCCCCAGTAGAGAGGCAGTGCCTTGGCGGTTTCACGGAGGTTCTTCTGGCCGTATTTCTTGAGGAGTTTGATGGTTTCCGACTTATCCGGATTCACGGCGCCGGAGGAAGATCCGCCGTTGAAATTGGGGATGAGCATGTTGGGAAGCTCTTCCCAGCCGTAACTCCAGGCCGTGGCGTAATCAAGGTCAAGGCCCTTGGAATTTGCGCCTTCCTTGGAAAGCTCAGAACCGCCTCTCATGGTGTTTGGGGTATATTTTGCCAGCGGCAGGAGCTTGTTTACATTGGTAGCAATACCAGCCCCGCCAAGCACCAGAAGAAGGGCCGATGCAACGAAGAACCGCTTCCACTCCTTGCTTTTTATGGTGTGTATGAACTCCGCCACGGCGTACAGCAGCACCATAATGGCAAGGTAGTAGGTGATCTGCTGATGATTGGCCTTTATCTGCATGCTTAGGGCAAGGCCGAAGAGAGTTGCGCCAAGGAGGGGCCTTTTATTCTTATAGGTGTACACCAGAGCGGCAAGAACCCACGGCATGAAGGCTATTGCCTGCATCTTGGTGTTGTGCCCCACCTGGATAATCTGGAAATTGTAGCTGCAGAAGGCAACCGCAATTGCGCCGCCAATTGCCACCGGCCAGCTTACTCCCAGCGCCAGGAATAGCAAAAACGCCCCCAGAAGTGTCACAAACAGGTATGTAGCCGGGCGCTTACCCAGCATAAGGAGTTTGTAGATCCACTGCGTGCCGTCTCCTTTGGTGGGTGCAGCAATGGCCGTTGTGGGCATGCCTCCAAACATGGAGTCAGACCAGAACGCGTGGTCATCGGGGTGGGCCTTGTTCCACTCAGTCATCTCATGGGACATGCCTATATACCCGGAAATGTCGCTCTGGTTAACTATCTTTCCTTCAAGTACTTTTGGCACAAAACCATAGCTCAGCGCAAGGAAAAGCGCCACAACGCCTACGGCTGCGGTTATCTTCTTCAAAAGGGGATTATTCATTAGCAGTAACTTTACTTAAGAGGGCCGCAAGCTCATGGGTTGTAGCGCGGCGTGAATACTGGCCGATATTACCCTTTGTCTCTGGGACACCGCCCTCACAGTGCTGCCTAAAGGCATTTTCAAGGAACTCCCTCATGGCGGTTTCGTGGTTCCAATCGGCCGTAATGCCGGCTTTTGCGGCACCTATTACGCGGGCCATGGCGCCGTCTTCCTGGCCTATTCCAAGGATGGGGCGGCGCGAAGCCAGGTACTCGAAGAGTTTTCCGGGAAGGATGGGCCTGTACAGGGGGTCGTTCCTGAGGGGCAGGATAAGGATACTGGCCGATCTTTGCTCTTTCACTGCCGTGGCGTGGTCCGTGGGGCCAAGTGCCACTACATAACTTTCCAGACCGGCTGCTTTTATGGCCTCCAGCACCTCCCTGTCCACTTTTCCAACAAGACGTAGGCGTAGTTCTTCACTGAATCCCGGCACGGAGGCCATAATATCTCCCAGCACTTTCCAGAGGGTGAAAGGGTTGCCGTCGGCCGCAAAAAGGCCGGTGTGGGTTATGTTGAAACGGGTATCGGCCTTAGGGACGGAGCCTGTGAAATCTTCTTCGTCAAACCCGTTGGTTATCATTGCAACGGGCGTTTTTGTCTGGGCCTGGAACTCTTCCTGAACCAGAGGTGTGCAGGCAAGGACGGTGGAGCACTCATCCAGCACGGCCTGCTCCTGGGCGCAGAGTTTCCGCCAGGTGGCGGCGGTCATGGGAAGGTACCTGAGGTAATACATCCGGCTCCAGGGATCACGGAAATCCGGAATCCATGGAATGCCCGTTTTCTTATGGAGTTTCTGGCCGATAAGATGCACGGAATGCGGCGGCCCCGTGGTGACAATAGCGTCTACGGGATGCTCCTGAAGGTACTGCAGCAGCGTTTTTACGCTTGGCTTCACCCAGCCAACGCGCGGGTCCGGGATAAACAGATTTGCCCTTATCCACAGGCTCAGGCGCTGCTTGAAGGTCTTTTTGCCGCTGGAAATCTCCGTTACCTGGGTGCTTTTGGCGCCGGTGAGTTTGCGGTATGCTGCGTAGGGTTCCCAGATGCGGCCGCGAAGAACCTCAACATCGGCCGGGACCTCGGCCCCAAGGGATGGATCAAGCGCGGGGTAATCGGCATTCTCCGGTGCAAAAACCACTGGCTCCCAGCCCTCTGAGGGCAGGTACTTTACAAACTTCACCCAGCGCTGCACGCCTGAACCGCCAGACGGCGGCCAATAATACGATATTACAAGTACGCGGCGCATAAACATACAAATATACGCCTTTTTTTCTGATTCTTCCCGCCACAAAAATTCCCTGGGCTGCTGGTAACCGAAAAATGGAGGTTTTCCGGTTACACGCGGCCCTTTGGGCCGTTCGTTACCTAAAAACACGGGATTTTCGGTTACCAGCAGCCCCACATTGTCCAAAATACTTTTTTTTGGGGGGAAAAACACTTACATTTGCAATATCAAAAACCACTTTCTATGAAAAAAGTTCTTATTTATTTGATTTGTCTGACTCTTGCAACCCTGACTCTGGTTTCATGTAAGCAGAAGAAGGGTTCAAGCGCAAATGACGGTATACGTACAGAGCTTGTATCCATGGATTTTATAGCTCTGGACGAATATGTCAAGAATCTTTCTCCTGAGGAAAAGGCCGATCTTTGGAAACTCAAAATTCAGGACACTCTTGAGAGCGATAATCTTACCGAGGAAGAAAAAGCAGCCATTCGGGATTATTCCGGCATTCTTACGAAGGCGTGTTACGAAGGCGACACAGCCCAAAGTCATGAATCGTGCGAAAAGAGTGAGAATCTTGAGCAGACTCTTATAGAGAAATTCGGGTGGGATGAGAAAAAGCTATTCCATTATCTTGGAATAGTTCTTTCAGACGCAGAGATAACCGTTTACAACGAAAAGCACGGAACGGACTTTTAGATTCCCAGCTCCTCCTTCATTGCCCTCAGAAGGTCAAAGGCCTGAAGCGGGGTAAGGTTGTTGAGGTCTACTGAATTGAGACGGTCCCTCAGGGACTCCAGAAGGGGATCGTCAAGTTGGAACATAGAAAGCTGGATGGAGCCGTCTTTCTCTACGCGTCCTTCCTTCACATTATGGGGCTTCACGGGAGTGAGGGCCCCTATTTTTTCCAGGGCCTGACTGTTCTCCAGGGCCTTCAGGGTGCGTTCAGCGCTTTCCAGGACCTGCTGGGGCATTCCGGCCATACGGGCAACGTGGATACCGAAACTATGGGCAGTGCCGCCTTCCCTTAACTTGCGGAGGAAGATGACCTCCTTGCCCACTTCCTTCACGGCTACGTGGAAGTTCTTCACGCGAGGGAAAATGCCTTCCAGGTCATTCAGTTCATGATAATGGGTGGCGAAAAGAGTCTTTGCGCCCTTGCCGTATTCGTGGATAAACTCCACAATTCCGCGGGCAATAGACATACCGTCGTAGGTGGAGGTTCCGCGGCCGATTTCATCCAGAAGGACCAGGGACCTTGCGCTGAGGTTATTGAGGATCATTGCCGTTTCCAGCATCTCTACCATAAAGGTGGATTCTCCACGGGAAATGTTGTCAGAGGCACCTACACGCGTGAAAATCTTGTCAAAATAGCCTATATGAGCCTCTGCCGCCGGCACAAATGAGCCGCACTGAGCCATCAGCACAATGAGGGCGGTCTGGCGCAGCAGGGCGCTCTTACCGGCCATGTTGGGACCTGTGAGAATGATAATCTGCTGCTCCGTAGCGTCCAGATATACGTCATTGGGGACGTACTCTTCCCCGGCGGGCATAAGGGTCTCTATCACGGGATGACGGCCCTGGCGGATGTCCAGCACCTTGGAGTCGTTCATTTCCGGGCGGCAGTAATGCATCTGGACCGCTTGTTCCGCAAACCCTGCCAGCACATCCAGCTTTGCAAGGATGCGGCTGTTTGTCTGGATATCCGGGATGAATGACTGGATCTGGACAATTAAATTAGTGAAAAGAGCCTGCTCTATTGCCAGGATCTTGTCTTCTGCAGTGAGGATTTTTTCCTCGTACTCCTTGAGTTCCTCCGTGATATAGCGCTCTGCATTGACCAGTGTTTGCTTACGGATCCACTCCGGCGGGACTTGATCCTTATAGGCGTTACGGACCTCAATATAATAGCCAAAAACGTTGTTGTAGGCTATCTTAAGGCTACTTATGCCGGTTCTTTCCGCTTCTCTCTGCTGCATTTGGAGAAGGTAATCCTTGCCTCCGGCGCTAAGGCTCCTCAGTTCATCCAGTTCTGCGTCTACACCCGTTCCGATAACCGGTCCCTTGCCTATCTGGATTGCCGGTTCCGCTGCCATCACGCGCTGGATTTCCTTCACAAGGGCGGCGCAGCTTTTCATCCCCTTGAGAAGTTTTGTAAGGGCTTCGGGGCCATCGGCCAGTCTTTCTCTAATGGGGGCCGATAAAGCCAAAGCCCTTCCAAGCTGCATCACCTCGCGGGGCATGGCCTTCCCGGAAGCGATGCGGCCAAGGATACGCTCTATGTCTCCTAGTTTTCCAAGGTCTTCCTGCGTGGCCTCCAGGAGTTCCGGAGCGCCCACAAAGTGTTCCACAATGTCATAGCGGGCGTTTAGCTCCTTCAGGTCCATGATTGGCATGGCCAGCCAGTTCCTGAGCATACGTGCGCCCATGGGCGTGGAACATTTATCAAGGGGTTCCACAAGAGGAACTCCCGCCGCTCCAGAGGCACTCTGGAACACTTCCAGGTTCCTTAGAGTGAACTTATCCATCCACACAAAGCGGGCTTCATCAATACGGCCGATTGAGCAGATGTTCTTAAGTCCGGTATGCTGGGTCTGCTCCAGATATACAAGCAGGGCGCCGGCGCTGCAGACGCCAAGCGGGTACGGATCTATGGCAAAACCTTTGAGGCTTTCAACGCCAAGTTGCCTCTTCAGGCGTTCCACTGCGGCGTCATATACAAACGCCCATTCGTCAATGGATGTGGTGTAAAAGTCCCCGAAACGGTCTTTGAGACCTTTCTCATAGCCCCTTTGAACCACAAGCTCACGCGGCTTCATAGAGCCAAGGAGGGTCCCTATGTAATCCAGCGTTCCCTGCGCCACCTGGAACTGACCGGTGGAAACATCCAGGAATGCAGCTCCGCAGAGGTGCTTTTCAATGGTAAGGCCGCACAGGAAGTTGTTTTCCTTCACGTCCAGCATATTCTCTCCAAAGGAGATACCGGGCGTTACAATCTCCGTGATGCCGCGCTTTACAAGTTTTTTGGCAAATTTGGGGTCCTCCAACTGGTCACAGACGGCCACTTTGTAGCCAGCACGTACCAGTTTTGTGAGGTAGTTTTCAAGGGCGTGGTGAGGAAAACCGGCCATAGCAACCGGGCCCTTTTCCCCATTTGATTTCTTGGTCTGGACAAGCCCCAGAACCTTTACGGCGGTGATTGCATCGTCTGAATAGCATTCAAAAAAGTCTCCCACTCTGTACAGCAGGATGGCCTCCGGGTGCTGGGATTTCACCTCGAAGTAATGCTTCAGCATTGGGGTATCTTCTGCAATCTTTGCCATAGGAGAAATTAGTCAAACGCCCAGATAATGGCTTCTTCCAGGACCTCGCCGGGACGGAGAACGGTGCTGGGGAAGCCGGGCTGGTTGGGTGAATCCGGGCAGTGCTGGCACTCGATGGCTACAGCATCATAGTCATGATATTCCTGGCCCAGACGGCCTTTGGGGCAGCCATTGAGCCAATTGCCGGTATAAACCTGAACGGCGGGCTGGGTGGTGAGAACCTCCAGATGACGGCCGCTCTTTGCGCCCCATAGTTCTGCGGCAGTGGTTAACTGGCCAGGCATTGCGCCGTCAATAAGGTAGCAGTTGTCGTAGCCCTTGCCGTACTTGAGTGCGGGGAAATCGGCATTAATATCCTGGCCGATTCTCTTTGCCTCAACAAAGTCCATGGGGGTTCCGGCAACGTCTTCCGCGGCGCCAGTAGGGATGAGTGTATTATCTGTAGGAAGCCACTGGGAGGCATTCAGCTCAAGTTTGTGATCCAGAACGGAGCCTTCCCCATCTAGGTTGAAATAGACGTGGTTGGTAAGATTCACCACAGTGGGTTTATCAGTTTCTGCGGTAAGGACAAGCTTAAGGGAATTGTCCTCTCCCCAGGTGTAGTGTGCAACAACCTTGAGGTTGCCGGGGAAACCGGCCTCTCCGTCCTCAGCAAAATACATGAACTCTACGGCGTTATCCACAACGCGGCTTTCCCAAACCTGGTTCTGGAAGCCCTTGGGGCCGCCGTGAAGGTGGTTGGGACCATTATTTATAGGAAGCGTGTACTCTACGCCGTCAAGGGTGAACTTACCCTTTGCGATGCGGTTGGCGTAACGGCCGGGTATTTTTCCGGCGCAGGGGCCATCGGCCATATAATCCATGGCGTTGGCATATCCAAGCACCACTTCTCCAAGTTTTCCGGCTTTGTCCGGAACCATGATTGAAGTGATGGCTGCGCCAAGGCTTGACAGCTGTACAGATGCTCCTGAAGCGTTTTTGAGGGTGTAGCGGAAGATTTCCTTACCCTCAGGGGTTTTGCCCCAAAGTTCTTTAGTGATATTCATTTTCTTGTGGTAAACTGCAAATTCAAACTTGAAGCCGGTCTCCGGGTCTGTATGGGTCTCTGACGTGCTTTCCCTCTCCCAGACATCCGGGCTGATGACAGGGAAGAAAACATCTGCGTCCTTGACCTCAGTGTGAACGTGAGTAATATAGAGGAGATCCATCTCAGGCATGGCCATCTTGTAGACTGATGCGCCGCCGATGATAAAGCACTTATCCTTACCCGTAGCCTCCGCCTCACGGTAGGCCTCCTCAAAAGAATACACGCAAGTAACCTCCGGAATAGGGTCTCCGCCAAGGTTGAGCACAATGTTCTTACGCCCGGGAAGAGGACGGCCGATAGAAAAGTACGTGCTACGGCCCATGATCACGGGGTATCCGCGAGTGGTGTTCTTGAAGTACTGGAGGTCTTCAGAGATATGCCAGGGCAGCTGGTTCTTTACGCCGATGCCATAGTTATCCGCGATGGCAACAATAAGACATTTTTTCATACTATACAGCTACAGGTGCTTTGATTGCGGGCCAGGGGTCATAGCCTTCCAGGGTGAAGTCTTCATACTTGAAGTCAAAGATGGACTTCACGTCAGGATTAAGCTTCATTGTGGGGAGCTTACGGGGCTCACGTGAGAGCTGAAGGGCAACCTGGTCAAAGTGGTTCTTGTAAATGTGGGTGTCTCCGGTTGTATGGATAAACTCTCCGGGCTCAAGGCCGCACACCTGAGCTATCATCATGGTAAGGAGAGCGTAAGAAGCAATATTGAACGGCACCCCTAGGAATACATCTGCGCTTCTCTGGTATAGCTGGCAGGAAAGTTTTCCATTTGCCACATAGAATTGGAACAGGCAGTGGCACGGAGGAAGGGCCATTTGGTCCACTTCTGCGGGATTCCAGGCGGTTACCAGCATTCTTCTGGAGTTTGGGTTGTGTTGTATCAGGTTGATTACCTCCGATAATTGGTCGATTGCCTTACCGTTGGGACAAGACCAAGAGCGCCATTGGTGGCCATAGACGGGACCCAAATTCCCGTGTTCGTCGGCCCATTCATCCCATATGGTTACGCCGTTCTCCCGTAAATAGCCAATGTTAGTGTCTCCGGAGATAAACCAGAGCAGCTCATGGATGATACTTTTGAGGTGAACCTTCTTGGTGGTTAAGAGCGGGAAGCCGTCCTGGAGATTGAAGCGCATCTGATACCCGAACACGCTCTGCGTTCCGGTGCCGGTGCGGTCTTCCTTCATTACGCCGTTTTCCCTTATGTGGCGGAGTAGGTCTAGATACTGTTGCATAATTCACAAATTTACAAAATAAATCAATATCTTTGCAATTGGTTATGAAGAAGAGAGAACAATTTACCGGCAGGTTGGCGGTAGTGTTAGCCATGGCGGGATCGGCCATCGGCCTTGGTAATATCTGGAGATTTCCCTATCTGGTGGGCCAAAACGGAGGTGCGGCCTTTATTCTTGTGTACATTGTGGCTTGCGCCCTTCTTGCCATTCCCGTTTTCCTGTCGGAATGCGTTATAGGCAGGCGGAGCGGTAGCAGTACCTTTGGCGCTATGCGTAAACTTGCCCCCGGCAGCAATTACCGCTGGGCGGGGATGATTACCGTAATCACACCTCTTCTTCTGCTCAGCTTCTACAGCGTTGTGGGCGGCTGGTCCGTGGATTATCTCCTCAAAGCCTGTACGCTGCGATTTACGCAGGATTCCACCGGATTGTTTGAAAGCCTTCTCTCCTCTACCTGGGAGCCTATTTTCATGCATACGGCATTTATGGTGGGAACGGCCATCGTTATTCTCCTTGGCGTAAAGAAGGGGATTGAGAGGTTCACAAAGGTCACTATGCCGCTTCTCTTTATCCTTATTATAATAATAGTAGTGTTCGGCCTCACTCTTCCTGGAGCTGGAAAGGGTGTAGAATACCTTGTGAAGCCGGATTTCTCAAAGATCACCCCATCCGTCATTACATCGGCAATGGGACAGGCGTTCTTCTCAATGTCCCTTGGCGTAGGAACCATCCTCACATATGCTTCCTACGTTTCAAAGGAGGAGAATCTGATGGTCTCGGCAGGCGGAACGGCCGTTTTTGACCTCCTGTTTGCGCTTCTTGCGGGTTTTGCAGTGATGCCGGCCGTTTTTGCGGCGGGAATTCAGCCCGGTCAGGGTCCCGGCCTTCTCTTTGACACCCTGCCGTATATCTTCTCCCAGATGACTCCCTGGGTTGGCGCGGTGATTTCCATCCTCTTCTTCCTTTCTGTACTTGTTGCGGCCCTCACTTCTTCAATTTCCCTTCTTGAAGTGGGCGTAGCGTATCTTGTGGAGGAAAAGGGCGTGAGCAGGACCAAGGCAACTATCGGCCTTGGAGCCATTGTTTGGGCAATTGGCGTTGCGTGCTCGCTTTCCGGCGGCTTCTTTGACTTCCTTGACCACCTTTGCTCAGACTGGCTTATGCCGTTTGGCGGCCTCCTGTTTGCCATGTTCGTGGGCTGGAAAATGTCCCGGGCCGATGTCCGTGACGAGCTTACCAACGGCGGCACCCGCAATCGTACGCTATTTAACGTGGTTTACTTCCTTATCCGTTACTTTGCCCCTATAGGCATCCTGGGGATATTCCTGACAATCCTCCTGGGCTAGAAATCGTAACTCATAATGAGCCCTACGGACCAGCGGTCACGCTGGCCCACGGCGTCAAATGCGCTTCCGCCAAGGTAGGAGACGGAAACGCCCAGGGAGCAGTCGAAGGGCACGATGAATTTACCCATTTCCGCGGTAATATCGGCCCCGGCGCTCCATAGGTTGTCATTTCCGGGAAGGAGCGTGAAGTCAAAATTGGGGATAACGAGGAAGTTCTTGATATAGAGAATTGGCGGCAGGGCTATTTCTCCAACGTACACAGGGACGGCGTAGGAGGCCGATGCATTGAGCTGCCAGGGATAGAGGCGTCCCGTCTGCAGCTTTGCGGCCGATGAAAATCCCTTTGGAAGAGTGTTTGCCGTGAGTTCTCCAAGCTGGAAAACGTCGTCGCTTACATTTATCCTGTGCTGGAAGGTTCCTGTGAGCCTTAGCCCCTGGGTGCGCCAGATACCGGGAAGATACCCATAAGCATATACGTAGGCGTTGGGGATGAAAGTCCCTGTCATTGCGGGGCGGAAGTTGAATCCGGCCTCCAGGCCAGCTCCCCAGCGGGGATACACCTGTGAGCGTGCCCTTGATCTCATAACATATCCTCGGGCCGATATCCCAAGCCTCTGCATGGGAACATACGCCGGAACATGGCCCTCATCCCATTCATAAGCCTTTATTTCTCCCGTCTCAGGGTCCTTTTCCGTTATTGTGAGACCACGTGTGGCGTTGTCAAAAAGGCTGTTGGAGATGCCGTAGGATAGCTGCGGGATAAAGCCCCAGGATATGCCTCCCTTTGCAAATCCCCAAGGGATGTACGCCCTCAGGGTTCCGCTTACCTGCAGATTGTCGCGTGTGCCATCGGCAAGGGCATAGGAGATCTCCTGCTCGTCCTTCATCCTGGCCTTTACCACAATATCGGCCATAGTATCACCAAAGTCAAAAGAGCCTTCAATCACGGGATAAAGACCTGAGTATTTGAACTTTGCATGAAGGGAAGGCCTCCATGTCTCCATCTTGTAGGGATCCGGGCGCACAGCCATACCCACCATTCCGGACATGGTCCCAAGCGTGTTCTGGAAATATCCGGTAAGGCCGGGGGCCGCAGGACTCCAGACATAGTCCATGGAGAAGGACTCAACGTCGTCGTAGTCAAAGAAGATGGGCGCCCAGGAGTGGAAACGCATAAGGTGAGGCAGCTTCCTGTACCGTTTAGGGGCCGATATTTCAACTTCCTCAACCACGGGTTTCCGGAAAGAATTCTCCTGGCGGGTAATTCGGTCCTCTATAGGGTAGACATGCTCCTTGGAAAAATCGGCCCTTCTGGAAAGGAGGGAATCTGCGGGCGTAGAGAAAAGCATCTGACCCTCAAGCGTTTGCGAGATGCTATACAGCGTATCCCCGGCAAAGCAGAAGTCCGTGGAGCCAAAGCGCGTGGAGCTAAGCTGGGTAAGCTTCCTTGTGGCGGGATCATAGCTGTAAAGGGCATTTGCCCCGTCAAGGTCCGATGTCCATTGCAGGCGCCCGTCTGCGCTGTCAAGATTTACAAGCTTCTGAATGGAGGGCTCCAGCTCTGTGCCGAAAGAGCCGTCTGGGCCTATTTTATAAATGCCGTATCCACCTTCGGAAACGCCTGACACATAGATAGTCTCACCCATCCAGGCAAGCTCCGACGCCTGAATTCCGTCCGGGGCGATGAACCGGCTTATGACATGCCCGTCCGTAGCAGACAGAATCTCTACTGAAGAGCCGCCGTTAAGCGGATACTCAACAACTGCTACCCTAGTGCCATCCGGAGAAGGCTGGGGGTTATATAACCGGCCTTCGGAAGTAAGGTCTGTCACCTTACCTGTAGAAGGGGTAAAATACCGTATGATTGACTTTCCGTCAAGGCTCCAGCGGGGATGATATATGGTTTCCGACCAATAGATACGCCCGTTGACGCTGTCTACAAACAAAGAGGATGAGCCGGCAGCGAAAGGCCTGATACTCTGGAATTTACCATCGGCCCATTCTCCAAGTTCAGTGGGGCGGAGATACCCTGAACGCTTGAGATAGACGTGGCCGTCAAGCCGGGCCGGAGAGCTATAGTCTACCGGGAATTCCTCCGGGGCCGATATCTGATGCATCGGGATGTATGGCGCGCGGGCTACGGCATCCTTCTGCCACGTATCATTGAAATAATCCAGAATCTTGGGGAAAGCCTCCTTGAACTTAAGCCCGCTGCGGTCCCGGATTACTCTCTGGAGGTTAAGCGTCCCCAGAATAAAGCGGTTCTCACGGCTCTTATCCAGGGCGTTTGCAAGAATGAGAGGGTCATGGTAAAGGGCGCGGGATCCCGCTACGGTAATATATCCAAGTTTATAAAGGTCTGGAGTAAAACGCTTGTAAGAACCATAGCGCCAGCGGTACCAGTTTCTGTACTCACCGGCATCAAGCGACACCTGATAATAGTTAAGGAAATCGGCCGTACGGGCCCTGGAACCAGCTGTAAGGCCTGTTTCAACAGTAACGGCGTCTCCTTCCGCAAGGCAGCGGGCAAGATACATCTGAAACACCGCCGGATCCCACACCTGGCCCACTACATAGGAGAAGAACCTTACGAATCCGTGACGGTCAAGCTCCAGCTGCGCCTGGTGACGGGGTTCGTGGGCTACCAGTTGGACGTCCCATGGGGTGGGGTCTGAGCCATAAGCATCCGGGAGAGTGAAAAGGTCCATCCTCTTTGGAGCCCACGCAACGGAGCCGTTTGAAACTGGATTGTGGGTATGGAGCACCACCGGCATCCTCAACTGTCCCTCTCCGGGCACAAAACCAAGGCTGAGACCTATTGCAGGGCGGAATTTTTCAAGAAGGGTGCCGTAATTGACGGCAAGGGAATCGGCCCCCTCCGGGTATATTATCTTATAGTAAGGTGTGTCTATTGAATACCAGCGAAGATAGCCAGGGTCGTCTCCGGTAAGGACAAACTGGGCGCGGACCGGAAAGACGGCCCAGAAAAGCAGCAATAGTATGACGAGTCCCCGTCTCATCGGCCTCATCCTAGCGGAAGAATCTTTCAAGCCACTCTCCGTTAACCTCAGAAAAGCCTTCAGAGGGCTTTACGGCCGGGTTTCTGGACAGGATGCCGCGGGCGTCTTCATACACGTTGAAGCCCACGTTCACAAGTTGCATGTTTCCGTCAAGAGGGAAGGCAAACACTAGGTCGTGGTCTGCACCTTCCGTGCGGAGGAATTTCAGGCGGGCGTCTGCCGCCGCGGGATTTTTGGCCGATAACTCCCTCCTGGTCACCCACTTGCACATCTCGATGGTGGTGTCTTCCAGGCCGGCATCGGCAATATTTATCTTTTCTATGAGCTCTCCAACCTCACGGACAACGCGGAGCGTGTAGCCTTCAAGTCCTTTTACGGCCTCCTGGGCCTCTGGGGATGGTTCCGCCATGCCGGGAAGAAGCCACAGCATGAGCCTGGCGGAAGGATCATGGTAAAGGGTTTCCGAGACCGCCACGCTGCGCCTTCCGCAGTACGGGCACTCCCAGATAAAAAGAGAACCGTCCCTGACCCGGCTTTTGAGTTCCGGGTCAAGGGCGGTGTTGATGCTGCGGGGGATAGAAACCTCCGTGCTCTTCCCGCAATTACTGCAGTTTGCGAGCGCCATCGGAAATAACTACCTCGTAAATCTTTGGAGCGTGGCCGAATTTTGCGGTGAACTGCTCCTTGGCGGCCTTGATGAAGCCGTCATAGAGTTCATCCTTCACCAGGTTGATGGTGCAGCCGCCAAAGCCGCCGCCCATGACGCGGGAACCGGTAACGTCCATCTTGCGGGCAAGTTTGTTGAGGAAATCAAGTTCTTCGCAGGACACCTCATAGAGCTTGCTAAGGCCGAAGTGAGTCTGGTACATCATCTCACCCACGGTCTCGTAGTCGTCTCTTTCAAGGGCGTCGCACACATCAAGAACCCTCTGGACCTCTCCAATCACGTATTCTGCGCGAAGGAAGTCTTCCTGAGAGATCTTGTCACGGACCTCGTCCAGCCAGAGGCGCTTTGCATCTGAGAGGAAGTCTACCTCCGGGTGCAGTTTCTTGATCTCTGCGGCAGCCTTTTCGCAGCTTTCACGGCGCTTGTTGTAGGCGCTGGAAGCAAGCTCATGCTTTACGCAGGAGTCAATGAGGACAAGCTTGTAACCCTTGGGGTGGAACGGGAAGTACTTGTACTCTCCGGTTTTGCAGTTGAGGCGGATAAGGGCGCCCTCCTTACCGAAGATGGAGGCAAACTGGTCCATGATGCCGCACTTCACACCGCAGTAATTGTGCTCTGTGCTCTGGCCTATCTTTGCCAGTTCAAATTTCTCTATCTTATTGTCCCAGATATCGTTGATGGCATATGCAAAGGTGCTTTCAAGGGCGGCCGATGAACTGAGGCCGGCGCCAAGGGGAACGTCACCTGCAAATACAGCGTTGAAGCCTTCCACCTTGCCGCCGCGTTTGAGGGTTTCACGGCATACGCCAAATACGTAGCATGCCCATGCTTCCTTGGGTTTGTCCTCTTCCTTGAGGCCGAACTCCGACATCTGGTCAAAATCAAGGGAGAAAACCCTCACTTTGTCCGTTCCGTTGGGCTTGATTGCAGCCATGATGCCAAAATTGATGGCGCCGGGGAACACATAACCACCGTTATAGTCAGTGTGCTCACCAATGAGGTTGATTCGGCCGGCAGATGCATAGACGGGCGCTTCTTCACCGAAGAGAGCCTTGTACTTTTCCTGAATTCTAGATTTCATATAGTTTGTTTTAGTGTTATTTCCTTGTATCATACAAATATAATCATTTTTTCCTTTCCCTCCACCCTTATTGTTCTCCCCTGCCGGTGGAGCCTAATTATTACTGTATCAATTAGTTACAGAAGTTTCTCCCAGAAATAATTCTGGTAGAAACCTTTGTAACAAACTAATTCTCAACAACTTAACCTCCACCCGTACCGCTTCTTTGTTTTACCTTTGCACCATGAAAACACTGTTATTAGCACTCTTCCTGCTTGCAGGCCACACGGACACCCTCAACGTAATGTTCTGGAACCTCGAGAACTTCTTTGATTACAGAAACGACTCCACAAGCGTCTCTGATGCCGATTTCTCCCCCCGCGGCTCCCGCCATTGGACCAGGAAACGATTCTACGCCAAGTGTAACGCCGTGGCAAAGGGCATCCTGTGGGCATCGGCCCGGGAGGGCGCGGTGCCGGAAGTTATCGGCCTTGCGGAAATTGAAAACGCGTTTGTACTGAGGCGCCTGACACAGACTACCGTCCTTAGAAAACTGGATTACAGGATTGTCCACTTCGACTCCCCGGACCGCCGCGGGATAGATGTTGCTCTCCTGTACCGGGGCCTGAAACAACTTGACTCCCACCCTGCCCATCTCTTTAATGCCGATTCCACCATAATGACCACCAGGGATATCCTGGTTGCCACTTTTACAACGCAGCAAGGAGACACTGTAGCGTTCCTAGTGAATCACCACCCGTCAAAATTTGGCGGAGCGGCGGCATCTGAGGCGCGGAGGAACATTGCCGTGGAACGTTTAAAACAGCTGGCCGATTCCATGCAAACGCTTGGAATCCAGAAGATTATCGCAATGGGCGATTTCAATGACACCCCGGCTAATCCCGTTTATCACAAGCTGGAACCTACGCTGTGGAACAAAGCAGAAGAGTTCTATAAAAAGGGGCAAGGCACCATAAAATATGACGGCAAATGGGAACTGATAGATATGTTCTTCACATCCAGCGCCATAAAAAATGCAGAAATGGAGATTTTGTATATCCCATTTCTGCAAACTCGGGACAAGGCGGCAACGGGAACAAAGCCCTTACGCACCTACTCAGGTCCCAGATACCTTGGAGGGGTCTCGGACCACTGTCCTGTATGGCTACAGATTAGACGTTGAACAGGAAGTGCATTATGTCGCCGTCCTGAACAACATAGTCTTTACCCTCGATGCCCATTTTTCCGGCGGCACGTACGGCGGCTTCTGTGCGGTACTGCACAAAATCCTCGTACTTGATAACCTCTGCACGGATAAAGCCGCGCTCGAAATCCGTGTGGATCACACCGGCGGCGCGGGGAGCCTTGTCCCCTGCCTTGATGGTCCAGGCGCGGCATTCATCGGCCCCGGCTGTAAAGAAGGTCCTGAGGCCAAGAAGTTTGTAGGCGCCCTGAATAAGGCGCACCACACCGGATTCCTCAAGCCCAAGCTCCTCCAGGAACATCTGGCGGTCCTCGTACTCTTCAATTTCCGCAATCTCGGCCTCTGTCTTGGCGGCAATCACCAGCACCTCAGCGTTCTCTGAAGCCACAGCTACACGCACGGCGTCTACGTAAGCGTTTCCGGACACGGCCGATGCCTCATCTACGTTGCAGACGTACATCACGGGCTTATTGGTGATGAGGAAGAGGTCATGGGACATCTGCTCCTCTTCAGCGTTTTCAAGCGTGACAGTACGGCAGGAAAGGCCCTTAAGAAGTGCCTCACGGTACCTCAGAAGCAGGCCAAGGAGCTTTTTAGCCTCTTTGTCACCTCCCGTTGTTGCCATCTTCTCAACCTTCTTGATGCGGTTTTCCACCGTCTCAAGGTCCTTGATCTGGAGCTCTGTATCCACCACTTCCTTGTCACGGACGGGATCTACGGAACCGTCCACGTGGGCAATGTTTCCGTCGTCGAAGCAGCGGAGAACATGAAGGATGGCATCAGTCTCACGGATATTTGCAAGGAACTGGTTACCAAGTCCTTCTCCCTTTGATGCACCCTTTACAAGGCCCGCGATATCCACAATCTCCACCGTAGCGGGAACCGTACGTTTGGGCTGGCAGATGTCAGTAAGGACCTCCAGACGCTTATCAGGCACGTTTGTAGAGCCCACGTTAGGGTCTATGGTGCAGAAAGGATAGTTTGCGCTCTGGGCCTTTGAGGAGCTCACGCAATTAAAAAGAGTAGACTTGCCCACATTGGGCAAGCCTACTATTCCACATTTTAGTGACATACTCTACCTATTAATAGAAACGGGCACGGTTGTCATCTACGCCCTTCTCTGCCATAAGAGGCATGAGCATCTGGCTGTGATAGGAATCCATACGGGCCTGGGCTGCCTTTGCATCTTCCTCTGTGAAGAAGGAAGCAGCGTCACGGCCGTTTACCTGGAACACATAGGTACCAAGGACGCCTGCTACAGGACCGGTGATCTCACCTTCCTTGGCGGCTGCCACTGCACCCACGAATGCGGGTTCTGTGGTAGGAGCGGAATTGGTGGAGAAGGTTACGTCTGAAAGGGTGGAAACTGTTGTTCCAAGAACCTCTGCGATAGCCTCCAGGGAAGTAAGGCCGGCAATCTTGGCGGCTACGTCCTCTGCGTGCTTTGCAGAGTACTTCTCACGGTAGAGTTCATTGCGGATTGCGTCTGAAACCTCTGAAACGGGAGCATAACCCTCTGCGTAAGCTTCCTTGACGGCAACTACAAAGAAGTAGTTATTGTCAACGGTAATGATACCGGAAGCCTTTCCGGGCTTGTTGTCAAATGCCCAGCGGGTGATTTCCTTTGCGTGGCCGATAGAACCATAGGTGTCGGTTCCCTCGTTGATCTTCATGCTGCGGGAATAGGTGCCGGTGGAATCACAGGCAGCCTTGTAACCGCTGTACTTACCTGCTGCACGTACTGCAAGGAGGTTGGCCTTGTTGTACACGGATGCGTAGGTTTCCTTGCTGGGAAGGGTAGCCTTCTCAAAGATGGCAACCTTCTTCTTTGCCACGGGCTTGGTAGCCTTCACGGCCTCTACGATGTGAACGCCATACTGGGTGTTCAGGATCATAGGTTTGCCGATCTGGGCCGAAAGGACGGGCTCGAAGCCGGGGATGACGGCATTCTGGGTCATCCAGCCAAGGTTACCCTGCTCTCCGTCATAGGCATTGCCTTTGTCGGCGGAGTAGAGAGTGGCCATTGTGGAGAAGTTGTTCTTGTTCACAAGAGGGAGAAGGCTGTCGGCCAGGTGGCGGGCATCTGCTCCCTGGAACATGATGTGACGCACATAAACGGAGTCCGGAACATTACCGGTTGCCATGATGCGGGCTGCATAGAAGCTGCTTCCGCTCTGGTAAACGGGAGAGACACCGCTATTATTGGCGCTTACGAAGGCCTCGACGTCACGGTTGACGGTGCGAAGGTCTCCTTCCTTGTACCAGCGGTCCTCAAACTGGCGGTCTGAGTTGCGCTGAAGGAAGGCACGCATGTTCTCCGTAGTTGCAAATTCGTCATAGAGCTTTACGAATTCATCGTTCTGAGCTGCGATATCGGTGGCTGAAGGGGTAACCTCAAACACTGCATATTCAATATCGCGGGCTGCCTTGCGCTTGTAGTTCTCCTTACGGTCCTTGTAGAAAGCCTTGATCTCAGAGTCAGAGATAACGATGGTGGAATCCTGAGGGAAATAGGTATTGGGATCCATCACAAAGCTCACGGTTGCTGCGGTGTTACCCTCTGCAACGGCGTTTTTAACCTCAAGGCTGTTCATGTAGGAAGAAGCCAGGAACAGGGAGTTGTATTTCTCAGTGTAGCGGTTGGTACGAACTGCGTTCTGGATGTAGTTACGCACCAGGAGGCCGTTGTAGTCGTCTGAGGTCTGCTCCATGAAGTCACGGACACGTGCGGGAGAGAACTCTCCGTTCTCGTCCATGAAAATACCGGAAGAAGCCACGATAGGAGAGAGGTTATCACCTACAAACATATCGATTTCCTCCTGCTGTCCTACGCGGATACCTGCGTTCTGGATGGTAGGGATGATCTGGTAACGCTCTACCAGCTCCTGCCATGTCATCTCACGGACCTGCTTCTGGGCCTGCTCGCTGGAAGCGGACTGGCCGGTGAGCATTTCACGGACCTGGCCGTTCTGCTTTACCTCCTGCTCAAAGTCAGTGTAGGTGATGCGTTTTCCGTTAATCTTGCCGACATCATACTTTGTTGAAGCAGACTGGATGGTCTGGATAATGTCGGAGGGGTTCACAAGGAAGAGTAAAAGACCGAAGGCAATGATGAGCGATGCACCAATGCCGAATTTGGTTCTGATGGTCTCTAAAGCTGCCATTTTTATGTGTTTTTTTAATTATAATCAGTATAAGGGCTGCAAAGATAGCATTTTTCCGCGGAAATACCACTATTTTTTTTGTAGAGGGCCGATAAAATTGAGTGTATCTATCACAACCTTAGTGGAATCCGAGTTCACAAAGAACGTATTGTCGAAGGGATGAAGGAGGATGGAATTACGCGCCATTTCGTCCGAGCGCATGCCATAACCCTGCATCACACCGTCGTCTGAGGACAGCCTAACATAGCAGTCCGTCCATATTTCCTTGTTCTTTGCATCCCAGTAAAGGGTGTCCGTCTCTATCTTCTCACGCTTGAGGATATTCTTTACCACAACGTTTCCGTAGGCCGACCATATATCGTCTCCGCCATGCGCATATTTATTGTGGCGGGCTTCATCGGCCACGATGGTGGTCTCAAGAAGGCCGTCATCCTCATTGTAGCCGAAGACGTTTATACCCTTTGGGAAATAGTTGTAGGACAGGGTGTCGTACTCATAAACCTCCATCCTGAGGGCTTCAACCCGCATTTTCAGGCGTCCGTTGTCCGAATTTATGAGAAGCATGGTATCCACCACCTGGATAGGGGTGACGGAGAGGTCCAGCTTCTGGGCTTCGGCAAGGTTGCTCTTACATGAATAAACAACGAAAGCAAGCACCAGGGTGCTTGCAATCGCGTTAAATATGCGGGGTACTCTCACCTCTTACTGCACGCGTACGGTTGTGGTTGCTACCATACCGCCACAGCTGACGGTGTAGGACTGTCCCTTGGTTAGGTCGTACATGAAGGCCTCTGCAGCCTCGGGATAGTAGCGGCTCACAGTTGCAATTGAAGCGGAGGCGTCGTCGGCAAGGGAAGCATCTGCGCTGCGAGCCTTCTGGTAGCAGTCGGTTGCTGCCCAGTAGCGGGCGTACTTGTTAACTACGTCGTCGCAGGAGGCCGATGACCAGAGGTTACCCATGATCATGTAGGCCTTTCCGGCATAACCGTAGTCAAGGTCTACTGCCTTGCGTGCTGCATCGTAAGCCCTTGCGCGCATACCGTTCTTATAGCAGAAGGTTGCCATCTCGTAGAAGTACTGGGCATCGGTGGGATCGTCGGACTCGGGGGAGTCAATAGCCTCCTGGAGGTACTTGCCGGCATCGGCGATATTGCCGCGGGCGGCATTCAGACGGTACAGGCCGAATGCGCTGCCGTGTGAAGGATCCAGTTTGTACTTGGCGGTTGCAGCCTTGAGGTACAGGTCATTGGAAGCGCAGTCGTCGGCGCCGTTCATGAGCTGGACGATCTTGGTTACGAGGGCAAGGTTCTCAGGATCTGCATCGAAGCGGGGGCCGAAGATGGCGATTAGGTTCTCGCAGGAAGCTACCTTGCTGGCTGCAAAGATGGACTCTATCTTCTCCTTGTCCTCAGCGATGGCGGCAGTCTCCTTCTCATTGCGGGGCTGAGCCTGATCGATGATACCGCTCACGTTCTCATAGAGGGCGATTATTTCATCGGCCGATAGTTTCTCCTCCCTGTACTGGGCCACTGCAGACTGCATGAGGGCGCTCAGGATATTGCTCTTGGTGTCCTTACCAAGCTCATTCATAATACCTGAGAGGTTATCATACATGTACTGTACGTCTGCGCTCTTGTAGTTGATGATGTACTGACCCTTATTGTTGAGGATAGTGGTCTTCTTCTTGGGATAAGCGGCAAGACGCTGGTCCTGAAGCATGAGGATGGTGTCTGCGATTGCAGCACGCTGCTGGGCGTTCTTGGTGCTGCGATACAGGTTTGTCATCATCTTGGTACCGTTCACAAAGATGTTCTCTGAAGCGGTAGCAGGGCAGTACTTGTAGGCCTGACGCCAGTTGGAAAGTGCCATGGGGTCCTTCTCATCCTTCTTGAAACGCTCAGTGTAGAATGAGAGATACTTCAGGCAGTTCAGGCTGTCTTCGCCGTGACCATACTTTGAGGTCTGGGCGCTCATGTTCCATCCTGAAAGAACGGTCAGGAGGGAAGCGGTGATGATAGCTAATCTTTTCATAGTATCTTGTTTTTTGTTTTTGTCAAATTACTCGTAATGCGGCTTCTTGAACCAAATGTCAAATATATTCATTCCCACGTTGAAACCAAAGTAGGTTTCCTTTACCTGGGAGGTCTGGAGTCCTCTTCTTCCAAAATCCAGGCCAATTGATAATCCGTTGTACCAGCGGAATACCGGAAGTGTCATTCCAAGGGTGATTCCTACGGCATCTACATGTGCTCCGTCCACTGTGTAATAAGAGCTGTCGTAGTATGCTCCGGCGCGGTATGTACAGCGTTTTAGGAAATAACGGATATCGTTTCTGTTGGGGGTTATCTCCGCTCCAAGACGGAAACTCTGGCCAACCGAAGAGGAGAATCCTACAAGGCCGTTATTTGAGAATCCGGCGGCGGAATCAAAGCCGGAACGGCTCCAATCGGCCCTGGTGTAGTCAAATTCTACCAGGAGATTATCTCCCTTCTTGTAGCTGATTCCTATGCCAAGCTCGTCTCCCATCCTGAGACCGGAGGTTGAAAGATTATCAGTCTTACTGTTCCTGTAAACACCCATCTGTTCATAGTGGATGTGATATCCTGTGAAAGCCGTGGAGAATTTATAGGTGGCTCCAAGGATAAAGCTTGAGCCGCGGCCTACGGGCTGCTCATACTGAAGGCCGATCTTTGCGGTGACGTTGTTCACCTGGAGGGAGTCTCCGGTGGTCCAGGAACGGGCTGCTTCGTCTTCATAGCTCATGGCAGCCTTCTTGTTGATGTTACCAAAGCTGTAGTTTACCTGGGCGCCAACGGAAAGGCGGTTCCAGAAAGTGCCGCCGGCTGCTGCAAATATCTGATATACACCTCCATTGCCGATTGAAGAGAAACTCTGACGGCCGGTGGTGAGGTTATCCTCCGAGAGTTCTGAATAGGCTATCTTGTAACCTACGTCGCTTAAGGGGTTGATACCAACCATGAACGCCGTATGGTTCCACATGGGGAACGAGATGGTGAAATCGTCAATGTTGAAGGTGGTATTGAGGGCCCTCTTGTCTCCTTCCGAGAAAAGGGATATCCTGCCGTTAAGGCCGAAATCGGCCATGAAGGAGAGGGTGTCCCTGGCTGTTACGGAGGCAGGGTTCATGATATTGATGAACCTGTGGTTGCGGGCTGCTATACCCACACCGCCCATACCGCGGTTCCAGGCCGTGCCCGGAGTATGGAGGTTACCTACGCCATATACGGAATAAGGCGAGAAGCCGCTGTACGTGCCTTCAGTCTGTGCCTTTGCAAAGACACAGGAAAGCATGAGAAGGGCCGATACCGCCAATATTCTTCTAACTTTGAGCATATTCGTCTGCCATTAGGGCCAAACCCATAAGTACCAGATTACAGATTACAAAGATGGAACTTTTCAGGCGTTTGGCAAAATAATTAGCGTCTCCTCCGGTAAATACCACTATATTCTCCGGGTGGAGATTCAGGTAGCCCTCAATTTCAAAAAGGATGCCTGAAACTACTCCGCTCTCTATGGAAGATACCTCACTCTGGCCAATTTGGTCTGGGTTCTGGGGGATTTCCACAAGTGGAAGCGCCTTGGAATAGCGCTGGAGGGCCTTGAAGCGGGTACGGCATCCAAGGGAGATATTACCTCCGGAATATGTACCGTCACTGGAGATGAAATCTATGGTGAGGGTGGTGCCGAAGTCCACTATGGTGCAGCTGCGCCCCTTGAAAAGGTAGCGTGCGGCGGCAATGGAAGCGGCCCTGTCATAGGAAAGGTATGAGGGAAGACCGTTTTTCAGGAGAAGATCACGGTTGTTCCTGTCCAGGATAAGGAATTTATCGCATTCCGCCCTGAGGCACTCCGACTCCTGCTCTGAAAGGGGAAAAGCGCTGCACACCACCATTACGGCGGGTTTTTCACGCGCTGTAAGGGAGAGTATGAAGTCCATATACTTCTCTCCCTGGTAGCGGAAGGTCTTGCCAAGGGTCATCCTGTCTGACCAGGAAGCCTTGAGCGCGGTGTTTCCTATTTCTATGAGCAGATTAGACATAGCCTGCAAAAGTAACAATTATTGCAGTCTTTTCAAAATTTCAAGGGCCTTATCAAGCGAATCCACCCCGCGGGACACGGTTCTGAGTTTTCCTCCGTCCTGATTGAGCTTGAAATCGGCCGAATAAATATTGACTGCCGTCATGGCCCTTTCAAACACCTTTGACTTGTAGTACGGGGATATGGGATTTGAGATGAAGAACATGATCTGCATGCCGTTTTTCACTATTATCTTCTCAAAGCCAAGCTGCGCGCCAAGATTCCTTATTTTAACTACGTTTATAAGGTTTTTAACCTCTTCCGGAAGAGGGCCGAACCTGTCTTCAAGCTGGCTCCCTATACGGTCTATCTCACGGTCTTCGGTGAGGGAATCCAGCACTTTGTAGATACGTATCTTTTCTGCGGTAACGTCTATGTAATTGTCCGGAATAAAGGCCGGGCGGTCTGTTTCTATGATGCAGTCGTCCACATATTTTTCATCGGCCCTCTGATGGGTTACGCCGGTCTCTATCCCTATCTCCTCCATTGCCTCGGAGAGGATCTTCTGATACGTCTCATAGCCCATATCGGCAATGAAACCGCTCTGCTCTGCGCCAAGGAGGTTGCCGGCGCCGCGGATGTCAAGGTCCTGCATGGCAATGTTGAATCCGCTGCCAAGGTCTGAGAACTCCTCGATGGCCTTGAGCCTGCGGCGGGCTTCGTCTGTAATTGTGATAAGAGGCGGCACTATGAGGTAGCAGAAAGCTTTCTTGTTGGATCGGCCCACCCTGCCCCTTAGCTGGTGGAGGTCACTCAGGCCGATATTCTGTGCCTGGTTTATGATTATAGTATTGGCGTTGGGGATATCCAGGCCGTTTTCTATGATTGTGGTGCAAAGGAGAAGGTCATAGTCTCCCCTCATGAAGGAGAGCATACGGTCTTCAAGGTCACGGGATTCCATCTGGCCGTGTGCCACGCATATCTTCATGTCAGGCACCAGGCGGTGGAGGATTTCCTCAACGGAACGAAGCTCCTCCACTTTGTTGTGAAGGAAGAAAATCTGGCCTCCGCGGTTCAGTTCATAATTGATTATGCTCTTTATCTCTTCCTGGTTGAAGAGGATTATCTCTGTCTGGATAGGGATGCGGTTTGGCGGAGGGGTCTGGATTATTGAAAGGTCACGCGCGCCAAGAAGGGAGAACTGAAGGGTTCTGGGGATTGGAGTTGCCGTAAGCGTAAGGGTGTCTACGGTATTTTTCATCTGGCGCAGCTTTTCCTTGGCCGATACCCCAAACTTCTGCTCCTCATCTATTATAAGAAGCCCAAGGTCCTTGAATTCAAAGCCGTTTCCAAGGATCTTATGAGTGCCTATAAGTATGTCTATAGCGCCGGATTTAAGGCGTTTCTTTATATCAGTAATCTGCTTTGCGCTCCTTAACCGGCTCACATATTCCACCGTGCAGGGAAGGTTCTGGAGGCGTGCCTTGAAGGTTTCATAGTGCTGCAGGGAAAGGATGGTTGTAGGGACCAGAACCGCAACCTGTTTTGAGTCAGTAACGGCCTTGAAAGCAGCCCTGATGGCTATTTCCGTCTTTCCAAAACCAACATCTCCGCAAACCAGGCGGTCCATGGGGCAGCTGTCCTCCATATCCCTTTTTACTGCCTTTGTAGCCTTCTCCTGATCCGGAGTATCCTCATACATGAAGGATGATTCAAGTTCTTCCTGGAGGTAGGTATCGGCACTGAAGGCAAAGCCCTTGGATGAGCGGCGGGCGGCGTACAGCTGGATAAGTTCCTTGGCAATATCCTTCATCTTGGATTTTGCCGATATCTTGAGGTTTGTCCAGGTTTTGGAGCCAAGCTTGTTTATCCTTGGAGGTTCCCCTTCCTTTGAACGGAAGCGGGAAATCTTGTTTAGCGAATGGACTGATACAAATACTACGTCAGAGCCGCCGTACATTAGTTTCACCACTTCTTTAACCCTTCCGTAGTCGTCCTTCATCTTCACAAGGCCGCCGAACACTCCCACACCATGGTCTATATGGACTATGTAATCACCTATATTAAAGGCGCTCAGGTCATTGAGGGTAAGCTGCTCGCTCTTTTCAACCGTACGGCGGATACGGACGCGGTGAAACCTGTCAAAAATCTCATGGTCAGTGTACAGGCATATCTTGTCCTGCTGATCTATGAATCCTGAATGGAGATTCTTCCCCTTTATGAATTCAGGAAGCGCTATCTTCTCTTCCTGGACCATGATGGATTTAAGCCTTTCCAGCTGGGCTTCCTTCTCCCCTATTATATAAACTTTGTATCCGGATTCCAGCCTTGACTGGATGTCACTTATGAGGAGTTCAAAGTTCTTGTTAAAGACAGGCTGGGGTGCAATATTGAATTCTACGGTGCTTACGCCCTGTTTTTTAAGGGGAACATCAAGATACACATGCCGGTATTTCAGAAGGTCCTTCAGAAAATCACGGTTATTGTACATGTCGGAGGAATCCAGCCATACGGTTGTATCTTCCGGAAGAAGGCCGATGATTGAGTCTCCGCCTTCCTCGCCGCCGGCGGCTATGTTGGAGTATATATCGGCCTTTTCTATATTGCCTACTGAAAGCTGAGTGTTGCAGTCGAAGGTATGGATCTTCTCAACCTCATTTCCGAAGTAACTGATTCTGTAGGGCTTATCCAGCGAATAGGAGAATATGTCTATGACGGCGCCCCTTATGGCGTACTGACCCGGAGCTGACACAAAATCCACTTTCTCAAAGCCTTTCTCCGTAAGGATTTCCCTAAGTTTTTCATAGGGAAGCCTGTCTCCCGGTTTTATTTCAAGATGGGCCGATACAAGATTGTTCTGCGAAGGAATCAGCTCTTCCAGGGCCTCTGGATAGGTTACTATGAAAATCTGTTCATCGGCCTTAGCCTCCAGGATTTTACCTATTGCGGCAGTTCTTTGGACACCAAGGGATGATTTGTAGTTACTTCTTTCTACGTTTTTTCCGGAGACGGGAAGGAAAAAGACGCAGTCTCCTTCCGTGAGGTTATAAAGGTCGGCGCTGCAATATTCGGCCGATTCCATAGTGGGAAGAAGAAGAAGGTTTATATTGTTTTGTGCGGCCTGGGATATTACCGCCCATCTTGCAGAGAGAAAAAGACCGGAGCAGTAGATTTCCTTACTCTTTAAGAGTTTTTCCTGAAGCTGAGCCGTGGATTTTTTACTTATTAACATCTGCCCCTTTTTTGTGTTGAAAAGCTGTTGATAACCCTGTTTATAACCTGTTGATAAATAGAAGTGCCGCCCGGTGAAAAACATTTAAACTATCTTTCAACAGCCTGTCAAATAGTTTTCAACAGTTTAAATTTATTGTAAGTAATTGATTTTTAGATGATTTTATATAGTTATCAACTTATCCACAGCTATATAAAAAACATCAGTTATAAAAAAATAAAAACTATATTTGTATTTGAATTGAACCCTCAGGAGCAATGAGTGAATTTGACCCGCACAGTGCAATCGACCACAAAGATAGTGAATTTGACGGAATTATAAGGCCGCAGGGGCTTAGTGATTTTACCGGCCAGAAGGAGATAGTGTCCAATCTGGACATATATATAAAGGCTGCTAAAATGCGTGGAGAAGCCCTTGATCACGTGCTTTTTCATGGGCCTCCCGGTCTGGGAAAGACCACTCTCGCACATATCATAGCAAATGAGATGGGGGTAAACATGAAGGTCACTTCCGGTCCTGTTCTGGATAAGCCCGGAGACCTTGCCGGCCTTCTCACTTCACTTGAACAGGGAGACGTCCTTTTTATCGATGAAATCCACAGGCTTTCGCCGGAGGTTGAGGAGTATCTCTATTCGGCCATGGAGGACTACGTGATAGATATCATGATTGACAAGGGTCCCGGAGCACGCTCTGTCAGGATTTCCCTCAATCCTTTCACCCTTGTTGGCGCCACTACCCGCAGCGGTCTTCTCACGGCTCCTCTCCGTGCACGTTTTGGCATTACATGTGCCCTGGAGTACTATGATACCGCAGATCTTAAGAATATAGTCCTTAGGAGTGCGCGCATCCTTTCACTTGATATTGATGCCGATGCAGCATATGAGATTGCACTTAGAAGCCGCGGTACTGCGCGTATTGCCAATTCATTGTTACGGCGCGTGCGTGACTTTGCCCAGGTCCTTGGAGACGGCCGCATCAATCTTGATATAACGCGTTTTGCCCTTAATAAGCTGAAGATTGACAAGAGGGGCCTTGATGCAATCGATAACAAGATTCTCCGTACACTCATTCAGAATTTCAAGGGAGGTCCGGTTGGAATAGGCACTCTTGCAACATCGGCCAGTGAGGATCCTGGTACTATTGAGGAGGTTTATGAACCTTTCCTTATCAAGGAGGGATTCATCATACGCACTCCGCGCGGCAGGGTTGCAACAGAGATGGCTTATGAGCACATGGGTATGACAGAGTACCTCAATCAGCGCAAATATACCCCCGACGACAACACTTTGTTCTAAAAAGTGACAATTTATTCACGAAAAATGCGTATAATTGCATTCTAGAAACACAATTAATATAATTATATGGCAGATCCTAAATTAATTTCCAAGATTCCGGAAGGACCGCTCAAGGACAAATGGTCCAAGCGCAAGGCGGAAATCCGGATAGTTTCTCCCAACAACAAGAGGAAACTGGAAGTGATTGTAGTAGGTACCGGTCTTGGCGGAGCATCCGCAGCTGCATCCCTTGGTGAGATGGGCTACAACGTCAAGATTTTCTGTATCAGCGACTCCCCCAGGCGTGCTCACTCCATTGCTGCTCAGGGTGGTATTAACGCTGCTAAGAACTACCAGAACGACAACGACTCCATTTATCGTCTGTTCTACGACACCATCAAGGGTGGTGACTATCGCAGCCGTGAAGCCAATGTGTATCGTCTGGCAGAGGTAAGCGCCTCAATCATCGATCAGTGCGTTGCCCAGGGCGTTCCTTTTGCACGTGAATACGGCGGTTATCTTGCAAACCGTTCTTTCGGCGGTGTCCAGGTAAGCCGTACTTTCTATGCCAGGGGACAAACCGGTCAGCAGCTCCTCCTTGGTGCCTATGCATCCCTCAATAAGGAGATTGCAGCAGGTACCGTAAAGAGCTATCCCCGTCATGAGATGCTTGATCTTGTGATTATCAATGGTGAAGCCAAGGGTATCATTGCCCGTAACCTTGTTACCGGTGAGATTGAGCGTTTTGGCGCTCACGCCGTTGTGCTTGCTACCGGCGGTTACGGAAATACCTATTTCCTTTCCACCAATGCAATGAACTCAAATGGATCGGCCGCAATGCAGGCATACCGCAAGGGCGCTTTCTTTGCAAATCCCTGTTTTGCCCAGATCCATCCCACCTGTATTCCCGTTCACGGAGACCAGCAGTGCAAGCTCACCCTCATGAGTGAGTCCCTCCGTAACGACGGCCGTATCTGGGTTCCCAAGAAGATGGAGGATGTCATTAAACTCCGTAAGCATGAAATCAAGGCCTCCCAGATTCCTGAAGAGGACCGCGACTACTATCTTGAGCGCAGGTATCCCGCCTTCGGTAACCTTGTTCCCCGTGACGTTGCATCACGTGCCGCCAAGGAGCGCTGCGACGCAGGTTTCGGCGTAAACGAGACCGGCCTTGCCGTGTTCCTTGATTTTGCCGATGCTATCAAGCGTCTTGGTCACCAGAGGGTAGAGGAGCGTTATGGAAACCTCTTCCAGATGTATGAGAAGATTACTTCCTCATCACCTTGGGAAGAGCCCATGATGATCTATCCCGCCATCCACTATACCATGGGCGGCCTCTGGGTAGACTATGACCTCCAGACCACCATCCCCGGCCTGTATGCAATCGGTGAAGCCAACTTCTCAGATCACGGCGGAAACCGCCTTGGTGCAAGTGCCCTTATGCAGGGTCTGGCCGATGGTTACTTCATCCTGCCTTACACCATTGGTGATTATCTTTCACATAAGTTTGCAGAGCCTAAGACGGATATCAATGCCCCTGAGTTTGATGCTGCAGAGAAGGCTGTCAAGGAGCGCATTGCAAAGCTCTTTGCCGTCAAGGGTACTGAAACCGTGGATAGCCTGCACAAGAAACTTGGCCACATCATGTGGGAGTATGTAGGTATGGCCCGTAATGAGGCCGGTCTGAAAAAGGGTATCGAGGAAATCGGCAAACTCCGTGAAGAGTTCTGGAAATCAGTCCGCGTACCTGGCTGCAACGAGGAATTCAACCAGGAGCTTGAAAAGGCCCTCCGCCTTGTAGACTTCTTTGATATTGGTGAACTTATGGCCCGTGACGCCCTTCACAGGAAGGAATCCTGCGGCGGTCATTTCCGTGAGGAGATGCAGACCGAGGACGGTGAAACCAAGCGCGACGACGAAAACTTCATGTATGTTGGTGCATGGGAGTACAAGGGTGAAGGCAAGGAGCCTGAACTCCATAAGGAAGAACTCAAGTATGAGAACATCAAGATAGCAACCCGTAACTATAAAGACTAATCCCGAGTATGGAATATAATGTAAAAGTATGGCGTCAGAGAAACGCCAAAGCAAAAGGCCATTTCGAGACCTACCACGTTACGGATGTGGAGGAAGACGCTTCTTTCCTCGAAATGCTTGATATCCTGAACGATCAACTTATCCGTAAGGGAATTGATCCCATTGCCTTCGACCATGACTGCCGTGAAGGTATCTGCGGAGCCTGCTCCCTGTACATTGACGGCCGTGCACATGGTCCGGACGACCAAGTTACAACCTGCCAGCTGTTCATGCGTCACTTCAAACCCGGCGCAACCATTACCGTAGAACCCTGGCGCAGCGGCGCTTTCCCTGTGATCAAGGACCTTGTTGTGGACCGCGGTGCATTTGATAAGATTCTCCAGGCTGGCGGTTTCATCACCGTACGTACCGGTAGCGCACAGGATGGTAATACCCTCCTTATTCCTCACGATGACGCAGAACTCTCCATGGATGCTGCAGCATGCGTAGGATGCGGTGCTTGTGTTGCAACCTGTAAGAATGGAAGTGCCATGCTGTTTGTTGCAGCGCGCGTAAGTTCCCTGGCTCTCCTGCCTCAGGGTAAGCCTGAAGCAGCCCGCCGTGCACGCGCCATGGTTGCCAAGATGGACGAACTAGGCTTTGGTAACTGTACAAACACCCGTGCCTGTGAAATGGAGTGTCCCAAGCATGTTACCATTGATCATATTGCCCGTCTTAACAGGGAATACCTGAAAGCCCGTTTTAGTGAGTAAGGTATTAATTACTACAAAGTTAGGGCGGTTTCAATTTGAAATCGCCCTAATTGTTTAAAAATCCATCTTTATTTTTAAACTTATAATTTATTGAATTTTTTCTTTGATTTATTTTAAATTATAAGTATTTTTGTTTTAAAGAACCAATTTTAAACTTAATAAAAACTTTTATTACTAATAATCTGTAAGTTAGGACCTAAAAATCGGACTTGTAATTTTTAATTTTTTTTTATTTCTTTGCAACCACGTTTCCTATATAATTATAGGTAACAGGTAGTGTATTTAGGTGCAAATTCAAAGTTTGTATCAATATTTATGTTTAACTAATCTCTAATGCTTATGAAAAAAATCCGCATTTTTTTCACGGCTATGGTATTGACGCTGTTCTCACTCGCAGCATCGGCACAGAATATCAATCTGTCCGGTAGCGTTGTGGACGGAGTCGGTGATCCTATTGTTGGAGCAAATGTAATTCTCCAGGGATCCACCACAGTCTATGCCTTGACTGACGCAGACGGTAGCTTCAAACTGAGCGTTCCCTCAAATGCAACTATCGTCGTGAGCAGCCTTGGTTATCTCACTCAGACAGTGGAAGTTAATGGACGCAAGAATATTCAGATTATTCTTGAGGAAGACTCCCAGCTGCTGGATGAAACCATTGTGGTTGCCTTCGGTACCACCACAAAGGAAGCATTTACAGGTTCTGCAACCGTCATGAAGTCCGACGAACTCGCAAAGCGTCAGACCACCAACGTTGCAAACGCCCTCGTGGGTAATGTACCTGGTCTGCAGATGAGAGGTGCAAGCGGCGCTCCTGGTGCCGGTTCAGGTGTGATGAACATCCGTGGTATCTCTTCACTGTATTCCAACACAGAACCCCTCATCATTGTCGATGGCGCTCCTTATCCTGCAAGTCTTTCCAACATCCCTCAGAGTGATATTGAATCTATCACTGTTCTGAAGGATGCTGCTTCTGCAGCTCTGTACGGTGCCCGTGGTGCTTCTGGTGTTATCCTTATCACCACCAAGCGCGCCCGCTCCAGCGAGGCCGTGGTAACTGTTGACGCAAAGGTTGGCGTAAGCTCCCGTGCCATTCAGGATTACAACACAATCACTGATCCCCGTGAGTACTATGAGGCTTACTACACCCTCCTCAACAACTACTACCTCTTCAATGGTCAGGATGCAAGCGCAGCAAACCTCAGCGCCAATAAGAAGCTGCTCTCCGACCTCGGTTATAACATCTATACCATTCCTGAGGGTCAGAACCTTATCGGCCTTAACGGTAAGCTCAATCCCAACGCAACTCTGGGCCGCAGCTATCCTTTCAACGGTGAAACCTATTATATGATCAATGATAACTGGCGTGATGTTGCTTACAAGAACGCTCTCCGTCAGGAATACAACGTCAATGTAAACGGTGGTAACAGCAGGGCCAACTACTATGCCAGCATCAACTACCTCAACGAAGACGGTATCATCGAGTACTCAGGTTATCAGCGTATCGCCGCCCGCCTCAAGGCCGAATACCAGGCCAAGAAGTGGCTCAAGATCAGCGGTAACATCGGCTACACCAATTCACTCACCACTTCCAACCCTAACATGAGTGCAAGTGAACTTGGTTCCACCAACCTGATGTACTACACTTCCATGATTGCTCCTATCTATCCTATCTACGTGCGCGTACTTGATAAGGACGGCAATCCTGTTATCCGTACAGACGAAAACGGCAATCCCCAGTACGACTACGGTGTGGCTGCAAAGAACTACGGTGTAGGCCGTGCATTCCTCCAGACCGGTAACCCTCTGGGAAGCAACCGTTACAACAAGGTTGAGAGCAAGGGTAATCAGCTTAACGGAAACCTTTCCGCTAATATCGACATTACCAAGCACCTCCACGCAAATGTATCTTCTACCATTATCTGGGGCAGCACTCAGGGTATGACTTATGACAACGGACTTTATGGTCCCAAGACCGGTGTTAACGGTGAACTCTACAAGACCAACACCACAAGTATCCGTACAAACAATATCCAGAGTCTCACTTATGCCAACACATTCGCCGACAGAATCAACGTCAATGTGATGGCCGGTCACGAGTACTATGTTTCCAAGAGTTCCAACCTGAATGCAACCGCCCGCGGTACATTCTCCCCGGAAATCCTTGAAATCAATGCATTCGCCGACAAACAGGTTGCCTCCGGTTCATATGCATCGGCATATAACGTGGAAGGTTACTTCGTGAGCGCCCAGATCGATGACAATAACACTGCTTATCTGTCACTGAGCTATCGTAGGGATGCTTCCTCATACTTTGACAAGAATCACCGCTGGGGTAACTTCTGGTCTGTTGGTGCAGCCTGGATTATCTCCAAGGAGATGTTCATGAGGAACGCTACCTGGATCGACCTCCTCAAACTTAAGGCTTCAATCGGCCAGCAGGGTAACGATAACACCGCTGCATACGCCTATGTAGATACCTACAGCCTTACACCTAATGCCGATAAGACCAGCATGGTTCCTTCATTCCGTCTCCAGGGTAACCCTGAGATCACTTGGGAAACCACAACCAACTCCAACATTGGTGTTGAATTCAGCTTCCTGCAGGGCAGGATCGCCGGTGGTCTTGACGCTTACTATAAGAAGACTGCAAACCAGCTGTTCTGGCTGTCAATCCCTGAGTCTGCCGGTTCCCGTGGTTACTATGGTAACAATGGTGATATCTGCAACTACGGTCTTGAACTCAACCTCAGCCTGGTTCCTATCCGCACAAGGCTTGTGGAGTGGGCAATCAACCTCAACGCTTCAACCAACAAGGGTAAGATCCTCCGTCTGCCTGAATCCAAGATCACTGATTACGGCGGATTCTATGAGGCTCCTTTCTGGTATGAAGTTGGCGGTGATATCAACAACTACATGACTTACAAGTACGCCGGTGTAGATAAGAACGGTGAGGCCCTTTACTACTATGATAAGGATCTGAGCCCTCTCGGAGGCCTGAAGGACGAAAACGGTGATCCTATCACCAACAACGTTGCAAAGGCCGCTGACAGCGAGGACGGCACCACCACCAAACCCGGTGAAGCATCCCGTTATCCTCACGGCTCAACTCTCCCTGACCTGTTCGGCGGCTTCGGCTCAACTCTCCGTATCGGCGACTTCGACCTCTCCGTAACCTTCGACTACCAGCTTGGTGGTAAGATTATGGATAGCCGTTACCAGCAGCTTATGAGACCTGTTGTAAACACCCAGGGTGCAGGTTCTACCTTCCATAAGGATTGGGTAAATTCCTGGAGCAAGACCAATACCGGCAGCAATCTTCCTCGTTGGCAGTACGCCGACCAATACGCTGCTTATGGTGACAGATTCCTCACAGACGCAAGTTACCTCAACTTCCAGTCTTTCGCAGTTGGATATAACGTTCCGGTAAGCAAAATCTTCAACCTTGACAAGTATATCCACAAGATCCGCTTCTATGTACTTGGTGAAAACCTTGGCTTCATCAGCGTAAGGCAGGGCTTTGATCCCAGGTACTCATTCGAGAGCACTTCTTCTATGAACGTTTATTCACCTGTAAGGACCATCTCCGGTGGTGTTCAGGTTACATTCTAAAAGGAGGAAATGAGTATGAAAAATATTATCAAGATAACTCTTATTTCGCTTGCTTCCCTGCTTGTCCTTTCAAGCTGCATCAAGGAGTTCACTCCTCAGACGTCTTATGCTACCAAGGACCAGGTATCCAACGCTCCCGGCTCCTATAACCTGTTTGTGTCGGCTCTTACATCTACCCTTGTTGGAGACTTCACTTACGGTGATGCCGATGACAAATATCCTTTCGACTTTGGTATTCCCGCTTTCTTCCTTGAAAGGGACGTACAGGGTCAGGATATCGTTTATCCTTACCAGAACTGGTATACCTACTGGTATGCAATTGTATCAATGGGTCCTGGTACCAGGACCGCTCAGCTTCCCTGGACATACTATTATGGATGGATCAAGGGTTGCAACGACGTTATCAACCTTTCCGGTGAAGAGCCCGAAGGCGCAAAGCGTGACGGTGCAGGCCAGGCATATGCACTCCGTGCAATGTTCTACATGGACCTTGCCCGTATGTTCGCTCCCAAGCCTTACACCGTGGACAAAAACTCTCCTACCGTTCCTATCGTTAACGAGAAAACAGCAGCAAAGGACCTTGCATCCAATCCCCGTGCTACCAACGAGAAGATGTGGGAATTCATCCTTGAAGACCTTGACAAGGCCGAATCTCTCCTTACCGCCAAGTTTAACGAGAACGGCGAGCTTGTCTCTCCCGGTTATTCACGTACCGATGTCTATACCCCGGACTCAACGGTTGTATTCGGCCTTAAGGCCCGTGCATATCTTGAGACTGGTCAGTGGGCAAATGCAGTCACTTATGCCAAGAAGGCTCAGAAGGGTTATACCCTTATGGATGAGGCCGCTTACTGCGACAAGGACCTTGGTTTCAATACTCCTAACGACGCCTGGATGTTCGGTGTAACTTACAAGGCCGATGATCCCAACATCCTTGTGAACGACGGTGACTCAAGCTGGGGTTCCATGATGTGTATCGAGATCAATCCTAAGGTTTCCGGTTGCGGCTATGCTGCAAACTACGGCCAGCCTTTCCTGATCGACCGTCACCTGTATGAGACCATTCCTGCTACAGACTTCCGCAAGAAGTGCTATGTAGACTTTGCAATTGACGATCTTCCTGATGACGATACTAAGATTGCAGCCCTCAATCCCTATGCAGCTTCCGGTCACGGTGAGTGGATTCTCAACGCCGGTAATGTGACCGAGGGTTACAACAAAGTTGGTGGTCTTGAGCTCAAGTTCCGCACCGCCGGTGGCGATGCAGGCCGCGACAACCAGTATATCGGCTTTGTAGTAGCTGTTCCTCTCATGCGCGTTGAGGAAATGTACCTGATCGAGGCTGAGGCCGCCGGCCGTCAGAACGAGGCTGAAGGTATTGCCCTCCTTACCGCATTTGCAAAGACCCGTGACGCCAGCTATGTTTATGGAAGTCACAATGAGGCCTATGGCAACACCACTACCTCTGCATTCGTAAACGAGTGCTGGTGGCAGCGTCGCGTAGAGCTCTGGGGTGAAGGTTTTGCTACTCTTGATATCAAGCGTCTCCAGAAGGGTATCATCCGTAACTATCCTGGTACCAACCACACGGAGAACTATCGCTGGAATTCTGCTACCACTCCCACCTGGATGAATACTTGCATTGTTCAGACCGAAACCAACTATAATACGGCCTGCACCAACAATCCTGAACCTATTCCTCCCACTGGAGATTCTCCTATTGCAACATCGTTTTAATTAATTAGATGATGATTATGAGAAAGAACTTTATATATTTATTTGTAGCGGCTGCAACCCTTCTGGCTATTTCCTGCCAGAAGAAGGATGCCAATCCCTATCAGCCGGCAGAACCCGTATCAGGAGCTCAGTATTTCTTCCCTTCAACTGCGGAGCAGAGCTATAAGCTGTCTGCAGACCTTACTAGTCTTGATATTACAATCAGCCGTATAGCAAAGGATGCCGCCTCAACGGCAAAGATTGCTGTTACTGATACATCCAAGACCGTTTTTGCAGAAGGTAAATCCAATGTTACCGCTGAGTTCAAAGCCGGTGAGAAGGAGAGCAAGGTATCTTTACCTATTGACATGTCAAAGTACAATTACGGAGACCTGTATGGCCTTGACCTTGCTATCCAGGAGGAGACCACCCCTTATGGCGCATCTGCGCTCCATATTGAAATCAATCTTCCCGAACCTTGGGTAAGCCTTGGTGAAGGTAAGTATATTGACAGATTCTGGGGATGGACCGTACCGCTTGCAGTTGAGATTCAGCAGAGCGAGCTTGATCCTAATTCCTTCAGGCTTGTCAATCCTTATGGAAAGGCTCCTGAGTGCACATCCAACAGTTATATCAAGCTTGGCGGAGAGCCTGCAGAGTTTTTCACTTTCCAGATTCTCCAGAAAGGAACGAAGTTTGCCGATGTAGACATTACTATGGACGGCCTCGTATACTTTGACTACAACCTTGTTGGTTATGAATACAACGACGGAACTAATGCAGGTCCCATGGAGATTGACCACCCTGCTGCTTTCAAAAGCCTCCGTTCCGAGGACAAGTGGACTTTCAACAGGGTTCTGAGCTATCAGGATAATGGTCTTCCTGCACAGATTCAGTGGGCTCCGTACTATTACATTGATGGACTTGGCGGATTCAACAAGACCCAGGCCGATGATATTATTACCATCACATTCCCCGGCGTCGTGGTTGCCGACTATTCTATCAGCTTCACTTTTGAAGGAGTCATCTCCAAGTCCGGAGAGCCGGATGCAGCAATGGTAAATCTTGCATTTGAAGGTGCAGATGTTACAAACGTAGCCCTTGCAGTCATCCCCGGAGCAGATGATCCCTCACCCGCATTCGAGCTTATCGAGAATAATGACGAAAACGTAGTTGTTGTCTCTGCACCAGGTGTTGTCAAGGTTCCTGTTCCCGCAGGATCCGCTCCCGGAAAATATTCAGTGGTAGCCGTTCCTGTCTCTGACGAAGGTGCAGAAGTAAAGTTTGTACAGAGCGAAAGTTTTGTATATGGAAACCTTACTCCTTTACAGCTTGAATACTCTTCTGCAGACTTTGTGGATGGCATTTCCAAGGCCGATCTTCTGGGCAAGACCTGGGTGGCATTCGCAACCGATGACGAGCATGGTCCCGTTGACCGTGAAGCATTCTCGTACATCACTTTTGAAGAGGCAGAAGACGTTGCCGAAGATTCCGACAGAATCCTTGCTCACGGCTTCACCTATGGTGGCGGCGACCATTATGGGTTCTCCGACGACCTTTATATGGAATACTATAACGGTGTTCTGTATACTCTTGAGAACGAGGTTGCCGGTCAGGCCTATGGTTATGACGTCAAACCTGCATATGCTTCAGCAGATGCAGAAGTCATCGCCACTGAAGATTATTTAATTTGTGGAGCATATGTAGCAGATGGCATTATCGCCCTTGTTACTGCCGATGATACCGTGAACTTCACGCAGATCTGGTTTGCTGGATTTGACGGCGATAACTGCGTAGGTTGGTTTACCTGCATGAATTATATCCTGTTGGTAGATCCCGATGTAGTTGACGTTCCTTTATCTGCACCCGCCAGGAGGCCCCTCTCAAAGAGAAATAGCCTTTTTGTCAACAGAGCAGAAAACTCCTTTACAAGTCAGCTGTTTACCCCCATGTCAAAATAATATTTGACATATTATCCAAAAGAGACCTGCTCACTTGAGCCGGTCTCTTTTTTGTTACCATAGGAAGTTATTGAAAGGATATCTTCCCGCATGAATCTCCGCAACTATCTTATATAGGTCGTTGCGGAGTTTTTCTATGCCTATCTTCTCCTTGGCCGATATGAATATACAAGGAGTCTTTTCCTCTGCAATCCAGCTATGCTTGAGCTCTTCCAGGGTGCGGTTTGCGGGCTGTTTTGGCTCCAGGGAGAATTCGTCATAGGGCTCATAGGTGTAGGCGTCCACCTTGTTGAAAACAACGTAGCAGGGCTTGTTTGAAGCGCCGATATCCTGGAGAGTTTTTTCCACAACCTCCATCTGTTCCTCGAAATCAGGGTGGGAAATGTCCACTACATGCACAAGGACATCGGCCTCACGGACCTCGTCCAAAGTGCTCTTGAAGGCCTCCACAAGCTGGGTGGGGAGTTTACGGATGAACCCTACTGTGTCGCTCAGGAGAAACGGCACGTTCTCTATGACAACCTTTCTGACGGTGGTGTCCAGGGTGGCAAAGAGTTTATTCTCTGCAAACACGTCAGATTTGGCCAGTAGATTCATCAAAGTGCTTTTCCCTACATTGGTATACCCCACCAAGGCTAAACGCACCAGAGAGCCTCTGTTGCCCCTTTGCGTGGCCATCTGCCTGTCCACTTTCTTTAGGTCTTCCTTAAGTTTGGAGATACGCTGCTTTACAATTCGGCGGTCAATCTCTATCTGGGTTTCACCCATACCGCCGCGGGTGCCCATACCGCCCCTCTGGCGCTCAAGGTGAGTCCACATGCCCGCAAGGCGGGGCAGCATGTAGTTGTAGTGGGCCAGTTCCACCTGCATCTTGGCATATGAAGTCTTGGCCCTCTGGGCAAATATCTCAAGGATAAGGCTGGTACGGTCTATGACATCGGAGCAGGCTATTATCTTTTCAATATTTCGCTGCTGCATGCCGGTGAGTTCGTCGTCAAATATGACGTACTCTATCTCATTATCCAGGCAGTACTCCTTTATTTCCTCCAGTTTTCCGGGGCCGATATAAGTTGCCTTGTCCGGCCTGTCCAGCCTCTGGGTGAACATCTTGTCACCTATTGCGCCGGCTGTCTCGGCCAGAAACTGGAGCTCGTCCAGATACTCCTTCACTTTACGTTCGCCGCCCTTTTCCAGGATGACGCCCACAAATACTGCTTTGTTGGTCTTGAATTCACTCATAGGGCGCAAAGTTAATCAAAATACTGCATTGTACGCAGCATTTCGAATATCATATCAAGATAGAGGCTTGAAGTGTGGTCCCAGCGGAAGCCAAGGCGGTGGAGAATCTGCATGGTGAACGTTGTGGAGGACTTTGTCTCCACGCCCTCCTTCTCTGCTGCAGACTGCTCATAAGCCACCAGCGGAGCCAGTATCCTTGCCTTGACGGGGTCTGCGTTGGCCTTTTTCATAAGCTTCCGGAACGCGGGCATCTCCACATATTCAAGAGGCCTTCCGTCTATTATCCTGAGGCGTGAAAGGATGTCCTCCATGGGGATGAGGTGGTCGTTGGAAACGTTGAAGACGCAGTTCTCAAGGGGCGTTCCGGCAAGGAGCACCATGGCGTGGGCCGCCTCGTCGATAGGCGTGAACTCCAGGCTCTCTTCAAGGAGCCCGTAGGGGCAGGCGCCAAGCATCTTGAAGGCCTTTAATCGGCCCATGGAGGCGTTGGCGTTCATGTTCACCTGGAATTCTCCGTCCTGGGCGCGGGGGCTCAGGTTACCGGCGCGGAGGATCTTTGCCTTCAGTTTTCCTTCAACCATATGCTCCAGGATATGGCGCTCGGCAAGGAACTTTGAATGGACGTACTGGTTGTCTGTGAGCTGCCCGAAAAAGAGCGTCTGCTCCGTGAGCGTAGCGGGAACCTTTCCGGGAGTGAGGCCGCCAACGCTTTCCGTAGAAACGTGCACCAGATAGGCTCCACGCCGTTCACAGAAGGCCACCAGGTTCTTTACGCCGCCATAGTTTATGTCCTCGATGTCCGTTCCCTTGGAGAAGTGCTTGACGTTTGCTGCGCAGTTGAACACCATGTCAATGTCCTTCAGGGCGTCAAGGCTTTCCGGCTTAGTTATGTCGCCTTCCACGGCCTGTATACGGGTGCCCAGGAGTTTACGGTAATCCTTCTCAAAGTAGTAGACAAGCATTTCCCTCAGGCGGCGCTGGGGCGTAATCTCTCCCTTTGAACGCAGGAGGCACCAGATGGTGGTGTCCGGGCCGGTGCTCTCTATAAGCTCCTTCAGGACGTGCACCCCAAGGAATCCGGTTGCACCGGTAAGGAGGATGTTCTTTCCAAGGCCAATGCGCACTCCTTTGGCAAAAGATTCAAGGCTGTTCTTCTTCAGGAGGGCGTCGATGGCGGAATAATCGTATTCAGTAATGTTACTGTCTTCTCCTGATGGAGCCTCATCTCCGCCAAGGAATTTAGCAAGGGCACGGGCCGATGGATGGGAGAATACATCGGAATAGGCAAAGCGAAGGCCTTTCTTCTCTGCGTTCACCATTACGTTTGTGACCATGAGGGAACTTCCTCCAAGGTCGAAGAAAGAATCCGTTGCGCCCACTTTCTCAACGCCAAGGACATCGGCAAAAATGGTGCAGAGGGTCTTCTCCGTATCTGTAGCGGGGGCAACGTAGTCGTCCATGGCGCTGGGGGTTGCCGGCGGCAGGGCCCTTCTGTCAACCTTCTGGTTTACGTTGAGCGGAATCTTGTCAAGCTGCATCCATGAGGCAGGCACCATATACGGCGGTTTACGTTCACGGATGTAGTCTGCCGCCGCCTTTGTGTCGAAGGTACCATCGGCCACAACATATGCTGCCAGGAACTTGCCGCCGGAAGGGGCGTAAAACGCCTGTACGGTGACGTCCTTTACGCCCGGGATTTCCCGGATTACGGCCTCCACTTCCTTAAGCTCTATGCGGAAGCCGCGGATCTTTACCTGACCGTCACGGCGGCCCACGAATTCAATGTTGCCGTCCGGTCTGTAACGCACAATGTCGCCGGACTTGTACAGCCTTACACCGGGCTGGAAAGGGTTTTCTATGAAGCTCTGGGCCGTCTTTTCAGGGTTGTTGAGGTATCCCCGGCCCACTCCGGCGCCGCCTATGAGAAGTTCTCCGGCCGCACCAACGGGGAGGCGGCGCATCTCAGAATCGGCCACATATAATTGGACATTACTGAGCGGATGGCCGATGGGAATGTTGTCCTCCTTTTCCTTGACGTGGAAGATGGTGGAGAAGATGGTGCACTCCGTGGGGCCGTAGCCGTTGTAGAAAGCGTATGAGGGCGGCGGCATGGAAACCAGTTTTTCTCCGCCTACGGAAAGGTGCCTCAGGGACTTGTTTTCAGGGAAGTTCCTGGCGTACATGACGCCCACCTGGGTGGTCATGAAGCTATGCGAAACGCCGTTTTCCGTGATGAAACGGTCAAGGGCGCCAAGGTCATGACGGACAGCCTCCGGGATAATGCACACACAAGCGCCGCAGGTGAGGGCGGGGTACTGGTCCATCATGTTTGCATCAAACCCGTAACTTGCAAAGGCCGCAACGCGGTCTCCGGCCTTGAGGCCGAAATATTTATTGTACCAGGCGCAGAAGTTCACAAGGTTGCGCTGCTCCAGCATGACGCCCTTAGGCGTACCCGTGGAACCGGAGGTGTAAAGCAGGATGTAGAGGCTCTCCGGCTTAGGGCCGATAGCTTTGCAGGGCAGATCCTGTAGTTTCTCAAGCTCCTCAGTAGTAAGCACGGGGCCCTTGTAGTCTCCTACAAGAGGGAGAAGCTCTTTATCGGCAATAAGAAGTTTTGCCCCGGAGTCCTTTATCATGAAGTTAAGGCGCTCCGGCGGGTAGGAAGGATCCAGCGGCTGATACGCGCAGCCGGCCTTCATTGCTGCCATGGAGGCCTTTGTCATCCAGGAGTTTCGGCCAATGAGGACGGAAACCACATCCTCCTCTTTAAGGCCAAATCCAAGGATTGTTGCGGCCAGGGAATCCGTTATGTGTTCAAGTTCCCTGTAGCTGATGGTCTTGCCTTCAAAAAGTACCGCAGGGGCATCCGGAGTGGCCTTTGCCTGCTTGCGGAAAAGGGAAACGACGGTCTCCTTGAGGTCTACTTCCTGAGTGAAATTATTAAAGCTGTCAAGCTCTTCAAGGCGGTCTCCCTCCACAAACGGAATCTCCGTTACGGGGCAGTCCTTCAGAAGGCCGCGGCACACGGTGTCAAGGGAATCGGCAAAACTTTGCACAAGGGGCTCCGAGTACAGGGAGTCGTCGTAGGCAAGCGCCAGTTCCGGAGCTTCCTCCGTGCCTTCGATGAATATGCTAAGGGGGAATTTTGGCGTGTCCTGAGTTATGAGTTCATCCTCAAGAGCCTCACCGTTGACGCTGTATTTTTCCAGCAGTCCCACCTGGTATGCCAGCATCACCGTGGGATGGAAATCGTAGGCCGATGATATCCTAGCAAAGGGATAGTTCTGGTATGAAAGGGTGGAGGAGAAGCCGGCGTCTGTCTCCTTCAGGAAGTCATCGGCCCTCTGGGTGCCAATCTCTCCCACCAGCGGCATAGTGTTCACAAACATGCCGAAGGTGTCAGATGCGCGCATATCCGTGCGGCCGTTGGCAACGGTGCAGAGGAACACTTTCTTCTGCCCGCAGAAGGCGCTTACGGTAAGGAATGCGGCGGACAGGAAGTAGCTGGCGGGCGATATGCCAAGGGCGTGGCAGCGCGCCATGACGTTTGCCCCAACCTTTTTGCGGAGCCATTTTTCGTGGCCAACCTCCCCTTCTTCCGGCTTCTTGTCCGGGATAAGGCCGGTTTCCTCTTCCTTTCCCTGCATACGGGCAGCAAAGTAAGAATCGGCCTCCTTGAATTCTGCGCTTTCATGATAGGATTTCTGGTCCTGGGCGTATTGGAAATAGGTGTAGGTTTCCTTTTCCGGTTTACGGCCTTCAAGGGCGGCGGCAAGCTCTGAAAGGAAAACGTCGTAGGACCTGCCGTCAAACACCAGGTGATGGAAGTCTCCCATAAGGCGCAGCTTGCCGGGAGTCTGTACTATATTGAGCCTGTAGAGAGGGCCCTTTGAGAGGTCAAAGGGCTGCATGAAGTTCTCTTTGAGAGGGAGGAATTCTTTCTCTGACTTCAGTTTTATGTAAGGGATGTCTTCCGGAGCCGTTCCCGGAGCAATCAAAACCTTTCCGTCACGCTGCTCAAAGCGGCCTGTGAGTACGGGGTGGGATTTCAGGATGTCAAGCAGAGCGGCTTTCAGCTCAATTGCGCCAACGCCATCCGGGAGAGTGAGGATAAAAGGCAGGTTGTAGGCCGTTGAGGAAGGGTTTTTGACGCAGTCAAGGTACAGGCCCATCTGCTGGAAGGTGAGCTCCTGCGGCTCATCCTGGGCCGATTTTCCCTCACTATCGGCCACCTTTGGCTTCATCAGAACCTTAAGGACTTCGTTCTCAATGCTCTGGAGGCTGGCAGTCTTTGCAAAACTGTCCATATTGGGCTCTATGCCGTATTTCTTGTACAGTTCCGTTGCTAGCCTGAGGGCGCTGAGGGAGGATAGGCCACTGTAGTAGAGAGGCTCTGTAAGGCCGAAGCCGCCTATTCCAACCGTATCCTTTACAAGGGCCGCCAGTTCCTCTTCCAGGACATTCAAGGGGGCAACATGGCCCTCGGTCTTCCGTTCCTGGGGCTCCGGCTTTGGCAGGGCCTTCACGTCCACCTTCTGGTTTACGTTGAGGGGGATGGCCTCTATCTGCATGGTCACGGCCGGGACCATATACGGGGGCTTTTTATCGGCAATGAAGGCGTCAAGCTCCTGAATGTCAATTTCTTTATCGCTTACTATGTATGCCGCCAGGAATTTTCCGCCGCCGGCGCCGGGCTCGTCAAAAGCCTGGACGGTAACGTCCCTGATGCCCGGGAATTCCCTTATCACGGCCTCCACTTCCTTGAGTTCAATGCGGAAGCCGCGGATTTTCACCTGGCCGTCACGGCGTCCAAGGTATTCTATCTTTCCATCGGCCCTCTGGCGGACAATGTCTCCGGTGCGGTAGATGCGGGCAAATTTAGGCTCTTTCTCAAAGGGGTTGGGGATGAATACCTCGGCGGTCTTATCCGGCCGGTTGAGGTATCCAAGGCCCACCTGCCAGCCGGCAACCCACAGTTCTCCGCTTTCACCCTGCGGAACCTGCCTGCCGTCCTTATCTACAATATAGGTATGTACGCCCTCAAGGGGAAGGCCGATAGGGATGTTGTCCTCCTGCACTTTCACTTCCTCGTCCACCACGTAACACATGCATTCCGTAGGACCGTAGCAGTTGAAAAGCCTGTAATGCGGAAGCGGGAAACTGGACATCTTTTCTCCCCCCGTGAACATGACCTTGAGGCCCTTGCAGTCCGGGTAATTGATGGCAAACTGAGTGGCCACCTGGGTGGTCATGAAGCAGTGTGTGATACCGTTTTCCTCATAGTAGGCGTGGAGGGCATGAAGGTCCAGGCGTATGCGGTCCGGAATGACGTACAGGGTTCCGCCGGAGATAATTGTGGTGTATAGGTCTGCCGCAAAGGCGTCAAAGCCAAAACTGGCGTAGCCGGTCATACGGGTATCGGGGCCAAACCCCATATTGTCCCTGTGGTGGGAGCAGAAGGCATAGACGTTCCTGTGGCTCAGCATACAGCCCTTAGGCGTACCGGTGGTGCCGCTGGTGTAAAGAAGGATGAAGAGGTCATCGGCCGATGGCTCAGAAACCGGTTTTCCGGGGTGCAGCTTTTCAATATCGGCCGTCTTTACAACGGGTACGTCCGTGTCCTTTAGGATGGGTAGAAGGGACTCGTCGGCGATGAGCATGGCGGCGCCCGCGTCCTTCATCATAAACTGCAGGCGCTCAGGCGGATACGAGGGATCAAGGGGAAGGTAAGCGCAGCCTGCCTTAAGTACGCCGATGGGGGCGGTAAGCATATGAATGCCACGGCCGATCATTATTCCCACGACGCTCTTCTGAGGGACCTTTGACTCAATATATGCAGCCAGGTTGTCAGAGATGCGGTTGGCCTCTTCGTATGTCAGGCTGGCGTTTTCATATACAATTGCTACGTGTTCCGGGGAGTTGTTGACGTGCTTTTGAAAGTCCTGAAGTATGGTGTTAGTGGGGGCCGGTTTCATCGTTAGAGTGTTTGGTATTCACAAATTTAGAATTTTCGTTTGAAATATGTAACTTTACACCATGAAAAAACCGTCCAGAAAGTGGATTGTCATAGTGTGCATTGCTGTTGTCGCTGCCGTTTTGGTGGAGATTATTTCAGTTTTGCATTATAGGCGCACTATTGACCTGGTGGAACAGGAGGTTCATGAGGATCTGTCCGAGGAAATATCGGCCCCTATCCGGACAATGCATCAGGAACATCTTCTGATGGCTCTTCTTGGCATTGGCGTGCTTGCCGTGATGCTTTACCATTATGCCCGCAGTGAGGCAAAACTCCGCGAGGCCTCCCAGGTGCAGGCGCGCATAAACGGAGAACTTTCTGTCGCGCGCAGCATCCAGAAGGAAATGCTTCCCAAGGCATTCCATGACAATATCTTTGGCCTTCTGGAACCCGCACGTGAGGTGGGAGGAGACCTATTTGACTTTTATCGTCGTGACGGAAAGCTCTTTTTCTGTGTTGGTGATGTAAGCGGGAAAGGTGTTCCATCGGCAATGCTCATGTCTGTTATCCATTCCCTTTTCAGGGTTGTTTCTGAAAAAGAGGAAAGCCCCTCGCGTATATTGACAGTGCTCAATACCCAGGCGTGCAGGGATAACGACACAAATATGTTTGTGACCTTCTTTGTAGGGTGCCTGGATCTCTATACAGGAAAGTTCCGCTACAGTAACGCCGGTCACGACAAACCTTTCCTTCTTTCCGGAAACGTTTCTGTCCTGCCGTCCAAGGCCAATCTTCCTCTGGGCGTTTTTCCCGACACCGTTTATGAGGAAGAGTTCATAGAGCTCACTCCGGGATCGTCCATATTCCTTTATACTGACGGACTAACTGAGGCAAAGAATACACAGAGAAAACCCTTTGGCAAGTCACGCCTGGAGGATGCTCTCAAGCTGTCCCTGAGCTCTTCTCTTTCGCCTGAGCAGACCGTTCTGACGCTTCGGGAATCGGCCCATGAATTCATTGGCGGAGCCCCCCAGAGCGACGACCTTACGATGCTCCTTATCCACTATCCCAAGATGACTCTTTTCAAAGAGAGTCTAGTCCTTAAGAATAAGGTTGAGGAGCTTTCTAAGCTTAGCGATTTCCTGAAGGGAATCTGCGCCAATCTTCAGCTTGAAGGAAAGCTTGGGCTCAGTATACGGCTTGCGGTAGAGGAGATGGTTGTGAACGTTGTGAGCTATGCCTATCCTTCTCCCAAGGAAGGCATGGTGTCCATTTATGCCGATAGCGACTTTAAGGAGCTGCGCTTCACCATAGTTGACAAAGGTATTCCCTTTGACCCAACCGCGGTTGTTCCTCAAAGCATCACCTTAAGCGCCGAGGAACGCTCTATAGGAGGCCTTGGTATTCTCCTTTCCCGTGAGATAATGGACTCTGTGTCCTATTGCCGAAAGACAGAATTCAACGTGTTAACTTTAACAAAATCCATAGTATGACAATTGAGATTCAGCAGTCAGAAAAACAAATTCTGGCTATCTTAAACGGAGAACTGGACACGGCTGCCTCTGCCGACGCCGAGGTTTCACTTCAGCCACTTCTTGACAGCAAGGGAAGGGATGTCGTTATTGACTGCTCCGGGCTTGAGTATATAGCCTCCAGCGGCCTGCGTCTTCTTCTTGGAATTCTTAAGAAAGCAAAGAGCGTAGGGTCCAGGGTTATCCTTAAGAATGTCAATGAAGTTGTCAAGGATGTCCTGGAGCTAACAGGTTTTATTTCAATTTTTGAGTTTGAGTAATGGTTACCTATTTCAACGAAGATATTAACTTCCCTTTTAAGGAGAAGCGCCTTACTTCCCGCTGGCTCAAGTTTGTTGCAGGCAGCGAAGCCAAGAAGTTGGGTGATGTCGCTATTATATTCTGCTCCGATAATTATATTCTGGATGTCAATATAAAATATCTGGGACACGATTATTACACTGACATCATTACTTTCGATTATTGTGAGGGTGACCGTCTTTCTGGTGATCTGTTCATTTCCATTGATTCTGTCCGTGAGAATGCTTCTTTCTACGGCGTTGATTTCCCTACGGAATTAAACCGCGTCATAGTTCACGGTCTTCTTCACCTTATTGGATACGACGACCACTCTGAGGAAGATATTGCCATGATGAGATCCAAGGAGAATTATTACCTTGGTCTCCGTGATAAAGTATGAACAACCGTTTTGACATTATAGTTGTAGGCGGAGGTCACGCCGGCTGCGAAGCCGCCATGGCCGCGGCCAATATGGGATCCTCTGTTCTCCTTCTTACTCCGGATCTCGGTGGTCTTGCTAAGATGAGTTGCAACCCCGCTGTTGGAGGAATTGCCAAAGGTCAGATTGTCCGGGAGGTTGATGCGCTTGGTGGATTCTCCGGACTTGTCACCGATGCCTCCACTCTCCAGTTCCGGATGCTCAACCGCTCTAAGGGCCCAGCAATGTGGAGTCCGCGCGCACAATGCGATAAACAGAAGTTTTCTTCGCAATGGCTCAAAATTCTCCTAAGTAATTCAAAATTAAGGATTTACGCAGATTTTGCGGAGAATTTTCTCTTTGAGAATCAAAAAATCACGGGAGTCCGTACAATTACAGGTGCAGAATTTTACTCTCGAGCGGTAATTTTAACCGCCGGCACCTTCCTTAACGGAAAGATGTTTGTTGGTCAGCATTCTTTTGAAGGCGGCAGAATTGGAGAGAAGGCTGCTTACAGAATTTCCGATGAGCTGGCTGCTTTTGGAATTCCTACTGCCAGGATGAAAACCGGTACTCCTCCAAGAATCGATGTCCGCTCTCTTGATCTTGATAAGATGCTTCGTCAGAAGGGAGACGAAAATCCTGAGCGCTTCTCTTTCCTTGATGTACCTTCTGCCGTCCAGTCCGGAGGAGTCCAGATGGATTGCTTCCTCCTTCATACCAACGATACCGTTCATGAGATTCTGAAATCCGGTTTTGATAAGTCCCCGCTATTTACCGGAATGATTCATGGTAAAGGTCCACGCTACTGTCCGTCCATTGAAGACAAGTTAAGGACTTTTGCCGATAAAGATTCCCACCAGCTCTTCCTTGAACCGGAAGGTGTGAATTCTCCCGAGTACTATCTCCAGGGCTTCTCTTCTTCGCTTCCTTTGGAAGTACAACTGGAGGCAATGAGGCATATAGAAGGTCTTGAGAAAGCAGTTGTATTCAAGCCCGCTTATGCTGTTGAATACGACTATTTTGACCCCCAGTACCTCCATCACAGTCTACGCTCCAAGATAGTAGATAACCTCTTTCTGGCTGGTCAGGTTAATGGTACCACAGGATACGAGGAAGCGGCTTGTCAGGGCCTTATGGCTGGTGTTAATGCCCACCTGTACCTTCAGGAAAAGGATCCGTTTGTGCTCTCCAGAGACCAGGCCTATATAGGTGTTCTCATAGACGATCTCATCAATAAGGGCGTTGATGAGCCTTACCGTATGTTCACCTCCAGGGCGGAGTATAGGATACTTTTGAGGCAGGATAATGCCGATTTCCGCCTTACTGCTCTGTCGCATTCTCTGGGTCTGGCCTCAGAGGAAAGGTACTCTCTGATGATGAGAAAACAGGAGGATGTTGAGGCTCTTTCTTGTGCGGTATCCAGAGTAAAACTCCGCGCAGACGTTGCCAATCCTGTACTTGAGTCTTTAGGTTCTACACCTCTTTCAGAGTCCAAGAGATTGGTAGATATTGTCTCCAGACCCGAAGTTTCTCTCTCTGATTTTATCCAATTTGTTCCACGTGGAACTTATTCAGAAGATGTAGTGGCCGCTGTAGAAATAGGTATTAAGTACTCTGGTTATATCGAACGTGAGAAAGCTCAAGCCGATAAAAACAGGCGCCTTGAATACATCAGAATACCCTCAGACTTTGATTTTGATTCTCTACAGAGTCTGTCTATAGAGTGCCGTCAGAAGCTCAAAAGATATAAGCCCGAGACTATCGCTCAGGCTTCAAGAATCTCCGGGGTGTCCCCTTCTGATATATCGGTATTGCTAGTATACTTTGGTCGCTAGTTTTTTGTTCCACGTGGAACGCTATAGCCGCTGAAGGGCGGCTTTTATTATATCTTCTACTCTAGCAGAAGGGTTGTCCTTGAGGATTGAAGGCATAACCTTGGCAATGTTTGCCTTTGAGAATCCAAGCATTGTGAGGGCCGTTGTTGCCTCTTCCACCAGGGCGGAATTTCCTGCCTTGAAGAGCACTGTATCGGCCTGTCCTTCTCCCTTTACAACCTTGTCTTTGAGCTCCAAAACCAGCCTCTGGGCACTCTTGAGGCCAATTCCCTTTACGCTCTTGATCTTGTTTACGTCCTCCGAGAGTATGGCCTGGCGGATCTCATCTGAGGTGAGCGTAGAGAGCATCATCCTGGCCGATGCAACACCAATTCCTGATACTCCGATGAGAAGGCGGAAGAGTTCTCTCTCGTCCTTAGTAGCAAAGCCATAGAACAGTTCTTCGTCCTCCCGGATATAGTGGTGGATGTATGCTACGGCCTGTGTTTTGGTTTGGAATGCCTCGTATGTCTGAAGCGAGATCAGGATGCTGTAACCTATTCCAGCGTTCTCCAGAATAAGCTCTGTGGGCGAAAGCTCAATGATTTGTCCTTTAATATAGTCTATCATATCGCAAATTTATGTAAATTTGTAGGATTTTACAATATCATTATGCTGCTCAAAAACATAAGAGACCAGTTCCCGGCCCTGGACCAGAAGGTCTATGGGAAGCCACTGGTTTATCTGGACAACGCTGCAACGGCGCAGCGTCCCGATTCTGTTGTTGAGCTGCAGAAAAGGCTCTCCCAAAGTGCCAATGCAAATATCCACAGGGCCGTTCACAAATTGGCTTCTGATGCTACTGAGGCATATGAAAACGCCCGTGAATATGTGCGCGGATATCTTAATGCACAGTATGCTTCAGAGATAGTTTTTACTTCAGGAGCCACGGCTTCCATTAACCTTGTTGCCCAAAGTTTTGGAGAGGCATTTGTCGGTGCCGGAGATGAGATAATTGTTTCAGTTGCAGAGCACCATTCCAATATTGTTCCCTGGCAGCTGCTTTGTCAGAGAAAGGGGGCCGTCATTAAAGTCCTTGACATTGAGAAAAATGGCGTGCTCTCCCCCGACTCTTTGGAAAAACTCATTTCTGAGCGCACTAAAATTGTGGCTATCTGTCACATTTCCAATGTGTTAGGCCTTGTAAATCCCGTGCCGGAATTAGTTGCTGTTTGTCATAAACACGGCGTTCCCGTCCTTGTTGACGGAGCTCAGGGCATTGTGCATTCCAAAGTAGACGTGCAGGAGCTAGGCTGTGACTTTTACGCTTTTTCCGGTCATAAGATTTATGCAGCAACTGGAACCGGCGTCCTTTACGGAAAGAAGGATCTTCTGGATGCAATGCCCCCCTTTATGGGCGGCGGTGAAATGATTGAATCCGTGAGTTTTTCTGGTACCACATTTGCTAAGGCTCCTACTAAGTTTGAGGCTGGTACTCAGAACTTTAACTCTGCTCCTACCCTTGTTCCGGCCCTGGAATTTGCAAAATCAGCAGAGACGGATCCCGCAATTACAGAGTTTGTTTATAAGAAACTAACTGAGGATGAGAGGATTACGCTATATGGAACAGGCTTGGAAAACAAGATTCCTCTGTTCTCTTTTGCCGTCAAAGGCGCCCATCACGAGGACCTTGCCCTCATCATGGACAAGATGGGAATAGCCCTCCGTTCCGGTCAGATGTGTGCAGAGCCTCTTATGGACCGTTTGGGCGTCACAGGCCTTCTGAGGGCATCTTTTGCCCCGTATAACACCATGGATGAGGCCAGGTATTTTATAGAGTGCCTTGATAAGGCAGTTAATATGTTGGTATGACACTGGAAGAAAAGAAACAGCAGGTTATAGAGGACTTCTCAATGTATGAGGAGTGGCTGGATAAATATGAGTATCTGATAGAGCTCGGAAAGGCCCTGGAGCCTTTTCCGGAAGAGGAAAAGACTCAGGACAGGCTTATTAAAGGATGCCAGTCCAGGGTATGGCTTTCCAGCGAAATAAAGGACGGAAAACTCTATTTTAAGGCCGATAGCGACGCTATTATCACCAAAGGTATAATATCCCTTCTGATAGACGTTTATTCGGGCCATACGCCCCAGGAAATTGCCTCAGATGACTTTGGATTTGTTGCGGAAATCGGCCTTAAGGATAACCTCTCCCCTACAAGGGCAAACGGCCTGGTGTCAATGATTGAAACAATTAAGGAGATTGCACGTGGAGAATAAGGACATACTTACTGCAGAGGATGTACAGGAGCTTCAGCCCCTTTATGCGGCCGTCATAGCTGCAATTAAAGAGGTGTACGACCCAGAAATCCCGGTGAATATCTATGACCTTGGCCTTATATATGAACTGACCATAAATAAGGCCCGGGAAGTCTCTATCCTCATGACATTCACCGCCCCCAACTGCCCCATGGCCGATCAAGTGCTGCAGGAGGTCCAGGAGGGAGTTTCGGCCGTTCCGGGTGTGCAGAAATGCACAATTGAGCTTACTTTTGAGCCCGCCTGGGACCGCAGTATGCTGTCCGATGAAGCCCGCGTGGAACTGGGCCTAGACTATGAAGAAGACGATTACGGAAAATTAGATGGAGAGAGTTAACGTATATCTTGGACTTGGATCCAATCTTGGTGAGCGGGAGCTTAACCTCCTGAAGGCCGTAAACCTTCTGGACCAGGCTTTCGGCACCCATCCGGAGCGCATTTCCCGCATAGTGGAAACGCCCTCCTGGGGCTTTGACGGCCCTGCTTTCCTCAATTTCTGCGTGCTCTACAGGCTTCCCCGTATCGGCAACCCTGAAGAACATGCCATGGAGATTCTCCACAAGGTGAAGGAAGTGGAGGAAAAGCTTGGCAGAGACCTCTCAGAGCCTCTTTTTGATGCCGATGGAAACCGTATTTACCATAACAGGATAATAGATATTGACATACTCTGCTACGGGGCGTTCACTATCAAGAACAAGGATTTAATTGTTCCACACCCCCTCATCGCAGAGCGTGACTTTGCAAAAAAACCGCTTCTGGAGATATCCAAACCGGAAATCCGCGAAGCCTTCCCTGAAATTTTTGAATAGTATTAATAGTATGACACAGGACGAACTTTTCAAGGTGCTTGTAGCCCATTGCAAGGAGTACGGATTCATTTTCCCCTCCTCTGAGATCTACGACGGACTGGCCGCTGTCTATGACTATGGCCAGATGGGCGTACAGCTTAAAAACAACATCAAGAACTACTGGTGGGAAGCCATGACCCGCCTGAATGAGAACATCGTGGGCATTGACAGCGCCATCTTCATGCACCCCCGCATCTGGGAGGCATCCGGCCACGTAGGTGCCTTCAACGACCCCCTCATTGACAATAAAGACTCCAAAAAGCGCTATAGGGCCGATGTCCTCATAGAGGATTATCTTGGCAAGATTGAGGAGAAAATAGAGAAGGAAGTGGCCAAGGGCCGCAAGAAATTCGGAGAAAGCTTCAACGAGGAGCAGTTCCGTGCAACCAACCCTAACGTTCTCCGTGAGAAGGCCAAGTGGGATGAGATTCACAATCGCTATGTTGCCGCAGAAAAAGCCAACGATTTTGCTGAATATCGGCAAATAATTATCGATTGTAATATAGTCTGCCCTATTTCTGGCACTTGCAACTGGACAGAGGTACGCCAGTTCAACCTCATGTTCTCAACCTCCATGGGCTCAACCGCAGACGGAGCAAACCTCATCTATCTGCGCCCCGAAACGGCACAGGGTATCTTTGTGAACTACCTCAATGTCCAGAAGACCGGCCGTATGAAGATCCCCTTCGGTATCGCCCAGATCGGCAAGGCCTTCCGTAACGAGATTGTGGCCCGTCAGTTCATATTCCGCATGAGGGAGTTCGAGCAGATGGAAATGCAGTTCTTCATCAAGCCCGGAACAGAACTTGAATGGTTCAAAAAGTGGAAGGAAACCCGTATGAAATGGCATGTGAACCTTGGTATGGGCGCAGAGAACTACCGCTTCCACGACCACGAGAAACTGGCCCACTACGCCAATGCTGCAACGGATATCGAGTTCAACTTCCCCTTCGGCTTCAAGGAGCTTGAGGGCATTCACAGCCGTACAAACTTCGACCTTGGTAACCACCAGAAGTTCTCCGGCAAGAAGATCGAGTACTTTGACCCCGAGGAGAACACTTCCTACACTCCTTACGTGATAGAAACGTCTATCGGCGTAGACCGTATGTGCCTTGCCGTGCTTGCACATTCCTACACAGTAGAGAAGCTTGAAAACGGCGAGGAACGCGTTGTGATGCGCATTCCCGCTCCCCTGGCTCCCATCAAGGTGGCCGTCATGCCGCTGGTCAAGAAAGACGGTCTGCCGGAGCTTGCCCAGAAAGTTGTGGATGAGCTCAAGTACGACTTCTCCTACCAGTACGACGAAAAAGACTCCATCGGCAAGCGTTATCGCCGTCAGGATGCAATTGGCACTCCTTTCTGCGTAACAATTGACCACGACAGCCTCCAGGACGGCTGTGTAACCGTCCGTGAGCGCGACACCATGACTCAGGAGCGCGTAAAGATTGAGGACCTCCGCGCCCTCATCGAGAAGAAGGTTTCGCTCACCAACCTCCTCCGCAACCTCTAGTCTATGGGCGCCCTTCTGCTTTTCATAACCGCTGTGCTTGCTACCCTGGTCCTGTATTTCTGGGCCAGGAAGGCACAGCTGGAAAAGCAGCTAAGTGAAGAGAGGGAAGAGAACGAGCGCGTGATGTCAATCGCGGAGGATCTCAAATCCCGTCTCTCTGCCGTTGAGCAGAAGGCCGATAAAAAACTGGACACCCTGGACCGCCTCTGCGAACAGTACTATATATATGAAGGTACGGAAAACCTGCAGCCCAGGATTCTGAAAGAAGTCCGTTCAATCGTTGAGGGATTGCGCAGTGATCCTTCTGTCCAGAAGAGTTTGGAGCACTCCCTGAACTCCAGATATGACGGCATAATGACTAAGCTCCGCGAGTCATTTCCCGCATGGAAAGAAGAGGACTATCTTCTCTATATGTTCACTGCTTCCGGCTTCTCTTCAACCACCATTTCCACCCTTCTTGAGAAGGACAAACCCTACGTTTACAACAAGCTTTACCGTCTCAAAGAGCGTATTCGGCAGTCTGATACAACGCACAGGGCACAGTTATTGGCCGTTTTAGAGAAATGATTGTAAATGGCCCAAAAATGATGGTTTTCGACGTGAATCAACGGCCGTGCGAGATTTTTTAGAATCGGCCTAATTATAAACAATTGAAAATCAAGCGTTTAAAAAAGTGCGTCTGCGAGATTTTCGCGGGCGCATTATTTTTTACCTTGGAATGGGTTTTGTAACTTTGCATCAGAAGAAAAACAATCAAAATCATAAAGGTATGGAAGTAAAGAAATCACCCAAAGCAAGCCTCGAAAACAAGAGACTGCTCCTCACTGAGATCGGTCTGGTGATCGCTCTCGGCATCGTGTATTTTGCTTTCAACTTCTCTTCTCGTGAAAAGAGCGTTGCCGTTCTTGAAGACACAACCCAAGTTCTCGTCGAAGAGGAGATGATCGCCATCCAGAACGAGCTTCCCCCGCCCCCGCCGGAGGCTCCCCAGATCCCCGTCCTTTCCGACCAAATCGACATCGTTGACGATGACATCAAACTTGAGGACGATCTTTTCATCAACACTGAAGATGATGCAAACCTTGGCGTAGACATCATGGACTACAAAGAGGCCGAGGTTGAGGAAGAGGCTGTGGAAGAGGAAGCCATTCCTTTCCAGCTGGTAGAACAGAAGCCTTCCTTCAACGGCGGAGACGCCAACGAGTTCTCAAAGTGGGTTAACTCCCGTCTGGTTTATCCGGAAATTGCAAAGGAGAACGGCGTTCAGGGCCGTGTCACCCTGCAGTTCACCGTGGAGGCCGATGGTCGTGTCACCAACGTGAGGGTTCTCCGTGGCGTTGACGAGTCCCTTGACAAGGAAGCTGTCCGCGTTGTTTCCAGCTCCCCCAAGTGGAAACCCGGCAAGCAGCGTGACCGCGCGGTTAAGGTTACCTACACCTTCCCCGTGATCTTCCAGCTCCGCTAGGACATCCATCTTGATTTAAAGGCCGGCATCTCCAAAGGGTGCCGGCCTCTTTTTTCGGAAATTTTTAGTATTTTTGTAAGCTATTACATTATGGACTTACAAGCACTAAAGAATAAATACGATATAATCGGCAACGACCCTGCCCTGAACGAAGCCCTTGAGACGGCGGTGAAATTTGCACCCACAGGCCTCAGCGTGCTCATCCAGGGAGAAAGCGGTGTGGGCAAGGAAAGTTTTGCCCGCATCATCCATCAGTTCTCTCCCAGGAAGCAGGGGGCGTTCTTCGTGGTCAACTGTGGCGCCCTTCCCAAGGAACTTGTAAACTCAGAGCTCTTTGGTCATGTGAGGGGGTCGTTTACCGGCGCAACGGATACCCGCAAAGGTTATTTTGAGGAGGCCGATGGCGGAACGCTCTTCCTGGACGAGATTGCAGAGCTTCCGCTGGAAAGTCAGGCGCTCCTTCTCCGCGTCCTTCAGAGCGGAGAATACCGCAAGGTTGGTTCAAACAAGGTTGAGCATACCGATGTAAGGATTGTCGCCGCCACCAACGTGCATCTTTATGAGGCGGTGAAACGTGGAAAATTCCGCGAAGACCTTTACTTCCGTCTTTCCGCCGCCCAAATCCGCATTCCTCCGCTCAGGGACCGTCGTGGAGACATATATCTTCTTTTCCGCAAGTTTACCTCTGACTTCTCTGAGGTGAACGGAATGTGCAAGATAAGCCTGAAACCGGAGGCGATCCGCCTTCTTGAGCAATATCGCTGGCCGGGCAACATCCGCCAGCTTCAGGGTTTCACCCAGAGCCTTACCGCCCAGCTTTCCACCAAGGTCACCCCTACCCTCCAGCGCATAGAATTATCGGCCGCGGAACTACAGCCGTTTATGCCCATGGAGGAAGGCGAGCCCATTCCCGTGATATATGACGCGGGTGCCGCTCAGCAGGCGCAGGGCAGTGCTTTCAATGCCGATGAACGCCAGGCTATCTTCAAGGCCATCCTTGACATAAAACAGGAGGTTGACGCCCTCAAGGCACGAATGGATAGAAGGGAACTTCCTCTTCCGCAGGAGACATCGGCACCGGAAGAAGAGGCCGAATGGCAGGAGCAGGAAGATTTTCAGCCCGAGGAACAGCCCTCCGTGGAACATTCCTTAAGTGTTCGTCGCACTGAGGAAGAACTTATCCGCCAGGCCCTTGAAAAGTACCACGGTAACCGCAAGAAGGCCGCCGAGGAACTTGGAATGAGCGAGCGCACCCTTTATCGTAAACTCCCCGAAGAATACCGCAAGAAATGAGAAAGCTGTTTTTACGTATCTTCATTGCAGGCCTCGTCGGCGGTCTCCTCACCTCCTGCGGAATATACTCCTTTTCCGGGACGTCCATCCAGCCGGACGTGAAGACAATCACCATCCCGTTTGCGGAGTATACTGCTCTCAGGGTGAACCCCTCCCTTTCCAATGACCTCACGGAGGCCCTCAAGGAGAAATACCGCAAGCTTACCCGCCTTGAAGAGGTTGACGTAGACGGAGATCTGGAGCTGGTCTGCACCATAACAGGCTATGATGTAAAGGCAACGGCGGTTACGGCAAACGAAATGGCTTCCCAGAACCGTCTCACCGTAACCGTGAAGATAGAGTTCTCCAACAAGAAATACCCCGAAGACGACGTCTCAAACAATTTCTCCGCCTACGAGGACTTTGACGCAACCCTTTCCCTGGATGCCGTCGAATCCGGCCTCTGCGAGACAATCATAGAGAAACTGGTGGAAGACATATTCAATGCAACAGTAGCACAATGGTAGGTTCTTCTTACATCATCCTTCGCAGCCTCACGCTGGACGAACTAACGGGAGTAGTCAATCTCTACCCCTGGTACGGCGCCGCCCATATGGAACTTGCCCGCAGGATGTCCAAACTGGGCGGAGACAGCTGGGGAGAAAAGCAGTATGCCATGAGCGCCCTTTATGTCCAGAACCGCCGTGCAATGGCAAAGCTCGCATATGGCGCGCGTGAGACAGACTGCTCCGATAAAGACCTTGGCGCACTCCTGGCTTCGTTCATGGAGCCTCAATCGGCCCATAATGACGGGGAGCACCAGGTGAGGGTTGTAGGAGGAGACTACTTCTCCCAGGCGCAGTACGACAACGTGAAGGAAGGCGGTGACAATATCTTCAGCCGATTTGCCTTCAAATCCTCTTCTACCGCCGGGGAAGAATCAGACACTTCGGATATTGCGGAGCGCTTTGCTACAGAGACTCTTGCCCGTATTTTCGCGGAACAGGGCCGATTAGAGGAGGCCAGACGCATTTATTCCCGTCTGATTTTGGAATTTCCGGAAAAAAGTGCTTACTTTGCATCCCTTATTGATCAGCTGACATAAAAAGTAACAACAAGATATGAACGCAGCATTTACAGTATTGGTTGTCCTCATTATTATTGCAGCCATTCTCCTGATTGCAGTCGTCCTCCTTCAGAACGGCAAGGACGGCGGCCTTGCAACCAACTTCACATCCGCAAACCAGACTCTTGGCGTACGCCAGACAGCAACCATCCTTGAAAAGGCCACCTGGTACCTCGTAGCCTTCATCCTGGTTCTGTCCATCATCACCGTGTTCGTTGCCCGTGGCGGCACCCAGCGCGGCACCAATGACACCATCTCCACAGAGATCCTGAACCAGGCCGATTCCCAGGAAGAGGCTGCTGCCGCAGAGTTCCCTGTAACCCAGGAGAATCCTGAAGAGTAATTTAAGGACCCAAAATGAAATCAAACGGCGTGCTTTGCGGCACGCCGTTTTTTTATTATATTTGTACACTAGGAACAAAACTAAGACATTAAATATGAAAAAGATTTCAGTTTTTCTTGCAGTAGCGGCCCTTGCGGCAGCTTGCGCATCCCCGGAGAAAATGGCCAAGATGGCCGATGACGTACTTGTAGAGTGCACCCCCCAGGTGCTGGAAGTCGTTGGCGGCAACATTGACGCCACCGTTTCCGTAACCTACCCCAAGGATTATTTCAACTCCAAGGTCATCCTGGAGGTAACCCCCGTAATCGTCTATGAAGGCGGCGAGGCCGCAATGAAACCCTTCAAGTATCAGGGAGAAGACGTAAAGGATAACTTCAAAGTAGTTTCCTCCGACGGCCAGAAAGTGACTGAAAAAGTTCACTTTGAGTACGTTGAGGGCATGGAAAAGAGCTATCTTGAGCTCCGTGGCAAGGTATACGCCGGCAAGAAGGCCATAGATCTTCCCTCCAAGAAAGTAGCCGACGGCGCCAACACCACCTACATGCTTGTAAAGCGCACCGGTAACGTTGCCTTCAAGGCCGATAATTATCAGGAAACCCTCTCCAGCACCACTGAGGGACAGATCAAGTATCTGGTAAATAGCTCAGAGGTCCGCGGCTCAGAGCTTAAGGGAAGCTCCGTAAAGGACTTCGTCGCTGCTCTTGAGGCTGTCCAGGCCGACGAACGCTCAACCGTCACCAGCACTGAAATCGTGGCCTATGCCTCCCCCGAAGGCGGCGCAGACCTCAACAACAAGCTTTCCGGCAACCGTGGAGACAGCGCCCTCAAGGCCTGGAACAAGGTTACCAAGGGCACAGAGACATCGGCCCCTGAGGTAAAGAGCGTAGGTGAAGACTGGGAAGGCTTCCAGCAGCTTGTCTCAGAGAGCAACATTGAGGACAAAGACCTAATCCTCCGCGTCCTTTCCATGTACTCAGACCCCGCAGTGCGTGAAAATGAGATCAAGAACATGTCCCAGGTGTACACCGCCCTCAAGGGTGAAGTCCTTCCTGAGCTCCGCCGCGCACGCCTCATCGCAAACGTAGAGTATAAGAACTACACCAACGAGGAACTTGTGGAACTCCTTGCAAACAATGAAAACGCCCTTGATGAGGAAGCCCTCCTCCGCGTTGCATCCGTTGTGAAGGATCCCGCCCAGAAGGAAAGCGTGTATCGCAAGGCTATCGATAAATTCGGCAGTGACCGCGCCCAGTATAACCTTGCAGCCCTCTATCTCCAGCAGGGCAAGAACGCCGCCGCAGAGAAAGAGCTTGCAAAGGTTCAGAGCGGTGACGATGACGTTGTGAACGCAATCGGCGTCCTGGCACTCCGTAAAGATGACCTTGAGACCGCAGAGGACTGCTTCCGCAAGTCCACCTCCCCTGAGGCCAAGGAAAACCTCGGCATTGTCCTTATCCTCACCGGCCAGTACGAGGAAGCCGTCCAGGTCCTGAAAGAACCCAAGGGCTGCTGCCATAACACCGTCCTTTCACTTATCCTTGTGGATGAGCTTGACAAGGCCCTCAAGACCGCCCACTGCGGAGATCCTAAAGTGTGGTATCTCAAGGCCATCATCAGCGCCCGTCAGGGAGACGCAGAAGGCGTGAAGAAGAACCTTGAAAAGGCCTTCCGCAATGCCGACCTTAAGGCAAGGGCCCCCAAGGATATCGAGTTTGCCGGTTATGAGTTTTAAACCGTGAAAACTATCACCTGGTTAGACATCATCTTCGGCGTCATCCTGATGCCGTTGATGATGTTTCTCTTTCCTATAGGGGACTGGGTGCAGTGGCACTCCAGCTATGTGCTGCTGTACATAGGCTGGCTGTACCTTGTTTTCTTCCTGTGCAGGAAAGCCCTTGGGCCGGTCCTTCTAGACGGCAGAAAAGGCTATTTTACGGTACTGGGAGTCCTGTTTTTAACAGCGGCGGCCACCTTCCTCATGTCCCTTACCCCGGTGGAATTCCCGCGTAATCCGGAGTACGGAACCGGCCTTGCCCCGCATATCCGCGCCATGTGGATAATGCTTATCGCCGTGGTGTCCTACGGCATCCCCGTGGGCATGCTTGACGCCAGGGCCCGGCGCCTATCGGCCCAAAAGGAGGCCGATGAAACCCGTCAGGAAAAGGAGGAAGCCGTGCGCACCAGGGCCGAAGAAGTGGTCCGCGACGATGACATCCTTGTGAAGTCGGAGTATAAGACCATCCACATCCCCGTCAGTGCTATCCAGTATATCGAGGGCCGGAATAACTACGCCTGCTTCCACCTTGACCATCGCGATGACGTTGTAACCCAGAAACCGCTCAAGGACCTTCTGGAAGAGCTTCCGGAAGGAAAGTTCGTGCGCATCCACCGTTCCTACATCGTTCCTGTCTGGAGGATAGAGAAACGCACGGCAGTAAGTGTAAAGCTGCTTGGCGTGGAGAATCCTCTCCCTATCGGCCGATCACATAAGAACAATCTGAATGTCCAGGAATAAGGATTTCTACGCCACCCGGTCCACCGCCTGGTGGAAGGTTGCCATTGCTATGATCGGCTCCTGCCTGTCCGGAGTTACGTTTGTATCCGTGCCCGGGATGGTGGGGAACATCGGTTTTGGATATCTCCAGATGTGCATAGGCTTCTTCCTGGGCTACCTTGTCATTGCTTTTGTGCTTACGCCGCTGTATTTCCGCCTTGGCGTGGTGTCTGTCTACGAGTACCTTGACAAGCGGTTTGGCGTGAGTTCCCATAAGACCGGGGCATGGTTTTTCTTTGTATCCAAGATGCTTGGTGCGTCTGTGAGGCTTTTCCTTATGATAGCTACGCTTCAGCTGCTTCTGGCGGGCCCTGCTGGCATTCCGTTCTGGGTAACGGTGCTTGTTGTGGTGCTTCTGGAGTGGCTGTATACCGTGCGCGGTGGAGTGAAGGCTGTTATCGGCCTTGATATAGTGAAAACCGTGTCCATGCTCCTTGCCGTCATCCTGTGCCTTGTGCTTATCGGCCATGAGGTGGGGAAGCCGGACACATCACTTATGAGGGTGTTTTACTTCGATGACGTCAATCATCCGCAATTTTTCTGGAAGCAGCTCCTTGGCGGCCTCTTTGTGGTTGTGGGAACCACCGGCCTTGACCAGGATATGATGCAGAGAACCCTCGCCTGCAAGAATGTAAAGGACTCACAGAAGAACCTCATAGTGTCTTCCCTGATGCAGACGGTTGTGATTGCGCTGTTCCTCCTTCTTGGAGTGTACCTCTATCAGTTCGCCGGGCTTCACGGCCTTACCGTGGAACGCTCGGATGAGCTGTTCCCCACCGTGGCTTGGAGCGGTCTTATGCCCGCAGGAGGCCTTGTGGCGGCACTTTTCATTATCGGCCTTGTAATGGCAGGGTTCCCCGCAGGAGGTTCCGCGCTCACGGCGCTTACCACTTCCTTTACCGTTGATATATTGAGGAACGATAACCGTAGAACGCTTGTCCATACCGCCATGGCCGTTATTATGGCAGCCTGCATACTGGTCTTCGCCGCCCTTAATTCTACCAGTGTCATTGACGCCGTTTACCGCCTGGCAAGTTACACTTACGGGCCCATCCTGGGGCTGTTTGCCTTTGGCCTTTGCAGCAAAACAAAGGTAAGGGACAAATGGGTTCCCGTGGTTGCCATACTTGCCCCTGTGATCTGCCTTGTACTGGACCTTAACTCCGTGGCCTGGTTCCACGGCTACCACTTCTCCTACGAGATTCTCCCCCTCAACGCCCTCCTCACCATGGCGGGCCTCTGGATTCTGAAACGTAAATAACCCCCTGTATTTCAATATGAAAAAGACGATTATCCTTCTGTCGGCACTGGCCATCTGGGCCTGCACCCCGGCTCAGCAGCCCGTTAATAATCAGAATGACCCCCAGGGCCAGACCCCAGGAGGGAAAACCGACGACCCTGAAAATCCCGGAACTCCCGGTTCGGAGGAACCTAATTTTGACCCTGAACCCTGGTACGACACCAATTTCTGGGATCGCACGGACCGTGAAAAGGAAGGCCTTCGCGGCCCTGTGAAAAAGTGGCACATCGGCACTTACACCACTTACGATGAGTATGAGTACGACCAGTCCGGACGCCTTGTGAAACAGGCTTATGTAAACACCACAGATTCCGAGAGCGGACACGAGTGGCGTTATACTTATGACAGCAAGGGCCGATGCATAAAGCGTGTCTACTATGACTCTTATTATACCGACGGCGGCGATTATTATGAATTCGAGTACAATAATGAAGGAAAATATGTTGCCGGGGACTTTTTCTTTGCGGGTCCTTCGGTTGCCGGTTACTTGGACGGCATCATAAAGGATCTTTCGCTTATCCGCTACGTGATGGTTCAGCCGGACCGAAAAACTTTCCGCGAGACAATATACACCTTTGGCGATGACGGGAATCTGTTTGTTGAGGAACATACCTACCTCCTGATGATGGGCTCGGATGAAAAGGAATACGAAGAAAGTTATTTCTATACCTGGGTGTATGAAGGAGGCTATCCCAAATCCCTGGAAACCGACAATCTACGCTACAAAGTCCTGAACATCACCTACTATCCCAACGGTATGTACAAGGACTTTGTGTTCAAAGAGCAAAACTCGTATAATTTTGACACCGGCTGGGATACCCACACCTACAAGATGCTGGATAACCCCCGTTACCTGGAGATGGAAACATTTGAACTGGGCGGAACACCTTCCTCCATTTCACTTACTCCCGGGAAGAGGCTCAAGACTTACAATGAGCACTATGACATCGTAAAGAACGAGGAATGGTATGAAGACGTGGCCACACCTACCTACACGGATACCTTCACAAACTACACCTACGACAAATACGGCAACTGGGTAACCCACGAAGAAACCGTCATTGCCCGCTGGACCGGTCAGGAATCCACCAGCACCATTGAAAGAGTGATAGAATACTATTGATATGCAAAAGACCTTTGAAATCACCCCGGACCGCAACTTCCTCCAGCATTTCCTAACCGGCTGTCGCGTCAAGAGCCTGGCCCCGGAGATGGTGGAAAAACTAAAAGCCTGCAGTGAAAGTGACCCCTACGCCGCCTATGGTTATGGCCGATGGCTGTCGCTTGTGAATCCCGGCGGAAAATGTCTCAAAGAGGCCGAAGTCCTTCTCACCTGGGCAGGCAGCAGCGGCGTTCAGGACGCCAATGCCGCCCTGGCGCAGATGTACTTTGACGGCCGCACTGAGGCCGATAAAGCAATGCCCAAGATGCACGCCTTCTTTATGGACACCTCCTATAAGGCAGGCAGCGAACTGGCCCAGGTCATGACTATGGAAAACACCATTTTCGGGGACTACGGATTCCGCGAGGACCCTGCCCTGGTGGCCGATATCCTCCAGAAGCACATAGAGAAACACCCGGAGTGCGATACGCTCTACTATGATCTGCTGGGCATGGCGCTGGAGGACACGGACCCGGAGGCTGCGCAAAAGGCTTTCCGTGTGAATATAGACCGCGGAGACAATGAGAGTTATTATTCTCTGGCTTCGCTTTACCAATCGGCCGGAGACTGGGACCGAGCCTGCCTGGTGGCCGATGAAGGTGCCCGCAATGGAGCCGTGAACTGCCGCCGCTTCAAGGCCAGGATGAGTCAGGAGGATTTCCTGGCACTTTCCCCGGAAGAGCAGGAAGCCCTTCACAAGGAAATATCAGAAGGTCTGGATTACGCTATAGCCCATCACGACCGCTACGCCTGTTTTCTCAAGGGAATATGTCTGTATTATGGCAACCTTGGCTATACCGAAGACATTATCCAGGCCCTGGAGTCGCTTGAGCGCGGCTGTGAGATGGGTCACGGCAACTGTTTTTGGCTTAAGTCTGTTATCCTGCATGAACTTGGCAGGGGTGGAGTGGCAAAAGCCAGCCTGCAGGCGGCGCGCCTTGGAGACAGGGAACAGTTTACCCTGGAGCAGGTGGCCCGTGGCTATGTTTCAAGAGAACTTTCCAACCACGCGGAAGAGATAGAGGAGCTCTGGCTCAAGGAGTATCTGAAAGTCAACCCCGAGGATGAGGACTCAAAAGACAGCCGGGGCGTGATTGCCGTATATCCGCAGGGCTTTTATTACGCAATGGACGTGGATGATGGCGAAACACTGAACCTGGAAGCCCTCGCAGAAAAAGTAGACGCCCGGGGTTTTGACGTGGTGCACTTTTCACCCGTTCTCTCCCGCATAACCAAGGCGCTTTCTCTGGAAGGCTGCCACGTGGCAATGCTTGTGGACAAAGACGGCTATATGAAGGACCTTCCGGACAACATGGCCGGAACCATTATTTACGGGCAGGCCCAGGAGATCCGCGGCACGGTAATCTTCGTCCTGGAAGATGACAAGACCTATTCCCTTATGCCGATGGTTGGCCTCCAGCGGGTCTATATGTTCATCCAACTCCTGAATGCCGCTACGGGCGGGCTTGTAAGGCTGCCGTCATCTGAAGAGCTGGAATCAATAGGCGCGGAAGACCCCGGCGGCTTTGAGGAGTACGACGATTTTGAGGAGAAATACGACGACCCCGATATCTTTGACGGCTATGAGAAGTTTCCGGATCAGGAAATTGAACAGGAGATAGAGGAAGATATGGTGAACGTAGATACTTCCACGGACGCAGAGCCAAAAGAAATCACCGTTCCTGTAGAAAAGATAATGGAGGGCATCGCGCAGTGCAACCTTTGCATCGACACCCTTATAGTCAGCCTCCAGGGCCATTCTGAATTCGCTTTCGCGTCAACGGAGGACCTCTTTTACCGCCTTGGCATTATGGAGGCTATCGAGAAGAACATCAAGCAGCACGGCGGCTATATGATAGACGAGTGGCAGTACGTGGACTCCCGCCAGGTTCCCCAGGACATCCGCTCCCGCGTCCGTTTCAAATAACCGCATTTTGCGGCCACATTGCAAATTTTTCTTACCTTCGCATAATCTTTGTAACGAAAAGATTTAATAATTAAATATTTAATTCGATGAAAGCATTGAAATCCATTCTGGCAGTGGCTCTGGGTCTAATTTGCACCAACGCCCTTGCCCAGACAACCCTCAAGGAGGCAGTTGCTCCCGGCAATAAAGTTTATGTTGAGATTGTCAACGACGACGATCACCCCATCCCCCAGGACGAGATTGAGGACGTCACCAGGGAACTTGCTGCCGCAGGCGCCTGGGTGTGCGTTTCAGAGGCTTCAGAGGCCGATTTCACCCTCCGTGTAGAGGCTAAGAAGAAGATGGTCTTCAACAGCCCCCGCACCTGGCTTACCCCCTCTGTCCTTGACAAGGAAGGCAACGAACTTTGGGAGAGCAAAACCTACAAGGCCGATGCAACCATGTTCAACGGCTTCCGCAGCACCAGCACCTGCATCAGCACCGTTATAGAGAAAGGCTTCCAGAAAGACCTCTTCAAGAAGGCCGGAAGATAATCCCCGGGTGGAGGCTAAGTGTATGTATATCAACCACTTGGCTTCCACCAGCAAAGAGGCCGAACTAAAGTAAATCTATCTTATTTAGTAGTTTATGTGGAATTAGCCTTGCTGGAGAGAACGCTACCTCATACTCTGCGTATTTCATTTTGTATAAATATTTGAAAGTTTAATAATTGTTCATATATTTGCAGTGGAATCCCCGTGCGTCCCTGAGAAATCAAACGCGCGGGTTTTGTTTTATCCATTCGCGGTGTCAAAGATAATAAAAGGCAAAAACCCCAGTGGGGGCTAATGCCTTGTTAATCAGGCGTTTATAGAATCTTCTCCCAGAAATATTTCTGGGAGAAGAATCCAGAATAAGCTATAAATCAGCCATTTAGCTTCCACCGCAAGGGGAGAACAATAAGGAGCGGGATGCCAGAAGAAGCCGGATTCAGAAGCGCTGCCCCATAAGCGTAGGACATAGATCTGGTAGAAATGAAAAAAACGCCCTACAGATGTCTGTAAGGCGTTTTTTTGCGGAGGAGGGGGGATTCGAACCCCCGGTACAGAATGACCCGTACGGCAGTTTAGCAAACTGCTGGTTTCAGCCACTCACCCACCCCTCCGGGCTTAAAGCGTTTGAAACTCCCGCGGTGAAGCGGGACTGCAAAGATACGAATTTTTACTCAAAGCGCAAGTTTTTGAAAAATAATTTGTATGTTTAGCCAAAATTTGACCTTGAATATGAAAAAGTCCTGGATCATCCCCGCCGTAGCGCTTCTTGTAGCCGCTCTTGTGAACTTTGTGGCACGCTGGTTTGGTAACGCCCCCATTGCAGCAATCGTAAAGCCCGCCCTTCTTCCCCTTATCGCCCTCACAACCGTGGCGGCGGCAGGAGGGATGGAATCAAGAACAATCCGTCTTCTTGTCATAGCCCAGCTTCTTGGCGCAGCCGGAGACATCCTCCTCATCCCGGACGGCTTCCCCACATTCGCGTGCGGGCTGGTATGCTTCCTCGTAGGCCACATCTTCTACTGCATAAACTTCGGCGGCCGCAGTTGGAAGGGCCTGAAGCCCGCCCAGTGGGTTCTGGCAGTTGTGGTGATGGTAGCGGCAACCGCAGGCCTTCTTATGGCAATCGGCGTTGAGGGAACCTTCCTGGTGCCGTTCGCTGTGTACGGAATGATGCTGATGCTCCTTATCTGGAGCGCCCTCGCCGGAGTTATCCGTGAAAAGAACAAAGCCACCTGGATTATCCTCGCCGTGGGCGCCGTGCTCTTCGCCCTCTCCGACAGCCTCATCGCCGTTCAGACCTTCCATGGCGCAAAAGTAATCCTGGAATTCCTTGTAATGGTAACCTACGTTGCCGCCCAGAGCCTCCTTGCCTGGGGCGGCGTGCGCCTTTTCAAGGCCGATAAAAAATAGCGTATGCTTAAAAGAACCGTCATCATTATATCGGCCCTTCTGGCCTTCATTGCACCCGCAAAGGCGCAGCCCCAGAACCCCGTGACGTGGGAGGTGAGCGCCAAAAAGGTGAAAAAGAACGTCTATGAGATAAAGGCCCAGGCCACTATCCAGGCCGGCTGGCACATCTACGACCTTCAGGAATACGAACTAGGTCCTAACCCAACGGTGTTTTCCGTTACGGGAGACGCCATAGAAGCCGTTTCTCCCGCGGAGATCACATCCAAGGTGGATAAGGAGTACGACGACATCTTCCGCTTGGAGATAGGCACCTGCCAGTCCCCCGTGGTCATTGTCCAGCGCATCCAAACCCTTCAGGAGGGCCCCTGTGATGTGAATGTGGCCATAGAATGGCAGGCCTGCAACAATGGAAACTGCCTTCCTCCCGCAGATTTTGAGACAACCATTCAAGTGAAAGGGGCATCGGCCTCCTCCGGCGGCAGCCTCTGGAGCCTTGTCCTTGAAGCCATCCTCTGGGGCTTCTTGATGCTCCTGACGCCCTGCGTTTTCCCCATGGTCCCCATGACCGTTTCCTTCTTCCTGAAAAGGAGCGGATCGGCCGCCAAGGGGCGCGTCAACGCCGCCATGTACGGCCTTTTCATAGTGCTTCTGTACACCGTTCCCATCTGCGTGATAATCGGCCTTACGTGGGCCCTTGGCGGGGAAACCATCACGGCCGATATATTCAACTGGCTGGCAACCCACTGGCTCCCCAACATCATATTCTTTGTGATTTTCATGGTGTTTGCGGCGTCCTTCTTTGGCGCGTTTGAGATAACGCTTCCTGCAAGTTGGACCACCAAGGCCGATGAAAAGAGCGGCAAGGGCGGCCTTCTGGGCATATTTTTCCTTGCCCTTACGCTGGTCCTTGTGAGTTTCAGCTGCACCGGTCCCATCGTGGGGACGGTCCTTATCAAGAGCACCCAGGGAGAATTCTGGGCACCCATGGTCACAATGCTGGCTTTCAGTATTGCCTTTGCCCTGCCCTTTGCGCTTCTGGCGCTGTTCCCCTCCATCCTTACAAAACTTCCAAAGAGCGGCGGATGGCTCAACAGCGTGAAGGTGGTGCTGGGCTTCGTGGAAATAGCCCTCGGCCTCAAATTCCTTTCCGTGGCAGACCAAACCTACCACTGGCACATCCTTGACAGGGAGGTTTACCTTGCCATCTGGATAGTGGTATTCACCCTCCTCGGCCTGTACCTCCTTGGCAAGATCCGCTTCAAGCACGACTCCCCCCTGGAATACATTTCCGTGGGCCGGCTGGCGCTTGTAATTGCCGATTTCGCCTTTGTGGTGTACTTGATTCCCGGAATGTGGGGAGCGCCCCTCAAGGCACTCAGCGGCTATCTTCCGCCCATCCAGACCCAGGACTTTGTGCTGGGCACATACGCTCCGCCTGTGGGGGTTGTTGAGCCAAAGACTGTGGCCTTGCCGGAAACCTCCGGCGTGTCCCTTCCTCACGGCCTCACGGGCTACGACAATCTTGAAGACGGCATCGCCGCCGCGGCAGCGCAGGGGAAGAAGGTGTTTGTGGACATCACTGGCCACGGCTGCGTGAACTGCCGTGAGATGGAGGCCCGCGTGTGGAGCGACCCCCGTGTCCTGGAGCGCCTCAGAAGGGATTATGTAATTGTTTCACTCTATGTGGACGACAAAACTCCGCTCCCGGAGGACAAATGGGTCACAACCCCGGAAGGAAAGGTTCTGAAAGACGTTGGAAGGGTTAATTCCCATATGGTCCTGGAGCGCTTCGGGGTTAACGCCCAGCCCAATTATTTCATTCTGGATTCTGAGGGAAATACCATCCGGGGGCCCCGAGGGTACAATCTCAGCACGGACGGCTTCGTGGAGTTCCTTGACTTATAGTCTTGCGGGTACTGCCCTTCCGTCCTGCCACGCCGTGATGCGGGCCTTGGGGAATCCCAGAAGGCGCACCACATTCAGCTCCTCAAGGGCATCGTCATAGGAAGAAAACATGCCCACATAGTAATTGTAACGTAGATTCACGCCCAGTCTCTCGTAGACGGGTGTGAGTCCTTTTATGTCCTCAAGGTCTGCGTGGGTGGGGGAGTCAAACAGCAGGATCTGATACACAAGACCCGGCGGCAGGGTGTTGTCCTGGGCAAATCGGCCCACCGGCGCCACGCGGAAAGACTGTGCCGCCTCCTTGGCTGCAAACTTTGGCTTGAAATCCGGCCCCAGGGAGCCCCTGGCAAAGGTATAGCCAAGTTCCGCACCTGCAACCTCCTTGTCCTCCTCAAAGCCTACGGCGCCGTTCATGAGGAAGCTCATCTCCACTTCGCGGAGTTCGGCCGATACCAGCGCCAATTTGGCCCTGAATATATTCAGAAGCGTATCTCCCGGCATCATGTGACGGCTTATGGAGTCCATCAGCGCGCGGGATTCCTCCATCTTTTTCATATACCGCTGGGTGGTGGCGTTTCCAGTTGTGAAATCTTCCACGGCGGCGTCGTTGTCAATGCGGGTTGGGTCAGACACGGGCGCAAGTTCCATCAGTTTTTTTAGGGCCGATCCATCCCTTACAGCCGACCGGGCAAAGGTTTTCTCATAATCCAGCACGTATACCGTCACGCTGTCCGGCGCGCAATCCCTGTTTGAGGCAAAGAGCGTGTACTCACCGTCGGCGGAATCCGCCATCAGGTAGTCGTCGGCGGGGGAATTGAACGGGAAGCCCATATTCACGGGATCCCCCCATCGGCCCGCCTCCGCGTCCCAGGTGGAGGAGAAGATGTCAAATCCGCCCAACCCCGCAAGGCCGTCGGAGGCAAAATAGAGGGTCTTTCCGTCCGCGCCAAGCATGGGGAAAACCTCGCTGCCGGAACTCACGAAAGCCTCTCCAAGAAGCCTGGGGGCGCTCCACAGGCTGTCCTGGTCGCGGGAAGTGAATATGCTGGGGCTTCCGGCCTTGTCCGGCGCGCTGAAAAACACCTCTTTTGAGCCCCCTGGCACATAGGCAAGCCCCGAAGGGCCGTTTCTCCATGCCTGAGGCTTAAGCGGATAGTACAGGAAAAAGTCTTTTCTGGAAAAGCGTTTTTTTGCAACCACATGCGGCGCGGCGCAGAAATCGGCCATGCTCATGGCATACTGTGCGCGTTCCACTCCTTTATCGTCACGGGCCTGCAAAAACGCCCACATGGCGGCTTCAAACCGGCACTCCATCATGAGGCTGTCGCCCTTGGACAGGCTCTGCCCCCACAGGCTAAAGCCTGCGGTAAAAAGTAGGACAGATATGCCGATTCTCCTTAACGTCATTCAAATGTAGCCTGCAAAATTAAGAAATAGTTGTGAGAAAGCTGTTAATTCAGAAAAAAATCGTAAATTTGCAACCTATTTTGCCGTGGTGTCTACTGACGCCAAGAAATATGCCAAAATATTAAACTAAAAATACAAAAACAATGCAAAGCAAAGGTTGGATCAGATTTGTAGCGATTATGCTTGCCATTGCCAGCATCTGGCAGCTCTCCTTTACCGCGGTAACCCGCATCCAGGAGAAGAAGGCTGCCAAGTACGCAGAAGAGCAGGCACAGCTTTTCGTTGAAGCAAACAACACCGCCGCAGAGGTACGTGAGTACGTTGCAGATTCTGTGGCAAACATCAGGAATAGGGCATACATTGACTCTATCTCCAATGAGAAGGTATTCCTCGGTTACACCTACAAGAGCACCAAGGAAAAGGAAATCAACCTGGGTCTGGACCTCAAGGGCGGTATGAACGTCATGCTGCAGGTTCAGCTGGAAGACCTCGTGAAGGCTCTTTCCGGAAACAGCTCAGACCCTGATTTCGTTGCAGCTCTTGCTCAGGCAAAGGCTAGTAACGTGAACTCCAGCGCAGACTTCATCGGCCTGTTCGCAGAGGCCTGGGAGCAGGTTGCCCCCGGCCGCCGTCTGGCAGAGGTCTTCGCCACCTATGAGCTCCGTGACAAGGTAGCCAACGACGCCACCAACGCCCAGGTAATCTCCGTTATCCGCGCAGAGGCCAAGAGCGCCGTTGACAACTCCTTCAACGTCCTCCGTAACCGTATTGACCGTTTCGGCGTAACCCAGCCCAACATCCAGCAGGTGGGTAACTCCGGCAAGATCCTCATCGAACTCCCCGGCGTGAAAGACCCTGAGCGTGTGCGTAAGCTCCTCCAGGGCACCGCATCCCTTGAGTTCTGGCCCACATTCCAGGGCAATGAGGTAGACCTCTATGCCGTAGACGCCCGCGTGGCAGAGATCCTTGGAAACCTCAGTGACAGCACCCTCGTGGCCAATCCCCTGTTCCAGGTATTCTCCCCTTCAGGTTGGAACACCGCATGCCTCGGTTTCGCAGCCGGCATTGACACCACCACCGTCAACAAGTACCTTGCAATGGCCTCCGACGTCCTTCCCCAGGGCTTCCGTGGCATGTGGTCCGTGAAGCCCACAGAGTATGTGCAGGGTTCAAACCTGTATGAGCTGGTAGCCATCAAGGCCACTTCCCGTGACGGCAAGGCTCCCCTTGACGGCGGCGTAGTCACAGACGCACGTGTTAACTTCAACGGTGCTCAGAACGGCGGTAACGGCGCTCCTTCAGTGTCCATGACCATGAACGCAGAAGGCGCCTCCATCTGGGCCCGCCTCACCAAGGACAATATCGGCAAGCAGGTCGCTATCGTCCTCGACGGTCTTGTATATTCCTATCCTACCGTCAACACAGAGATCACCGGCGGTTCCTCTGAGATCACCGGTAACTTCGACGTCCAGGAAGCCGAAGACCTTGCAAACGTGCTCAAATCCGGTAAGCTCCCCGCCCCTGCAACCATCATCCAGGAGCAGGTGGTTGGTCCTTCACTCGGTAGCGCATCAATCCGTGCCGGTCTCATCAGCTTCCTCATCGCATTCTGCCTTGTGCTCATCTACATGGTATTCTTCTACCAGGGCGCAGGTCTCATCGCAGATGTTGCTCTTCTGTGCAACGTCCTCCTTCTCTTCGGTGTGCTCGTAAGCTTCGGCGCCGTCCTTACCCTGCCCGGTATCGCCGGTCTGGTCCTGACCCTCGGTATGGCCGTGGATGCCAACGTTATCATCTATGAGCGCATCAAGGAAGAGCTTGCAGCAGGCAAGGGCTTCTCGCTTGCAGTACATGACGGTTACAAGAACGCTTACAGCGCTATCATTGACGGTCAGCTCACCACCCTCATCACCGGTATCATCCTCTACATCTTTGGTTCCGGTCCTGTCCAGGGCTTCGCTACCACCCTCATCATCGGTATCATCACTTCCGTCCTTACTTCCATCTTCGTCACCCGCATCATCTTCGACGACAGAATCAAGGCCGGCAAGACCGTTGCCCTTTCCAACAAGCTCACCCAGAACATCCTCAAGAACACCAAGGTAGATTTCATCGGCCTCAAGAAGTGGTCTTACATGATTTCCGGCGCCCTCATCATCATCTCCATCGCTTCCATCGCCTTCAAGGGCTTCAGCTATGGTGTTGACTTCACCGGCGGCCGTACCTACATCGTGCGCTTCGACAAGAGCGTCACCGCAGAAGATGTCCGTGCTTCCGTTGAGGATGTGTTCAAGGCCGCCGCTGAGGCAGAAGGCATTGACCAGTACTCCGTTGAGGTGAAGCAGTTCGGTGGAGACGCCCAGATGAAGATCACCACCCAGTACAAGAACAGCTCAGAGAGCACAGAGGTAGATGCAGAAATTGAAGGCCTCCTCTATGAGGCTCTCAAGGGCTTCTACTCTGAGGATATCCAGCTGGCCGATTTCAACTCAACCCTGGAGAACCCCAACGGTATCATCTCCTCCGATAAAGTTGGTCCTACCATCGCCCGCGATATCACACGCAGCGCATTCATCGCCGTGTTCCTTGCCCTCATTGCAATCTTCGCATACATCGCAGTTCGCTTCAAGGGCTGGACCTGGGGTCTCGGTGGCGTTGTGTCACTTGCACACACCGCACTCATCGTCATCGGCTTCTTCTCCCTGTTCAACGGTATCCTGCCGTTCAACCTGGATGTAGACCAGACGTTCATCGCCGCTATCCTTACCATCATCGGTTACGCCATCAACGATAACGTGGTTATCTTCGACCGTATCCGTGAGCAGCGCGGCCTGCAC
>ONXC01000012.1 GCA_900321715.1 uncultured Bacteroidales bacterium | reverse complement strand
GATATGGTCTTTGCTGCAATCCGGTCCGCACGCCGGATATCGGAGACAATGTGGCAGATGTAAGATATGGAGAGTCTGGCCCTATTACCTTGACAGGTTTAACCCCAAACACCACTTACAAATGCAGGGCATTCTTTGTCACGTCGGACGGAACGGCATATTATAGTGAGCTTTTTGAAATAGCTACCCAATCCCTTCTTTCTCTTGAACTGGATGGTTATCCCACGTCCAACACCAAGGAAGGCGGTTATGTTAAGGCAGTCCTCAAGGAAGGCAGTTTTGACGGCTGTACAGAAAGGGGATTCTGTTACGGCACATCGGAAGTACCTACGGTGAACGACTACAAAGTTGCCATAGCAGGAACGTCAAGCACTATGCAGGGCTACATCCCCATGAGCCCCGGCCAAATGTTCTATTACAGGGCCTACGCCCGTCTCCAGGATGGTTCTGTGATCTATTCGGATGAGAGCAATTATATCCAGACATACGCCGTTACGGAAGGGTTCAGCGTATCCAATTTAGCCTACGGCGTTACATATGATAGCAAGTATTATCCTTTCTCCGCGCAACTTGACGCCACCTTCAGTTACTACTCGACGTCCCAGACATCGGAAATAGGTTTCAAGGAAGGAAGCAAATCTTGGAAGTGGACCAACACCGCTGACGGTACGTTTACAGACTACAGGACCTGGTATTTTGAAGACGTGGTACAAACCATGACGTATCAGGCCTATGCCGTCCTGAAAAGCACCGGCAAGAGGGTGTGGGGAGAGGAAAAGACCGCCTATTTCTACTACAACTAACTAAACCTTTATAAATGACCTATCTTTTTTATCTGGTTCCGGCAGCGGCAGTACTGGCCCTGCTCTTTGCGTGGATTTTCTTCCGTCAGATGATGAGGGAGAGTGAAGGAACCGTAACTATGAAAGAAATCGCACAGTATGTGCGTGAGGGCGCAATGGCGTACCTTAAACAGCAGTACAAAGTAGTCGTCATCGTATTCATAGTCCTGGCCGCCCTGTTTGCCGTGCTGGCATACGGTTTCGGCGTTCAGAACCCCTGGGTGCCGTTCGCATTCCTTACCGGCGGCTTCTTCAGCGGCCTTGCCGGCTTCGTGGGCATGAAAACCGCAACTTATGCATCGGCCCGTACGGCAAATGCAACAATGCGAAGCCTCAATTCCGGCCTTAAGATAGCCTTCCGCAGCGGCGCCGTCATGGGCCTTACCGTGGTGGGCCTGGGCCTTCTGGACATCGCCATCTGGTGGAGCATCCTCAAGATATTCTATGAGCCCACGCAGGCCCAGAACCTTGTGGTGATCACCACCACCATGCTCACCTTCGGAATGGGCGCATCTACCCAGGCCCTCTTCGCCCGTGTGGGCGGCGGCATCTACACCAAGGCCGCGGATGTTGGGGCCGATATCGTTGGTAAGGTTGAGCAGGACATCCCCGAGGACGATCCCCGCAACCCCGCCACCATCGCCGATAACGTGGGTGACAACGTGGGTGACGTTGCCGGTATGGGCGCAGACCTCTATGAGAGTTACTGCGGCTCCATCCTTGCCACCATGGCGCTTGGAGCATCGGCCTTCTTTGGAGACGGAACCGCCGTCCAGATGAGGGCTATCCTTGCCCCTATGATGATTGCGGCAATTGGCGTAGTCCTCTCAATCTTAGGTATTTACGTGGTACGTACAAAGGAAGGCGCTTCGCTGCAGGACCTCCTTGGTTCCCTCAGCCGCGGCACCAACCTTGCGGCCGTCCTCATCGCCCTGGTTTCCTTCGGCGTGTTCTACATCCTTGGCTTCCCCAACTGGTGGCAGATGGCCCTTTCCGTGGTCAGCGGCCTTGTGGCGGGAGTAGTTATCGGCAAAATTACCGAATACTATACCTCTCACTCCTACAAGCCCACCCAGAAACTGGCCGAGAGCGCCCAGACAGGCCCAGCAACCGTCATCATCAACGGTGTTGGCCTTGGCATGATTTCCACCGCCGTTCCCGTGGTCACAATTGCAGTTGCCATCCTTCTGGCCTACGGCTTTGCAACCGGCTTCCACTTTGGCGTTGAAACTCTGAGTATGGGCCTCTACGGCATCTCCATTGCCGCTGTGGGCATGCTCTCAACCCTTGGAATCACCCTTGCAACTGATGCTTACGGCCCCATCGCCGACAACGCCGGCGGCAACGCCCAGATGAGTGAACTGGATCCTTCCGTACGTGAAAAGACCGATATCCTTGACTCCCTTGGCAACACCACCGCCGCAACCGGTAAGGGCTTTGCCATCGGCTCCGCAGCCCTTACGGCCCTGGCCCTCCTGGCGTCCTACATTGAGGAGATTAAGATCGGCTTTGGTCACCTTGCAGCAAAGGGCGGCGAAATGGCGGAGGAATTCACTCGTCTTGCACACGGCAGCATCACCGATATTGTGGAGCACTATGACATCACCCTCATGAACCCCATGGTTCTGGTGGGCATTTTCATCGGCTCAATGATGGCATTCCTCTTCTGCGGTCTCACCATGAATGCAGTTGGCCGTGCAGCAGAGAAGATGGTCATCGAGGTACGCCGCCAGTTCCGTGAGATAGCCGGCATCCTTGAAGGAAAACAGCGCCCGGATTACACCAGCTGCGTCCGCATCTCCACCAAGGCTGCCCAGCACGAGATGATCTTCCCGTCCCTCCTTGCCATCATCGTTCCCATGCTTGTTGGTGTCATCCTTGGCCCTGCAGGTGTTATCGGCCTCCTTGCCGGCGGCCTTGGCGCAGGCTTCGTGCTGGCCATCTTCCTGGCCAACTCCGGCGGCGCCTGGGACAATGCCAAGAAGTTCGTTGAGGAAGGCCACTTTGGTGGCAAGAACTCCTCCAGCCACCACGCCACCGTGGTGGGCGATACCGTGGGAGACCCCTTCAAGGACACCTCCGGCCCTTCCCTCAACATCCTCATCAAACTCATGAGCATGGTCTCCATAGTCATGGCTGGCCTCACCGTGATGCTGCACTAGCCTTTCTCCTCTGCGGAGGAACTATGCCCCCAATAGTTCTCCCCTTGTGGTGTGGGCTAAAGTGCTCACTGTTAATCGTTTACAGAATAGTCTACCAGAATTTTTTCTGGTAGACTATTCTGTAATACGCTGTGTGTCAACCACTTAACCTCCACCAATTGCCGTTTTCGTTGCCCCTTGTCGCTGCGGGAGGTATTGATGTCAAAACCCTTCGTTCGCTTCGCTCACTTCGTCCCTCCCATTCGCCGCGCTTCGCGCAGGCTCTGGGCCCCTCCCGCTCATGAAGCCGCGGGCGGCTACAGGTTTTGCCACCAACACCTCCCCTCCGCTTATAGGGCAACGAATAACGCAAAAACGGCTGAAAACATGTGAATCATTGCCCCAAGACATCATGGATGTGCCATTGTCGCGGGTCCGGGGCCAAACCGTCGCTGGTCCGGAGGTGAAGTGTCGCAGGTCTGTGTTTTTGGCGTCACCTGCGACGCAAATCGGCCACTGAAGCCAAAAAGTGTCGCAGGTCCGACCATTTTTTCAGACCTGCGACGCTATGTTCTGTCACCTGCGACGTTATGTTCTGTCACCCCCCCCCGGAAACTACACTTCCGTGGCGGTGGCAAACTCTGAGAGGAAGCGCATGTCGTTCTCAAAGTAGTGGCGGAGGTCGTTGACCTGCCACTTGAGCATTGCGATACGCTCAACGCCCATACCGAATGCGAATCCGGAGTACTGGGAAGGATCAATTCCGCTGGCCTTGAGGACGTTTGGATCTACCATGCCGCAGCCCATGATTTCCAGCCAGCCGGTGCCCTTGCAGATGTTGCAGCCCTTTCCCTTGCAGATGTTGCAGGAAACGTCTACCTCTGCGGAAGGCTCCGTGAACGGGAAGTAGGAGGGCCTCATACGAATCTGGGTATCGGCACCAAACATCTCGCGGGCAAACAGCAGGATGGCCTGCTTAAGGTCTGCGAACGTGACGTCCTTGTCAATGTACAGTCCTTCTACCTGATGGAAGATGCAGTGCGCGCGGGCCGATATTGCCTCGTTCCTGAAAACGCGGCCGGGGCACACCACGCGGATGGGCAGCGGCTGGGTTTCCATGGTGCGCACCTGCACGGAAGAAGTGTGGGTGCGGAGAAGGAGCGGATTGAGGTGGCCGGTGCTCACGAAGAAGGTGTCCTGCATCTCACGCGCGGGGTGATTGGGCGGGAAGTTCAGAGCCTCGAAAACGTGGTAGTCGTCTTCAATCTCAGGACCCTCTGCCACGTCATATCCAAACTTGCGGAAGATATCCACAATCTGCTGACGGACAATGGAAACGGGATGACGCGAACCCAGCGGGAAAGCGTCTCCGGGCATTGAAAGATCCTCCTTGGGGGAATCGGCCACGGCTGCGGTCTCTGCGGAGGCCTTCAATTCCTCTATCTTTGCAATGGTGTACTGCTTGAGTTCATTGAGCTTCTTGCCGTACTCCCTCTTGAGTTCCGGGGCAATGTTACGGAACTCGTCCATAAGGGCCGTGATTTCACCTTTCTTTCCAAGGAAACGTATACGGGCTTCTTCGGCCTCTTTCTGGCTGGTGGCTTTCAGTTCATCCAGCTCTTTGAATATTCTTTCAATGGCTTCTTTCATTGCGTTAATTTTAATAACTTGCAAAGATAACCATTTTTTGCGTAACTTTGTACCCCTTATGAAAGCCCGTCAGGTACTCATATTCCTTCTCAGCGTTTTCGCCGCCCTGGGCGTGCTGTGGCTGGTTATGCCGGCCGATGGCATCGCCGCCGGGCCGCTCACCCTGCGTTTCTCCAATATGCAGGCAACCCTGAGGGATGCAAATGAGACCAAGGTAGACGTAGACTCCGTCCTCAATGCCGTTCAGGCCCGTTTCAAGATGAAGCAGGATACCCTGGAGTACTACAGGCAATTCTTCACGGAAAACCCTGACCGCATCTATCTTCCAGGGGATGACATAAACTTTTTCCGCCCCGTCTTCAAGGACTTTGAGAAAAAGGGTCTCAGCCGCGTAGTCCACTACGGAGACTCCCAGATAGAACTTGACCGCATTTCCCAGGACCTCCGTCAGGATCTCCAGGCAAGGTTCGGCGGCAACGGCACCGGCCTTTTCCCGGCTCTCAGCAACGTTCCGTCGGCCAGTATCTCCAAGGCTGCAAATGGCGGTTTTGTCCAGTACACCATGTACGGAGACTCCACCACCGTCCGCGCCGGTCATAGCCGCTACGGCATTCTGGCCCAGGTGGTTACGCTCACCGGCGGCGGCACCGTAACCCTTCGTTCCACCAGCAACAAGAACGCCCGTGAAGGCGTCCACAGCTTTGAGGCCGTCACCGTCCTCTACGGACGCCCCAGCGGCGGATTCTCCGTCAAAGCCGTGTCGGATACCCTCCGCCCCGTTCCCGTAGAGGAAGTTGGCGAGAGCGGGCTTCACAAAGTCACCTGGCACTTTGGCCGGCCAGTCCAGAAAGCGGTTCTCCGCTTCAGCGGCAACGCGGAAATTTACGGCATATCGGCCGATCCTGATTCCGGCGTCCAGGTAGACAACATCCCCCTCAGGGGCTGCTCAGGCACCATTTTCACCCGCATCAACAAGCCTCTTATGGCCGATTGCCTGGAAATGATGGACGCCAGTCTCATCATCCTCCAGTTTGGCGGAAATTACATGCCTGTGGTCCGTAACACCAAGGTCATCGAGCAGTACCAGGAGCAGATAGAGGCCCAGATCCAGTACTTCCATGAGGTTGCCCCGGATGCCCGCATCCTCTTTATCGGCCCGTCCGATATGGGAAAGAGCGTGGGCGGCCGCATTGTTACCTGGCCCCGCCTCCCGGAACTTGTGGATTCCCTCAAGGCCACGGCCCTCAGGAACGACGCAGCCTACTGGGACCTCTTCCGCATGATGGGAGGGGAGAACTCCATGGGTCAGTGGGTTAAGCACAATCCCCCTTACGCCGGGCCTGATTACATCCACTTCACCCCCGCCGGCGCCCAGAAGGTTGGAGACGCCCTCTCCAATTCCCTCCTTACCTATTACGATTATTACCGCCTGGTCAAGTGAAGCGTCTCCTCCTTATAGTCCTCCTTGCCATGGCAGTGCCGTGCGCAGCCCAGCGCCCTCCCGTGCTCATTCCGCGCGGGCTTGAGGGGGAGTCGGCCTCCTTTACCGCCTTCAGGCAAAAGCTGGACTCCCTTGTGCATTGGGGCACCGGAGACGTAAGGGTGCTCCACGTTGGTGGCTCCCACGTCCAGGGCGGCACCTGGAGTGACCGCCTCCGCACCCGCTTCCTGTCTTTAAGATACGGCCTTGACGGCGGCAGGGGCCTGGTTTTCCCCTTCGCGGCCGCCCTTACCAACACCCCCGTCAGCTACACAACCTCATACTCCGGCCTCTGGGAATCCCACAATTGCATAAAGGCCGATGGCTCTGACCTCGGCCTCACCGGCATTGCCGCAGAGGTGAAGGACACCGCCTCCCGCGTAGCCGTAGACCTTGCCCGTAACGGCGGTCCCGTGCTCCGCCAGAGCTACGCCTTCAACCGCGTGGACGTCCTTGGGGAAGGGGAGATGGAGCCCGTCCTCCTGCTTCAGGGCCGGGACACTGTTTATGGCGTCAAAGGCCACCAGTACACCCATTTCGACCTCCCGTACTACACGGACTGGCTGCAGGTCTTCTTCAAAGGAGAGGGCCGATACACCCTTCGCGGTCTCTACCTTGACCGCACCGGCGGCGGCTTCACCTACAGCGAGGCCGGAATCAACGGTGCATCCACCTCTTCATGGGCCAAGTGCTCCCATTGGGCCGAGGACCTTTCCCGCGTGATGCCGGACCTTGTGATATTCTCTATCGGCATCAACGATATCCAGGGCCACGATTTTGATTCCCGCCGATTCAAGGAAAACTACCGCTTTCTACTCCGTCAGGTGCGGGACGTGAATCCCCGCTGCGCCGTGCTCTTTTCCGGCATCAACGACAGTTATTACAAGGGAAAACACGTGAACCCGCATACCTCAGACGTTGAAAAGGCCTTCCGTGAACTGGCCGATGAATTTGACGGCGTGTTCTGGGATATGTATGAGGTTATGGGCGGCTACGGCTCCTCCGACGCCTGGAAAGAGGCCGGCCTTATGCAGGGAGACCGTGTGCATTTCACCCCCGCCGGCTACCGCCTCATCGGGGACCTTCTCTTTGACGCAATAATGGAGTACAGATGACGCTGGCAGACATCATACGGGACTTTGCCGTGAGCCTGTTCTCCTTTGACCAGGCGCACCCGCTGCTTTTCACCCAGTTCTACTTCTGGGCGTTCTTCGCGCTGGTGTTTGCGGTGTTCTCCCTGTTCCACAGCAAGGTGCTCCTCCGCAACGGCTTCCTCTTTGCGGTGTCCCTTTTCTTCTATTACAAGACAAGCGGCGTGTTCCTGGCGCTTCTTGTGTTTGTGATAGTGTACAACTACTTTGCGGCCAAGGGGCTGTATCGGCTTAAAAAAGAAGGCTGGAGACGGGCCCTCACGGCGCTAAGCGTTGTGATAGACCTTGGGGTCCTTGCCTATTTCAAGTACGCGTACTTCATAACGGACTTTGTGAACAACCTCTTCGGGCTGTCCATCGAGGTTCACGACGTCCTTGGAGAGTTCCTGAACGCCCTCACAGGCACGTCCCTTTTCCGCGTAGATGCCATTATCCTCCCGGTTGGAATCTCATTCTTCACCTTCCAGGCAGTGAGTTATATTGTGGACGTCAAACGCCGGAAGATTGCCCCGGTCCAGAATTTCCTGGACTTCGGCTTCTACCTCAGCTTCTTCCCGCAGCTGGTTGCAGGCCCCATCGTCCGCGCCGTAGAGTTTGTGGAGCAGCTCCATAAGCCCTACAACCTCTCCCGCAGGTGGTTCGGCATTGCCATCTTCTGGATAATGAACGGCCTCCTCAAGAAGCTCATCCTGGCCGATTACATGGCGGTGAATTTTGCCGACCGAGTCTTCGAGAACCCGCTCCTTTACAGCGGCTTTGAGAATTTATCGGCCCTCTTCTGCTATTCCCTCCAGGTTTATGCCGATTTTTCCGGCTACACGGACATTGCAACCGGCGTAGCGATGCTCATGGGCTTCTACCTTCCCAAGAACTTCAATTCCCCGTACAAGGCCCCCAATACGCAGGACTTCTGGCGCCGCTGGCATATGACCCTCAGCCGCTGGCTGCGGGATTACCTCTATATCCCCCTTGGAGGCAACCGTACGGCCAGTGCTGGCACATATATTATCATTGTCACGGTAGCCGTAGTGGGTTCTTTCCTCAGCGGCAGCTGGTGGGTTGCAGTGGCGGTTGCCGTCATTGCGGGGGCTATCGGCCTTTGGGCATGGCGTAAGCCAGGAGACCGCAAACTCATTACCACCAATATCAACTCCATGAACACCATGCTCCTTGGCGGCCTCTGGCACGGAGCAAGCTGGAATTTCATGATCTGGGGCGGCCTAAACGGCATCGGGATGGTGATTTATAAGATCTGGACCAAGCGCTCCATGCTGGCCAAAACCGCCATTGCGGGCTTTTTCACGCTGCTGGTATGGGCCCTTTCCGTCTGGACTCCCGCTCCGGTTTGGAACCTCTTCCTGGTGTGGCTCATGATAATCCTGGCGGGAACGGTCATCAAGACCATCTACCGCTGGGCGGCCTTCGGCTGGAAAACGGTTTCATCGGCCCCGGAACTTACGTCTAAAGGCATTGTGGTGCCCCTTAAACTGTCTTCCGCCGCCAAGTGGATTTCCAGCGCCTGGGACATTTTCCAGACATTTGTCTTCATCACTTTCACCCGCCTTTTCTTCCGCAGCGGCTCTAACCTGGATCCCGCCCTTGCCAACGAGCAGGCCTGGAACACTGCCAAGAATATGGTGAACCAGATAGGCTCCCACTGGGATATCGGCCTTGTTCCGGCAATGATTCACCAGCACCGTGCGGTGCTCATCCTCTTTGTCCTGGGAATGCTCATCCACTTGCTCCCGGAGCGCTTCAAGAGGCGTTACCGCCTCACGTTCAGCGCTCTTCCGCTGCCCGTCATGGCCCTTGTGGTGGTCCTGATCGTGATCTTCTTCTACCAGTTCATCACCGCCGACCTCCAGTCCTTCATCTACTTCCAGTTCTAGCCTCTACCCTTTAAAATTATTCTTATCTTTGCAGTATGGAAGTAAGAGCAAAAAAGGCCCTTGGGCAGCATTTCCTCACAGACCAGAAAGTGGCTAGGGCCATAGTTGATGCGTTAGAGATCGGTGCGGGCATATGTTCGCAAACCGCCTCCGCTTCGCTCCGGCCCCTCCCACAGCCTTCGGCTGCGGGCCCCTCCCTCTTATCCGGCCGAGGGTGGCCAGAGGTTTGCGAACATATGCCCGTACCGGTCCTGGAAGTTGGCCCGGGAATGGGTGTACTTACGCAGTACCTGCTGGAAAGAGAAGACATTGATCTGAAGCTGGTGGAGATAGATACGGAGAGCGTAGAGTACCTTCTCACGCATTTCCAGGGCATGCAGGGCCGTCTTATGGAGGCCGATTTCCTCACCCTTCCCCTGGAGCGGATCTTCCCCGGAGACTTCTGCGTAATTGGCAATTTCCCTTACAACATCTCCTCACAGATTTTCTTCAAGGTCCTGGACCACAAAGACCACATCCCGCAGGTTGTGGGAATGGTTCAGAAGGAGGTTGCAGAGCGCATTGCAGAAAAGCCCGGAAGCAAAACCTATGGCATCCTGAGCGTGCTTCTTCAGGCCTGGTATGATATAGAATATCTATTTACCGTTGGCTCTGGCTGCTTTGCGCCCCCGCCCAAGGTGGAGAGCGCCGTGATAAGGCTGCGCCGCAACGGCCGCACAGACCTTGGCTGCGACGAAAAGCTATTCAAGACCGTTGTGAAAACGGCCTTTGGGCAGCGCCGGAAGATGATGCGTAATCCCCTCAAGCCTCTTGCCGCTGCTAAAGCTACTCGCGAAGGGTGGTCGGCCGAAGAATTAGCCGCCTTCCTCTCCCAGCCCGTATTCTCCCAGCGCCCGGAACAGCTTTCCGTAGAGGACTTTGTGGCGCTCACCAACCTGCTGGCATAATTTCCCAAATCCGGTACCGTCAAAGTCACGTTTTGGGCCGATTTCTTGACTAAGATTGTATAGAAAGACAATCTTAGTCACGTTTTTAGGGTAATTTGTGACTAAGATTGAATAAGTGATGGTCTAAAGCGGGCTGGCGCTAAGCAACAGCTTTGCGGCGGCGGGCAAGAAGAGCCCACACTGCCCATACGGCCGTGATGACAAGGCACATGGGCACACCTACGGTGAGGATTTCACGCCACATCTGGGCGGCGCCGCCGGTCTGTGACAGAGCGGTGAAGAAGGGGAATTGCCAAGTGAGTTCTCCGTTGATTACGTGGTCTACGATAAGCATCACAGAACCGCCCCAGAGCATGGTTTCCAGGGTTTTCAGGGAAGCCGGAACGGGCTTCTTGCTTATTTTACGGTATGCGGTGGTGGCGATAGCCTGAACAAGGGGTGCTACAAAACAAGCCATAGGTTAAAAGTTTTCCCAAAGATATGCATTTTTTTGCTAACTTTGTGAACTCTGAAAAAACTAAACTCAAAATATGTACAGAACACACACGTGCGGGCAGCTCCGCATTGAGAACAAAGGGCAGCAGGTTACCCTGGCCGGATGTCTTTTGTTTCTTGCAATGTTCTGCTCTGCGTGCGCTGAAAAATTAGAAACGCCTGACACAGCGCAGCCACGCTATTCAGAACAAATACCTTATAGCGAGGCTGTTAATTCGCTTCAGGAGTTTATTGACGGCTTGAATGCAACCAAAGTCGGCAATGAATGGAATCTTGCCGACACCTCTTCATTTACCGTCAGGACAACACCTTGTAAATCGGCAAATACTATCTTGACTGGAGATATATTCTACGTCATCAATTTTGGAGAAGACGGTGGTTACGCCGTTTTGTCGGCCAACAAAAGAATAGGAATGGACGTTGTGTGCCTTACTGAAAAAGGACACCTTAACCTGAACCATTTTTCCAAAGCCGAACAAGTAATTAACGCCGATACATACAATATGGAAGATATTCCCGTCGTAGAGGACGACAGTGACACCACATTCATTCCCGAGGCTTTACTTTCCGCGGCCATGGAGAGAATGGCAAACGTGATTGCGCCGCCCGATTGGGAAATAATCGGCGGAGGAGGCCCGGGCGGCATTGTTTCGCCGCTCCTTATGACTAAATGGGGACAGTGGTCTCCGTTTGACAAATATGTGCCAACAAATTGTCCCACGGGCTGTGTCCCAACAGCCATTGCGCAGATAATGGCATTTGAAGAATACTCTTCAACAATGGTTTTTGACGGAGAGACGTGCAGTTGGTCAGAGATGAAAACCGTCAGGACATATCCCCACCCTGGCTCAAATGGCACTCTGTCGGGAGCTGATCAAGTTGCTCATTTCTTGAAGGCGCTAGGCTCTCCCAGTAATTGCAACGTAACATATGCACCAGGAGAATCTGGAGCTTATGATGTCCGCGCAAAAATCACTTTACAAAACTACGGTTATTCAAACGTACAATTGCATTATGGTTGCACTTTCAACAATGATCTTCGCTTAAAGGTGAGCCAACAATTACTTTATGGGCATCCGGCATACGTCAGCGGAGCCACAAGTAATAATGAAGGACACGCTTGGGTTGTGGATGGCTATTACGTTAATACCTACCACATCAATTGGGGTTGGTATGGTGCAGGGGATGGATATTTCAATATTGGCATTTTTGACCCGTCACAACGTTCTGGATTATCCAGTTATGATCCTGGAACTCTGCCAAATGATATATATAGTTTTATTAAAAGTTTTTATGTGATTACATATGACACAAATTAACAAATATCTCATTTGCGCTTGTTTTTTTGTGCTAGTATTTACCGCCTGTCGCCCTCCTGCAGGACGGGTGCCGGAGGAGGATCGAATTCATCTCTCTCAAGATGCTTTTAATCTATCTTCTGACGAACAAGTAATCACGGTATCAAGTGACAAAAGATTTGATATTAGCGCCATATACTTCGATGACGTTACTGTAAGTGTTTCTTACTCTGGAATAGATCCCGACACTCATTTGACATTATACGATACAATCAAAGCTGAGTGGCTTACAATAGATTATGATGAGACCAACCTGTTACTGAATATACTCGTTGAAAATAATGACACAGGTGTTAAAAGGAACGCAAGAATACAAACATATCTTTGCGATACCGGAGCAGCCATCAGTATTACACAAAACGCAAATTGATTAAAACACATAATATGTACAGAACACACACGTGCGGGCAGCTCCGCATTGAGAACAAAGGGCAGCAGGTTACCCTGGCCGGTTGGGTCCAGAAAGCCCGCAAACTTGGCGGAATGACATTCATTGACCTCCGTGACCGCTATGGCATCACGCAGCTTGTAGTTGAGGCCGATGCCCCCGCAGAGCTTGTGGAAACCGCCACCTCCCTCGGCCGTGAATTCGTGATCCAGGCCACCGGTGAGGTTGTAGAGCGCCAGGCCAAAAACGCCAAGATGCCCACTGGTGACATCGAGATTAAATTATCGGCCATAAATATCCTTAACAAGAGCGTTACCCCGCCCTTCACAATTGAGGAAGAAAGTGACGGCGGCGAGGACCTCCGTATGAAGTACCGTTATCTGGACCTCCGCCGAGGTCCGCTCCAGCGCGCCCTGGCCCTCAGGCACAAGGTGGCCCACGAGTGCCGCAACTATCTTGACTCCAAGGGCTTCATGGAAATTGAGACTCCTTATCTCATCAAGTCCACCCCGGAAGGCGCCCGTGACTTTGTGGTCCCTTCACGTATGAACCCCGGTCAGTTCTATGCCCTTCCTCAGAGCCCCCAGACCTTCAAGCAGCTCCTAATGGTGGCCGGCTATGACCGCTATTTCCAGATTGTGCGCTGCTTCCGTGACGAAGACCTTCGCGCAGACCGCCAGCCGGAATTCACCCAGATAGACTGTGAGATGTCCTTTGTGGAGCAGGAAGACGTCCTGAACATGTTTGAAGGCATGATGAGGACACTCTTCAAGAACGTCCTCGGCGTAGACATCCCCAACCCTCTCCCACGTATGAGCTGGTACGACGCAATGGATAACTACGGCTCGGACAAACCCGATGTCCGCTTCGGCATGAAGATCCATGAGATCACCTCCGCCGCAAAGGGCAAGGGCTTCGGCGTTCTTGACGACGCCCAGTATATCGGCGCAATTGCCGTTCCCGGCGCCGCGGAATACACCCGCAAGCAGATTGATGAGCTTACAGAGTGGGTAAAACGCCCCCAGGTTGGTGCTAAAGGCCTCATTTACATAAAGGTTAATGCCGATGGCTCCTTCAAGAGTTCCATTGACAAATTCTACGGGGCCGATGACCTTGCCGCCATCGCCGCCGCCGCAGAGGCAAAGCCCGGAGACCTCATCCTTGTGATGAGCGGCGCCAAGCGCAAGACCCAGACAATGCTGGGCGTCCTGCGTCTTGAGATGGGCGGCCGCCTGGGCCTCCGCAACCCGCGCGAGTTCGCCCCGCTTTGGATCGTGGACTTCCCGCTTCTTGAGTGGGACGACGAAACCCAGCGTTTCTACGCCATGCACCATCCTTTCACCGCCCCCAAGCCGGAGCACGAAAAATGGTTCTACAGCAATGCCAAGGAAGACCTTGAACGCGTCTGCGCCAACGCCTATGACTTCGTTCTCAACGGCAACGAACTAGGCGGCGGCTCCATCCGTATCCATAATGCCGATATGCAGAAGCGTATGTTCGAAGTCCTTGGAATCGGCCCCGAAGAGGCAGAGTACAAGTTTGGCTTCATCATCAACGCCTTCAAGTTCGGCGCCCCGCCTCACGGAGGTCTGGCCTTCGGCTTTGACCGCGTGTGCGCCCTCATGGGTGGTCAGGACACAATCAGGGATTACATCGCCTTCCCCAAGAACAATCAGGGCAGGGATGTGATGATAGATTCCCCGTCCCAGATCGACCAGGAGCAGCTGGATGAACTGCAGATTTCTCTGCGTTCTCCTCAAAACGCTCAGTAACAATTACTTACAACTTTTCCTCCTGGCTGTTTTGCTGGGAGGAAAATGTATAAACGCCTTATTATCAGCGGTTTAATGAAAACGGTCTCCAATTACCCCATCCCCAACACCTTCCGGATGAAGGTGAAATGCGCGCTGTACGTTGAGATAGAGTCGGAAGAAGAGTTGGCGGCCATGGACTTTGGCGCCCTGCCCCAGCCGGTGATGGTCATGGGCGGCGGCTCCAACCTCCTTTTCACCAAGGACTTCCCCGGAACCGTGCTGCACATATCATCCCCCTACCCGTGTCCGGGGGTGGACACGTCCGCCGGAGGGTGCTTTGTCACCTTGCCCGCCGGAACGGTCTTTGACGATTTCTGCGCGTGGGCGGCCGCGGAAGGCCTCTGGGGTCCGGAGAACCTGTCCCTCATCCCAGGGGAATGCGGAGCCAGCGCCGTGCAGAACATCGGAGCCTATGGCGTTGAGGCCAAGGACATCATTGCCGATATCCGTGCCTGGGACCGCGTAGAAGGCCGGTTTGTGGACATTGACCCCGTCACCTGCGCTTACGGTTACCGTACCTCCAAGTTCAAAACTGAGTGGAAAGGCAGGTTCATCATCACGGCCGTCACCTACCGCCTAAGCCGTGATCCCCAGCCCCGTCTGGACTACGGTGGCCTCCGAAAGGCCCTTGCTGATAGGGGTGTAGAGACACTGTCTCAAACCTCTGGCCACCCTCGGCCGGATAAGAGGGAGGTGCCCACCCTTACCCCTCAGATTATCCGTCAGACCATCATCGACATCCGCAACGCAAAACTGCCGGACCCGGCGGTGACGGGATCGGCCGGAAGTTTCTTCTGCAATCCGGTGATAAGCAAGGAGCACTTTGAACGAATCAAAGACATCGCCCGTCAGGACAACGGTCCGGACTACCAGGTGCCGCACTTTGAGGTGGGGGACCAGATCAAGGTCCCGGCGGCATGGATGATTGAGCAGTGCGGATTCAAGGGCAAGCGCCTTGGTGGCGCCCAGGTGTTCAAGAATCAGCCGCTGGTCATTGTGAACGCCAGTGGGGAGGCTTCCCCGGAAGAAATCATAGGCCTGGAAACCGAAGTTATCCAGGCCATAGAATCCAAATACGGCATCACCCTCCATCCGGAGGTTGAGCACATCTAACTACTTTGTCAGATTAATGAACGGCAGCGCGTTGGAGCCGTTGTAGGTGGGAAGTTTGCCGTCCCACTTCTCAATTGCGTACTGCTGAACCAGCAGTGCATTGAGGGAAGCGGCAACTACGCGGTTGTAGTAGGCTTCACCGTCACCCTGGATACGCTGGGCTTCAGCTTCACCCTTTGCCTTGGCAATGGCAATCTTGGCCTCGGCCTCTGCTTCCTTCACCTTGTTCTCTGCCTTGAGGGCGTTCTGGACGGCCTCGTTCTTGGCGTTGATGGCGGCAGTAAGGGATGCCGGAGGGTCAATCTTTGTGGTGAACTCACGGACAATGAAGCCCTCGCGGTTCATGGACTCATCCAGCCTGGCGCGGACCTCGTTTTCAAACTTGGCACGGTTGGCCATCAGTTCATCAGAGGTGTAGTTGTTGGCGCAGGTACGGTAAGCCTCAAAGATACAGGTGTTTATGTAGCCCATCTCAAGTTCGCGCACCGGTTTGCGGTACTTCACGAAGATATCCACGGCCTTAGCCTCATCTATCTGGTATGCAAGGGTGGGGGTCATTGAGAAGATGGCCGCATCCTTAGGGTTCACGGTGAAGGGCTCATAGGTTACACGCTGGATGTATGTGGGGTACTCGAAGATACTTTCCGTGATGGGGTTATACCACACCCAACCGCGGCAGGTACCTTCAACACCGCCCTTAAGGGCAGCATTGGAGCTCCACTTCTTGAACTTGATACCAACCGATGCAGAGTCAATTGTGGTGCAGCAGGATGCCATGATGCCTATCACAACCACAGTTACGGCAAGTGCAATCCAGGAGGATTTTGCAAGAACTCCGGTCTTTTTCATATCATATTATTTTTTCTTGCCGAACAAACCGCCCAGGATGCTGGTTGCAGCGCCAAGAAGGCCGCTGCCGGCGCCGCCCTTGAGGGAAAGGAGGATATCGTTGATGTCCACGTCCCCGTCTCCGTCCTGATCCTTGATAAAGCCGGAGAGTTTGCCGATAATACCGGGGATAAGTGCCGTAAGGGCCGGGGCCAGTGAGCCAAGGTTGAGTTTACTCACGATATTCTTGGTGAAGAGGTCTCCTGCCAGAGCGGTGATGTCGCTCTTTGCAGCATCTGTCTTTCCGGTAAGAAGGCTCTTGATCTCATCCAGGCCACCGGCTTTTGCAGCAGTCTGTGTGAGTGAACCCAGGATGGAATCTCCAAGCCCGCCCAGAACCTGGTCCTTGATGTTTGCAGGGATGTCTACTTTGCCTGCCGCCGCACTGACGGCCTTCTGAATGAAGTCATTGATGTTTGCCATATGTCAAAAATTTTATGCCAATAAAGTTAATCCAATTCTCACAAAAATCCAATACATCCCCGGACCATCCGCAATACGTATGAATTATTCCGGAAAAAACGTATCTTTGTGGATAAACTGTAAAAAATGGCAAAATTCATCATAGAGGGTGGCCACAGGCTCAGCGGCACCATCACCCCACAGGGCGCAAAGAATGAGGCGCTGGAAGTCATCAGTGCGGTTCTCCTTACGGCAGAGCCCGTAAAAATGACCAATATCCCTGAGATTCTTGACGTCAAGAACCTCATAGAGCTCCTGAGGAACATGGGCGTAAAAGTCACCCGTCATTCCAAGGGCACCTATACTTTCCAGGCCGATGAAGTGGACACCTCCTACATTGAGACGGAGGAGTTTGTTGCAAAGTGCGCCAAACTTCGCGGCAGCGTGATGGTCGTCGGCCCGCTCCTCAGCCGTTTCGGCCACGCGTGGTTCCCTAAGCCGGGCGGTGATAAAATCGGCCGCCGAAGGGTTGACACACACCTTGACGGTATGTGTAACCTTGGCGCAGATATGGAGTATGACCCTAAGCGCCGGGCGTTCCACCTTACCTCTGAAGGCCGTCTTACGGGCCGATACATGCTCCTAGACGAAGCCTCCGTCACCGGTACCGCCAACATAGTGATGGCCGCAGTGCTTGCAAAAGGCACCACAACCATCTACAACGCCGCCTGCGAGCCCTACGTCCAGCAGCTTTGCAAGATGCTCAATCGCATGGGCGCCTTCATCGACGGAGTTGGCTCCAACCTCCTCCGCGTCCACGGCGTGGAGAAGCTCGGCGGCACGGAGCACAAGATCCTTCCGGATATGATTGAGGTTGGCTCTTTCATCGGCATGGCCGCAATATGCCAGAGTGAAATCACCATCAAGGACGTCTCCTGGTATGACCTGGGAATTATCCCGGACGCCTTCAAACGCCTGGGAATCAAGTTGGAGCAGAGGGGAGACGACATCTACGTCCCCGCCCAGGACTCCTATGAGATTGAGTCTTTCCTTGACGGCTCCATAATGACTCTGGCCGATGCTCCCTGGCCCGGCCTCACCCCCGACCTTCTTTCTGTGATGCTGGTTGTCGCTACCCAGTGCAAGGGAAGCGTCCTCATCCACCAGAAGATGTTTGAATCAAGGCTATTCTTTGTAGACCGCCTCATAGACATGGGTGCCCAAATTATTCTCTGCGACCCCCACAGGGCAGTTGTCATCGGCCACGATCACCGCATCACCCTCAAGGCCGCCCGCCTTGTGAGTCCGGATATCCGCGCCGGTATTGCAATGCTACTTGCTGCAATGAGCGCCCGCGGCACCTCAACAATAGACAATATTGAACAGATAGACCGCGGCTACGAGGACATCGAGGGCCGCCTCAACGCCCTCGGGGCACATATTACCAGAGCATAATGAAACGTATAGCATTATTTGTCATTTTTGCTTTATCCTGCACCATCCTCTCTGCTCAGAGTTTTGAGGAGAGTATGCGTTATTGGACAGATGGTCCTCTCACTTGGGACGATCTTAATTTCAAGTCGCCCAAAGATTTCAGGACCAGCAACTTGAGTTTCCGCTGGCTGACAAACTCTGAAAAGACCCGTCCGTCCTGGAACACTGTTCAGTATGTGTCAAAGCCCGCGGTTGCTATGGATAAATCCCTTTCCTGGCACAATCTGGAAAGGATGTATCCTTGCGCCCTTGCGTATGACCAGGTCCTGTTCGATCTCAATGAACTGTATTTCCGAAAGATGCTCACGGAACTGTACAGCACAGATAACAAAAGGTCTGCAGACGCGCTCTATGCTTTCTACAGTGACCAGAATCAAAGCAGATGGAGAGAGATAGTTGAGGACACCGAAGACGGTACAGATTCCACGATGGTTGCCTATCATTCCGGAAAAATTGCGGAAGAGTTGGCCCAGATATCTTATCCTCAGATTACAAAGAGCCAAAAGATTTTCCTTATGACGTTTAATGTGGGTTACAGCGGAAGTCTGTTTTTGGGGCAGGCTGCAAATACTTTTGCAATGACCCACGGAATTATGCTGGATTTCTTTTTCGGGTACAAGCAGCATGAGTTCGGTACCATAATAAACGGCGGGACCGGTCCTATTCTTGATGATTACAGTTATGGTGATGCGGTTTTCCGGAAGGGAAAAGAATATAACCATAATTATATTGGATTTACATACGGATACCGGTTTTACGACGGTACTTATTTCTCATTGAAGCCTTTTGTGGGGCTTTCCGGACGTATGCTTGTCCAGACAAGGCAGGGGAAAGACGATAATAATAAGACCCTGGGAAATTTCGTGGTCCTTGGCGGCGCCGAAGCCCACTTTAAGTTTTGGCGCGTCTTTCGTAATTCTGATGCCACGGAACACGGCCTTGGAATTCGCGCCTACGTTGCAAGAGATTTGGGTGAGATGAATGCAACGTCCATAAATATAGGCGTTTTCTACAATTGGGATACCCTTGGCTTGAAGTAATCGTTCCTTCGCTGGAGGGGATAGATGGCGGCTACAGAAGACCCTTCTCCTTCAGGGCTTCCTCAATGACAATATCGGCCCCGGCCTGTTCTTTACGAACAAAGTCACAAAACTGCCCCCAAACGTAACTAAGATTGTCTCCAGTGACGATCTTAGTTAAGAATAAGGGCCAAAACGTGACTAAGATTGAATAACTTGGTTAGTGCCAGAAATCACACCAGCCTCTCAGGATTGCAGTGGAGCGCGCGGGCAAGGCTAAGGACCGACGAGGCCTCGGCCCTGCCAATGCGCTGGCTGCCCTGCTCGTAGGCCCGAATCATCCTCATGGAAACCCCGGATTTATCGGCCAGTTCCTGCTGAGAAAGTCCGTTCAGTTTTCTCAGTTCCTTGATGGAAACGGGCTCGGGATGATACCAGGAGTCAAAAACCTCAAAGACCTTGGTTATATCGGCCTCGTGGAGAGGATTGAATAGCTGATGGACCTTTTCTATCGGCAGGCCGCCGCGGTCTATTGAAGCGAAACTATTGGCCCTGAACCACTGATACTGGCAAAGCGCCCAGCCGGTCCAGAAAAATGAGGAGTCTTCCCAGGGGAAGGAATACGTTTGATCTACCTCAAGCGTGCCTCCGGTGTTTTCCACCACCCTTACGGCTAGTTCTATCCCGCTCATCCCAAGCGTGAATTTAGGATGGCCGATACCAAACATTTCTGGGATGCCGCTTCCCAGCCAACGGTTGTAGAACTCCCTGAGGTCCATTCCGCTCCAGGTGACGGCGTAGTCAATCATGACCGCAAGGTTATCCCGGGCCGACAGCATAATTTCTTTATCGTAAGCGTGGGTCATCGTTCTTCATTTTATTCCTGTAAACGTCAATTGCGAAGATGCCGTCAAATACCTCAGGGCCGTGTTTTATCTTCTGAAACGCATCCCTTGCCTTACTCTCGCGGGCAAGCCTTTTTGCCAGATACACATCCCTGTCAACGATCTCTGCAGAGGTGAACACCAGCGCCTCAAAAGCCTTCTCACTTTTAAGGAACACCTGCTCACCAAGATTTCCAAGACGCATTGCGCGGCTTAGTTCCTCAAGGCTGATGGTGCCGCTAAGGAAAAGGTTTGAGTACTGGAAGTAGGAGTCATCGGCCCTGTAGCCCCTTATGACGTCGTATCCGGAAAGATCCGGCAGAAACTCCTGAATGATGTATTTCTTGATGGCGGCGGGAATGCCGTGGCTGGTTTCAAAGACTCTGTTTACCATAAGGACGGCCAGCCAGTTGAGGACGTGATAATCCGGGCCTGATAAATTACATACTTCAAGCGTATAACTTGGCTCGAAACTGTAATGGTTGGCAAAGGCTGTGGGAGTCTCTGTGCATGCCCATTCCCTTGCAAGTTCAATGTCCGGGGTGCAGTAAAAGCCTTGTCCAAAGTCATTGTGCACCTTCCCGCCGGCCTTGGTGGGATTGCTTATGATTTTGTTGGACCCGTGAAAGAGAATGCTTTCCATCTTGCTTATTTGTGACGTTATAACGTTACTTTTGCAAAGATAGAAAAAGAAGTGAAGATTTCAAACAGGGGAGTTATTATTTTTCAATAAGTTCAGCGGGGCCGGTGAGGAAAACGTCCATGAAACCATCTCCGGAGGGGGTGAATTCAACTTCCAGCCAGTCTCCGCGGCGGCATTGAAGGCGGTAGGAGATGCCCGGTCGGGGCCGGGCATGACGCTCTCCGTCATCCCCGACCTGATCGGGGATCCCGTGGTGGTATGCCGCAATGGCGCTGGCGGTGAGGCCCGTGCCGCAGGCAAGGGTTTCGCCCTCAACACCTTTCTCGAAAGTGCGGACCTTAAGGCCATCTGGTGTTTTCTCCACAAAGTTCACGTTGGTGCCGTCCGGCTGGAATTCATCGGCCCATCTTATGGGCTTGGCCTCTGGCTCAATATCAATGGCATCCACATTGTCCCGGAACTCCACGTAGTGCCTTGTTCCCGTGTTGAGGAAGTAGCCGTTCTTTGCCTTGCTTATGCCCTTGACGTCAATCATTTTGAGGCGCACGGTCCATTTTGGAGCAGGGCTTATGCCTCCAAACCCGTGGCCACCCTCGGCCACGTAAGAGGGAGGGGCCCATCCGTCAGGATGGGAGGGGTCGCGAAGCGACGGTTTGGAGGTATGAGCCCTGTCCAAAATCGTCGCGGTGTGCTCTCCATCCGGGGCAAGGAAGTGCCACGTACCATCCTCTGAGGCGGATTTCAGGCCAAGGTAATCGGCAAAGGCGACTATGCATCGGCCTCCGTTGCCGCACATCATTCCGCCGGAGCCGTCAGGGTTGTAGAACTCCATCCCAAAGTCCTGGCCCGGGGCCTCCGTAAGGATCATCAGGCCGTCCGTGCGGTATTCACGGCAAAGGGCCTGGATGCGCTCCGGCTGGCGGTACTCATCCATACCGCCTTCCCGGCCGTCATAGACCACGAAGTTGTTACCTGCTCCGGTGAATATGTGGGGCGTTTTTGTCATCTTGCGGATTATTAATTATTTACACAATTTACTCCTATCAAAAACGGCGGGAGTAAAAGTTGTAACTACTTATTAGTCAGGTCTTTAGCCAAAACGGCTGCCAAAAGTTTTATCCCCGGCTCCATCTTGGACTCCTCTATGAAGGAGAAGTTGAGGCGCATAGTGTTGCGGTGGCTGCCGTCAGGGTAGAAGAAGGAACCGGCAACGTACGCCACGCCGGCCGATAGTGCTTCGTCGTAAAGCGCCACGGTGTCAATGCTTTCCGGAAGTGTGAGCCAGAGGAAGAGACCACCGTCAGGGTGCGTCCAGGATGTTCCGGCAGGCATATACTTCTCAAGGAGACCCAGCATAAGGTCACGCCGGCGTTTGTACTCGGCAATAGTATTAACCAGATTGGCATCAAGCGCGCCTGAAGTGAGGAACTCGCACGCCATATACTGGTCCAGCACCGGAGGGCAGAGGTCAAGGCATTGCTTACACACATAAATCTGCTCCAGAAGCGGTTCCGGGCCGATAATCCATCCCAGCCTGAACCCCGGTGCAAAAATCTTGGAGAAGCTCCCAAGGTGGAGCGTCCGCTCCGGAGCCAGTTCACGGAGGGTGGGAAGAGTCTCTCCGCTGTAACGCAGTTCACGGTACGGGCTGTCCTCAACAATCAGGATATCAAGTTCCCTGGCCAGGGCCACAATCTCCTTTCTTTCCTCCAGTGTCAGTGTCTTTCCCGTAGGGTTATTGAAGTCAGGGATAACGTAGATAAATTTGGCGGAAGTGAGGGACATGCCCTCGGGGGACTCCACTTCGCTTCGCTTCGTTCCGGCCCCTCCCACTGTCATAGGTGCCGTAGGCCAAGCAAGCTTGCCCTCCGCCCCCTCTGCCAGCGGGCCCCTCCCCCTACACTTGTCCGGGGGTGGACAAGCCCCCGAGGGCATGTCCCTCACTTCCGCCCTGTACGCCCTGAAACTCTGGAGGGCGCCAAGGTACACGGGACTTTGTGCAAGGACTATGTCTCCGGGGTCAAGGAAAACCCTGGAGCACACGTCTATTCCCTGCTGGGAAGAAGTGGTGATCTGGACCTGCGACACTGGAACGCCATAGCGCGCGGCAATGGCGGCGCGGAGTTCCGGAACGCCCTGCGTAGCACCGTACTGGAGTGCCCTGGTGCCGTATTTTTCCAAGACGGCGGCAGCCAGGCCAGGGATCTGGTCCGTGGGGAAAGTAACCGCAGCGGGGTAGCCTCCGGCAAAGGAACAGATGGCCTGGAGATCCACCTTGCGGAAGATTTCACGTACGGGAGACCTCAGGAACGAGGGGACATCGGCCGAAAAATAGCGCTCATAATCCATAGGTGCAAAGTTAGCAATTTTTGTCCGGGTTGTGTTGCCGATGCTCATATTATTCCGGGGATTTTTTGTATTTTTGTATCTTGTATGAAAGCACTTGACTTACATGGCTGCGGCACCGCGCTTCTCACCCCGTTCAAGGGTGGGGAAGTGGACTATGAGTCCTTTGCCGCCACGGTAGACTGGCAGGTAGAAACCGGCATAGATTTCCTGGTTCCCCTTGGGACTACAGGTGAAACTCCCACCCTCTCTGAATCGGAGAAACTCCAGGTCCTGGAGGTGACGCTTCAGCACGCAAAGGGCCGTCCCGTAATGGCCGGTGTGGGCTCCAATTCAGTGAAGGGCACCCTTGACAACATCCGCCTCCTGCAGGATGCCGATGCCTTCCTGGTGGTGGTTCCCTTCTACAACAAGCCGCCCCAGAGGGGTATGTATGAGTATTTCAAGGCCGTGGCAGGGGCAACGGAAAAGCCCATCGTGCTGTACAACGTCCCCGGCCGCACCGGTTCCAACATTGAGCCTGAAACCGTGCTGGCACTGGCTAAGGACGTTCCCAATATCATCGGCATAAAGGAAGCCTCCGGCAAGATTGAGCAGAGCCTAAAGATCATGGCCGGCCGCCCGGAAGGCTTCAAGCTCCTTTCCGGCAACGACGAAGACACCCTTGAGCTTATGAAGCAAGGCGCCGATGGCGTAATCTCCGTGGCCTCAAACGTTTTCCCTTCCGCCATGGCCGATTTCAGCCACGCCCTGGAGGCCGGTAAATTTGATGAGGCCGCAAGGATGGACGCCCGCCTTAAGCCCCTTTTCAAGGCGCTCTTCGTGGAGCCCAACCCCATCCCCGCCAAGGCCGCAATGGCCCAGCTTGGCCTTATGGAAAACAGCCTCAGATTGCCTTTGGTTAGGGCTACGGCGGCAACGGAAGCCCTTTTACAGCAAACCCTGAAAGACCTTTTCTGATGGACGTAACTCTTCAGCAATTCAACGCCCTGATGGACGCCCTTGAAAAGGGAGAAGTCCGCGTGGCACAGAAAGTAGACGGCGTTTGGCAGGTAAACCGTGAGGTAAAGGAAATCATCCTTGCGGGCTTCCGCCTTGGCGCCATAAAGGAAATGTCCCAGGGACAGTTCCCCTTCTTTGACAAGGACACCTTCCCGGTAAGGCAGTTCAAGGCCCGTGACGGCGTCCGCATAGTTCCCGGCGGCACTTCCGTCCGTCGCGGCGCATATATGGCCCCCGGCTCCATCATAATGCCCCCGGCCTATGTCAACGTGGGCGCCTATGTAGACGAAGGCACTATGGTTGACAGCCACGTCACCATCGGCTCCTGCGCCCAGGTGGGAAAGCACATCCATATATCGGCCTCAACGCAGATTGGCGGCGTGCTTGAACCCGCCGGCGCGCTTCCCACAATCATAGAGGACGGCGCGTTCATCGGCGGCAACTGCGGTATCTACGAGGGCACAATCGTCCAGGAGGGCGCAGTGATTGCTTCCGGTGTCATAATCACTTCATCTACCGCCATCTACGATGCAACAAAGGATGAATTCATAAAGAGGAATGCCGATGGCCGCATAGTGGTCCCCGCCGGAGCTGTGGTTGTGAGCGGCTCCAAGCCCATCGTCCGCGGCGGCAAGCCACTTGAGAGCGGCGTTCACCTTTACTGCCCGGTGATTGTGAAGTACCGTGACAGCAAGACGGAGGGCAGTATTCACTTAGAAGATTTGTTAAGATAAGTCCCTCCCCCGAGGGGAGGGGTTTCGGGAGGGGGTAACGTGAAACATTTAATAATCATGAAATGATTGTAGCGGTAGTTGGTGCAACGGGCCTGGTTGGCTCAAAGATGTTGCAGGTCCTTGAGGAACGCGAGTTCCCGGTGACGGAGCTTCTCCCCGTTGCCTCTGAGCGTTCCTGGGGCAAAAAAGTGCGTTTTCAGGGCAGGGAGTGGACGGTTATGAGTGCCGATGAAGCCATTTCCCGAAAGCCCGCCCTTGCCATTTTCTCTGCCGGAGGGGCTGTATCGGCCCAGTTGGCGCCGCGCTTTGCGGAGATAGGCTGCTACGTGGTGGACAACTCCTCCTACTGGCGTATGGACCCTTCCGTGCCGCTGGTTGTGCCGGAGATTAATGCCGATGTACTTAAGCCCACAGATCACATCATCGCCAACCCCAACTGCTCCACCATCCAGATGGTCCTGCCCCTGGCGCCGCTTCATAAGGCCTATGGCATCAAGCGTATAGTTGTGAGCACCTACCAAAGCGTCACCGGCGCCGGCCAGAAAGGCATTGAGCAGCTTGAAGCAGAAATGGCAGGCGGCAAGGGCACCAAATTCCCTCACCAGATATTCCTGAACGTACTTCCGCATATAGATTCCTTCCTCCCGGACGGCTACACCAAGGAGGAAATGAAGATGGTCAATGAAACCAGAAAGATCCTCCGGGATCCTTCCATCGCCGTTTCCGCCACCACCGTCCGAGTCCCCGTAAAGGGAGGCCATTCGGAGAGCGTGAACCTGGAGTTTCATAGGCCTTTTGAACTGACGGATGCCGTAAAACTTATGGCCGATATGCCCGGCGTGGTCATTCAGGATGACCCTGCAAATAACGTTTATCCCATGCCCATAACGGCCTGGGAGAAGGACGATGTATTTGTCGGCCGCATCCGCCGAGACCCTTCCGTAGAGAATGGCCTCAATCTGTGGTGCGTCAGTGACAATATCCGCAAAGGCGCAGCCACAAACGCCGTCCAGATAGCGCAGGTGCTGCTCCGTAACGGCTGGCTTGGGTAGCTGTGACTAAGATTGTATTGAAACGATGAACTGGCAGTTGTTCAAAGACATACTGAGCATTGATTCCACTTCCGGCAAGGAGCGGGAAATGGCCCTGTGGCTCAATGACCACCTCGATGCCCCCTCCAAGGAGCTTATGGAAGTCGGTGACGGCACCCTGAACCTCTTCCTCAAATGGGGCACCCCCAGCGTGGTCTTCTGCACCCACATGGACACCGTTCCGCCGTACATTGCCCCCGAGTTTCCGGAGTTACCGGAGGGAAGTGACGTCTCCCAAACGTCGCTACGCGACCCCTCCCACCTGCGGTGGGCCCCTCCCTCTTATCCGGCCGAGGGTGGCCAGAGTTTTAGAGACGTCACTTCCCTCCGGATAACCGGCCGGGGCAGCTGTGACGCCAAGGGACAGATCTTTGCGATGTACACGGCTTGCAAGGAGTTGGAGGCAAAGGGATGCACGGGCTTCGGGCTGCTCATCCTGGCAGGGGAGGAGACCGGTTCCTGGGGTGCCAAGGCGTTTTCCAAAACTGGTTTTGAGGCGCCGTTCCTCATTGTGGGAGAGCCCACGGACAATAAGATGGTCAGTGCAGCAAAGGGCACTCTGTCATATGATCTGAAGTTTACAGGAGAGGCGTTCCACAGCGGTTATCCGCAGTGTGGAACAAGCGCAGTAGAACTCTTTAACCAGTTCTACAATGCCCTGAAGGCCGTTGAATGGGGTCTTGACCCTGAGCTGGGGGAGACAACGTGGAATATCGGCCTGCTGCACTCCGACAACCCCCAGAACATCCTCTCACCGGAGCTTACCTGCCGGCTGTACTTCCGCACCACATTCCTTTCGCATCAGGCGGTTCAGGACTGGATGGCAGGGGCGCCTGAGGCCCTTTCCTCCGCGTTGCTTCGCAACCCTGTCCGGGCAAATGCTCCGGAAAGGGCCTCTGCGCCCCTGCTAGCAGTCACGGCCCGCGGGGGAGACGTGCCGGCGCGGTACGTGACGCTGCCGGGCTTTGAGAGCGCTCCCGTGGCGTTTGGCAGTGACGCCCCACACCTCACGGGCTTCGGCCACAAGATCATCTGCGGCCCCGGAAGCATTAAGGTGGCTCACCGTGACAATGAGAACGTCCTTGCCGCGGACCTTGAGAAAGCGGTGGAACAGTATGTGAAGATGTGCCGTTTTTTACAAGACATTGATAATAAATGAGTTGCGGCTTTTACTCCAGGCAAAAATGACTGGAGTAAATGTTGTAACAAACTGATAGTTGGACAGATAGCAAAAACGCAATGATTAAGGTAGTTATCAGCGGCTATGGCAAGATGGGCCATATGGTGGAAAAGGAACTGCAAAGCCGCGGCATAGAACTGGTTCAGGCCAGCGAGGACATTACAGCCACCCCTAAGGATGTGGCAAAGGAGTGCGTGTGCATTGATTTCACCACCCCTGAGGCATTCCGGAAGAACTACCCGTTCATCGCGCAGAACTTCAAGGCGGCGGTCATCGGCACAACCGGCTGGAATGACATCAAGGCCGATGTTATCAAGGCCTTCACTGACGCCGGCACCCCTATGGTGTACGCTTCCAACTTCTCTCTTGGCGTTAATGCCCTCTACCTTGCCATCACCAAGGCCTCTGAAATCCTGAAAGGCGCCGGCTACACCCCTGAGATTGAGGAAATCCATCATATCCACAAACTTGACGCCCCTTCCGGAACGGCAAAATCAATGGGTGAGCTGGTAGAAAAGTGCCTTGGGGAGAAGCCAGAGATCACATCCATCCGTGAAGGCGAAGTCCCCGGTATCCACACTCTCACCCTCACATCCGGCTGCGACAAGCTAACCCTGAGGCACGAGGCCTTCTCCCGCGAAGGCTTTGCCAAGGGCGCTGTGGTGGCTGCCCTCAAAACCGAAGGCCTGAGTGGCGTACACGAATTCTCAGAGCTGCTATGAGTTACAGGGTCTTAAAGTTTGGCGGCAGTTCCGTAGCCAGCGCAACGGCTATGTCCAGGGTCCTGGATATAGTTGAAAAGGAGGCCGATAAAGGTACGGTGATACTTGTTTCCAGCGCCATCAGCGGCTGCACGGATGCTCTCCTGGACGGCGGTCCCAAGGCAATTGCCCAGATGCAAAAACGCCATCAGGACATAGTGAAACGCCTTTTTACCGGAGAGGAACGGGACGAAATCCAGGCCCGGATTGACGGCCTTTTCCGTGAACTTGCCGTCACACCAAAGGAAGAGCAGGTTACCTTTGGGGAACTTCTTTCCACCACCATCCTTGCCGCAAAACTGCAGCAGGAAGGCTTCAATTCCAAGTGGCTTGACTCCCGAAAACTTGTTGTAAAGGACAATCAGGAAGAAACCTACAGACGCATAAAAGAGGCCGTGGAAGGTGCGGAAATCTATATAGCTCCCGGCTTTATCTGCCAGGACGGGGAAGGCAAAGTCTGCACCCTTGGCCGTGGAGGCTCGGACTTCAGCGCCGCCCTTTATGCCGCAGCCGTCAAGGCGGAATCCCTCCAGATCTGGACGGATGTCCCCGGCATAATGACCGCCAACCCAAAACAGGTTCCGCAGGCCCGAACCATCCCCACAATGACCTACAATGCCGCCCTCCAGATGGCCTCTCACGGTGCCAAGGTGCTTTATGCGCCCACCGTGGCCCCCGCAATGGAAGCCGGCATAGACATAGAAATCAAGAACACATTCGCCCCTGAAGGGAAGTATACTGTCATCGGTAAGGAAGGCCCTAAAGGCTGGATTGGCGTTGCTTCTGAGGCCGATACAATCACGGTTGTGGGCCAGGGCGATGACGGCGTGCCAAGGGCGGAAAAGGCTCTTCTGAAGGAAGGGATATCGGCCCTCAGCATCAAGGAGACGGAGGCGGGCGTAGAACTAAAGGTGCGTCAGAAAGTGTTGGAGCAGGCCCTCCGGGCCCTTCACAGGGCGTTTTTCCAGGAACTGCCTACTGCGGAAATCGGCCTATTCATTGCCGGAGACGGCGCCGTTGCTCACGCCCTTTACAATATGATCAAGAGCGCCTCAGAGAACGTTGAGGCCCGCACCGGAAAACGCCTCCTGATAGTTGGAAAGGCCAACAGCAAGCGCTACGGAATTGACCTTACAGGCCATCCCGTAATCAATACCCAGGGCTCATATGTGGACGCCATAATCAACGTTGCTCCCAAAGGCTCTGTGTTTGTAGACTGCACTAATTCAGAAACTCTCTACAAACGCTACACAGACCTCCTGGAGGCCGGAATAGGGGTGGTTTCGTCAAACCGCCGCTCCTTCGCCGTGCCGTATCCGGAGTTTGCCGCAATGCACGCCGCCGCCCGTGAAAACGGGGTTCCGCTTCGCTATGAGACCACGGTTGGCGCCGCCCTGCCCATCCTGGAATCCATCTCCCGCGGGGCCAATAGCTCAGACGAAGTAACCTCCATAGAAGCCGTTGTCTCCTGCACCCTCAACCAGATTCTGGGGGACTATCTCCCCGGCCGGGAATCCTTTGCAAGCATGGTAAGACGTGCCCAGGAGGCCGGTCTCACTGAGGCCGATCCCCGTATGGACCTTGGCGGCAAGGATGCGCTAAGGAAACTTCTCATCCTCTCCCGTGAGGCCGGCGTACGGCTGGAAGAAAAAGATGTAAAGGTGGAACCAGTCATCCCCGCCGATGCCTTCAAAGGCACTGTAGAGGACTTCTACGCCGCCCTTGAAGCCTATGAGCCGGAACTTGCAAGGAAGGCCGATGCCGCTAGCGCCAAAGGCGAGCGCCTCCGCTTTGTTGCGTATCTAAGGAAAAACGGCAAGGCATATGAAGCTGGTATCGGCATAAGGAGCGTGGCTCCGGAGCACCCCGCATACTACCTGAGGGGCACGGAGAACGCCATCATCGTGCGCAGTGCATTCCACCCCTACCCGCTGGTGATCCAGGGCCCCGGCGAAGGTGCCCGCGAGGCCGCGAGCTCCATCCTGAACGATATCCTTCGTTAACACTTTTAGAATTATAATTCGCAACTTTTGCGAGTAAATTTTGGATTTTATTCGCAAATAACTATATTTGTTGCGAATTATAAGCGGCGTGAACAATGTGGATATACGAAAGATACAACTGGATGCTCTTCAACTGGGACAAAGACAAGATTTCTGCTCTTGCCGAAAAAGTTAGCACCAGTATTGGTTTCCTCCATGGCCGGATTGCTTCCCTTGCGGAAGATGACCGGTCCGGCGCTTCCGTAGAGATCCTTACTCAGGACATTGTGTCCTCTTTCCGCATAGAAGGAATTAATCTCAACTCAGACGATGTACGTTCTTCCATAGTTCGCCGCCTTGGTGTTACAAACATCCAGACCACCGGCACTTCCACGCATTATATGGAAGGTGTAGTGGATATGATGCTGGACGCAACGCGCAATTGCAACATCCCTCTGGACCGGGAACGCATTTTTGGTTGGCACAGTGCCCTGTTTCCCACCGGGAGGAGTGGATCTTATCCTATTACGGTGGGGAACTACCGGAGTGGAGACGTTCAGGTTATTTCCGGATCCATGGGGCGTGAGAAAGTCCATTATATGGCACCGCCGGCCTCCGATGTGAACGACTATATGGAAGAATTCATGTACTGGTTCAATAACGAGATTGGAATCTCCAACATCATCCGGTCTGCCATAGCTCATCTTGTTTTCGTAAGCATACATCCATTTGATGATGGTAACGGTCGTATTGGACGGGCTATAGCAGATATGGCTCTGGCGGCGATAGACGGAGGGAGAGGTCGTTTCTTCAGCATGTCCCGGGAAATAGAGAGGGAGAAGAAAGACTATTATGCCATTCTGGAAAAAACACAGCGTTTCTGCTATGACGGGGATATAACCCCTTGGCTGGAATGGTATATCGCATGCCTTGGCAGGGCCCTGGACAGTTCTATGGAAATGCTAAGCGGAATTCTGAACAAATCAATATTTTGGCGTGAATTCTCAGGAGTGGAGCTTTCCCAGAGGCAGAGGAAGGTGCTGAACATCTATTTGGACGGCAAGGAGGCGAAGCTTACTGCACAAAACTGGTCCCGACTGGGGGCTATCTCCCTTGATACCGCCTTAAGGGATATTGCCGACCTTGAAAATAAAGGCATCGTATCAGCTTATCCCGGCAGGACTCGGAAGGTGGAATATGCCATCAATTATGTGAAGGCCGATGATTTCATAAAGCATTTCCGGGATATTTGCGTTAAACCGGGTGAAAGGGGCCAGTATCTCACTGCCGTCTACGATGGCACCGAGGTCAGGGAACGGATTTCCAGCCTTGATTATGAACAGTATGAATCAGGGAGTTTGTCTTCCTCCGACCTCGTTCACAAATATATGGCATATCTTTCTGCCATGTAATAATTTACGCCCGACTTTGTTCGGGCTTTTTTGTTACTTCAATGTTTAAATAAGCAAAAATCATAATGTTACTCTCCGTGCTGCCGCGTTTTCGTGTCTAGCATCTGTAGAAACACTTGGGTATGTTCGGCCCCGGATTCGCGAATGGCTTTTCTAAAACGCGAACGCTCAACTTCAACAGCTTTAAGAGAAGGTTTTCCTGTAATAGCTTGAACAACAATATTAGGTATTCCCGAAAAAAACAATATGATTATATTTAGGTGCCGTTCTTTTATTGTAGGAATCTCGGTTCTAAGTTTCTTTATGATTGCATCGCAGTGATTATTGAGATCATTTTCCAGAGATTTGAATATCAGTTTATCTTTGAAAATCGAAGAACATCTGTGCTTATATTCTCTGAAAATAGTCTCTTTTTCTTCAGGCGTTTCAGCAGATACGTACTCAATCGCAAGGCGGTCAAGATGTCCAATCCGTTCGCTAAACAGACTTCCAAGAATATGCGCTTTTTCTGCGTACAACTTATTTGTCGTTTCTTTTTCTAAAGCTAGTTGTGTAATTTGGTCTTTAATAATGGAATCCTTCTTCCTTTGGCGAAGGATTATCCCAAAAAGAATAATGGCAAAGGCAAAGATAGAGGCTAGGCTTACAATAAACACGTATAGTCTGGCGGTCTTTGCTCTGAGAGCCAGATATTGTGCTTCTTTATTGAAATAGTCTTTTTGTGCGACACTTACTGACTGCCGAAGTAATTCTCTTGTCAAGGAGTCTTGAACATCTACTGCATCACTCAGTAGGCGATATGCATTCTTATAATGAGCCCTATTATGTTCAATTCTTGCGTTAAATACCTGCACTACAGCGAAGTCAATATGGTCCCTTGAAAACAGATAAGCATTGTGTAAATATGCGTCGGATGAATCACGTAAATTCATTTTGTCCAAAGCAAAAGCATAAAAACAATAATCAGATAATTCAAACAAATTTCGATTGATATTTCTGTATATATTGATTGGGGTCTCGTAATCACCGAGACCGGATTCAATAAGAGCTTCCGCTTTAACTAATTTAAAACGCCCCCGTAGTGTTTCTGAATCTACGGTTGAAATGAGTGAATCTGAAATTGATATGGCCTTGGAGTACTGCTTGTCATTTGAACAGTTTATAGAAAGGGCCAGCCATTGGTATTGTTCATAATTATTTTTTTGGCATTTTTTAAAACACTTTATGGCGAGTTCGTCATAAAAAATTGCCTGGGTATAATTGTTAGTTTCATTCATAATTTGAGATAACGCTCTGTTTGACAGCCCCATATAAAAATAGTCATCAATAATAGAGGCTTCATTAATGGCTTTTTCAAAATAGATGGCGGATTCTGCGTGATAATGAGCATTCAGAAGTACTATTCCTTCATAATAGAAGGCGAGCATTTTATAATAGTGGTTGTTTGTTCCGTCGTAATAATCAACCGCGAATCTAATTAGGGAATCGGAAGAAACATCAATGTAATTTTTATCCAAGGCCTGAGTCATTAGTAGAGCATATTTAGCTCGCAGTCTGGGGCTCTTTAAATTGGACAGACTTACAGATTGCAAAATTTCAAAGGATTCTTCCGGGCGCTCAAGTATAAGGGCTTCGGCATTATATATAAGACCGTGTTCTCCTTGTTCACAGGAAATAAGGAGTATAGCCCCCATAATTGTTGAGACGATAAGTTTGCGCATCACATTAAGCATAGGTCCAAATTTAGGAAAAAAAACAGAGAGATAGAGAAGATAAGGTCAAATTGTTACCGTTGCATGTCGTTATCTGTCTGATTATTAGCCGCATAGCGGCAAAAAAATGTTACCACTTTTTCTTTTTTAAGAGGATTATTACTAAGAACTTTGTGTTGCTTATTTTACAGTTACAAAATTAAAGTGCAAGAGTTTGATTCGACTACTACGTCTTATTCAAATGAAAATGGCAATTACGAATACGTGACAAATGTTTCGGTTTCCGGTGATGAAATAAAAGTTGGTTGGGGGATAGGGATAACAAACACGAATACTTATAATCAGACAGCGTTAAGCGAAAGAACAACGACTTATGACGAGTTAGGTCAAGTATGGGTGCATTATAACGATCCGATAATTCTCAATATTCCGGATCCGGGATGTATAATTTTCCGCTATACAACAGGGGCTGTTGATTTTATGATAATACCATCACAAGTATACTAATAAGATTTACTAATGAAACGTTTTTTGCCTTTATTGTTAACGGCATTTCTGTTTACGTGTTGTAATAATTCTCAACATCGTTATGATGAGTTGAACGCGAAGTATTCCGGAAAATATATTGTAAAAGATATGATTACCGATACGGAAGACATATACGACTTGTTCAACACCGGCAATAGCTCATATGACGTTTACTATCAGTTTGCTTGGAAGAGCACGACTACTGCGACTGACGTAAAACCCGGGCGAGTGACAGTCTCTTTATCTTCAGAAGAGAGAATTTCCGCTACGTTCCTTATGGAGTTGCAAGCGATGTATGCGGGCTCCGTAATGCCCCCGTATACAGCAGCCACGGAGGTAACAACTGCAACTAACCTTCAAACATGGAGACAGTCATTCGATGGTGTCATTCAGTCAGACGATACAATAAAGTGGGCAGATGGCGTTTCGGAAGAAGATCCTTATCATATAGAACGGGCACTGTTCGGCTCTGGTGAAATAGTGTCATTTGACGGGAAAACCATGGATATTCATTTTGAGGAGTTCCCTATTTATGATTATACGACAAAGAAGATTCACATCATTCATTTGACGTACCATCTTGAACGTGAATAGATTATACGCAATAATATTATTCGTGCTGCTCACGGTCCATGCTGTTGCACAGCAAGTGACCGTGAGCGGTTATATTACAGACAAATCAAGCGGCGAGACCCTGATTTCAGCGGAAATTATATCCGGCATCGTGGGCACAGTGGCAGATAGCGAGGGCCGATACGCGATAACGCTTTATCCCGGCCAGGCAATCCTCAACTATCATTATACCGGATATCGGAGTGAAAGTATATCTATCCGGCTCCGAAGGGATACGACAATAAACGTTGCTCTTGAGCAGCGTGAGGCATTGAGCGAGTCGCGGGTTGTCGCTGTGTCAGAAACGGGGTTTGATGCCACGCAAATGGGCGCCATGAATATTACTTCAGATGTTTTGCGGAAAGCGCCAGTAATTCTTGGAGAGCAGGACATACTAAAAACTATTCAGCTATTGCCGGGCATACAGCAAGGAGAAGACGGAATGTCAAGTTTTTTTATTCGTGGCGGAGGTGCCGATGAGAACATGTTTCTCCTTGATGGCGTTCCTCTTTACAATGTCTCGCATATGCTGGGAATGTTTTCTGCCTTTACTCCAGAGTCAGTAAAAAACGTCACGGTTTATAAAGGCGCTTTCCCAGCTAATTATGGAGGCCGTGTCTCCGGCGTTGTGGATGTCAGGACAAGGGAAGGAGATCAAAACAGGTTCCACGGGACGGTCGGGGCTGGTTTGCTGTCAGGAAAGTTGCATTTTGAGGGACCCATTGTAAAGGGTAAGACCACATTTTCCATTTCTGGGAGGCTTATGCATACGGCACTTGCAACCCCTGTTCTCAAGTGGGCCCGGGCCGGAATTGCTTATTCGTTTTATGATGTGACGGGAAAGATAACTCACCGCTTTTCAGATTCTGACAAGGTTTCCGCCAGCTTTTTTATCGGCCGGGACGACTTTTTCTATGATAAGGCGGCATCTGAAAAAATGCGGTGGGGTAATACTGTGGCGGCACTTAGGTGGCATCACGTCTTTGACGGCCGATGGTCCTTAAACAGCCAGCTATCGTTCAATCGTTTTGGTTCCGAGGCAAAGTATAATACGGAATCAGCACTTGCTACTTTTGACTCCTCGTTCTCTTCATATATCAGGGATTTTTCTGCATCCTCTGAATTAGACGGAAGATTGTCGGCGAAACATCACTTAAAGGCGGGCCTCTCGCTTATATATCACCTCTTTATACCTTCAACTCGTTTTATTACAAATTCGTCGGACGAAACCACGGATGTTCTTGCCGATATTGCAAGGAGTCCGGAATATAGGGGCATGGAAGCCGCTGTGTACTTGGATGACGAGATGATGCTACTGCCGGGATGGACAGTTCTCCCGGGGCTAAGATATGTAATAATGACCTCGGGTCCCACAACTTACCATTCGGTTCAACCCCGTTTCTCCACCAGGGTGGGTTTTCCTTTCGGTCTTGCCCTTAAAGCCGGTTATGCACGCATGGCTCAATATGTGCACCAGCTGTCAGCCTCCAGTATTGCTTTGCCATCCGATATATGGGTCCCCGTCACCTCCGGCATAAGGCCTGTTGTTACTGATATCGGCTCCGTCGGCATGTACTATGATGGTCTGCCGGGCTGGGAATTTTCGGTGGAATTATATTATAAACTGTCGCAAAACGTACTTGAATACCGTGATGGTGCGTCAATGTATGCGTCACAGGCCGGTTGGGAATCTTTGGTGGAAATGGGTTTTTCACGCTCCAGAGGGCTTGAATTCTGTATGAAAAGAACTGTTGGGCCGGTAAAGGGATGGATGTCTTATACGTTGTCCAAAACAGAAAGATGCTTTTCAAACGGCTATATTAATAATGGGAAGTGGTTTCCCTTCAAATATGACCGTCGCCATGTAATAAATATGTATGCCGACTGGACCTTATCAAAGAACATTGATATTTCCGCTTCCTGGTCTTTTATGAGTGGTGCATGGTTAACGTTACCGGAGCGGACTGTTGCCTATATGAACGTTGCAGAACAAATAGAAGATGCCAGGGTGGGGCATGATTTGGCCTATGTGGCGTATTATTATCCTTCAAGGAACAATTATCATCTTCCGCCAAGCCATGCATTGAATGTCAGCGTTAATCTGAGGCGGAGAGTCCGGCATGGAGAAAACCATTGGGCATTTGGCGTATACAATCTTTATAATGCCATGAATCCCAATCTGGTATTCATGTTAAGGGATCAGACCGGGAACAATGATCAGAAAAAGATAGTAATAAAGAAGATTACATACCTTCCGATTATGCCTTCAATCAGTTATATGTTCAAGTTCTAGTTGTGATGAAAAGAATACCACCATTCTTTTTGATATTATCTATAGTATCGTGTGTTCAAGACTTGGAATACGACATTTCAGATGCCGATAAAATACCTGTGATCAATGCACTTTGGAGTGCATCAGATATGGAACACGCGGTTTATATCTGCCAAAGCGGAGCATATAAAGTAGAAGAAGTAGATGGCGATATAAATGTATGTTGCCATGTGAATGATTCCGTTAAGGCAGAAACCGACGCTTTTGAGACTGTTACTAGTCGTAGTGGTGCCACTTTCAGAAAATATACGTTATCGGTCAGGCTTGAAGAAGGTGACGACGTTGAACTATTTGTGAAAATGCCTGACAGAGAGATGAGGGCGAAATCCGTTGTCCCCCAGGCTCCAAGGGTCCGTCTGGATACTGTTTCTGTAGATAAATCATTCAGGAACATAAACGGCCGTGCCTCACATATTGCTAGAGATTATACGGTCACATTATCATTAGAGGATTTTCCTGGAGAGCGATCCTATTTCAGATTCCATGCTCCAAGTCTTCATGTCGAATCGCATGATATCAAAACGGATACACTTATTGCACAAAAGGATATAGACTATATTGAGTTTGACGAAAACGATCCCGTTTTCAAGAACGTCCCCATTCATTTCCCGGATGAAATAATGCGCGAACTGCCATTTCTTGGCGCATCCGTATCAAATTCGTCCCACGTGTTTTCAGATGAATTATTTGAGGATGGAACGTATAGTTTTGTAATCCCGATTCAGGAGAGTCGCTATATCCCGGCCACAACCGGAACGGGAGAATATGTTACATATCAGGCAAGATTCCGCCTTGCAGCTTTGTCAAAAGATGAATATGCTTATCTTCTAGCCGCCAATGCGGTGAATTCGATCTTTTTGGACCCTATGGCGGAACCTATAACAATGCCTAGCAATGTCGAAAACGGAATAGGCGTTTTCAGTATAAACTATTCCTTCGACAAAACCATAAGGCTTGAGGACCAGTTATGGCCGTATTAGATCCTGTCTATATCGGCCCAGCCGAAGCGTGCCGGATACAGCCAGGCGCGTTCTGTGTGCTCCATGACGCCGTAGTCAAGGGATACCTTGGGGCATTCACTGTAGGCCCTTTCCACAAAGGCGGGCTCCAGGATGTGCTCCTTCCAGCCGCGGAAAAGTTCCGTCACTTCAGGGACGTACTTTTCCAGCTCCTGGCAAATTGTATCGGCCTTCCAGATAAATATACCGCTGTTCCAGAAGAACTCTCCGGTGCGGATAAATACCTCGGCAAGTTCCTGTGAAGGCTTTTCCGTGAAGGTTTTCACTTTGAGGGGGCCGGCCATCAGATGGGCGTTTCGGCCTTCCTTCACCTGGATGTAGCCAAAGTTTACTTCGGCCGATTTAGGGACAATCCCAAGGGTCATGAGGACGTCGTGCTCCTCAACGTACGCAAAGGCGTCATTGACGGTCTCTGCAAACATGGATTCGTCCCTGATCACAAGGTCCCACGGGGTGGCTACTATCACGGCCTCCGGGTCACGGAGAAGGATGGTATATGCCGCCAGGGCCATGCAGGGGGCCGTTTTTCTTGCGAAAGGTTCCCTTAGGATGTTCTCCGGAGGGAGCATAGGGAGAGCCTTCCTGGCTTCATCGGCGTACTTTGCCAGCGTTACCACCAGGATGTTCTCATCCGGCACTACGCCCTGAAATCTGTTATATGTAAGGGCGTACTGGGAGCGGTTTCCGCTGCCGTCGGCCATTATTACACAGTATCTGTGGTTATTCATTATGTGGTTGGTTAGTTATACAAACATTGGTATCCAGGCCTGGGGAAAATACCTCACAAGGGTTTCCTGCTGTTCTACGGTGACGGAGACAACGTCAAAGAAGACTTCTTGGCCGTACATGTGCTTTGCGTTCAGGTATCTTAGCGCTGCGGCCGATATCCTCTTCTGCTTGACGGGATTAACTTGGTCTGAGATGGTGGTGGTGACAGGAGCCTTACGGGTTTTCACCTCCACAAAGTGAAGGCCGTCCGGGCCCTCCGACACAATGTCTATCTCCAGGTGGCCGGCCCGCCAGTTGCGGTCCAGTATGTGCTGACCGCGGGATTCCAGGAAATCGCAGGCCATCTGCTCTCCAAGTTCTCCTAACTTGCTGGTTCTAAGAACGTTCATATCATTCAAATTTAACCACGGTGACTCCGGCTCCGCCAAACTGTACGTGCTCGTCCTGGGCCGATACAACTCCCGGCACAGTGCGCAGGTACTTCTGAATCTCCTCCCTCAGGGCACCGGTTCCTTTCCCGTGCAAAATCCGCACCGAAGGAACGCCTAACATAAGGGCGTCGTCAACATATTTCATAACAATTTCCAGGGCGTCCGTCACGCGTTCCCCGCGGACGTCTAGTTCCGTGGAGAAATTGGCCTTGCGCTCCCTAATGGAGGTGTCATAAACCTGCCTGGGGCGCTGGTCCGGAGCCTTGGCAACTGCCTTGTATTCATTTGCGGTAATGCGCTCTACGCGGTCCAGGGGCAGTTTTGTGGTGATATTGCCCACAATTACCGTGACCGCCTTGGTGCTTACCTTGGAAACCTCTCCCACCATTCCGTTCTCCTTGATACGGACCTTTTCACCAACCTTGAGGGGAGCGCTGCGGAAGGCGGCCTCCTTGCGGGCCTGCTCCTCATCCTCCTCCATCTGCTTCAAGGTTTCTCCGCCGGCGCGGCGCTTCTTGCGGGCGTCTTCGCGGGCCTTGCGGTCCTGGACATCCTTGAGTTTACGGTCAATGTACTTTTCCCGTTTGCTGGTGCCTTCTGCGAGGGCTCCAAGGAAGCCCTGTAGTTCTGCCCTGGCGGCTTTGGTCTCCTCTTTCTGGGCCTGTGATTCCTTGATGGCGCGGATGGTTCCCTCCACGCGTTTGTTAGCCTCCTTCACTATCTTTTCCGCTTCTGCGCGGGCCTCCTCAAGGATGCGGCGGCGCATCTCCTTTATCTCCTCAAGTTCCTTTTCATAGCGGTCTGTGAGGCCCTCAAGGGTTTTGTCCGTAGCGCGGATCTTGGAAAGTTTCTCATCAAGCGCGCGGCGGCTTCTGGCAATCTTCCGAAGGTTCCTCTCAATGCCCACAAACTGCTCTCCGGCGCGCTCCTCTGCGTCGTGCACTATGGTTTCCGGAAGGCCCATCTTGCGGGCCAGTTCAAAGGCAAAGGACGAGCCCGGAAGGCCCTGCTCCAGAACAAAGAGGGGCGCCACCGTGGCAGCGTCAAACTGCATTGCGCCGTTTATGACGCCGGATTCTGCGGCCGATGCATACAGTTTGAGGTTGGTATAATGGGTGGTAATTACGCCGTATGCACCGCGGGTGTCAAGCTCATGCAGGATGGCTTCCGCTATGGCGCCGCCGGCTGCGGGTTCAGTTCCGCCGCCAAATTCGTCTATGAGCACCAGCGTCTTGGAATCGGCCACACTTAGCATGGCCTTCATGTCCGTGAGGAAGGAGCTGTACGTGGAGAGGTCGTTTTCCAGGGATTGGTCGTCTCCTATGGACACCATTATGCGGTCAAACACCGGGAGCTCCGACGTTTCTGATGTAGGGATGAGCATGCCCCACTGGAACATATACTGAAGGAGACCTGTGGTTTTGAGGCACACGCTCTTTCCGCCTGCGTTGGGGCCGGAGATAAGGAGGATGCGTTTTTGGGGCGTGAGGGTTACCGTAAGCGGCACGATGGCCTTCTTCTCACGCTTCAGGGACCTTTCCAGGAGGGGATGGCGGGCTTTGCGGAGCCTGAGGGCGCCGTCCTCACTCACAACCGGCATTCCGGCAACATAGGAAAGCGCAACATTAGCTTTGGCCATGATGAAATCCAGCTCCCCGATAAACTCCGCGCCGCTTATCAGCTCCGGCACAAACGGCCTCAGGAACTCTGCGAACTCATAGAGGATCTTTGCAATTTCACGGGTTTCGGCAAAGTGCAGCTCAGATATCTCGTTCTGCAGCGCCACAATCTCTGCGGGCTCCATGAAGGTGGTCTTTCCGGTTGCGCTTTCGTCGTAGACAAAGCCCTGGAAGGCTCTTTTTTTGGCCGATGAAACCGGGATAAGCATCTTGCCGTCCCTTATTGCAACGGAGGCATCGGCATCGGCAAATCCTTCCTGCTGCGCCTGCCTCAGGATGGCGTTCATGCGCTTGGAAACGTTTATTTCCTTGTCCTTTATGCTGCGGCGGATCTTGTAGAGTTCATCGCTGGCGGTGTCCTTGATTTCCCCGTGGCGGTCCAGAATGGAGTCTATGCGCTGCATTACCTCTGCGGGGGCGCTGATGCCGGCCGCCATGTGCTGGAGGTTGGGGTAGATGCCTTCCTTGACGGTGTGGAAGAAGTGGAGGGCCTTGCGGAGGGTGTCCAGAAGGGTTCGGAGTTTTCCCAGAGACAGGAGGTCTATGGATGCATTTTTGCCGATAGGTTCCAGGAACGGGATGGCGTCTATGTATCCGGAAGTGGGGAAGCTTTCCTCAAACATGAGGATGAGGCGCATCTCGTCAGTGAGAAGATGTCTTCTGTGGATTTCCTCGGGGATGGTGGAGAATTCCTCCGTCTCAACCCTTTCTGCAGCGTATTCCGTGCAGCAGCGGGCGCTTATATCGGCCCTAACCTTATCAAAGCCAAGCTTTGCCTCCAGCCTCTCAATCATTTCCTATGCTTCCTCCTTGGCTAATAGAGTATGGGCCAGAATGGACCTTAACTCTTCTATGTTCTTTATTGTCTGGATCTCTCCTCCGTGGACGTAGGACACGTTTCCGGTTTCCTCTGATACCACAACCACGTCTGCGTCTGTGTCTTCAGTTACGCCGATGGCTGCACGGTGCCTCATGCCGTAATGGGCGGGGATGTCCCTTCTGGCGGTCATGGGGAGCTGGCAGCGGGCGGCCACAATGCGGTCTCCCACGATTATCATTGCACCGTCATGCAGGGGAGAGTTCTTGAAGAAGATGTTCATTATGAGGCGGCGGTTTATCTCCGCTTCAAAGGCATCTCCGGTGGCCTTGTACTCATCCAGGTCACTCTTGTGCTGGAGCACTATGAGGGCACCGGTTTTCTCTGCGGCCATGGCTCTCACGGCCTCTGAGAGCTCTACAACGGACTGTGAGCCCATGGATTCCTCCTTGATGCCCATCAGTTTGTTGAAGATTTCTCCGCTCCTTCTGGAAAGGCCGGACTGAACGGCTACGCGGTTTAGGAGGTGACGGATTTCAGGCTGGAAAAGGATGATGATGGCAAGCACACCAACATCCAGGAGAGCCCCAAGGAGGGCGCTCATCATCCTCATGTTGAGGGCCTTCACCAGCGCCTGCAGTATGAGCAGCACCGCCAGGATGAGAACTATGTTGAGGATACCGGAGTCCTTTCTGATGCTTCTGATGAGGAAAAAGATGATGAGGGCCACCATCAGGATATCAAGGATATCCGCCCACCCGAAGCTCAAAAAACTAAATATTCCCAGTACACTCATCATAGGATTACAAATATAGCAATTTTATTGCTATGCCACAAGACCTGTGACATTTGCAACCCGGTTGCAGAATCCTTCCGGTACCTTTGCATTAGAAAACGACATCATCTATGGAAAAACATCATCATAAAGACCACGAGTGCGAGTGCCACGGGCACCACGAAGAGCACCATCATAGTGACAGCCACGGGCACCACGACCATGACCATGACTGTGAGTGCCACGCCCACCACGAAGACCATGGTGAGCACGGTCACGAGCATCATCATCATCACCACCATGAGGAAGAAGAGGGCCACGGCCGTCTTATCAAAATAATAGTTGCCTCAGTGCTTCTTGTCGCGGCCTGGCTCATTGAACGGAACACCCCGTCCTGGGCTACGTGGCAGCACCTTCTCATTTTCCTTGTGCCATACCTCATCGTGGGCTTTGACACCCTGAAGGAAGCGGCCGAGGGACTTCTTCACGGAGAGGCACTCAGCGAGGATTTCCTCATGAGTATCGCCACCCTTGGCGCCCTTGCCATCGGCTTTATGCCAGGGGCCGAATCCCAGTTCCCGGAGGCTGTCTTTGTGATGCTGTTCTTCCAGGTGGGAGAACTCTTTGAGGAGATGGCAGAAGGCCGTAGCCGTAAATCCATCGAGCACCTGATGGACATCCGCCCTGACAGCGCCCGCGTGGAAAGGGACGGAGAACTGACCGTGGTGAAGCCGGAAGAAGTCACCCCCGGGGAGATCATCCTAATCCAGCCGGGAGAGAAAGTGCCCATGGACGGCGTTGTGCTTGAAGGCGCCTCAAGCCTTGATACTGTGGCGCTTACGGGTGAGAGCGTGCCGCGGTCTATCGGCCCGGACAGCGAAATCCTTTCCGGCTGCGTAAACCTCACCGGCGTACTCCGCGTAAAGACCACCAAGGCTTTTGGAGAGTCCACCGCCGCAAAGATCCTGGACCTTGTGGAGAATGCCGCAGAGAGTAAGTCCCGCAGTGAAAGTTTCATCACAAAGTTTGCCCGCATCTACACGCCCATAGTGGTGGCACTGGCGGTGCTGGTGGCCGTCATTCCCGGCCTTGTCACCGGAGAATGGGTCACCTGGATCTACAGGGGGCTCCTGTTCCTGGTGGTCTCCTGCCCGTGCGCCCTTGTGATCTCCGTGCCTCTCACCTTCTTTGGCGGCCTTGGCGGAGCGTCCCGTAAGGGCATACTCATCAAGGGCTCCAACCTTATGGACACCCTCTCACGGGTAAAAACCGTAGTATTCGACAAGACCGGCACCCTCACCGAAGGCGTCTTTGAAGTTACCGCCGTTCATCCGAAAGTGATTGACAGCAAGGAGCTTCTGCACCTTGCCGCCCATGTTGAGCGCCATTCCACCCACCCCATCGCGATGGCCCTTAGGAACGCCTACCCGGATGAGGCCGATGACTGCGAGGTTGGCTCCATTGAGGAAACCGCCGGTCACGGAGTAAGGGCCATTGTGAACGGCAAAAAGATAGCCGTCGGCAACAGCCAGCTCATGGAGGCCGAAGGCGCTGCCTGGCACCCCTGCCATCACAGCGGCACCATCATCCACGTGGCAATAGACGGCGTCTACGCCGGGCACATAGTCATCTCAGACCGCATAAAGGACGATTCTGCCAGCGCCATTGAAGCCCTGAAGGCCGCCGGCGTTGAGGAGACGGTGATGCTCACCGGAGACCAGGAGAGCGTGGCGGCGACGGTGGCATCGGCCCTGAAACTGGACCGGTACTATGCGCAGCTTCTTCCCGCCGACAAAGTCTCCCGCGTTGAGGCGCTCCTTCCCCAGGGCACGCTTGCATTTGTGGGCGACGGCATCAACGACGCCCCCGTCCTCACCAGGGCCGATGTCGGCATAGCGATGGGCGCCCTTGGCTCCGACGCCGCCATCGAGGCCGCAGACGTTGTGCTGATGGACGACAAACCCTCCAAGATTGCCACGGCAATAGGCATTGCCCGCCGCACAATACGCATTGCCAAGGAGAACATCTGGTTTGCGATAGGCATAAAAGTCCTGGTGCTTGTGCTTGCCACTTTGGGCCTTGCAACCATGTGGATGGCCGTTTTTGCCGATGTTGGCGTAACCGTCCTTGCCGTCCTCAACGCCATGCGTGCACTGAAGGCCTAGGCCTCTACCATGGCAAGCGTTGCAACCGATATCCTTACGGAGGGCCCAAGGGCTCTCCGTAGTGTTATCCAGCACTCGGAAAGCGTTGCGCCGGTGGTGAAGGTGTCGTCCACCACCAGGATATGCCTGGCGGGGATCCTGTGCCTTACCCGGAAGGCGCCGCTGATGTTCTTGAGGCGCTGATCTGCATCCAGGGTGGTCTGGGTGTGGGTGCTCCGGCCCCTTTTCAGGACATCTGTACGGAGATTGGCGCCAAGGGACCTGGCAAGTTCCGCCGCAATCACCTCTGCCTGATTGTAACCTCGGCTGAACTTTCGCCGCCAGTGAAGCGGCACCGGAATCACCGTGTCCACGTCCTTGAAATGAGTAGCCCCGGAGAGCTCCGTGCCAAGAAGAGAGGCAAACCATCGGCCCGCTGCAATGTTCCCTCCGTACTTAAGCGCCTGGGGGATACGCTTGTAGGGGTTCTCATTGTGGTAATAGAGAAGCGATGCCGCATAGGAGTACTCCATCTTCTCATCGGGCGCCCTTATGCGCTCCAGCGTGGCGTTGAAGCGGTCGGCCATGATGTTGTGGGGCTGTTCCCACGTGTAGGTAAGGGGAAGGTCTGCGGCGCACCAGATGCACAGCTGCTCCTCCCTTGCTCCAAGCTGCCTGCCGCATACAATGCACTCCCGCGGCAGCAGCAGATCTGTGAGTTCACGTATCATGGGAACAAAGATAATAAACCCCGTGAAGGCGGGTGGAGGTTAAATTCTTGATACATAGGCGGTTACAAGGGTTTCTACCAGAACTTTTTCTGGTAGAAGAATCTGTAACTAACTGATAGCAAGCACATTGGCTTCCACCGCGAGGGGAGAAGTGTAAGAGGGTGGCAGGGGTCAGCGGGGCCGCAGTTGCAAAGCCGCCAAAAAAATGGTATTTTTGTAAGTTAAAGAAAGAATAAAGCTATGGCCAGTCTGTTCAATTTTGGATTCTTCGGGAATCAGCCGCACAGGGTTTTCAACTACAAGCCCCGTTACTATGATCCTGAGGAAGAGCAGCGAAAAGCAATGTTCGGAGACGTTGACGGCAGTAATGAGGCCGCCAGGAAGGATGGCACGTACGTCCCTGGCAGCAGCATCCGCGGCGCCTTCCGCAACGGAAACTACATGAAAACCCGCTCCGACATGCGTACAGCCCACACTGTCATCACCATCATCACCCTGATCCTCATTGTGGCAGTCCTCATTTTCATGGCCAAATTCTTTGAACTTTTGTAATAGTGTAAGGTCCCATTCCCTCCAAGACCTATGGCCACCCTCGGTAATCAACGATGTGACCTGAAACGTTTGAAAATATGGAACTAAAGATATTACCAAAAAATATTGCCGATATGATTGCTGCCGGGGAGGTGGTCCAGAGACCAGCCTCGGTGGTTAAGGAGCTGATGGAGAATGCGGTAGATGCGGGCGCAACGGACGTGAAGGTGATTGTCACCGATGCCGGTCGCACCCTCATCCAGGTGATAGACAATGGCAGCGGAATGAATCCTGACGATGCAGTGCTGTGCTTCGAGCGTCACGCTACCAGTAAACTCGCCACCCCGGAAGACCTCCATCACATCCTTACCTTCGGTTTCAGGGGAGAGGCCCTGGCGTCAATCGCCGCCGTGGCCGATGTAACCCTCCGCACCCGCACCCCCGACCAGGATGCCGGCGTTGAAGTGCAGATGTCGGCCTCTGAGAACAAGGGCACAAAGGAAGTCTCCTGCCCTATCGGCACAAATATCGCGGTGAGAAACCTCTTTTTCAACATCCCCGCCCGCCGCAAGTTCCTGAAATCAGACAATGTAGAGTTAAGGCATATAGTTGAGGAATTCCAGAGGGTCGCCCTCACCCGCCCGGACATAGGTTTCACCCTCACCCACAACGGTCGTGACATCCACGTGGTAAAGCCCGCCAAAAGCTTCAAATTCCGTATCCAGGACCTCCTGGGCCCCGCAATTGTCGGGGACATAGTGGACATTGAGGCCGATACAACCATCGCCTCCCTCCGCGGATACGCCGGCCGCCCGGAAAGCGCCAAAAAGACCCTTGGCAACCAGTTCTTCTTTGTCAATGGCCGATACTTCCGCAGCCCCTACCTCCACAAGGCCGTGATGAAAGCCTATGAGAACCTGATTCCGGAGGGAACAACCCCATCGTACTTCCTCTACATTGACGTGGATCCCGCCAGCATAGACGTGAACATCCACCCCACCAAGGCCGAGATTAAGTTCGAGGAAGACCAGCTCCTCTTCCAGACGGTGTTCGCCGCCGTGAAGGAAGCCATGGGCCGCTCAAGCATCGCCGGCAACATAGACTTTGACAACCCTGAGGCCAGGGAGATGCCGGTTATCGGCACAAGTTTCAGGGAATATACCCCTTCCAGCACCCCCACGGTGGGCCTGGATCCGGACTATGATCCCTTCATGGAGATGCCCTCCCAGGCCGGGCATGACGCATACGGCGCCGGGCATGACATGCCCTACTCCACCCACGTGGAGAAGTCCCAGAACTACGGAGCGCTGTTTGAGAACCGCACCCTTCCCACCCAGCAGATCCTTGTGGTCCAGGGGAAATACATCCTTACCCAAAGCGCTACTGGGCTTATGGCGGTGCACGTCCGCCGTGCACGGGAGCGCCTCTTCTTCGACCGTTTCCTGAAAGCTCTTACGGCCGATTCCCATGTGTCCCAGCAGGCCCTTTTCCCCGTTACGGTTACAGTTGGCGTGGAAGGCCGGCTCACAATTGACGCCCACAGTGAAACGCTCCGTAAACTGGGCTTTGACATTGCGCCCTTCGGCCCCGACAGCGTAGTTGTGAACGGCGTTCCTGAAGGCTACAGCGCAGAGCCCGGTAAAGCGGAGGAAATGGTTGGGAACCTCCTCCTTATCCTCTCCGACGACTCAGCATCCCTTCCCGGCGTTATGGAGCAGGCTATGGCTGGAAAAATCGCCATCCTGGGCGCCTCAGGAGGTGATAAACTCACTTCCCCCCTTGAGGCCCAGCGTCTTGTGGACGCCCTTTTGCAGAGTGACAACCCCGAATACACCCCTTCCGGCAAAAAGATCATCTCCATAGTAGCCCTGGAAGAGCTGGAAAAGAAATTCCAATAATGGCAAGATTCCTGGATAACATCCCTCCCGTAACACGTAACCTCCTTTACGTGAACGTTATAATGTTTGTGGCAACGCTCATAAACCGCAGTTTCATGCAGGGCACGTTCGCCATGGCTTTTCCCCTTGCTACGGACTTCCGCTGGTGGCAGCCTCTCACGCACATGTTCATGCACGACGGCTTCTTCCACATATTCTTCAATATGTACACGCTGGTCATGTTCGGCATGGTTGTGGAGCGTGTCCTTGGAACCAAGAAGTTCCTCATCCTTTACGCCATCACCGGATTTGGCGCCGTGGCCCTTCACACAGGGGTAGAATTCCTCCAGGTACAGGAGCTCATAAAGGAATATCCCGGCACAAACCCGCAGTACATCTACAACAGTATACCCCATGTCCTGGGTGCCTCTGGAGCCGTTTACGGAGTTCTGGTAGCCTTCGCAATGCTGTATCCTCAGGCCCGCATGACCCTTATCTTCCCGCCTGTCACGCTGGATGCCAAGTGGATGGTGATAATATTCATCGGCATAGAACTTCTCACCGGAATTACCGGCACCCAGATGGGTGTGGCGCACTTTGCCCACCTTGGCGGCGCACTCTTTGGCTGGCTCACCATCCTTTACTGGAAAAAGCGCGGTAAACTCTACAGGTATTGATGGCAAAACAGAAGAAGCACAACTGGTTTACCAGCCTTTCGTTCGGCACCGTGGCACTGGTGCTGACGGTGCTCCTTGTGCTTGGCTATCTCTCCATCATCGTGCCGCCGGAGAAGGCCTGGTTCTTCACCCTTTTCGGCCTTATCTATCCGGTGGTGCTTCCGGCCACGCTCATCCTTTTTGTGATAGCCCTTGTCCGGCGCTCAAGGACGCGTCTGGTGCTTGCGCTGGCGCTTCTTCCGTCGCTGTTTTTTGCAGGCCGATACTTCCAGATATCGGCCCCGAAAGATGCCCCGGAGCCCACTCTCACCGTTGTTTCATATAATGTGGGGCTTTTCAGGCACGGCCCCGAGGGCGAAGACCGCCTGAAGCTGGCCGAAGATGTTGCAGCCTATGTCAATTCCCTTGACGCAGACATAATCTGCCTCCAGGAATTCTATCTCCCGGAGAGCATCTCCATAGACGGCTGGCTGGGGAGGCATTTCCCGGGGTACATGGCAGAATATTACATGCTCACGGGTAAGAACTGGCGCGCCGGAAACGTCACGCTCACAAGGAGGCGGGCATCGGCCAAAGGGAAGGAAGACTTTGAAAAGTCTACCAACATGGCTCTCTGGGCCGATATCCCCCTTGACAGCGCCACCCTCCGCGTATACAACTGCCATTTTGAGAGCTACAACATCTCCCTGCCCGGTATTGTGAAAAAGGACGTTGAGGAGACGGAGCGTAAACTCCGCCGCTCCATCACGGAGCGTCCCCGGCAAGTGGCAAAGGTTCTCAGGGGCATAGACTCCGCCCCTGTCAATTCAATTGTGGCCGGAGACTTCAACGACACCCCTCTGTCCTACACCTACTTCCGCCTCATCCGCGGCCGGAAAGACAGTTTTATGAGGGCCGGGAAAGGCTTTGGGGCCACCTACAGTGCCCTGTGGCCGCTCCTCAGGCTTGACTACGTCCTTTATCCCAGGGACCTTGATGCGGTAAGTTATCGCATTGACAAAGTGAAATTTTCAGACCATTATCCAGTAATAGTACAGTTCAATGAAGCCGGAAGAAATTCTAGGTGAGGCCCTCCGCGTACTCCGTGAAGGCGGCACCATCCTTTATCCCACAGACACTGTCTGGGGCCTTGGCTGCGACGCAACAAATCCCGCAGCTGTTGCCAAGATATTTGAGATCAAGCGCCGTCCGGATTCAAAGTCCCTGGTGCTCCTTGCCAGCGACCTTGACATGGTTGCAAAATACGTGAAGCAGATTCCTTCCATCGCCGTAGACCTTGTGGAGGTGAACGATGCCCCCATGACCATCATCTACCCCGCTGCAATCGCAGGAAAACCGGAAGAGCCCGGGGACCGCTGGCACCTTGCCTGGAACGCCGTGGCAGAGGACGGAAGCGTGGGTATACGTATCCCTATGGCCGATTGGTGCAAGCAGGTGGCCTATAAACTTGGCCGTCCGCTGGTGAGTACATCGGCCAATATCTCAGGAGATCCCACGCCTCAGCGCTTCTCCGAGATTCCCCAGGAGATCAAGGATGCTGTGGATTTTGTGGTGCCCCCGTCCGTGGATACCCAGAGCACCGGCCGCGCCTCCCAGATCATCAAGCTGGGCCTTCGCGGCGAGGTTGAAATTATCCGTAAATAACCCCCTATTATTGTTCTCCCCTTGCGGTGGGGCTTAATGTGTTTACTGTCAGGCGTTTACAAAAGTTTCTACCAGAAAAAGTTCTGGTAGAAACTTTTGTAATGATTTGACTGACAGCTATTTAACCTCCACCAAAACTATTTTGCCATTGCGGCCTCAACATCGTCCGGAGCAATGGGAAGGCGCTTGGGACCAAGACGGCGGGCGCCGGTGGAAGTTACCAGAACGTCATCTTCCAGGCGGATGCCGCCAAAGTCATAGTAACCTTCAAGTTTGGCGTAGTTCACAAAGTCCTTTCCAAGGCCTTCTTTCTTGAACTTTTCTATGAGGGCAGGAATGAAGTAAATGCCTGGTTCATCGGTGATTACGTGGCCAGGGACAAGGCGGCGGGCCATACGGAGAGAGCCAAGGCCCAACTGCTTTGCACGCGTCTGGTCCGGGTCATAACCTACCAGATTCTCTCCAAGGTCCTCCATATCATGCACGTCAAGGCCCATATTGTGTCCAAGGCCGTGAGGCTGGAACAGGCCAGCTATGCCACAGGCAACCATCTCGTCAAGGTCTCCGTGGACCAGGTCCAGGGCCTGGAGGCCGTCAAGCATCTTGCGTGCTACGGCAAGGTGGACGTCACGGTAAGTGGTGCCGGGTTTTGTAAGGCTGAATGCCAGTTCATTGCACTCATATACAATCTGGTATACATCCCTCTGCCTGGCCGTGAACTTTCCGGAAGTTGGATACGTGCGGGTGAAATCCGATGCGTAGTGGAGATTACTCTCTGCACCGGCATCAATGACCATTAGTTTTCCGGGCTCGATAATTTTGTCGTGAAGGTGGTTGTGAAGGGTTTCTCCGTGCTGGGTAAGGATGGTGGGGAAAGAAACGCCCCAGCCCTTTGAAAGGGTTACGCCTTCCATCTTACCCACAATTTCCTGCTCCAGGATACCGGGCTTGATGGAATCCCGGCCTACGGAATGCATCTCATAGCCAAGGGCGCAGGCCTCGTCAATGGCGGCTATCTCAATGTCTTCCTTGACAAGGCGCTGAGATACTATTGCCCTCACAAGGGCTTCTGAAACCCTCTTGTCTACGCGTGCGCAGCCAAGAAGTTCCATAAGCTTGAGGGTATTGTAATACCTGGACGGAGGGATGATATGGACGGTGCGGCCCTTGACGTTTTCCTTGAGCCATCCTGCCAGATTGTCATAAGGCGCGGTCTTCAGAATACCAACCGAGGCAGCCTTTGAGGCCACGGATTCCTGTGGTCCCATCCAGATAATATCATCAATGTCAACGTCGTTTGCAAAGATGGCCTGGTTGCCGGAATCTATGCTAAGGACAGCCGCCATATTGGGCTCGTCCAGGCCAAAATAATACAGCCAGGTGCTGTCCTGACGCCATTTATAGCAATTGTCCCGGTACTGGGCGGGGGCCTCTGCGTTACCTATAAAAAGAATAAGACCGCTTTGCCCGGCCTCACGCATTTTCTGAAGCAGCGTTTCACGCCTTCTTACATAAACTTCCTTTGCAAACATAGTTTCTGCACGTTTTTTGTTTCATCAAAGATAATGAATATTTTTGTGCTATGGAAACGTTTATTGCAATAGCCGCCATCATTCTTGGCGTAGTAGGAATTGTGGGCAGCGTGGCTCCGGGCCTTCCCGGGCCGCCCCTCAGCTGGTTTGGAATGCTGCTCCTTTACATCTGGGGCTCAGGCACCAATGCCGCCGGAGAACCATTCTCTACCACCTTGCTCCTTGTGTGGCTTGGTATTGTGATTGTAATCAGTATTCTGGATTACATTGTCCCGGCATATTTCACAAAACTTACCGGCGGCAGTAAATACGGAGGCTGGGGCGCAATAGCAGGTCTTTTCGTGGGCCTTATCTATCCCCCTATTGGGATGATCTTGGGGTCCCTGCTGGGAGCATTCATCGCAGAACTTGTCTTTGCAGGAAAAGATACCGGAACATCACTGAAATCGGCCTTTGGAGCATTCCTGGGCTTTATCTTTGGAACCGGCGCCAAACTCATCTGCACCGCCGTGATGATGTTCTACATTGTCATCTACGCATTCTAGAGGCCGCTTTTGTGGTGGAGGTTAATTAATTATCAATCAGGTTGTTACAGAAGTGTCTACCAGAATAAGTTCTGGTAGACACTTCTGTAAACGCTTAGTAGCCAGCGATTTAGCTCGCACCACCAGGGGAGAACAATAAAGGGGTGGAGTTGGAATATCAATGAAAAGGCGTAACTTTGCATCTATGGATATAAGAATAGGAAACGGATATGACGTGCACGCAATAGCGCCGGGTCTGCCCATGTGGCTTGGCGGCGTGCAGATCCCTTCGGAAAACGGCTTTGTGGCACACTCTGACGGGGATGTGGCCATCCATGCGCTTTGTGATGCCCTTCTTGGGTGCCTGGCGCTTGGAGATATCGGCCATCTTTTCCCGGACACTTCCGATGAATGGAAGGGGGTGGACAGTAAGATCCTCCTGAAAAAGGTAGTGGACCTGGTCCACACCAGACGCTACAAAGTTGGCAACGTGGACATCACCATAGCTCTCCAGAGGCCCAAACTGGCCCCGCACATTGGCACTATGCGTGAAACCCTAGCGCCCATCCTTGGAGTATCGGCCGACCATGTGTCCATAAAGGCCACCACCACCGAGAAATTAGGTTTTGTGGGCCGATGCGAAGGCTGCGAGGTATGGGCTTCGGCCCTTATTGTCAAGGACTAACGAAGGTCCCCCAGCGAAGAATCCTCCACATGCCCAAACCAGGAATTCACCTTGGTGCGGGCTTTTTCTTTTATGGAAGGGGTTATGGCCGATGCAACATAGGCTACAGCCGCCACAAGGGCCGCCCAGTCATCGGCCAGGCCGGCGAAGGGGAGAAGGTCCGGTAACAAATCGAAAGGAAGGATGAAATAACCCAGCGCTCCCGTTATTACGGCCTTGTATTTTGCGGGGGTGGCGGGGTCTGCAAGGGTGTAGTAAAGCACCAGGGCGTAGTACACTGTCTTGATGCCGGCCCTTGAGGCTATCTTCTTGACTTTGTTCCAGAAAGCGCCTTCTGAGTAGTTGCTTTCATACTTGACTAAGTCCTTTGATGTGAGATTCGTCTTTTTCATAGCGCCGTCAGTCGTCTCAAATATTGTACCTCAGCCACTTTTCTCAAAAAAATCTTTGATATTAAAAAATTTAATTATAATTTTGCGCCCAGTAGTGTAAAGACACCAAAGTTAACTTTAAATAATTAGTACTATGAAGAAAGTATTTATGTCTGCTGCTATCGTAGCCCTTATGGCTGCTGCAGTTTCTTGCGGTAACAACGCAAGCAAGAAGTCCGAGGCCGCTCCCGCAGAGGCTGCCGCCACCGAGGCTGTCGAAGAAGAGAGCGCCGTTGAGGCTGCTGCCAATGAGGCTGTTGAGGCCGTTAAGGACGCTGCCACCGAGAAGGCCGTTGAGGGTATCAACGCCGCCGCAGATGCAGCTGTTGAGGCTATCAAGAAGTAAGCTTCACCTTCAAAAACAAAATCCCGGAGCGAAAGCCCCGGGATTTTTTGTATATTTGTGTCTGTATGGCTACAGTAAGCAGTAAGACAAAGACTCTGTGGTTCTGCTCAAATTGCGGAAACGAGTACTCCAAGTGGATGGGGCGCTGCCCCGCCTGCGGGGAGTGGAACACTATGGTGGAAAAGGAAGTTGTAACGGGCAAAAAGGCCTCTGTGAGCGTCCCGGGCGCTGGTGCAAAGCCAATGCCCCTAAAGGATGTGTCCACGGCCCAGGAGGACCGCCTGTCCCTTGGCAGCCATGAGGTGGACCGCCTTCTTGGCGGTGGCATCGTGAAAGGAAGCCTGGTGCTCATGGGCGGAGAGCCGGGAATCGGCAAAAGTACCCTTTCCCTGCAGCTTCCCCTCAAAAGACCAGACCTGAAGACTCTCTACGTCACCGGCGAGGAGTCTGTAAAGCAGGTTAAGATGAGGGCCGACAGACTTGGCGGAGACTGCTCCAACTGCCTCATCTACAGTGAAACGGACATGGCGGAAATCCTCAAGCAGGCCCAGGAGGTGGCTCCTGACCTCATGATAGTGGATTCTGTCCAGACAATGTACTGCCAAACGGTGGACTCCACCGCCGGCAGCGTGAGCCAGATCAAGGAGGTTGCAGCGCAGCTTCTGCGCTTTGCAAAGGGTTCCGGCATCCCGGTAATCCTGATTGGCCATATAACAAAGGAAGGCACCATTGCCGGCCCCAAGATCCTGGAGCATATTGTGGATGTGGTGCTGCAGTTCGAGGGTGAGAACCGCGGGGCATATCGCGTCCTCCGCAGCATCAAAAACCGCTTTGGAAGCACCTCTGAGCTGGCCGTCTTTGAAATGACCGGTACCGGCCTCAGGGAGGTTGAAAACCCCTCGGAGATGCTCATTCCCATGCATGAGGAAGGCCTTTCCGGCACGGCAATATCGGCCATGCTGGACGGAAACAGGCCTTTCCTCTTTGAGGTGCAGGCCCTTGCATCAAGCGCCGTCTACGGAACCGCCCAGCGCAGCGCCACCGGCTTTGACGTTAGGCGTCTCAATATGCTTCTGGCAGTGCTGGAGCGCCGTGCGGGCTTCAAACTTGGCCAGAAGGACGTGTTCCTCAATATGGCCGGCGGCCTCAGAATCACGGACCCTGCCGCAGACCTAGCCGTCATCTGCGCCGTGCTCTCCTCCAATTTTGACTACCCCATAAAGGCCGATATCTGCTTTGCCGGCGAAGTTGGCCTCAGCGGAGAAATCCGCCCCGTCTCCCAGGCCGCAAGGCGTGCCGTAGAGGCCGCCAGGCTGGGTTTCAAGAAGATTTTCGTGAGCTCGTACACCCATTTTGATACAAAGCCGGAGGGCATTGAGATAGTGAAAGTGGCCGATATCCCTGCCCTTGTGAAGGCGCTGTTCAAATAGCGCGTTTTGATTTCTTTCTCTAAAAAAGTATATTTGTAACCGGATAATCAATACACTAAAGCATATGGCAAAGAAGAGTCTACTGAGTCGGATTTTCGACGTTGACAAAACCAAGAACCGCGCTGCTTTCTCAGACGTGGAGAACAAAATCACAAAGTACCACTATGGCTCCGACGCCTTTATGCAAATCCTGGAAAGCCGGTATTCCTGCCATTCATTCAGCAGTTATCCGGTTCAGGAGTCAAAACTTCAGATGATCCTTGAAGCAGGGCGTCTGGCTCCTTCGGCCGGGAACAACCAGCCCACCCGCATCTGGGTTGTCAAAAGCGAGGAAGCCCTGGCCCGCCTCCACACCGTTCACCCCTGCTATGGCGCCCCTGTGGTGCTTATCGTTGGCTGCCGCAATGAAGAGGCCTGGGTGCGTGAAAGCGACGGCGTGAATGCCGCCAAGACAGATGCCGCTATTCTCCTTACCCATCTTATGCTTACGGCAACGGATGCCGGCCTTGCAAATATGTGGATTTGGGATTTCGATCCAAGCAAGGTGCGTGAGGCCCTTCCCGAAACTCAGGGTCACGGCATCTATGCCCTCCTTGCAATAGGTCATCCCGCAGAGGGAGAAGGCAGTCCCACGGAACTTCACTCAGAGCGGAAGCCCCTTGACAAGATTGTGAAAACTCTGTAGTGAAGAGGCTTCTAAAATTTGCACTTATTATAATTGGCGCGGTTTCATGTAGCCGCGCCAATCCTGTTACGCCCGAGGGGGAAGTTCAGGCGCAGAATCTCCCGCCGGCCCGCATCACAGACACCATAAGGTATGAGGATAATAATTGTACGGCTTATAACTTTGAGTATCCGTCCAAAGACCCTTACGGTAAGCCTGTAACGCTGTCCGGAGCCATAGTGATAGGAGATGAGATAACCCCGGAGAAGCCCGCCAGGGGCCTTTTCCTCTACAATCACATCACCATCTATGTGAACGACGAATGCCCCTCCCAGGGTGAACTTACCGTCCAGAAGATGATGGTGGGAAGCGGTCTCATTTCAATATCGGCCGACTATTACGGCTTTGGTGCAACGGCGGGAAAGCATCAGGCCTACGGTCTTGCCGATACAAACGGAGAAGCCAGCATTGACGCCCTTATTGCCGCCAGGACACTTCTTGCCGATATGGGCTATTCCTGGGACCAGGTTATATTCAACCTTGGTTACTCCCAGGGCGGGCAGGTGGCAGTTGCCGCGCTTAAGATTGCTACTCAGAAGCACCCTGAGATTCGTTTCACCCGCACATTGGCTGGCGGCGGACTGTATGATGTATCGGCCACATACCGTTTTCTGGTCTCATCCGGAGTGGCTTCCCTGCCGGATACCGTAATAAGCGTGCTACTGGCGTATAACGAGTTCTATAAGCTGAGCATCCCGCTTGAAAAGATGTTCAGGGAGCCACTTCTGAGCCATATAGACCAGTGGTTTTTATCCGGGGATTATAACGCGCTTAAACTGAGGGAACTGATAGGGACAACCAGTCTCAGTGACCTTGTGACCCCGGAGCTTCTGGATCCGGACAGCGAGATATCCAGGAAGTTCCTTAAGGCAATGGACAGTGAGAGACTCTGCCGCGGATGGGCGCCCTGGCTCAATGAAAACATTACCCTGGTTCACAACAAGGCCGATGACGTTGTCCCCGTGGTAAATACGGAGAACCTCCTTCGTTTCCTTGAGAATCATGGCCTCACCGTGGATGCCCGGGTAGAGAACTTCCGGCAGATTCCCGGTGTCCTTGCTCCGCATTTCTGGGGTGCCGCGCCTTTTTTCACGGACTCCGTCTCCAAGATATCCTCAACCCTTGGAATCGGCCCCTGGATAGCCCCCTCACAGATTCTTTCCTTACTTAACAACTTATTATGACGGCTCTGGTGACGGGGGCAAGCAGCGGGATCGGCCTTCAGTATTCAATCATTCTCGCCAGGGATTATTCCTGTGACATCCTGATGGTCTCCAATCAGGTGAAGGAACTGGAAGATGCAGCAAAGGAAATAAGCCAATCCTACGGGGTCAGGACCTGGCCTTTCTACTGTGACCTAGCCAGGGAGGATGCTGCCCGCACTGTCTACGATTATGCCCAAAAGGAGGATCTTGCCATAGACATCCTCATCAATAACGCCGGCTTTTTCTTTTTCGACGCCCTCTGTGACACTCCGCCGGAGAAGGTTGAGGCTATGGTCATGCTCCACGTTGTGACCGTAACCGGTCTTTGCCGCCTCTTTGGGGCCGATATGTGTAAAAGAAAGAGCGGATACATCCTCAATATGTCTTCCCTGTGCCGATGGATGGAATTCCCCGGCATCCATACATATATTGCCACCAAGACGTATATCTACAGCTTCTCCAAGTCCATCTGGTATGAATTCAGGCCCATGGGCGTTGGCGTTACCGTGGCAACTCCCGGAGCCGTGGATACGGGGTTGTACGGGCTGTCGCCAAAGCTTCGCCGCCTGTTTGTGCGCCTTGGCATAAGCCTTCCGCCTGAAAAACTGGCGTCAAAGGCCCTGAAGAGGATGTTCAGGAAGAAGAAAACCTGTATGCCGGGGCTTATCAATCATCTCTCCATTCCATTTTTCCGCCATTTCCCGGACTGGCTGGTCTTCAAGGTAATGAAGCGCCTTGAAAAATTCCGCGCGCTATTTAGTTAGATTCTGTTTTTTCCATTCGGCGGGGGTCATACCTGTCTGCGAACGGAAGCGCCGGAAGAAGGTTTTCTCGTTGTTGAAGCCGGACGCCTCCCAAACCTCTACTGAAGACATTTCGGGGTGCTCCTGCATCAGTTTAAGGGCATATTCAACCCGGTACCTTGAGATGAATTCCGGGAATGAAATGCCCATTTGGCCGTTGATGCAGGCCGATATATAGGTGGCATTTGTGCCAAGTTCCCGGGCGATATCCGTAATCTTCAGATCCTTGATGAGGAAGAGTTGTTTTTCCTCAACAAGGTCGGTTATGCGTGTCTGGAGGTCATTCCTTTCAAGTTTGGTCGGGTCTTCAACTTCCTTCTCATTCCGGCGTTTTCTTTGGAACGCCCATACTGCGGCCAGTGCGGCTGCCAGACCTGCTATGGAAAGTATCCACCACCAGAGGGAAGCATCCTTTGCCGGCGCCGCAGTATGGAACAGCCATACTTCGGCGGCTGCCTCAAAGTTGCTGTTGTCCCGGGCGCCGGACAATACGCCTCCTGCAAGCACAATCCGGCCTCCTTCAAGCAGCCTGGGGGTGTTGTTGAAAAAGGACCCGCCGCCGGGTTTATCGGCCAGAAACATCTCCAGCGTGGCTTTTCCGCCTTCAAATATGGGATCATAGCCAATCTTTGCCGCAGCAAAGCGCCCTTTGCCGGAAAGTGCATACATCCAGACCGACCGCGAGGCCCGGTCTACCTGCAGGCTGTGCATCCAGACAAGGGGTTCTCCGTCTGGCAGCGACGCTGGCAGCGGGTGCTCAGTCTCCAGCAGGCTGAAGCGGCCGTCGGAAATGCGGATGATGCCCGCCTGGCCGTCTTCCTGGCGGCTGGCCGGAAGAAGATACGCATATTCGCCCGTCCTGATGTCATCGGCCGATGTAGGATTGACCATATATGGCAGGATGTTCCACTCTTTCAGCAGGGGTTCCGTGAGGGGTTCCCCGCTTAACTGGTCTACGATGTCCTGCATAAAGTTGCCGTGGGTGTCTTCCGAACTGAAGATAAGGGCGTTGTCCGGCGAAATGGGAAGGATGTGCGGATAGGCGCGCTGAACGGCCGGCTCCTTGATAAAGGAGAACCCTTTGCCGGGTTCATATATCTCAATGGCGTCTTCGGCGTACCAGTTGCCGGAAATGACAACCCGCCCGTCAGATAAGACTGAGGCCGATGTCCCAGCCCTTTTCCGGTCCATAATCCCCACGGCCTTGGTTGTATGCGTGGAGGGATTGTATATCTCAACGCCCCAGCTCTGGCCTATGCCGAAGTTCTCCGAGCAGCCGCCTCCCAGCATCACGCTGCCGTCCTGGAGGAGGGTTGTGAAGCCGTAGTAGTGGGGGTATTTCATAGGGACCTGGTGCCATGCGCCGTCCTTAAGATAACAAATGGTGGGCTCCAGCACAAATCCGTCCGTGATGCCGCCAAGGACCGTCAGTTCTTCTCCAAGGAGCATCGTGTGCTGCCCGCCCCGGGGCTTTGGAAGGTCCGGCAGCCGCTCTACGGTCATCTTGTAAAGCGGCACGCCGTCCACCTCTCCAAGCGCCTGCCCCGGAGTTTCCTCCGGGATGCAGGACACAAGGATGAGGGCCGATACTATGGCTCCCAGGTACTTCATCAGGGCAAAGATACGCAATTCCCGCTAGAAGTATTCTATCTGTCGCTTGATGGTGTAGGTGCTCTTTCCGTCTGTACCTGCGGCGAAAACAGCCTCTTGGTCATACGTATACTGCGTCCAGTTGCCATAACTGTCATAGACGTAGTCGTACCATTTGAATTCACGGATGCGGCTGTCGTCCTCCATCAGGCTTTCGTGATAACCGGCATACTCTTCATTCTCATCGATAGTATATTCATACCAGTAAGAGAAACCCAGAAGGAGGTCTGCGGGCTTGCCGGGGGCACAAGTCCATTTCTTGATATTGATATGGCGCTTGCCGGGATAGTATTCCGTAATGCCGTCAGTTCCTTCAATCCTTAGGGGCATACCGTTATCGGCCCAGGTAACTGAAGTAACACCTCCAAAGCGCTCATCCATAAAGGAATAAGGGTAATTATTCTTATAGACGCAGCCTGTGAGAGTATAATCATTTATAGTCTCGGGAATGATATCGCCTTCGTGTTTTCCGGAATAGCCGCCGCCTATGATATTACCGTCGTCATCATACAGGGTGTATTCGTCAATAATCCAGTCTGTTACCACCTCACGGTCGTAGGAGTGGGAATATACGGACATAACGTCTCCTTCAAAGATATAGTCTGTGTCAATGTGGCCGATTGATTCGTAGGCGTAATTGATATAGTAGTATTTGATGGCCGATAAATCCTTGACGATAGGAGAAATACTTTCGCGAGGGTCTCCCTGGGAGCAGAAACCACGGCTACGGAAGCCATTAATATCAGGACTCACAAGTACATATTTCCCAGGGTTGTTATATTCAAATTCATAAACCTCACGGCCGGCCCAATCATAATCGGGGTTGTTGGCAGGATTGTAATCCGGCAGTTCATTCTCATCCTTTCCTACGTGAGTGCAACTTTCGGACTTTATGAGCCGGCCTTTATCGTCATAAGTGTAAAGGGTAAGTTTATCCCATTTTTCGTTGCCGGTACTCCTTTCTGAAATAAGATGGCCCTCACGGTCGAATGTATAAATGGTAGGATAACTCCAGTTTACACCCACCCAACTCTTCACAGGACCCCTGAGGCCCATTTTCTCGCGGTCTGTACGCTCCCAGTAGTTGGTTTCATACCAGGGTTCGGGGGAGAAATCCGGAGTGTTATCACCGGGTTTGTCGCCGCCTCCGGGATTGGTGTCGTCTCCGGAGTTTGTGTCTCCGCCAGGATTCTGCTCATCCTGGTTGTCAGGCTTTTGTTCAGGCTGGACAGGGGCGGTGCAGGCAAACATTACGCCCGCCAGAAGCAAAAATAAATACGCTTTTTTCATATCGGTTTTAATTAAATAATATCCATTTATGCGTTAAAGGTACTACAACATCCCCATCGGCACGGGTACAATTCCTTTAAACCTAACGGACAATTCTTTTAAAGATAGGTAATTGTGCTTCTTGTTGCCGTTTTGGGCACTGGAGAAGAAATGCCGTTTTCTTTAAATAGTTGTAACACAGCCACTTATGTGTTTTGCTCCCAGCATAATCACCGGGAGTAAATTGCGTAAATAGCTAATAATTAAATACTTAGCAAAAACGGATATGAAGAATCGTTGTCATCTGCCTTACCGTGCTTCTAGAAATATCACTAACATTCACTATCTTTGTACCTGAATTAATTCAGAGAGATATGAATTTAAGAGACATCAAATAAGACATTGGACATCAAATAAGACATTGAGTACGTGATCGGCGCATTCGTAGATGACTGCACCCTTTTCCTGAACGTAAACCCCGGCAAGGACACCCAGCTTGACCGCGCCCTTCAGTACATCAGCACGGGCAATTAATTTATAAGTTATGAAACTGTTAAAGACTTTTATCCTGGCATTTGTAGCCACGGTGGTTGCTTCCTGCGGAAGCGCTGAGAAGTATATCACCTATGACCCCGTTCAGATGCACAAGGAGCCGTCAGATGGCTCTCCTGTGGTTGTGAATATAACCTGTTCCCCAAAACCGGGATACAAAGAATTTGACAAAAAGGCCCGTCTGCTGTATTGGACCGGGCCACACAACAATCCAATCCCGCTTACCATTACAAAAAAGGAGGGGGACTGGGGATATACCCGTATTTTCTCCATGGAAGCCCGGGAAGAATTCAAGGGCTGGCTTCCGTTGGAAAAGATGCTTCCCTGCGGCGGAGGATTGGGAGATGAAGTCCGGGAAGTATATACCGCCAAACAGAACAAGGTGATG
>ONXC01000026.1 GCA_900321715.1 uncultured Bacteroidales bacterium | reverse complement strand
GCCGGTGATGTGCCGAAAAAAGTCACATCACCCGCAGAAAAGGGCCGAAGGTGCCGGTGATGTGCCGAAAAAAGTCACATCACCCGCAGAAAGGGGCCAAAAGTGCCGGTGGTGTGCCGAAAAAAGTCACATCACCCGCAGAAAGGGGCCAAAAGTGCCGGTGATGTGCTGAAAAAAGTCACATCACCCGCAGAAAAGGACTAAAAGTGCCGGTGATGTGCCGAAAAAAGTCACATCACCCGCAGAAAAGGGCCGAAGGTGCCGGTGATGTGCCGAAAAAAGTCACATCACCCGCAGGAAGTGGCTAAAAGTGCTGGAGATGTGCCAGAAAAAGTCACATCACCCGCAGAAAGGGGCCGAAAGTGCTGGTGATGTGCCGAAAAAAGTCACATCACCCGCACCAGAAACGTAGAAATAGTATGTTTGAAGTAACAAAAATCTCAGACCAGACAGAAGGCGGCATCAGAAGGGCCTCCTTCCAGACCAGCAGCGTAGTCTGTTCCCGTCAGATAGACATTGAACTTGAAGGGGACGTGGTAAAAAGCGTCCGCTACACCGGCGGCTGCCACGGAAACCTTCAGGGAATAGGCGCTCTCATTCAGGGGATGAATAAGGCCGATATAATCTCCCGCCTTGAAGGCATCAACTGCAAGGGCCGCGGCACCAGCTGCCCGGACCAGTTATCCAAAGCATTGAAACAATTATAGCATATGGTTCCTGTCAGTTCACTCATAACAATTGCAATCTGTGCAATCTTTGGCATAGCCGTGCCCATTCTCCTGAGCTGGTGGATGGTGAAAAAGTATGATGTAAAGGTGCGGACCATCCTCATCGGTGCCGGTGTATTTGTGCTCTTCGCCCTGGTTCTGGAGACCATCATGCATCAGGTGGTGCTGAAGCTTTACGGCGGCCTTGCTGCCGGAATCTTTGAGGAGACCGGCCGCTTCCTGGCAATGAAGTTCCTCCTGAAGGATGAGCCGTCAGGCGCCAAGACCGCGGTTGCATACGGAATAGGTCACGGCGGCATTGAGATGCTCATCATCTTCGGGTTTTCCATGGTTTCCAATCTTATCATTGCCTCAATGATCAATCTTGGACAGGCCGATACTATCCTTTCCGCCCTCCCCGCCGAAGCCCAGGCCCAGATGCAGGGAACATTCGCGCAGTTTGAAACCTCCACTCCCGGAACATTCCTTACAGGTGTCTGGGAGAGGGCATCGGCCATAATTCTCCAGGTGGGACTGTCCGTGTTTGTATGGACGGCAGTGCGTAAGGGCGGCAAGTGGCTGTGGCTGTTCCCGGCTGCTATCCTCATTCATTTCCTGGTGGATGCAAGCGCCGTGCTCCTGATGGATTCAGTGAGTATGGCGATGCTTGAAGCCATTGTGTGCGCTATGGCCGTTGCCGTTGGCGCCGCAGCCGTGATGCTTGCAAAGAAACTATGAATGTTCTCCTGACAAGGATGCTTTCCAAGGCCGATCCTTCCGAGGTCCCCGGCCTCTCCCGCTTTTTCAAGACCGGCCCCGGCCAGTACGGGGAAGGGGACAAGTTCCTTGGAATCAAGGTCCCCGTCACCCGCGCCGTGGTGAAGGAGTGCTGGCGCTCCGTAAGCTTCCAGGACCTTGAGGAGTGCATTACCAGCCCTTATCACGAGGTCCGTCTGGCCGCCCTCCTTGCCCTGGTGGAGGTCTTTTCCCACGCCGGGAAGAGACCCCCGATCAGGTCGGGGGTGACGGCAGCGGAAAAGGGGGTGACGGTAGCGGAACATGGGGTGACGAAACAGCAGTGCATTGACTTCTACCTCTCCCACACAGCCTGGATCAACAACTGGGACCTTGTGGACCTCAGCTGCTATCCGCTTCTGGGGCAGTGGCTTCTGGACAAGGAAGACCGCTCCCTTCTATATGACCTTGCCCGTAACGGCCGCACCATCTGGGAGCAGAGAATAGGCATAGTGAGCACCATGACCTTCATCCGCAGCGGCCAGCTAACGGATACTTTCCAGATTGCCGATATCCTCCTCCACCATCCCCATGACCTTATCCACAAGGCCGTAGGATGGCTCCTGAGGGAGGCCGGAAAGCGCGACAAGCCCGCCCTGGAGTCCTGGTTGCAGCCCCGCGTATCACAGATGCCCCGCACCATGCTCCGTTACGCCATAGAGAGGTTCCCTGAAGAGGAACGCAGGCACTACCTTTTGGAAAAGAGCCGCTAATGGCCTATATTTGCATACCAAACTGATATAACAGATGAAAGGAATTGTTCTGGCGGGAGGCTCGGGAACGCGCCTCTATCCTATCACCAAGGGCGTTAGCAAGCAGCTTCTGCCTATCTACGACAAACCTATGGTGTACTATCCCATAAGCGCGCTCATGCTTGCCGGGATAAGGGATATCCTTGTCATTTCAACGCCCCAGGACCTTCCGGCGTTCCAGCGCCTGCTTGGGGATGGATCCAATTTTGGAATCAACCTCCAGTATGCAGAGCAGCCCTCCCCGGACGGCCTGGCTCAGGCCTTCATAATAGGTAAGGAGTTTATCGGCAATGATTCAGTTTGCCTTGTGCTTGGAGACAATATCTTCCACGGCGCAGGCTTCACGGGCCTTCTTACGGAGGCTGTTAGAACCGCCGAGGATGATGGCAGGGCCACTGTCTTTGGCTACTGGGTAAGCGAGCCCCAGCGATACGGTGTTGCAGAATTTGACAGGGACGGAAACTGCCTTTCAATTGAGGAGAAGCCCGCAAAGCCAAAGAGCAACTACGCCGTGGTGGGCCTGTATTTCTACCCCAACAAGGTGGTAGATGTGGCCGCAACTATAAAGCCATCGGCCCGCGGAGAACTTGAAATAACATCCGTCAACCAGGCTTTCCTGAATGAGGGCCTTCTTAAAGTCCAGACCCTTGGCCGTGGCTTTGCCTGGCTTGACACCGGCACCCACGACTCCCTTGCCGAGGCCTCAATCTACATTGAAACCATAGAGAAGCGTCAGGGCCTCAAGGTTGCCTGCCTGGAAGGGATAGGATTCAGCAAGGGATGGATATCGGCCCAAAAACTGCGCGAGATTGCCGCCCCCATGGCAAAGAACCAGTACGGGCAGTATCTCCTGAAACTGGCCGATGAACCCTTTACACCCTGTCTTTAATCTGAATGGGTTTTGAGAGCTGGTCTATTGCGGCCAGCTCTTCTGTTGAGAAGGTGGTGTTATTGAGGGCACCAAGATCCTCTGAAAGCTGTTTTACTGAACTTGCACCCAGCAGCACTGATGTGATGTGGGGCTTTGCAAGGAGCCACGCAAGTGACATCTGGGCAAGGGTCTGGCCGCGGCCGCGGGCTATTTCCCTGAGGCCCCGAAGTGCCTCCAGCATTGTCTGGGTAAGGGTTTCGGGCCGAAGGGAGCCGCTGCGCGACATACGTGAACCGGAGGGGATGCCGCCGTCAAGGTAGCGGTCACTGAGGAGGCCCTGCTGCAGGGGAGAGAAGGGGATGAAGCCGGCCCCGGCCTCTCCGGCAAGGGACACAAGGTCCTCGCGTTCAGGATTACGGTCTATGATGTTGTAACGGTCCTGGAACAGAAGGCAGGGGGTCTCGTGGGAGATCAGATAATTATATGCGTACACGGCGGCCTGCTTGGGGTAGCGGGATACGCCTACGTAGAGGGCCTTTCCCTGGTGCACTATGTCCACAAGGGCCTGGAGGGTTTCGTCCAGGGGTGTGCGGGGGTCATACCTGTGGGTATAGAAAAGGTCCACGTAATCCAGCTTCATACGCCTTAGGCTCTGGTCCAGGCTGGAGATGAGATACTTGCGGGATCCCCATTCCCCGTAAGGACCGGGCCACATGAGGTAGCCGGCTTTGGTGGAGATGAATAGTTCATCCCTGTACGGTTTGAAGGAGGAAGTGAGGAGCTTCCCGAAGTTTTCCTCCGCGGCGCCGGGCTCAGGACCGTAGTTGTTGGCAAGGTCAAAGTGGCAGATTCCCTGGTCGAAGGCATAGTGCGCCATCTCCTGGATACGCTCAAAGGGCGTTTCCGTTCCAAAGTTCTGCCACAGGCCAAGGGTGATGGCGGGTATGTCTATACCGGACCTGCCGCAGCGGCGGTACTGCATGGAGCTATAGCGCTCCGGAGAAGCTGTGTAACTCATTTCAGTGCTTTTAGTATGTTACAAAGCTACAAAAAAACCTTGATTTGTGCAGAAGAATTATTATTTTTACCGTATAAAACTTCGAAACTATGATAAAGAAACTATTAGGCATCTTTGTATCGGCCTTCCTTGCGGTGGCTTTTGCTTTCTCCTGCACCCCTGCGCCTGCGGCCGACGATGATGAGCCCATTGTGGACCCTTCATCCCTCAGTGCGCTAGTGGCCACGGCACCGGTTCCGGACAACAACTTCATATTTGATTCAAAGCCTCAGTTTGTTCTCAAGATTGAGAACAGGAACCAGGTCACCGTAAATGATGAGCTGTCCGTAAAGGTTCTCACGGACAAGAAGGAAACCCTCACCACTTTGGAACTGGGAAAGATAAGTGTCCCTGCCAGCTCAACCATAGACAAGGAGATCACCCTGGATTATGACTTCAAGCCCGGTTTCTACAGAGCCCGGTGCATAATTCAGAAGAGGAGTGTCCGCGCCGTGGACTTCGGTATCCGTCCCACAGAGATTGTATCGGCCCCGGACATGCAGAATGATTTCACAGCTTTCTGGGAAGATGCCATCTCTGAGCTTAAAGATAAAGTCCAGATGAATCCAAAGCTCACCGCACTTCCCGGCAAAACCAATGTGTATCTTGTGGAGATGAATTCCATTCCGGATAATGTCTCCGGACCGGAGGTCCTGATCCACGCATACCTTGCAATCCCCCTGGATGCATCGGCCACAAAGAAATATCCCGTCCTCATCCACTTCGAGGGCTATGATACCCAGAATCCCTCCGGCAAGATGTACTGCCCTTCAGGAGCATCGGATTTCATAGAGCTCTATATGTCCAACCGCGGCCAGATGATCAACAACCGTACTGCGGCCCAGCGCTCGGACGGCATAGATGAGGATTATAAGAACATCTACGGAGACTGGTTTGCCTTCAATTTCGGCCTCAGGGATAATTACTATTACCGTGGCGCATACATGGACTGCGTCCAGGCCGTCCGCTTCATAGAGACGCTTGAGGAGGCCGATTTAAACAATATCTTTGCCGAAGGAAAGAGCCAGGGTGGCGCCTTCTCTTATGCCTGTGCGGCCCTTAGTCCCCGTCCGCTTGCCGGCATTGCCCCGGGTGTTGCATTCATGGGAGACTTCCCGGATTATTTCCAGATTGTAGACTGGCCCGGAAGCACCGCAAAGGCCAACAAGGGCTCCATGACGGATGATGAGATGTATGCTTTCCTGTCTTACTTCGACACCAAGAACCTTGCCACCCGCATCTCCTGCCCCATCATGGCAAATATGGGCCTGAAGGATGTCACATGCCCTCCTCACACCAACATAGCACCTTTCAACAATGCCCTTACTCCGGCATCAGAAAAGGAAATGCACTATTACGCAGAGATGGGCCACGACATCCCCAAGGGCTGGGATGGCATGGTAAAGAAGTTCTTCAAGGCACATATGAAATAGGCCGTTGAATGTAAGTTTCTTATTTACAGCACATTATGCAAAATGCCCCAGGTGAATTCACCCGGGGCATTTTGCATAAACCATTCATAATGAACAGTTTATATTCTGCGCTAATATTCTTCCTCATTCCAAAAATCGAGTAGTATGCCTCTGGTAGCGTACAAGGCCGATTTTCATGTTTTGCGTCTGGTTATGCGTCCGTTTATTCGGGCCTAGAATGCCTCAGAATGCCCTAGAATGCCGATTCGACACATCAAATCCGGGCCCGATTAGCGTACCTCAAAACCATAAGTGAACGCATTCTCTTCAGCGAGAACAATGCAAATATACTTCTTTTGTTCGTGGATAACAAGGAGCGAGAGATTATGACTCCCCTTCCAACAGGTATCCCAGCATCTCCGAAGCGATTGCAGGGGCGTTGGCCCGCATTACACTGTCATCAGCATTATGGCGGTCGCCTGCGAGTTCTATACTGCCAAACCATAGACGTGACCGGTCAATGATAGCAGCGCGTAGTACCCGAGATGCTCGCTGTATTACCTTAACCCCCGCCCGCGAGAAATCAGCATCACGGGCAGAGCTTTTACGTACAAACACAGAGCATTCCACTCCACGTAAGCATAGCGCTTGCATAGCCCTGGCCAAAGGACCCTTCACATACTGCAGTGTATCGCAGGAGAGCATTACCGATGACTTTGCTGACTCAACATCCTCCACCAAGGCCACAAGATAATCCAAAGGTCCGAAAACAATGTTCTGGGGATTCGGCTCCAGCGCATCTGACACCTGCTGTGCATATCCGATAGGGGCATAACACTTCAGTCGCTTACCGTACATATTAGCTAGCGAAGGTACGTGAATATCGATGTAATCATATACCCGCACCTCTGTCTTCCCTTCATAATCTCGATGCAAACGGCCAGTATATTGCTGGACGATATTGGGGTATGCAACCGGAAGAGCAATAAACAGTGTATCAAGCCTGGGATAGTTGAATCCCTCGCCAACGAACTTCCCCGTTGCTACAATGACCATCGACTCATCGGCAGGGATGTTTTCCAGACGCTCCATTGCCAAACGTTTCTCCTTAGTCGATACCGTACCCATCAGGATGATGACATTCTTGCAATGCGGTCTAAGCATATCGGCCAACAGTTGGATATGGTCCTTACGCTTAGTCAAAATAATGGGCGTACGCCCCTGATTTAGTTCAGCAATGACATCATTAATTATCAGTTCATTACGCGCCTTATCCTTCGCTAGATCACCAAGATACTGAAGTGCTGTCTTCTCTTCCAGCGCCCGATAGGCAGTAAACCTCGGAACCAGCACGCGGGAGAAAGACTGCCGAACCATTTGAGCTTTGGCATCGGACTTAAACCGAATGGGGCCGCACTGCATGAAGACAATCGGCGTCATCCCATCTTGTCGCGTCGGAGTTGCCGACAGACCATACACATAACTGGCGTTGACATATTTCAACACGCGTTCATACCCAAGAGCGGCGGAATGTTGGCACTCATCGGCAATGACCATCCCGTAATCCCGAACAAATGGTTTAACGCCTGTTTCGGTAAGGGCTGAATTAAAAACAGCGACATCTATGATACCGTGCAGCGTATTCTGACTACCATCAAGGATGCCAATGTGAGAATATGCCTTCTTCCGTCCGCGACCTTTCTTCTTTTCCGGCTCCGGCTCGTTGATAACCAGGAAGCGCTCGCACTCCTTCTTCCATTGCTCCAGCAAAGCCCTGGAATGGACTAGAACTAGTGTATTCACTCTCCGGCGGGCAATCATACCGATAGCCGTAACAGTTTTGCCGAAAGCGGTAGTTGCAGCCAAGACACCGTTATTACTGGCAAGCATCCTTTGCACGGCCTCTTCCTGTTCCGGCCTCAACTCTCCAGAAAACTCAACATCTATCTTTCGGCCAGGATTGGTCTGATTATCCTCCTCCCAAGCTGAGAAATTGCTTTGTATCAAATTGACGACCGCATCCTCACATCCGCGGGGCAGCATCAGATAGTCATCGTTCATCTCATAGCAACAGACCAACGATGGGGTGTTATACAACGGCTTCCGGGCATTCAGCAACTCATAGTATTTTGGATTCCGAAAAGATGCAAGACCCTTGAGATGCCGAATCACCTTGCCGGATACCGATTTTAACGGCACATATATGCCATTGGCCCGGATTAATTTAACCGGGCCGTCGAAATCTTCAAACGAAAGTCTGTCCGGCTTTGGCGTCTCCCACGGTTTGGTGTCGGATGAGGATGAGAGTTCCAGGCGGCTATCGTGTTGAGAGAGAATTATTGACACCTCGGTTCCGGATAGCTTTTGAACAGAAGCCAATACGGTCCAATGATGCTTGTATGGGACGAAATCCTCGTCCACGAACAAACTGTTTCCATTATGCTTGGCCAGTCCTTGCAGCGGCAGTGCTACCAGATTGCCAAATCCTCCTTTAGGCAAGAAGTCCTGATTCGGGAAGAAACGATCATAAGATTTCATTTCCATCCGGACATTGTCTTCCATCGCAGCACTTAGGATGGCGAATCCCAGTTTTCGGGCCTTTGCCGCCATAATCGGTTCACTGAAGAAAATCCATACATGAGCTCCGTTCCCGGATCGCGACCGTTCAATATATGCCGGAATTCCCCATTCCTTACAGACGTGGACATACGACAGGACATCGTCCCTATAACCATGCTCGCAGTTCTTATCGTCGAAATCGGCACATAGAAAGAAGCAGGTATTGTCCTCCAGGATGGGATACATGCCGATGACGTCCGTTTCAGTAGCATCCTTGTGCAGATGTCTCCTGATTGCCGCATCGTCCAAAAGGGCAAACTCTCTAATAGAACACCCCTCGCACCTCTTATTACAGCCTTCGGTCCAACGGTTCTTACAAACAGGACTGTAGCCGGACCGACCATCTCTGGATACGAACCTCCTGGCGTATACATCCTCACGACCGCGGAACAGACTCCTGAAAAGTGCCACCCTGCGTTGCAATTCTTCTTCCCTTTCTTCCTCATTCATTGCCCTACGAAGCCCATACACCGGCGTTTCCGGTTCGGATAGCACGTGCTCATCAAGCCCCTTCAACCGCGCATTCTCCTGCTCCAACTCCCGGATACGTTCCCGAAGGCGCTGATTCTCGGCGATTAGTTCTTCGTATGTCATATTTGGTTTATTCTTTCCAAAGATTTATAGCTATACTCTAATCACCTGTAGTATAAAGCGTTATCCAAAGACTGACTGTAACTTTGATGCTTCCGCAGTTAATTTGATTGGATTCTGTTTCTTAAGATGTTGGAGATTCAGTAGTTTCCATTGGACAGAAGGGTAATCCTTGAAATAGCTGAAGTCGAAGTTGTCCCAGTCGGGCTCTCCTTGTTCGAAACTGACGAGGAAGGATTTGTCGGCCGCGGTCATCAGGGCGAAAACGTCTTGGATGAGTTGGGCGCGAGTCTGCTCGAATTCTTCGTATGTGAAGGGGACGTCGGTCATTCCGTCGAACTGATTGGCTAGAGCGTCGTGCTGATCAATGAGGTTGGGGGCGAAGGATTCGTGGAGGGGGCGGTCGCTTCCAAGGAGGCAGAACAGAAGGCCCTCACGAGTTTCCGCCAGTGGGTATTCCATATATTTGACATCAAATAGGTCCCGGGGATGCTGGCGGGAAAGGGCTGCTGCAATCTTGCCGCCGTAGAGGAGAGTCATAGGCACAATTTCGGCCTCGCAGTACATACCGAATTCATCCTGAGCTTTTTTGCATAGCGGAAGCATCTGCACGTTGCCGCCGATGATGCCGCGCTTAGTCTGGTTGACTTCGACTTTGACCTGTTTTCCCTGGTATTCGCAGAGAAGTTTACTGGTATTCAACTTTGGAACGATGTGCATGCCGTGGAAAGCACGTTTAGCCTTGTCGACAATGCTCATGAGATGGTTATTGATGTGCTCCAGGCTCTCCTCCCTTCCCTCTAGGGGGATATAGGTAAGGTCTATATCGACTGAGTACCGTGGTAGGTCCCGGACAAAAAGATTGATGGCTGATCCTCCGTGGACGGCGAAGACCTTCTCGTCCATCACGATAGGAAGAAGCCTAAGGAGGACTTCCACTTTCTCTGCGTATTCTTTATTCATAGTTGGCCAGTTCTGTTGGGATGATTATCTGATATTTGCTGTCGAAACGCCCGGTGGCGGATATGTTCCTAATGCCTTTGCCGAGGTTCACTTTGGAGAGGTCAAGGGAATGAATCCAGTTGTGGCCGGCCTTTTCTGCCATGTATAGGAACAGGCGTTTCACCTTGATAGATGTGCATTTTTCCAGCAGTTGCTGGACCAGAGCGGGACGGAGTGTTGTCATCATTTCCATGACATAATAGCTGTCTAGCAGGGAGAACTGCTCCGGGGATAGGTGCAGGCATTCCATGAACGCTCGTTCCGGACCGGATATGAGCAGTTGAGCGCCGTTGTAGTCATATAATTCCAGCCCTGTATCTCCGCCGAAAATAGATGTGGTGAAGTACTTTACCGTCATGTCCCACTCCACGGAGCCGAACCAGCCCGGCAAGCGGGATTCCTTATCCGTAAAAAGATAGGCAGAGGGTTTGCCCATGGAAACGAAATGAGAGTATCCTCGGAGGTCCAGCGCGGAGGACGCCCCAACGTGGCAGGCCTTGCCCAGTTGGTTGTTGTATGAGGCAACAGCGCCAAATAGCGTGGGGCTGCTCCCAGCTATCTTGTAAACGCCTTGGGCCACCCTTTCCAGCCAGCCGCTGCGCACATACAGTGACTGCTCCTTCCGGTCTATTCCCTGTGCGGCCAACCAGGAGGAAAACTGCACTGAATCTCGGGGAGTAAGATCAAGTATCTTCTTTATTTTTGTAGCCATCGCGGTAATATTTACCGCAAATATAAACTAAAATATTGACAAATGATAATTAAATATGAAAAGCTGGACTATTTTCAAGTCTCACATAATTCCTCTTGCAAAAATGCGTCTGTTTTTGCGTCCGGTTATGCGTTCACTTATTGTTCCTCAGTATGCCCTAGAATGCCTTAAAATGCCATCGGGCACGGTCTATAAAAACCGTACCCGATGCGCTTAAATTGCTTATTTTCAGGTAGTTAAGCCCCTAATATTCTTCCTCGTTCCACAAGATGTATAGTAGCACTTACCATACCTTGTGTTAATTTATTGGCCATCTTCTACAACTAATTGAATATCAATCAATATTCGGCAAATATTCGCTTGAGGAATCCTCTAAATTCCAAGGCTTAAACTTTCGGTTTTTACGGCTTGCGGTAACTTTTGCGGTAACTTTTGGGGGCTATAAAATTCCATAGATTTCCGTAGAATTCCGCCACCACTTGAAATGGCCATCAAAAATACCGTCAAGCAGGATCAAAAATCCGCAGTATGTTGCTCCCTATCACAGGTTGTACAAATATACACTTTTTGCGCGAGTTACGCAACTACCGAAAGAAGAAAATGGCTACCGGAAACATGATATTTTAATCTGCCTATATTGACGCTGTATATCAAGTGTTCTTCCATGACTTTATGCTTCACAAGGCTCAATTTGGGAGTCATCGCTTACATCTGAGATACCATCCTGCATTTCAGGAAAGGCCCTATGCCTTCTATCACATGACGCATAAAGGAAACATAGAAGATGAGCGTTTGCCGGATCTCCGTAGATGTGAACGTATGCCCTGGGCGCGTCCGACCGTCGAACGGACCGAGTCTCTTGGTCTGCGTTTTTGGGAGCAGTCTGAAAGACGAAACGGAAGACGTATATGCATCTGGCTGGACGTTGATAACGGTGACGATTACTTCGTTATCCTGTATGTTCATCGCCGCTACGTCCGTCTCCTGACTGCTTTCTATGGTGATTCTCCCAACTATGCCAAGAAGCGTTTGAAGGAGTATGAGGACTGGAAAGAAAAGGTGGGGCGCGATTTCACGCCGGATGAACTGGTCAGCGACATCATTTCCCGGATGCCGGCAGTTTTTCTGTCATACCCGGCCATACCGGGTATCTGTCTTCCTGAGGCTCAGCCGAAGAATCTATTTTCCCCGCACAAAGTGCCGGTAATCAGAGCCCCAGGTCCCCGTAGAATACGTCGTGCCCTCCTTCTGCCACTCCATCTCCTTTGATGTCAGCTTCACGAGCTTGTATGTGACATTGCTGAAGTCCGACATCGACGGGTTGATGGTAATA
>ONXC01000007.1 GCA_900321715.1 uncultured Bacteroidales bacterium | reverse complement strand
AGCACCGGTAACCATGTTCTTCACATAGTCGGCGTGGCCAGGGCAGTCAACGTGAGCATAGTGACGTTTTTCAGTCTCATACTCAACGTGAGCGGTGTTGATGGTGATACCACGCTCTTTCTCTTCGGGAGCGTTGTCGATCTGGTCGAAGGACTTCACCTTGTCAGCGTTGCCACTTACGCGCTCTGCGAGCACCTTGGTGATGGCAGCGGTGAGGGTGGTCTTACCGTGGTCAACGTGGCCGATAGTACCGATGTTGACATGCGGTTTGGTTCTCTGGAATGTTTCTTTTGCCATAGTTTTTATTATTGTTTAAACAATTGTTGCGTTTTAAAAGGGACTAAACCCAAAAAAGGAGCCGGTGATGGGAATTGAACTCATGACCTCATCCTTACCAAGGATGCGCTCTACCCCTGAGCTACACCGGCTTTTATCTGGAGCGGAAAACGAGGTTCGAACTCGCGACCCTCAGCTTGGAAGGCTGATGCTCTACCAACTGAGCTACTTCCGCAAACCATAAAAGTGTGGGAGGTGGTGGACTCGAACCACCGAACCCTGAGGGAGCGGATTTACAGTCCGCCGCAATTGCCACTATGCGAACCTCCCAAAATATGCTTTACAATATGTCAAAGCCCCTTTTTGAGCCGATAGAGGGATTCGAACCCACGACCCCGAGATTACAAATCACGTGCTCTGGCCAACTGAGCTATATCGGCGCTCATAAGCCCTCTAACTTCTTAAAGGACTGCAAAGGTAGCTACTTTTTTTGAATCTGCCAAACTTTTTTAAACATTTTTCATCATCTCCCTCAAAATGTCGAAGAGAGATTCGGTGTCCAGACCGCACTCCTCACGCTGAGCTTTCTGGGTGTCCTGCACCACAAATCTGTCTGGAATTCCCACTCCTTTAATAATAGGGGCGTCAGGCCTGGCGGCAAAGTATTCGCTCACTGCGCCGTACAGACCGCCCTTAAGGCTGCCGTCCTCTACTGTGAGGATGGCCTTATAGGACGATACCTCCTCCAGGATATCCTGATCAAGGGGTTTCAGGAAGCGCATATCGTATACGGAGGGTCCTACCCAGTAATCGGATTTATGACGCTGCGCAGCCTCCAGCGCGCGGTTTGCAACGTGGCCAAGGGCAAGGACTGCAACGCCCTTTCCCTTCATAAGGCACTCCCCTTTTCCAACGGGAAGCGGGTGGGCATCGGCCTTTTCCCAATCCATGCCCTCTCCGTAGCCACGGGGGTAGCGGATGAAAAACGGGCCACCGGGGTACTCCAGGGCAGTATACATCAGGTTCCTCAGTTCAATTTCGTTCCTTGGGGCCGATATCACCACGGATGGTATGCAGCGGAATGCGGAAAGGTCGAACGCACCGGTATGGGTGGCGCCGTCTTCCCCCACGAGACCAGCCCTGTCCAGGCACATGGTGACAGGAAGGTTCTGCAGGGCTACGTCGTGGATTATGTTGTCGTATGCCCTCTGGGAGAACGACGAATAGATGTTGCAGAAGGGTCTGAGGCCTGCCGCGGCAAGGCCCGCGGAGAACGTCACAGCGTGGCCTTCCTCTATGCCCACGTCAAAGAATCTGTCAGGGAAGGCGTCCTGAAGGCGGTTCATCCCGCATCCGGAAGCCATGGCCGGTGTGATTCCAACCACGCGGGTATCTTTGCCGGCAAGCTCCACAAGGACCTTCCCGAAGACATCCTGATAGCGGTCAGGGGCATTTACGGTTTTGATACGCGTGCCGGTTGCAGGGTCAAACTTTCCGGGGGCGTGCCATGTGGTGGGGTCTTCCTCTGCGGGAGCGTAACCTGCGCCCTTACGGGTATGGAGATGAAGGATACGGGGGCCGCGGAGGTCCTTGATGCGGGAGAGGACAGAGACCATCTGGCCTATATCGTTCCCGTCAATTGGGCCGAAATACCTGAAACCGAGGGCCTCGAAGAGGGCACCGCCGCTGGAGCGGACAAGGTTTGCCTTGGTGTCTATCACCCGCTTCTGGATCCAGTCACGGAGCTTTCCTTCTCCAAGGCGGTTCCATATTCCACGCTTCACCCTGTTGTAGGTCTGGGACGTGGTAACCCTGAGGAGGTAGTCGTGCAGGCCGCCAAGGTTTTGGTCTATGGAGATGTCGTTGTCGTTGAGGATGACAAGGATATCGGCCTTTGAGGAGCCGGCGTTGTTCAGGCCCTCCCAGGCAAGGCCGCCCGTCATGGCGCCGTCACCTATCACGGCGACGGATTTATAAGTTGCTCCCGTGAGTCTTGCAGCTTCGGCAAATCCAAGCGCGGCCGATATTGACGTGGATGAATGCCCGGCCCCGAAGGCGTCGTATGGGCTTTCGTCCATCTTGGGGAAGCCGCTGATGCCGTCTCTCATACGGTTTTTGCGGAAAAGTTCACGGCGTCCGGTGAGGATTTTATGGGCGTAGGCCTGATGACCAACGTCAAAGACAATCTTGTCCTCAGGCGTATTATATATATAATGGAGAGCCACTATGAGTTCCACGGCCCCGAGGCTAGAGCCAAGGTGACCGGGGTTCACGCTACAGCACTCCACCATATAATCCCGGAGCTCCCTGCATACTTCTTCCAGCTTTTTTCTGGGCAGTTTACGGAGGTCCTCCGGGGAATCAATCTTTTCCAGCAGTTTATACATAGTTCACAAAGATACGCATTTTTGGAAAATTTTCCTTAATTTAGCGGTCCGGAAAATAAACAAAACAAGATATGTCAGAAAAAGTGTACAAATTCCTGAACGACAATCCGGTGGCCCGCTGGTCGGCGCTGGTCCTGATTGCATCCATGATGTTCTTTGCATATATGTTCGTGGACGTGATGTCCCCGCTGAAGTCCCTGGTGGAAAGCGCAAGAGGCTGGTCCAGCGGCACTTTTGGGACATATGCGGCATCTGAATACATCCTCAACGTATGCGGTTTCCTCATCCTTGCGGGCATCATCCTGGACAAGATGGGCATACGCTTCACCGGTGTTCTGAGCGCCAGCCTTATGGTTGTGGGCGCCGCCATCAAGTTTGTGGGTATCTCGGACTGGTTCCAGGCCACGGCTTTCTGCGGCTGGCTTGACAGCTGGTGGGTTTCAATGCCCGGCAGCGCCAAGATGGCCAGCCTTGGATTCATGATCTTCGGATGCGGCTGCGAAATGGCCGGCACCACCGTTTCCAAAGCCATTGCTAAGTGGTTCGACGGCAAGGAAAAGGCCCTGGCTATGGGTCTGGAGATGGCTATCGCCCGCCTTGGCGTGTTTGGCGTGATGTGGATCGCCCCGCTCATATCGGCCAAATTTGACAATTCCATTGTGGCTCCCGTGGCTTTCTGCGCCGCACTGGTTGCTATCGGCCTCATATTCTACTGCGTGTTCTGCGTGCTTGACCGTAAGTTTGACGCTCAGCTTATTGCCTCCGGCAAGGGCGTTCCGGGCGCAGACCCCGAGGACGAATTCAAGGTGAGTGACCTTGGCACCGTGCTCTCCAGCAAGATGTTCTGGATTGTGGCTATCATGTGCGTGCTTTATTATAGCGCCATCTTCCCGTTCCAGCGTTACGCCCCCAACTTCCTTGAGACCACCCTTGGGATAGATGCAGCATCGGCCGCACAGCTGTTCAGCTTCTTCCCCATCCTGGCCATGATCCTCACCCCCATCCTGGCTGGCTTCCTTGATTTCAAGGGCAAGGGCGCAACAATGCTTATGGGCGGCGCCGTGATTATGATTGTGTGCCACCTGAGCTTTGCCTTCCTTCTTCCGGCATTCCCCAGCAAGTGGCTTGCAGTTACCCTCATCGCCATCCTTGGCGTGAGCTTCTCAATGGTGCCTGCCGCCCTGTGGCCTTCCGTCACAAAGATTGTGGACGCAAAGGTTCTTGGAAGCGCATACTGCCTTATCTTCTGGGTACAGAATATCGGCCTGTGCCTTGTTCCGCTTCTAATTGGTAAGGTCCTTGAGGCAACCGGCGGCTACCTTGCACCTATGCTCATCTTCTCAAGCTTTGGCGTCCTGGCATTCATCCTCACCTTCCTCCTCAAGATTGAGGACAAGGTTGGAAACGGAGGCAAGGGCTACGGCCTGGAGCTCCCCAATGTCCAGAAAGAGACTCCTGAGCTGGTGGAAGCCGAAGCTCTTGCGGAGGATCTTTCCAAGGACGAATGCTCCAATAAATAATGGCTAGTTCCCCTAAGAACTTTTACAGGCCGGCTGCATGGATTGCGCTGGCCTGTCTTGTAGTGCCGATGTTCGCATCGTACTACTTTGACGACATGTTCTCCAGCATATCCTACCTCTTTGAGAATCCGTCCCTGACGGCTCTTGGGTGGGATGCCGCCGGGTATGGCCTGTACACCAGCGGCTACAGCGTGCTGTGCGTATTTGGCGGATTGGTCATTGGCGGAATCCTCCTTGACAAATGGGGCGTACGCGTGAGCGGGTCCATGTTTGTGGGGATGATGGTTCTTGGAGCCGGGATGGTTACCGGGGCTGTGCTTCACGGCGGAGCGGCCGCTCTCAGGTGGGCCTACGTGGGCACAATGCTCTTCGGCCTTGGCTCCGAGATTGCCGGAACCGCCGTCACGCGTTCAATAGCCAAGTGGTTTAAGGGAGGGCCGATGGCCCTTGCCATGGGCCTCCAGCTGGCCATTGCCCGTCTGGGAACCGCATTTGCACTGGTTCTCTCCCCCCGCCTTGTCCAGCAGGTCCCGGACCACGTCTATACATTAGCCGAAACTTCCCGTCCCGCCCTTGTGGGTATGGGCCTTATGGCTCTTGGCCTTATCCTCTGGGCCATTTTTGTGGCGCTGGATGCCCGGGCAGAGCGTTCCTCCAGGGCAGAGGCTTCGGACGGCGTAGCCGCCCGTGGCTTCGTGAACGGGAGGGGCCCAGACTTGTCTGGGAGGGATAGCTCCGAAGGAGTGTACCGGTCCGAAGCCTCTGCCCCGGAGGAAAAGCCTGAGATGGCCGATCAGGTAGGCCATGACGATGAGACCTTCCGGTTCAAGGACGTGCTTGGAGTGCTGGGAAACAAGAACTTCTGGGTGCTGGGGCTTCTCTGCGTACTTTTTTATAGCAGCATCATTGCGTTCAAGAAATTTGCGGGAGCCATCCTGGTGCCGCGCTTTGACATTCCGGCGCAGGCGGCGGGATGGATGGTTTCAATGCTGCCGTTCTCTACCGTTATCTTTGCTCCGCTGTTTGGCATGATGGTGGACAAGGCAGGAAAGGGAACGCGATGGATGATACTTGGAGCCATCCTTTCACTCATTGCCCACGCCATCCTGGCGTTTGCTCCGGCTGGCGTCCCCTTCTGGGGATACCTTGCAATGGTATTCCTGGGCTTTGGCTACTCCCTGGTTCCGGCTGCGCTGTGGCCGTCCGTACCTAAGATAGTTCCGGACAAAGTGCTTGGAACCACCTTCGCGCTTATATATTGGGTACAGAACCTGGGACTGCTGAGCTTCAAGATGATTGCTGGAAACATCCTTGGGGCGCATTCGGCCGATGCAGGAGGCCCAGTTGCCGTGGAAATAATGTTCTTCGGCCTTTGCATTGCGGCCCTTGCCGTAGCCTTCATATTCCACTTCACCTCTCTCCGTCACCCGGAACTGCGCCTGGACGCCCCTAATAACTAGCATTCTTTTCACATATTGGCAAAATATTTGCAAAAAAGTTTGGCGGTTTGAAAAAACCGCTTTATCTTTGCAGTGTAATAGCATACTAATACAGCAACAACAATGGCGCTCATAGAGCTTAGGGACATAAACAAGACTTACAATAACGGACAGCCTCTGCACGTGCTCAAGGGCATAAACCTTGACATTGAACGCGGGGAGTTCGTTTCCATAATGGGAGCATCCGGCTCCGGCAAATCCACCCTCCTCAACATCCTGGGAATCCTTGACAACTACGACACCGGCACGTACCATCTTGCCGGAAAGCTCATCAAGGACCTCAGTGAAAGCCAGGCTGCGGATTACCGTAACCGAATGATAGGGTTCATCTTCCAGAGCTTCAACCTAATTGGCTTCAAAACGGCCGTAGAGAACGTTGAGCTGCCGCTTTTCTATCAGGGCGTCCCCCGCAGGAAGCGCCATGAGATGGCAATGGAATACCTTGAGAAACTTGGGCTCACCCAGTGGGCCACCCACTTCCCCAACGAAATGTCCGGCGGTCAGAGGCAGCGAGTTGCAATTGCCCGCGCGCTCATAACAAAGCCGGAGATTATCCTGGCCGATGAACCCACCGGTGCCCTTGACTCCAAGACCAGCGTGGAAGTGATGCAGCTCCTCAAGCAGCTGAACAAGGAAGAGGGCATCACAATCATAGTGGTAACACATGAAAGCGGCGTTGCCAACGAGACCAACAAGATAATCCATATCAAGGATGGCATTATCGGCCAGATAGAAGAGAATACAAGCCATAACGCCTGGGACGGAACCATGATGAAGTAGCGATGAGGGACCTTATCAATGAAATATGGAACTCAGTGCGCAACAACAAGCTGCGCACAGCCCTCACCGGATTTGCAGTAAGCTGGGGAATATTCCTCCTCATCTGCCTCCTTGGTGCCGGAAACGGCATCATCAATTCCTTCCAGGGCAGTTCCGACCGCTTTGTGACCAACTCCATGGTGGTCTGGGGCGGACGCACCTCCCTTCCCGCCAACGGTTACAGGGAAGGCAGGTGGATAGAACTTGACAAGGGAGACATTGAGATTACAAAGGGAAAGGAGTTTGAGGACAATATTGGAATCGTAGCTCCCGTCACCAACGAGGTCAATGACAACCTTGTCCTTGGCACAAAGTCAATGAAAACATCTATGTCCGGCGTAACTCCGGAATACATGGGTATTGAGAAGGTTATTCTCCAGAAGGGCCGGTTCATCAACCCGCTGGATCTCAAGGAGCAGAGGAAGGTGGTGGTCCTGGGCACCAGGCATGAACAGGAATTCGGGGCTGACCTTCTGGGCCGATGGATCAACATGCACGGATTCTCATTCCGCGTAATCGGCATCTACCAGAGCGACGAAAGCGACTGGAGGGCATCGGCCTATATCCCCTACACCACCATGAAGGGCATTTTCTACCCAGGGGACGATATCGGCCAGATTTCCCTTACCTTCAACGGCATCAGGAACCTTGAGGAGAGCCAGGTTTTCGAGAAGAAGTACACCTCCCGCCTGAAGACCCACCACGACGCCTTCCCGGACGACCCCAACGCCATCTGGACCTGGAACCGATATTCCCAGAACGCCAGGATAAGCCAGGGTCAGAGGCTCATTTCAATAGGGATGTGGATCCTTGGCATACTTACTCTCATAAGCGGTATCGTGGGCGTATCCAACATCATGCTCATCTCCGTGAAGGAACGTACCCATGAGTTCGGGATACGCAAGGCCATAGGCGCAAAACCCGGAAAGATCCTCAGCCTGATTATAGCCGAGAGCGTGAGCATAACCGCATTCTTCGGTTATGTGGGAATGGGCATAGGAATGCTTGCCTGTGAGATAATGGACAAGACCCTTGGGCAGCAGAGCATGAATCTTGGCTTTGACACCATCAAGATGATGGACAACCCCACCGTGGGCCTTGACGTAGCCCTGGAAGCCACCCTCCTGCTTATAGTTGCCGGAACACTCGCCGGGCTCATACCCGCCTGGAAAGCCGCCAAAGTTAAACCGATTGAAGCCCTCAGAGCAGAATGAGACTTGACAGAGACACATTCAGGGAGATACTTGACAGCCTTCTCAGGAACCGTTCCAGGAGCCTTCTCACAGGCTTCGGGGTGTTCTGGGGCGTGTTCATGCTCATGATCCTGAGCGGAGGCGGAAACGGCTTCAGGGAACTCCTGGAAAAGAATTTTGAAGGCTTTGCCCACAACACATGCATAGTTTTCCCTTCAGAGACCACAAAGCCGTACAAAGGCTTCCAGAAGGGAAGGTACTGGAGTCTCAATCTATCAGACGTAGACCGTCTCAAGAATCTTGTTCCGGAACTTGAGACCGTAACGCCCCTAGTGAGCCTGTGGGGAAGGAGCGTATCCAACGGAGACCGCCTCTTTACGGCATCCGTGAAAGGCGTGAGACCGGATTATTCCAATATTGAAACGCCAAAACTGGTATACGGCAGGTACATTAACTGGATGGACATCCAGGAGGACAAGAAGGTGTGCGTCATCGGCAAAAAAGTCTACAAAACCCTCTTCCCGGAAGGAGGAGACCCCTGCGGAAAGAAGGTGGTGATGGACGGCGTGTACTACCAGGTTGTGGGCGTAGACTACAATGAGGGCAACATGAACGTGAACGGAAGGGCCGATGAAGCCCTCACCCTCCCCATGTCCACCATGTCCCGCACATATAACTTCGGGAACCAGATCCAGCTCCTGTGCTTCACGGCAAAGGAAGGCATCGAGATGTCTTCGGTCATGCCGCGCGTCCAGGCCATCATCTCCAGGGCACACTATATCCATCCCGACGATAATCAGGCGCTAATGATGATCAACACCCAGGTGCTCTTCGGCATTATCGACAATCTTTTCAAGGGTATCAACTTCCTGGTGTGGCTGATCGGCCTTGGAACGCTCCTTGCCGGGGCAATCGGGGTTTCCAACATCATGATGGTGTCCGTGAAGGAACGTACCACGGAGATAGGCATACGGCGCGCTATAGGCGCAACGCCCAACCAGATCCTGTGGCAGATAATTGCGGAGAGTATAGTGCTCACCCTGGTTGCCGGAATGATGGGTATTGTGGCCAGCGTGCTGGTTCTGGCAGGCCTTGAACTTGGAATGACGGAAGACGGCATCCTGAAGGCTACCTTCCAGGTTTCCTTCGGCGTGGCGCTCCTTGCCGCCCTGCTACTTTCCGTACTTGGATCACTTGCCGGCCTGGCGCCGTCGCTCCGCGCCATGGCCATCAAGCCCGTAGATGCAATGAGAGACGAATAAAAACAACAGTATATATGAAAAAGTTTGGTAAGTATTTAATGATTTTCCTTGCCGTAGTGGTGTTTGCCGGCACTTTCGTGTACCTTTTCCAGCGTTCACGCCCCAAGGAGGCGCTCTATGAGGAGCAGGAAGCAAAGGTTGGGGACATTGTCCGTTCCACCGTTGTCACCGGCAAGATCCAGCCCCGCGACGAGGTTAACATCAAGCCCCAGATAAGCGGCATCATCTCCGAGCTGTACAAGGAGGCCGGACAGACCGTGAAGAAGGACGAGATAATAGCCAAGGTGAAGGTGATTCCGGATATGGGGTCCCTGAGCAGCGCCCAGAGCCGCGTGCGCCTTGCAGAGGTAAACATGAACCAGGCAAAGACCAATTACAACCGTGAGAAGGCCCTCTATGACAAAGAGCTTGTGAGTGCCGACGAATACGAGAAAGTGCTCCAGGCCTACAATCAGGCCAAGGAGGAGCTTGCAGGTGCCAAAGAGGCCCTGGAGATTATCCGGGACGGCGTTTCATCGGCCAATGCAAGCGGAAGCTCCACCCTTGTGCGCTCCACCATCTCCGGCCTCATCCTGGACGTCCCGGTGAAGGTAGGTAATTCCGTGACGCAGTCAAACACCTTCAACGACGGAACCACCATTGCCACCGTGGCCGATATGGACGACCTCATCTTTGACGGCAACATTGACGAGACAGAGGTTGGCCGCCTTTCCACAGGCATGCCTGTGAAGATATCCGTGGGCGCCCTGCAGGACCTTTCCTTTGACGCCATCCTGGAGTACATCTCCCCAAAGGCCACCGTCAACAACGGCGCCAACCAGTTTGAGATAAAGGCTTCCGTCAAAATCCCTTCCGACGTAACCATCCGCTCCGGCTACAGCGCCAATGCGGAGATTGTGCTGGACCAGGCTCAGGACGTTGTGACGCTTCCGGAATCGGCCATCCAGTTTGAGGGAGAAAAGACCTATGTAATGATAAAGGAGGCCGATAATTACGTTCGCCGTGACGTTCAGACTGGCCTCTCAGACGGTATCAACATAGAGGTGAAGGACGGAATCAAGCCGGGCGACAAAGTACGCGGAGCCCAGATTATCATCAAGAAGAATCAACAGTAGCCTACCATGAAAGCACTTTTACTGGCACTAGCCATTACAGCCATCCAGCAGCCAGCAGATTCCCTGCCGGACCTTTCACACCCCTGGAGCCTCCAGGAGTGCATGAACTGGGCCCTGGAGCATAACCTCACGGTGATTCAGCAGGAGCTTTCCCATCAGTCCAAGGACGTTGACAAGAATACCGCAGAGATGTCCTGGCTTCCAAACCTCAACGCCCAGGTGAGCGAGAACATGAACTTTGGCCGAGGCCTTGGCGGGAACAACACCTACGAATACGGCAACAGCAACACCACAGGCATTTCCGTGGGAAGTTCAATGACGCTGTTTGACGGACTGGCAACGCCAAACCGCATAAAACTGGCACGCCTTAACCTTGATGCTGCAACGGAAGACCTGGAAAAGGCCCGTGAAGATATCCGCGTAGCCGTAGCAAAGGCTTACGTACAGATTATTTACAATCTGGAGATTGAGGATGTGGCAGAGCAGCAGGTGACCATTGACTCCCTGCAGGTGGAGCGCCTTTCCGGAATGATGGGAGTGGGCAAGAGCTCAAAGGCCCAGCTTTCCCAGCAGAAGGCTTCCCTTGCACAGAGCAGGGTAACCCTGGTACAGGCACAGAACAACGTCCGCGCGGCCGTCCTTGACCTTGCGCAGCTTCTGGAGCTCCCCTCCTGGGACGGCTTCTCAATTGTGAGGACCTCCCCCGCTCCGCCTTCAGACGTGTCCCTGGGGCACCCTGATGACATCTATGCCGATGCAGTCATGGACCGTCCTTCCATCAAGGCCGAAGAACTCAGGCTTAAAGGCACGGAGCATTCTATAGAAATTGCAAAGAGCGGATACTACCCCTCGCTTTCACTGAATGCCGGGCTTGGAACCAACTATTACTCTTCCTTCCCCACTGCCGGGTTCTGGAACCAGCTCGGAGCCAACTTCTCACAGTATGTGGGACTCTCCCTCAACATTCCCATCTTCAACCGGTTCCAGGTGAGGAATCAGGTAAGATCGGCCAAAATCCAGCAGGAGGCCCAGAGGGTGCAGCTGCGCCGCGCCCAGCAGGGACTGTACAAGGAGATTTACCAGGCCTGGAACGGCGCCGTTGCGGCCCAGGCAAAGTACGACGCCTCGCTGGAAGCCAGTGCCGCCGCAAAGGATGCCTTCTCGCTTATGGAAGCCCGTTATGAGGCCGGTGCCGCCACCCTAACGGAGTTCTCCGAGGCCCGCAACCGTATGATGAAGGCCGAATCCGACCTGGTCCAGGCCTCCTGCGAATACCTCTTCCAGACCTCCCTGGTCCACTTCTACCGCACGGGATCCCTGGAGCTGTAAAAAGAAAAATGCTTATCTTTGCAGCGCTATGACCAGGAAGGAACTTGAAATAATGGCGCCTGCGGGCAACTTCGGTTGCCTAATTGCCGCAATCCAGGGCGGGGCGGATTCCGTGTACTTTGGGATCGGCCACCTCAATATGCGTTCTCATTCGGCCAATAATTTCTCCAGGGAAGACCTCCCGGAAATTATGCGAATATGCCGTGAATATGGCGTGAAGGCATATATGACGCTGAATATCACCCTTTACGGGGAGGATCTTCAGCCTGCATATGAGACCCTTGATGCCGCAAAGGCCGCGGGTGTGAATGCAATCATCGCTTCCGACATGGCGTGCATCCTCTATTGCCGGAAGATTGGCCTGGAGGTGCATATTTCCACCCAGCTCAGCATATCCAACATTGAGGCGCTGCGCTTCTACGCCCAGTTTGCCGATGTAGTGGTTCTGGCACGTGAACTGAACCTGGACCAGGTCCGCGCCATCCATGAGGCCATTGTCTCAGAGCATATCACCGGCCCGTCCGGGGAACTTGTGCGGATAGAGATGTTTGCCCATGGAGCATTCTGTATGGCTGTTTCCGGCAAGTGCTATATGTCCCTCAGCGCATACGGGGCCAGTGCCAACAGGGGTGCCTGCCTGCAGCCCTGCCGCAGGGGTTACCTCCTTACGGATTACGAAACAGGTTTTGAGGTGAACGTGGACAACAAATACCTTATGTCCCCCAAGGACCTCTGTACCATAGATTTCCTGGATAAGTTCGTGGAAGCCGGCGTAAAGGTGTTCAAGATTGAAGGCCGCGCCCGCAGCGCAGACTATGTGAAGACAACGGTGGAATGCTACCGTGAAGCCGCAAATGCCGTGGCCGATGGCACCTACACCCCGGAGCTTGGTGCCTCATACAAGGACCGCCTTGCAACCGTATTCAACCGAGGCTTCTGGGACGGATACTATCTTGGCGCAAAGATGGGCGAATGGAGCGCGGTATATGGCTCACAGGCCACCCGTAACAAGGTTTACATAGGGAAAGTCACCAATTGGTTTGGCCGCATTGGCGTAGCGGAAATCCAGGTGGAAACGCGTGACCTACCCAAGGGCTGCGATATGCTTATCATAGGCAACACCACCGGCATCATAGAATTCAAGGCCGATGACCTCCGCGTGGATTATGAGCCCGCTGATGTAGCCCCCCAGGGCTGCCGCTGCTCCGTTGCCGTTCCGCTGGACAATATGCCAGAGGACCACGTGGATCCTGATCCAGAGAACAGCCGCCTTCACCCTCACCGCGGCGACAAAGTGTACATCTGGGTTTAGGAGGAGGCTATCATCTGGGCCACGAAATCTTCCGGAGAGATAACCTTCATAGGGTTATGTTCCCTATTCAGCTGTTTGAGTTTTTTGTCACGGGTGATAAAATAGTCACATACAGCGTTGTATGCGCTGGCGTACTGCATATCATCCTCAAAGTCTCCGGAATAATGGTCAATTGCCCAAAGACAGTCTATACTGTCTATGCCCACTATCTTTGCAAAAGTATAAAGATACCTCAGGGTATCACTTATTCTCTCAAAAGGCATTCCGCTCTTTTGTGAGAAATAAGAGGTGTCTATTATGCTCTGGGTGCTTATTATGAGCTCAAAGCAATGCTGCTCTGCCGCAGTAATGATGGTTTTGGCAAACGGCTTAGCGGGACGGTCTTCCAGAAGCCAGTCCATTACTACGTTGGTGTCAATGAATACTCTCATAGCATTATTGTCCTTTACCAAGTATATATGCCAGTCTGTCATCTGCTTCCAACTGCTCTTTTGTAGGAGCAGGAATGATTCCAGATAAAGCCTCTACAGCGGGGCTGATCTTAAAGTCCTTGGGCAGTTTTGGAATTGCAGGTTTTACTGCTTCTGCCACAACCTCTTCAAGATACGCATTTAGGGACATATTGTTCTGTTTGGCCTTGAACCTGGCGCGGTTCAGGATGTCCTTCCTGAAACGAATAACCGTTTGCTCCCTGATTACAGTTTCCATAATGATAACATTTTTGCAAATGTAATCACTATTTTTCATATTTGCAACAGTGGAGCTTAATATCTTGTTACACAGCCACTTACAAAAGTTTCTACCAGAACTTTTTCTGGTAGAAACTCCTATAAAAAGTTATTAATCAACAACTTAGCCTCCACCGGCAGGGGAGAATCATAAGGGGAGGGGTTAGACCGTGCGGCCGACGAGACTGTTGGCAAAGGCTTTGAGGGCCTCGTGGCCATGGGCGCCCATACGGGCGTCGGTGCCCTTGAAGATTGCGCGTGTGCTGAGGTCTCCGATGGCCTTGCGGGCATCATCGGCCACACCTACGCTGTCATAGAGGGCCTTCACGCGGGCAATCTTGGCGGCCTTTTCCTCTGGGGTTTCTGCGGGAGCGTTCAGGGCTTCTATTATGCCATCGGCGCCCTTTTCCTGGGCGCGGATAGTGAGCCAGCTCTTCTTGCAGTTGAGGATGTCCCCGCCGATGGGCTTTCCAAAGACCTTCTCGTCGCCATAGGCGTCAAGGTAGTCATCGGCCACCTGGAAGGCCAGACCAAGGTAATAACCGTACTCGTAGAGGCACTCCTGGCTCCATTTGTCGGCCCCGGCAATGAGGGCGCCCATCTGGGCGGCGCATGCAATGAGAACGCCGGTCTTAAGGCCGATCATTGTCATATATTCCTCCATCGGGACATTGTCACGGTGCTCGAAATCCATATCCATCTGCTGGCCGTCACATACCTCGGAGGCCGTTTTTGAGAAGAGTCTGAGGGCTTCCGGAAGCACTGCGGCAGGAGCCTGGGCAATGCGCTTGTATGCATCGATGCACATAACGTCTCCGCTGAGGATGGCCGTGTCCTCGTTCCACTTCTTCCACACAGTATCGTGCCCGCGGCGAAGGGGGCTGCGGTCCATTATGTCGTCGTGGATGAGGGTAAAGGTGTGGAAAACCTCAAGGCCGGCGGCGGGCTCAAGGATGTGCGGGCCCAGTTCATCGGCAAAAATCCCATACGTGGTAAGGCACAGACGGGGCCTGATGCGCTTCCCGCCAATTTCAATCATATACCGCAGGGGGTCATACAGCCCAGCGGGTTCTTTTTGGAACTGGATGTTGCTGAAAAGGCTCTTCAAGGCCTCAGAGATGGTGCTTTCCGGAATCATTGTGCCAAATTTTCCGTAAAGATACGCAATTTTTGGCACTATGCGTAGAGTTCCCGGAGGACGGCGAGGGATTTTATGCGGATGGGCTGGTCAGTGTGATACTCAAGGTATTTGAGAATGCTCTCGCAGAGGGAATTCCGCACCGGACCGTTGAGCTGGACCAGCATGGATTCAGAGAAACTTCCCTGGAGCATCTGGCGCATTTCCATCGCATGCTCCTGCACGAACGGCGCTATGTCCTGGAACGTGGGCCTGAAACCAAGGGCCCCGGCAAATTCCAGGAGGAAGCGTACGTGATAGTTGGCATAATCGGCCTCCAGGGCATTGAGGGCGAGGATGCTCCCTACGCACCACTCATAGAGGCCGTCTTCTACGGCGCCTTCCCGGATGGTACGGAAAAGGACCTCCGAGAGAAAGAGCGTCATTGTGTTCTTGTGGATGTTGCTGCGGATTCCGGAGAGTGAGTCAAGGGCGTGGATGCCCTTCAGGGACCATAGGTCGCTCCTTGGGTTTTCCACTACATCGGCCTCAAGGATATTGAGGGGGAGGAACAGCGCAGCGGCTGTCTTTTTGCCCGGGCGCACGATGAATCCGCGCCTGCCATACTCCCTTGAGAGGGTGTGCACTACAAGCGCCCCCTCCTTAACCTTGGTGGTTGCAAGGACTATGAATTCCAGGTTATCCATTAAGGAATGCCGACATGGCCCTGAGGGCGTTTCCGCGGTGCGAGATGGCGTTTTTCTCCTCTTCCGTTAGCTGTGCAGCAGTAACGTCGCGGCCCTCCGGAATGAAGATGGGATCATAGCCAAAACCGCCGTTCCCATATAGTTCACGGCCGATTTTCCCTTCCATGCATCCGTCAAAGAAATGCTTCTTTCCACCGATGATAAGGGTGACGCAGGTGCGGAAACGGGCCTTCCTGGTGGCGTGGGGCGTTTCAATTCCGCACTCCCTGGCAAACGACGCCTCCATCTCACGGCGGGCCATTTCCTGAAGGAGCTTTGCTATATTGGCCGATGGATTTTTTTCAGGGCCCGCATAGCGTGCTGTCTCCACGCCGGGAGCGCCGCCAAGGATGTCCACCTCCAGACCGGAATCGTCGGCAAAGCAGTCAAGACCGGTTCTCTGATATATGTAATCGGCCTTCTGCTGGGAGTTGGCCCTGAGGGTATTGCCTGTTTCGGGGATATCTTCCGTGATACCAAGCTGGGCGGGGGTTACAATTTCAAAACCCTTTCCCAGAATTTCAGAAGCCTCACGGACTTTATGTATATTGTTGGTTGCAAAAACTAATTTCATATTCATACACTTGTCTAACCGCCGCAAAGATAGCACTATTTTTGCTATCTTTGCCTAACGATATGAAACGAATTGCTATTATCATAGCGGCAGCGGCCCTGTTATCGGCCCCCGCTTACGCCCAGTCAAGTCAGTTCACGCTGGGTAAATGGGTAGAAGTCCATAATGCCATCCTTAAGGAGCTTAACCGTTCCTACGTAGATTCACTGGAGGTGGGGCGCATTGAGCGTGCCGCCGTGGATGCCATGCTGGATGCGCTGGATCCATATACAGTGTATGTTCCGGAAGAGGAGCAGGAGAATTTCCAGATGATGCTCACAAGTGCCTACGGAGGCATCGGGGCCATCATCTATAAGCCGGACATCAACGGGAATGTCATCATCAACGAGCCCTATGAAGGCTCCCCCGCAGCACGCGCCGGCCTAAGGTGCGGAGATGAGATTGAGCTCATTGACGGCGTTACCACCCACGGCCTAGAAAGCGGAGAGTGTACGGAAAAGATGCGCGGAAAGCCCGGCACGGACGTGGTTTTCCATGTAAAGAAAGTGAGCGGAGAGATGGTTGACGTTACCGTGCGCCGTGAGCGCATTGTGCTTCCTTCCATTGAATATGTGGGGATGCTCAATGAGGCCGATGGCTATGTGATGATGTCAAAGTTCACGGAAGGCGTGGGTCAGGGCATACGTGATGCCGTCCTGAAACTGAAGAAGCAGGGCATGAAGCGCCTTGTGCTGGACCTCAGGGGAAACGGCGGCGGCATGCTCTCTGAGGCCGTGAACATTGTTTCCCTCTTTGTTCCCAAGGGTTCCGTAGTGGTTACCGCAAAGGGCCGCACGGGCGGAGAAACGTCCTACAAAACCTCCACTGAACCGTTGGACACCAAACTTCCAATTGTGGTTCTGGTGGATTCCGGCAGTGCATCGGCATCAGAAATTGTGTCCGGAGCGCTTCAGGATTATGACAGGGCAACAATTATCGGCACGCGTACATACGGAAAGGGGCTTGTCCAGAGCATCCGTCCGCTGCCATATGACGGCCAGCTTAAGGTTACAACTTCAAAATACTACACTCCTTCCGGCCGCTGCGTCCAGGCCATTGACTACTCCCATCGCAATGAAGACGGTTCCGTTGGCCATATTCCGGATTCCCTTACCCATGAGTTCAAGACCGTGGGCGGCCGCACCGTACGTGACGGCGGCGGCATCACCCCGGACTTCGAGGTAAAGCCCCACAAGTATTCCCGCCTCACTTACTCTCTGGTCCTTGGCGGCATTGTGGATCAGTATACAATGAAGTATGTCCGTGAGCACCAGGAAATCCCCGCCGTGGATGATTTCCACTTCACGGACTATGAAGACTTTGTAGCTTTTGCCCGTGACAAGGAGTTCGATTACCGCTCCAGCGCCCGCGCAATGTTTGACGAAATGAAAAAGACCCTGGAGGAAGACGGTCTGGCCCAGGCTATGGAACCCCAGCTTGAAGCCCTCCAGAAGTCCCTGGAAATGGATAAGGATACGTTCCTCCGCCTCAAAAAGGATGAAATCATTCCTTTCATAGAGGAAGAGATCGTGGTCCGCTATTACTTCCAGCAGGCCGGCATCAAGGTGCGCCTCCGCTACGATGAACAGCTCCACCAGGCTCTCCTGAAACCGTCAATCTAAAAGTGCCAAAAATTGCGTATCTTTGTAAAGATAAACAATTAATTATGTCAAGAAAAAGGCGTGGAGGCAGCCAGAAGAGGGCAAGCCGGCAGGAAAAAAGGTCAAAGAAGAGGGTAGTTCCGGAGTATGTGGGCACCGCCCATATGTCCCGTGAAGGCTTTATCTTTGTGAAGGTGGAGGGGCAGGAGGATGACATCTATGTCAAGGCATCCAAAACCCGCGGCGCGCTTCACGGAGACACCGTGAGGGTGGCCGTAACCCAGGAAGGCAAGGGCCGTGACAAACGCCGGAGCGGTGAGGTGATAGACATCATTGAGCGCTCTAATAAGCCTTTTGTTGGCATCCTGCACATTGTGGGCAAACAGGCCTGGGTTCTCATGAGCTCCAAGACCATGCCATATGACATCTCCGTTCCCGTGCCGGAAGGCGCAGAGAGGGGAATGAAGGTTGCAGCTGTTGTGGACGGCTGGGAAAGAGGCGGCGGCCCTTACGGCCACGTGGTAGACGTCCTTGGCCTTCCCGGAGAGAATGAGACTGAGATGCACGCCATCCTGGCGGAATTCGGCCTTCCCTACAGGTTCAGCCCTGAGGTTGAGAATGCCGCCGATAAGATTCCCGATGAAATCACGGACAAGGACCGCAGCGGTCGCAAGGACTTCCGCAAGACTCTCACATTCACAATAGACCCCACGGACGCCAAGGACTTTGACGACGCCCTCAGCTTCAAAAAGCTTGAAGACGGCAATTACGAGGTTGGTGTCCATATTGCCGATGTAACATATTACGTGCAGCCCGGCACCCCCGTGGACAAGGAGGCCCAGGAGCGCGGAACATCCGTATATCTTGTAGACAGGACCGTGCCTATGCTCCCGGAGAAGCTTTCCAACAAGCTTTGTTCCCTCCGCCCCGGAGAGGAGAAACTCACTTTCTCCACGGTGTTTGTAATCACTCCCCAGGGCAAGGTCCTGGACCAGTGGTTTGGCCGCACACACATTATCTCAGACTACCGCTTTGACTATGAGAAAGCCCAGTCCATCATAGAAGGAGCCAAGCCCGAAGACGTCCCTGAAGATATCCAGGAGGCAATTCTCATCCTCAACAAGCTTGCCCTGAAGTTCCGAGACCGCCGCTTCAAGAACGGCGCTGTGAACTTCGAGCGCCCGGAGATGAAGGTGGACATAGATGACAAGGGAAGGCCTATCGGCGTGCATCAGAAATTATCGGCCGAAGCAAACTGGCTCATAGAGGAGTTCATGCTCCTTGCAAACCGCACCGTGGCGGAATGGGTTGGAAAGGCCAAACGCACCTTCGTATACCGTGTCCACGACGAACCAAACATGGAAAAACTCGCCGGTCTGAGGGACTTTGCCGGACACTTCGGATACAAGATGGGCGCACTTGACGGCGGCAGGGACATTGCCCGCGCCCTCAACGGCCTTATGGCCGATGCCAAGGACAAGCCGGAGCTTGGCGCCATCCAGATCCTGGCTCTCCGCTCCATGGCAAAGGCATGCTACAGCGTAGACAATATCGGCCACTATGGCCTGGCGTTCCCCTACTATACGCACTTCACCTCCCCCATCCGCCGTTATCCGGACATGATGGTGCACCGGCTTCTTTCCCAGTACCTAAGGAAGGGCCCCAATGCGGATTCAATGTACTACGCCCAGCAGTGCAAGCATGCGTCGGAGCGTGAGGTTGTGGCCGCGGAGGCAGAGCGTGAAAGCATCAAGTACAAGCTTGTGGAGTTCATGCAGGACAAGATTGGCCAGGAATTCGACGGCCATGTGTCCGGCGTTACGGAATGGGGCGTTTACGTGGAGATTGAGCCCACCAAGATTGAGGGAATGATCCCCTACCGCACAATCAAGTGCGACTTCTTCATCTTTGACCAGGACCACTACAGGGCCGTTGGAAAGCGTACCCGTAAGTCCATACGCCTTGGAGACCCTCTCCGCATACGCGTGAAGGGCACTTCACTGGAGCAGAAGATCCTGGATTACGAGCTTATTGAGGAAGATTTCTTATCACCCGCAGCCGGTAAGTAATACCAAAGGCAAAATGGTGCCCGAAGTTTGAGCAGGTGGCATCGGAATTGGTCCAGTAGACGGCATGCAGGCGGATGTCGTCGTTCTTAAGCGGGAACACCTCTATTCCGCCGCCCACGGTCAGGAAGCGTGAACGCACGGGGACAAAATCCTCTGCAAAATCCTTGTTGTAGTCAAAGCTGCCCTTGGTAAAGAGAGTGACCACCGGGAACTTGTACTCAAGCTTGAGGATGGCGGAATAATCGGCCGACAGATAATCCTTTGCAAGGCCTGTGCGGTACAGTGCATCCAGTTCAATGCCAAAGTTCCCGGCTTCAAACCTGTTGCCAAGGCCGGCCACCACAAAACCGCTATGGGTGGGGTTGTCCATCCAGTTGGCACTCCAGATGGTATTCCACCAGGGAGTTATGCGTCCGTACCAAATGAGACCGGCGTGGAAGAGGTCATTGTAGCCAAAGCCCAGCGGAGACTGCGTGAACTGCAGGAACAGGGTCTGCTCAGGCGCTATCTTGCAAATGACGTTGCCGCCAATTGCATAAACGTCCGGCATCCGGTCTGCGAACATACCCCAGTAATAGAGGTTTATGGGGGCGGCGTCAAATTCAAAACTGCCCACCATAATTGGCACTTTGCCGCCCTGGATTGCCCAGTGATCATTGATGTCCCACCTTAGCCATAGATGGTCAGTGGCGTTAAGCGGGATATTAGGATTATAGATTGGCTTTGTAAAGCGCTGGCGCCAGAAAAAGGATATATTGGGGCCGATATTACCTTCCAGGATAAGGTTGAGGTAATCGGCCCTTACATTACCGGCATACTGGCCGCCGTTAATGGCAGCCTCATATCCAAGGCGGGTTTCCCCGTAAAGCTGTTTCACCTGCGAAAATGCAGGGAGGGTGGTTATCAGTAGTAGTGTGGCTACAAAAAAGCGTTTCATAGTACTGCAAAGATACGCAAAAAGGCCGATTAATGAAAATCGGCCTTTTGGTTCTTATAGAAAGGCTTAGTCCTGGATGGCAGCGATGCCGGGGAGGACCTTGCCCTCGATGGCTTCAAGCATTGCGCCGCCGCCGGTGGAGACATAGCTCACCTTATCGGCAAATCCCATCTGGGTAACAGCTGCAACGGAGTCACCGCCACCTACAAGGGTGTAAGCGCCGGCCTTTGTTGCATCGGCCAGATCCTGGGCAATCTGGAGGGTTCCCTTTGCAAAGTTGGGGAGTTCGAAAACGCCCACGGGACCGTTCCAGAGGATGGTCTTGGACTTCATAATGATCTCTCTCCAGATCTCAAGTGATGCGGGAGAAGCATCCATGCCTTCCCATTCGTCCGGAATCTGGTCGATGGGGAAGATCTGGCGGGGAGTGTCGTTGTCAAAGGACTGGCCGCAAACGGTGGCAACGCTCAGTGAGAGGTTGACGCCGCGCTCCTTGGCCTCTTTCATGATCTCAAGGGCATCCGGAATGAGTTCATCCTCATGGAGGGACTGGCCGATATGACCGCCCTGTGCCTTGATGAAGGTGTAACCCATGCCGCCGCCGATGATAAGGTTGTCAACCTTACCCACGAGGTTTTTCAGAACAGCAAGCTTGGAACTTACCTTGGAGCCGCCGATAATGGCAGTGAGGGGCCTCTGGGCGTTCTTGAGAACGTTGTCGATGGCTTTGATCTCACCTTCCATGAGGTAGCCGAACATCTTGTCATTGGGGAAGTACTCTGCGATGAGGGCGGTTGAGCCGTGTGCGCGGTGAGCGGTACCGAAGGCGTCGTTGATGTAGCAGTCGGCATAGCTTGCGAGAGTCTTTACAAACTCCTTCTGGGAGGCCTTTACTGCTGCCTTTGCGGCTTTCTTCTCCTCATCTGTTGCATCCTCTGCCAGGCCGCGGGGTTTACCTTCTTCCTCTGCGTAGTAGCGGAGGTTTTCAAGGAGGAGGACCTCACCGGGCTTCAGGGCGTCGGCCTGAGCCTTTGCCTTCTGGCAGTCAGGAGCAAACTGTACGGGAACGCCCAGGCATTCTGATACGCGGCCCACGATGTGCTTGAGGCTGAACTTGGGATCTACCTTCTTGGGACGGCCAAGGTGGGACATGATGATGAGGGAACCGCCTTCTGCGAGAACCTTCTTGAGGGTGGGCATGGCCCTGCGGATACGGGTGTCGTCGGTAATCTCAAAATTTTCATTGAGAGGAACGTTGAAATCTACGCGGACGATTGCACGCTTTCCGGCAAAATTGTACTTGTCAATAAACTGTTGCATACTATATATTGGTTTACATTTATAATCTAACCTACAAATTTAGTAATTATTTCTGTATCTTTGCACTGAAAAAGCTATGAATTATGCCTGTAGAATTCCCTGCGTCATACTGGAAAGACTATGAGCTCCTGGACTCCGGAAACGGAGAGAAACTGGAGCGCTTTGGAAAATATGTTCTTCGTCGCCCTGAGCCCAAGGCCCTGTGGGCCCCTTCCATGCCTGAGGCCGATTGGAAACGCCTCTCGCATGTGGTCTTTAAACCCGGCGCCGGTTTTGGAAAGGCCGGGAAGGAAGATAGCGGCACGTGGGATAAACTAAAGCGCATGGACGACCAGTGGGGGATAGTCTATAACGGAGAGCCGGACCCAGAAACCCACGCGGCGTCAGATCTTCACCTTTCTCTCCGCCTTGGCCTAACCTCCTTCAAGCACGTTGGCGTGTTCCCGGAGCAGGCTCCAAACTGGGAATTCATCTACAGGGAAACCTCCCGTCTTGCCCGCATCCACAAGGCAAACGGCCTTCCCGCCCCCAAGGTCCTGAACCTGTTCGCATACACCGGAGCGGCATCCCTTGCCGCCAAGTGCGCCGGGGCCGATGTAACCCATCTGGATTCCGTGCGCCAGGTTGTCACTTGGGCCCGGGAAAACATGGAGAGAAGCGGCCTGGACGGTGTGCGCTGGGTGGTGGAAGACGCCCTTAAGTTTGCAAAGCGTGAGGCAAAGAGGGGCAATAAATACGACGGAATTATCCTGGATCCTCCAGCCTACGGTCACGGTCCGGACGGAGAAAAGTGGAAACTTGACGAGCTCCTCTTCGGCCTTCTGCAGAATGTATCGGCCATACTCTCCGAAAGGGACGCATTCATGGTCCTCAACCTCTATTCAAACGGCTATTCCGCCGCCCTTGGAGAGACCGTAGTCCGCGAAGCATTCCGCGGCGCTTTCAAGGAGATGACTTCCGGGGAACTTGCCTTCACAGACTCCTTCGGGAAGGTCCTTCCCCTCAGCATTTATGTGCGCCTGAAACGATAAGCCCGTGGAGACAAAGGGCTGATCTACAGTTACTTACACAAAAACGTCTGTCTGATTTAAGGTAGACGTTTTTCTATAATACCCTGACAGTCAACAACTTGACTCCACGGCTACCCTGTTTACAAAGTTTTTATTAACTTTGTAGGCTTTATTTATAGATATGGACAGGAAAACATTCAATAAGTGGAACTGGATTGTGGCGGTTGCGGTGCTTGTAGCATCATGCGCCACGTATCTGGCCACAATAGAACCCACAGCGTCCTTCTGGGACTGCGGTGAGTTTATTGCATCGTCATACAAGCTGGAAGTAGGTCACCCTCCGGGAAACCCCGTGTTCCAGCTGCTGGCACGCTTCTTCACAATTCCCTTTGACGCCGCGCACGCCGCCGTGGCCGTGAACGCCATGAACGCAATCCTGAGCGGTCTCACCATCTTTTTCCTGTACCTTACAATCGTCTTCTTTGCAAGGCGTCTTGTTGTCAAGACCCCTGAGGGCTATTCTATCGGCCAGGCCATAGCAATCCTCGCGTCCGGTGCTGTTGGCGCAATGGCCTACTGCTTCTCCGATACCTTCTGGTTCAGTGCGGTAGAGGGAGAGGTATACGCCATGAGTTCCCTCTTCACGGCCCTGGTCTTCTGGGCCATGTGCCGGTGGTACGACACCGCAGACCAGCCCCATGCAAACCGCTGGATAGTGCTCATAGCATTCCTCATGGGCCTTTCAATAGGCGTTCATCTTCTGAACCTCCTTACCATTCCGGCGTTTGTGTTCATGTACTATTACCGCATGAACGAGGACAAGAATCTGCCCTTCAAGAATCTTGTGGGCATATTCCTCATAGGCGTAGTGATAGAGTTCCTGCTGGTTTACCTCTTCATCCCTTACCTTCCCAAGGTTGCTGCGGGGGTAGACCGCCTGTTTGTGAACGGTTTCGGCCTTCCTTACAACAGCGGAGCGCTGTTTTTCATGGTGGCTCTTCTGGCACTGTGCTTCTGGGGCCTGTTTGCAACGCTGAAGAAAGGAAAAGTGTTCTGGAACACCGTCCTTCTTTGCGTAACCACCCTTGTGATGGGCTTCAGCCTGTTCTCAATTGTGATTATCCGCTCCAGCGTGAAAACGCCCACCAACGAGTACCAGCCCGATAACCCCTATACTCTTGTGCGTTACCTGAGCCGTGAGCAGTACGGTTCCACCCCGCTCCTTTACGGCCAGTACTGGGACGCCCCCTATGACCTTGACAACTCAAAGTACTGGGCTCCCATGAACGGCAAGTACATAAAGGCCGATGCCCCCACGGAGGCCATATACAAGCCGGAAGGCAAGATGCTCTTCCCCAGGATGTGGTCATCGGCCGATCCCCGCTATACGGAGTTTTATGAGATGTACACCCAGGGCAAGGGCACAAGGGTGCGCGGAACCAAAACCCGCAAGCCCACCTTCGGGGCCAACCTTGCGTACTTCTTTGACTACCAGCTCAACTGGATGTACTGGCGCTACTTCATGTGGAACTTCGTGGGCCGTCAGAACGACATCCACAGCCCCGTTCCCGGCAATATCTTTGACGGTAACTGGGAAAGCGGGATAGGCTTCCTGGATGCCCTGAGGCTGGGAGACCAGAGTGACGCCCCTGCGCCGCTGCGTGAAAACAAGGGCAAGAACCACTACTTCTTCCTGCCGCTGCTGCTTGGCATCCTGGGCCTCATCTTCCAGTTTGACAAGGATAAACGCGGCAGCTGGCTTGTGTTCCTGATGTTCTTCATGACGGGCATTGCAATTGTGCTGTACCTTAACCAGCCGCCGTACCAGGTGCGTGAAAGGGATTATGCGTATGCGGGTTCCTTCTACATGTTCGCTATCTGGATCGGCCTTGGAGTGCTTGCCCTTTATCAGTGGATTACGGATGCCCTCAAGGGCCATGAGAAGCTTGTGGCAACGGGTGTCGGCGTGCTATGCATGGGCGTTCCCGTGCTTATGGCCGCCCAGAACTGGGACGACCACAACCGCTCCCACCGCTATACCGCCGTGGAGATGGCCACCAACTACCTTAATTCAGTTGGCCCCAACGGCTATCTTGTAACCCACGGAGACAACGATACCTTCCCGCTCTGGTATGCCCAGGAGGTGGAAGGCATCCGTACGGATGTCCGCGTTGTCAATACGTCCCTGCTTGGTACAGACTGGTATATAGACCAGATGAAGTGGGCCTGCAATGAAAGCGCCCCGCTGCCTCTTACCGTGCCCCAGAGCCAGTACCTCTACGGCACCAATGAATTTGTGACCATCCAGTACGACGACGGTTCTCCCATGTTCCTCCACGACGTAATGGAGGTGTTCAAGGATCCCAAGATGAAGGCTGTCTTCGAGGGCGGCGGCAGGTATGATTTCATCTGCGCCCGCAACATTGTGATGCCCGTGAACAAGGAGAACTGCCTTAAGTACGGTATAGTCCCTGAGAAGTTTGCCGATCAGATTCCGGACCATATAGTCCTCACCATGTCCAAGGACAAGAACTACCTTTCCAAGCCGGAAATCTTCCTCCTGGACCTTCTGGACGGCTATAACTGGGACAGGCCCCTGAATGTCCTTAACCAGGGCGGAGACCTCAACGTGGGAATCAAGGATTACCTCATGTTTGACGGCTTCTCCTACCGCTTCACGCCCATCAAGAACAAGATTTCATCCACTGACGCCGGTAAGGTTGACGCCATTCAGCTGTACAACGACTTCAAGACAAAGTACAAGTGGGATGCCATCAAGCGCACGGACTGGTTTGTGGATTACCAGAATTACTACACATTCCTTGGCGTCCTTGGCCAGAGGCAGATCTATCTTACCGTTGCCAACGCCCTCATAGACGAGGGCGAGGATGAGAAGGCCATAGAGATAATGGACCTCTGCCAGGAGAACTTCCCTGAAGAGAATTTCCCTCTGGAAAGCATTTCCCTGGGCTTTGCAGGCAACGATTACATGGTGGCCCAGCTAATTGAGAACTACTATTATCTTGGCGCCCAGGACAAGGCCCATGAACTGGCCGTGAAGATGACCGATGACCTCATGGAGGCCGCTTGCTACTACATCAAGTGGGGCAGCCTTGGAATGAGTGAGTTTGAGCAGGCCGGCCGCGTTCTCCTCTACATTGCCGATGTCTGCAAGCAGTATGGAGACACGGACCTCTCAGAGTCCCTCACCTCCACCTTCGACGCCTTGCTGAAGTCTGCCGATTAATTGCCAGATTCTCAGCGCATTACACAAAGTCGGGTGCACCTGCAGGTGCACCCGACTTTCTATAAGTAGCTGAATATTTGCAGGTTATGCGCCAAGGGCGGCAAGGACTGCGTCACACACCTCTCCTACGGTTTTGGGGAGGGGTGCGTTGTCCGGGAAGCGCATCTTGAACTTTTCCTCTGCGGCAAGGGAGAGGAGCATCATGGTAAGTGAGTCAATTCCAAGGCCGGTTGTAAGAGGAGTGTCGAAAGTGACATCAGTGAGGTCCGTGTTGGGCCTGATGACGGAAATAACTTCCTTAAGACCGTCAAAAACTTCCTGTCTTGTCATAACTTATACACGTGCTACTTTCATACTGCCGGTGCGCTTGAAGTCTTCCGTACGCACGGTCATCTTGATGATCCTGTGGGTGGTGGGAAGGGTTGCGTTCACCTTGTCCACAAGGGCCTGCATGTATGCGTGGATCTCTTCAGGGGTCTTGCCGTCGAATGCGGGCATGAACGGAAGGATCTCAATTGCAATTACCTTTGCACCGTTTAGGTCGTCTTCCTTTACCATGGCGTCACGCACGCAAGGATCTGCATAGAAGGGCTCCTCAAGGGATTCAGGGCTCACATTCTCACCATTAGGGAGGATGATGAGGTTCTTGATTCGGCCGGTGATGTAGAGGAAGCCTTCGTCGTCAAAGCGGCAGAGGTCACCGGTGCGGAACCAGCCGTCCTCAGTGAATGCCTCGGCGGTACGTACGGGATCCTTGTAGTAGCCGGAGAACACGTTGTCGCCTTTCACAAGGAGCTCACCGTCAACAAGCTTGGTCTCCTGACCGGGATAGATGCGGCCGATGGAAGTGGGCTTGCGGACGGCATCGGCATTGGCCGATGTAAGGTTTGCGGTTTCCGTAAGGCCATAGCCGAAGCAGAACTCTACGCCAAGCTTTGTGAAGATATCAACAAGACGCGGAGGTACGTTTGCAGCGCCGGAGATGATCATGCGAAGTTCTCCGCCAAGGAACTGAGGGCCGTACATCTTGACAAGTCCGGAAAGGATGTCGCAGATACCGGGAACAATCACCAGGAGGGTGGGCTTGATCATGGGCAGCTTGCCGATGGTTGCCTTCATATCCTCTGCGGTGAACAGGAGGTTACCGGTATAGAAGCAGCCTGCCATGCCGGCGATGGCGCCGAATACGTGGCTGAACGGCAGGAGGGCGATATAGCGGTGCACGCCAATCACATGGCCGGGCTTGAAGATAGCGTTGTAGTTACCTCTCATAAGGGCCCTGTGGCTGAGGACTGCGCCCTTGGGAGAGCCGGTGGTGCCACCGGTGAAGAAGATGGCGGCGGGGCTTTCGGGATCTATGTCAAGGACTGCGGGGGCCTCAACGTCTGCGATTGAAGCGGCGGGAAGCACCTTGGTGCCCTGAATACCTTCGGTGAGGGGCATGAACTCATCGCGCACGAAGATGGCGGCAATGTCAAACTTCATGCAGCAGCCAACCGCTGCGGGAGCGGGAAGCTGGGCGGGGAAGTTCATTACAACGTGTCCGGCCGATGTTATGGCAAGGTAAAGTTCTACTGCATTCTGGCTGTTACGGTCCCAGACGGCGATATGGGAACCCTTGGGAAGACCAAGGCTGTTGATGAAGGCCCTGCGGCGTGCGACGCGCTTTCCAAGTTCTTCATAAGTGATTGTGTTTGTCTGATCGCTGAGAGCAGGTTTATCTGCATACTGCTTGGGGAACCAGTCCACAAACTGACCCATTGTGGGGAAGTAAGGTAATGCTTCAAACTCCTCCTTGGGGAGCATGTTGTGGAAGTACTCTGTGTTTGTCATTATTTGTTTGGTTAAAGGTTTTGTATCTTCTACGATGTCTTTTACATATGAACGTCTTCTCTGGTAGAGGCGGGTGTCAAAGTTGTCCCAGAGGGACTGGACCTTATGGTTTTCCTCCAACTGGGGATTCATGAGCATATGCTTGATGCCCAGACGGATGTAGTTCTCCATAAGGTATTTGAACATAAGGAGAGCCGCGCCCTTGGCCTGATATTCAGGAAGGATGCCGATAAGGAGAGCCTCCGTGGTGTCATTGCGCTTGGGAGAAAGGGCGGGAAGGAGGTGGATCCATCCGAAGGGGAGAATCTTACCCTTTGCCTTACGTACTGCTGCCGATATATGAGGCATGGTTACGGTAAAGCCCACAAGTTCATCTTTCTCATTGACGACAAAGGCCACAAGGTCCTTGTTGAGAACGGGGACGTACTGGTTCACATAGCCGTCTATCTGCTCCTGGGTGAGTTTTGTGTACTCATAAAGGCCTGCAAAGGCTTCGTTGAGCACATGGAACATCTCACGGCCGCGCTTTGCCATCTTACGGAGAGTGCTGGCTGTGTAGATGCGGATGCCGAAACGCTCAGAGATTTTATCGGAATAAGCGAACATGGGAGGAAGCTCCGAGGGGATGTCCATCACCCTCTGGGTCCAGTCCACGTCCTTGGAAAAGCCAAGACGCTCCAGGTATTCCGGATAATAAGGATAGTTGTAGATGACGGTGAAGGGGCTCTCGTTCTCAAAGCCTTCCACAAGGAGACCTTCGCGGTCCATATCCGTGAAGCCAAGGGGGCCCTTAATCTTGGTTGCACCACGCTCCTTACCCCACTTAATTACAGCATCAATGAGGGCCTTGCAAACATCAAAATCCTCAATGAAGTCAATCCAGCCAAAGCGGACGGAATTCTCATTCCACTTTTTGTTGGCGTTGTGATTGATGATGGCGGCTACGCGGCCTGCGACCTCTCCGTCCTTATAGGCCAGATAAAGCTCACGTTCGCAGAATGCCAGGGAAGGGTTGTCCTTGCCCAGGGACTTGTATTCGTCGTCTTCAAATGCGGGGACCCATTTGTCCGATCCCTTGTACAGCTTAATGGGAAAATCTATGAATTCCTTAAGCATTTTCTTCCCGGTTACGGGAAGTACGGTTATAGCGGTTTTAGTCATATCGTACAAAGATAGCAATTATTTCTCACCTATGAAAAGCCGGCACAGGCCAAAAGTGAAATTGCGATGCCTAACATTATGAAAACCAGCCCTTTCCATCATGGCGCAGAATGCCTCCGGCCGGGGAAAAGCATATACGGATTCCGGCAGATAACGGTATGCCGCACGGTTTCCTGAAATAAGGCCTCCTATAAGAGGCAGGATGTGCCTGAAATAAATGTCGTAGAGGGTTTTGATAAAAGGCTTGTCCGGAATGCCCAGTTCCAGGATCACGGCCTTGCCGCCGGGCTTAAGGACGCGGAGGAATTCCGCAAGGCCCTTCTTCCTGTCTTCGAAGTTCCTGATGCCGAAAGCGCAGGTTACCCTGTGGAAGGTATCGGCCTCGAAAGGCATCTGGAGGGCATCGGCCTGCAGGAGTTTTATACGGTCATGGACGCCTTCGTGGGCGGCTTTACGCATGAGGGGCTCCATCATTCCGGCAGATATGTCTATTCCGGTGACCCTGCCGCCGGGCTCCATGGCCTTTGCTATGGCAATGGTGCTGTCACCGGTGCCGCATGCCACGTCCAGGATCTGCTGCTGGGTGCCGTCCACAATCTCCTTGATGGCCTTCTTCCGCCAGATATTGTCAATACCCAGGGACATAAGGTGGTTAAGGCGGTCGTAGGAAGGAGCGATGTCATTGAACATCTGCTCTATTTTCTCTTTCTTTGGCATAACTAAGGCACTGGATCATAGCCGCTTCCGCCCCAGGGATGGCACCTCAGGAGGCGCCTCACCGTAAGGTACAGTCCCTTGAAGGGGCCGTGCTTCCGGAAAGCCTCCAGTGCATACTGGGAGCAGGTGGGGGTGAATCGGCAGGTAGGTGGAGTAAAAGGGCTTATGCACAGCTGGTAGAACTTGATAAGCACTACCGCCGGGAAAATAAGCATCTTTTTGACCGTATCCTTTAACATATCTTCTGGAGGATGGCGGTCATATCGGCATAAATCACCTCATAAGGCAGGACCTCCGGGGCGGTGTAGATGAAAAGGATGTCCACGGGGGCCGATATAAGGCCTTTCTGGCGCCGATACGCCTCCCTTATGCGGCGCTTCAAGAGGTTACGCTTCACCGCCCGCTTGAAAAGCCGCTTTGGCACCGACACAACTATGCGGGAGGCATCTGCGTGCGTTGGGATGGCGTTGCCGGAGGAAAATTGGTTTTTCGGGCACTGTCCCGAAAAATAATTTTCTTCCGGCGCCAGGGGGGCAGATGCCCGGTCTCGGGGGATGTATTTACAACGAAGGCAACCGGAAGAAAGTCCCTTTCCGCGTTCAAAGAGAGCAGAGACAGCCGTCAGGCCGCTCAGGCGCTCACTTTTAGGAAGGGTTTCAGGCATTACAGGCTTTCCAGATATAACTCGATGGCACGTGCAACGGAAGGGGCTTCCGGGGTGGGAGCCTTGACATCTATCCTGAGGCCGGCATCCTCCATGGCCTTCACGATGGATTTGCCGAAGGAAACCATCTTGATGTCCCCCTGCTGGAAATCCGGGAAGTTCTCCTGGAGAGACTTTACATCGGCCACATTATAGAACACAATCATATCGAAGGACTTGATGTCCACGGAAGAGAGGTCCTGGCTCACGGATTTCACAAAAACGCCCTTGGTATAATCCAGGCCCTTCTTTTCAAGGAGGGAGGTGAGGGCGTCCTGGGAAGAGTTGTCACTTGTTGTCACAAGGAATTTCTCTCCCTTATGCTTGGGGCCGATAAGGTCCACAACGCTTTCCGGAGTGCCGTTACCGAAGAAAATCTTGCGCTTGCGATACACGATGTGCTTCTGCAGGTACATGGCCACGGCTTCCGTGGTGCAGAAGTATTTCATTGTCTCGGGGATCTTGTTGCGGAGTTCCTCGGCCAGGGCAAAGAATGCGTCAATGGCGTGCCTGGAAGAGAAGATTATTGCCGTGTAATCCAGAATGTTGATGCGCTGGGCGCGGAATTCACGTGAAGTGAGGGGCTCTATTTGGAAAAAGGGGCAAAAAGTAAACTCTACTCCGAATTTTTGGGAGACGGCCTGATACTGCGTGAGAACGCGCGGGGCGTTCTGGGAAACCAAAATCTTACTGATGCTCATTCTGTCTTTCTAGCGCTACAAAATCACTGCTGAAACAATAAGCGCAGCAGTGGGAATAAATTCAAGCGCGCAAAGGTACAAAAAAAGTGCGAATCCACCGCAAGTTAATGACAAAATTTGCGCTTTTCGAATGATAAAAACGAAATACACCACAACCAGAAGGACATACATTACGCTCCTGATTATCACGTCATTGGCATCCACCACCGTAAGGAGGCCCAGTGCCGGAAGCGCAATGAGCATAAGGAGGATGAAGAATGTGTATATAGCCCTATGCGCAAGGCGGAAATATTCAAAGCGGCGGCGGGGCTTAAGGATGAGATATATGATAAGCCGCACAAGGAGATATGCAGCAAGTACGCCAACGCAGGCCAGAAGGTACCAACCTTCCCCCATTGTGCCGATCCTCTGCATGAAAGAAGGATCATACAGCCGGTAGCGGGACATTATGAGGACCGCAGGGATGAGAAGGACGTATGCAAACATATTCCTGTCCCTTGTGATCCTGACGCTGAACTCAAGGGCTTCCGATCCGCGGGCGCGGAAAACGGCATCGGCAAGATAAGGGGCAAAGTGGAAAAAAGTGGGCAGAAGCGCCAGCGCCAATGCCACAAATACCACCATTATGATATTTACTATCATCTAATTGCCTCTCTTTGCGTTATATCCAAGCCCCCGGAGGATCTCCACAACTTTGTCGCGGAAGTCTCCCTGGATGGTAATTTCCCCGTCCTTGGCGCTGCCGCCCACGCCGAGTCTGGTCTTGAGGGTGCGGCCAAGCTCCTTGAGGTCATCGGCCCCTCCCACAAAACCGGTGATGAGGGTGACCTGCTTGCCTCCGCGGTTGCGCCTGTCTATACCCACTATGAGGCGCTGCTTCCCCGGGGGAAGGGTTTCCTCCTCCGGGGTTGCCGCAGTCTCATACTTAAAGTCCGGATTTGTGGAGTAAACCACGCCCAGACGCTCTTTCCAGTCACCTCCTCCAGCCATTACCTTCCGCGTCCTGCGGCGTCTATGAGGTTCCTGATATGGGCGTTGAGCTTTTCATTGCCGATAAGCTCTTCAAGGCCCACGTGCATACGGTAACGCCAGTAGTGGCGCGGGATGGCGGGGATGTTGATCCTTTCATCGGCGGGATTACCCTGATAACGCACATCTCCGTCCGTGGCAAGCCAGTCCTGAAGGGGCAGGATGGCAAGCATGGCGGGAGATTTCATGTGCTGAGCAACCACAAGGTCTGCAACCCAGGGCTCGCAGAAGTAAGGGGCGTCTCCCTCGCAGCCAAGCATCTCATTGTAGAACTTCTGGGTGGCTTCGCGGTCCTCTTCCCACCATGCCCTGAGCGGTGATGTGTCGTGGGTGCCGGTGGCGCAGACGCACCAGTAGGGATACCAGGCGGGATTTGCAAAGGCGTCCTTGGGATCCTTTGGCATGCGCTGGATTTCCAGGCTCAGGATGTTGAGTTCATCCATCACTGAAGGCACGCAGGCGGGTATCATGCCAAGGTCTTCGCCGCAGGCAAGCATGCCAGTAGAGCGGAGAAGGGCAGGAAGCTTACGCATTGCGCTTTCCCTCCAGAAGTCGTTGTGACGGTGCCAGAAGAAGTCGTTGTAAAGCTCATTGTAGCGATGCTTGAGTCCTTCCGGCAGCCATGCATAGGCCTGTGTAAACTGGGCCGATATACGGGGATGCCAGTAATCCTTCTGACGGGGATCCTCAACAAACAGGCGGTCTGTTCCCTCACCTGCGGAAGGATCGAAGCCCTGGGCACGTAGGTCGTCTCCGGAATAAGGCAGGGCCGGAGAGAAGTGACCCATAAGGCCGCTGGTGTACTCTGAGGGGATTTCCCATATGCGGAAGAAACCCAGGATATGGTCTATGCGGAAGGCGTCAAAGTACTGGGCCATCTTGCCCATGCGGGCCTTCCACCATGCATAACCGTCCTTTGCCATCTCTTCCCAGTTGTATGTGGGGAAGCCCCAGTTCTGGCCGTCTGCGCTGAAGGCATCCGGCGGTGCTCCCGCCTGACTGTCAAGATGGAAGAGGTGGGGATGCTGCCAGGCATCGGCACTTACGCGTGAAACGCCTATAGGAAGGTCTCCCTTGATGGCAACCCCGTGAAGATGCGCGTACTTTACGGCGTCCCTTAGCTGGCGGTCAAGGATGAACTGCAGATAGCAGTAGAAGCCAACTTCCTGAGGGTGCTCCTCAGTGAAGGAATCGGCCTTCTTTGCGCTGTAGGTAGAGTATTTCCCCCACTGGGAGAAGTCCGGAGAGCCGTGGATGTCACGCAGCACGCTGAATACGGCGTAAGGGAGGAGCCACTCCTTGTTTTCCTCCAAAAAGGCGGCATAGGCGGGAGACTCCGTATCCTTCTGGACGGCGTAGTGCTTGCGAAGAATCTCAAGTTTTGCCTTATTGACGGCCTCATAGTCTATCTGGGGCAGCTTTTCAAGCTCTTCCTGCTTTGCCTTATAGGCGGCATTCTTGCGGATACCTGCTTCCGGCAGATGGATGAACTGCGGGTGCAGGGCAAACGAGCTCACGGCGTTGTAGGGATATGAATCCTTCCAGGTGTGGGTCATGGTTGTGTCGTTGACCGGGAGCAGCTGGATAACGTTCTGGTGGGTTTCTACGGCCCAGTCTACAAGGCGCTTGATATCATTGAACTCACCTACGCCAAAGCTGTCCTTTGTGCGGAGAGAGAACACGGGAACGGCAACGCCCGCACCTCTCCAGGGCTCTGTGGGGAAGACGGGGTTAAGGTCTGCTATCACAAGCTGGGTATCCTTTGCAGGAACCTCTGCGAAGAAGTGATTGGGGCCGTCTTCCCAGCGTTTGATGGCTTTGGTTTTTGTGTCTACAATCACAAACTTGTACTCCATGGGCTCCTTCACGTCCATGGTAAGGAACCACCAGGGGAAGATGCCGTCTTCCATGAGGTGCACCTTCTTCCAGTTGCCGAGGCCGTTTCCGGCACCCACAAGGGCAAGGGATTCGTCACTGCGGACCTCCGGGGCGGGAACGTGGAAACTGACGTTGCCCCTCTGGCCTGCCTCTGGCTGGGGGTTGCGGAAAGATGCGCCCGAGGGCCTGCGGAAGATTACGTCGCTGAAGGCCGATGAATAGAAGGCGGAATTGGATGGCTTCTCCTGCCAGCGGGAACGGACGATGATGTTTTTCCCGGCCGATGGCGACTTGTATGCATGGCCCCGCCACTCCTTTTTCACTACCTTTCCCTCACGGACAATCTCAAAGGAGAAGGTGTCCCCTTCCTTGAGGTCCCTGCCGGTAAGGACAATCTGCCAAAGCCCCCCGAAGGAATACTGCATGGGAACGCGGCGCTTGCCAATCCTGAGGTGAATGGCCTCCCCCCAGGAAGTATGATATTGAAGTTGGATGTTAATGGTCATAATGCGTGTTATTAACTCACTAAATTTAGTTATTTTGGAGGGACTTACAAAACATTACGCTATCTTTGTGGAAGAAAAGAGTATTTTTTGCGACGAATGAAAACTGCAACTGTAGTAAAGAACGCCGGAAGCCACTATCTTCTCAGTGAACTGCCCGCCTGGAACGTATTCCCGGCGGTGCTCCGCGGCGTGCTCAGACTGGGCGCGGGAAAAACTACAAACCCGGTTGCAGTGGGAGATATAGTCTCATATGAGGAGGGTCAGGACGGTATGGCAGTGATCACTTCCGTACTCCCCCGCCGCAATTACGTCATACGCCGCAGCACCAATCTTTCCCGCCAGGCGCATATCATTGCGGCCAATGTGGATATGGCTTATCTTGTGGTGTCCCTGTACTTTCCGGAGGTGAAGCTGCCGTTCCTGGACAGGGTACTGGTGACATGCGAGGTGTACGGAATCCCCGCTACCATAGTGCTTTCCAAGACAGACATGTACCGGGCAGAGGCCCCTGAGGCCATTGAAGCCTTCCGTCACATATATGAAAGTGCCGGATACCCCGTCATTGAGACATCCGTTGTGAACGGCGAGGGTATTGACTCCCTGCGGGAAGCCTGCCGTGGGCACGTAAACCTTTTCTCGGGAGAATCCGGAGTTGGGAAGTCCTCCCTCATCAAGGCCCTGGATCCTTCGCTGGATCCCAAGATAGGAGATATATCGGCCGTGCACCTTCAGGGAAAACATACAACATCCCTCTATGAGATGTATCCCCTTGCATCAGGGGGCTACGTGATTGACTCCCCGGGGCTCAGGGGCTTTGGCCTTGTAGACCTTGAGAAAGAGGAGATTGCACGCTACTTCCCGGAAATGCTCAGGGTCTCCGAGGGCTGTCGGTTCACTCCATGCACGCATACCCATGAACCCGGCTGCGCCGTTAAGGAGGCCGTAGAGGAGGGCTTCATCGCTCCGGAGCGTTACAACTCCTACCTTGGCATGCTGGAAGAGGACAAGAAATTCCGATGAACCCCCTTAACAAGGAAATCCTTTCCCTGGCAATACCCAGCATCCTTGCCAATATAACCGTTCCGCTTGTAGGTATGGCCGATATAGCCGTGGCCGGCCACCTTGGCGGCGGCAACGGCGCGGCTGCTCTTATCGGGGGCATCACAATCGGCACAATGCTGTTCGACCTCCTGTACTGGAACTTTGCGTTTTTACGCTCCGGCACCGGCGGCCTCACTGCCCAGGCCTATGGGCGGCTACTTGCCGGTTCAGATGGGGTGGACCAGGTCCACGGCATACTTCTGCGGGCACTGAAGATTGCACTGCTCTCCGGTGTGGCGCTCATCGCCCTACAATGGGTTGTGCTGTGGCTGGCGTTTTTGCTGGTGGACTGCACTCCTCAGGTACGTGAGCTGGCATCTGAATACTTCAAAATCCGCATCTGGGCGGCACCTGCAACGCTTTCTCTGTTTGCATTCAAGGGATGGTTCATCGGCCTTCAGGATACCGTGAGGCCCATGATTGCCGATCTTATTGTGAACGGCCTCAACATTGCGCTGTCATTTGGGCTGGGCTTTGGCCTCTGCGGCCTTCCCGCCATGGGCTTTGCCGGGGTTGCCGCCGGCACGCTCATCGCCCAGTGGTGCGGCTTCACGTACGCCGCTTTCGCTGCCCGGCACGCCCTGGGGCAGCTGGTGGACCAGGACCAGGACCAACAATACACCGTGGACCAGGTCCAGGCACCGTCGTTTTTCCGGATGAACCGGGATCTTGTGCTGAGGTCTCTTGGGATGATTGCGGTGTATATAGGGTTCACGGTGATATCGGCCAAGTTTGGGGATACCATGCTGGCGGTAAGCGCCATCCTTATGAAGCTGCTTCTGGTGTTCAGCTATTTCACGGACGGCTTTGCATATGCCGGGGAGGCGCTTACGGGAAGGTTCATCGGCGCGGGAGACAAGCTGGGCGTGCACGCCGCCGTAAAAGGATGCTTCATCTGGGGCTGGGGTCTTGCCGGAGCGTTCATGCTGATGTACGGCCTTGGCGGAGTGCCTGCCTTCCACCTTCTCACATCGGACGTCACGGTGGTTGAAGCCGGGAGGGAATTCATCCCCTGGCTGCTTCTGATGCCGCTTATAGGTGTTCCGGCCTTCATATGGGACGGGGTTTTCACGGGGGCTACGGCAACATCGGCCATGAGGGACAGTACGCTCCTTTGCGCCGTGGGCTTCTTTGCCGTATGGTTTGGGGGATACTATCTTGCCTTGGCGCTTGGGAAAGAGGCCCCGGCGGGCCCCACGGCAATCCATATCCTTATGGCCGCATACTTTGTGCACCTTGCCATCCGCTCCATCTACCTTACACTATATTGGTGGAGGGTAAAGAAATAATGACTATCTTTGTGTGATATTAACCACACAAAGAACGCTATGAATCTTATTCTTTTAGCCGCAGCTGTACTTCCACTCTGGCAGGACATGCAGGCAACTTCATTAAACGCAGAGACAAAACGCACTGAGGTTATCTATTACGCCAACCGCGAGGAAGCCCTCACAAAGGGATTCCGTGAGAGCGAGAACTACGTGGACCTCAACGGTATATGGGACTTCAAGTACTTTGAAGACTACAACAACCTCACCATGGAACCCGCCAGCTGGGACAGGATAAAGGTCCCCGGAAACTGGGAGATCCAGGGCTACGGGTATGCATATTACACCAACATCCAGTACGACTTCTGCCCGGAGAATCCGCAGCCGCCGGTGCTGCCGGACTCTTTCCCCGCAGGTGTCTATCACAGGACGTTCACCGTGCCTGCGTCATGGGCCGGCCGTGAGGTTTTCCTTAACCTCTGCGGAACCAAGAGCGGCACATACGTGTACGTGAACGGAGAGGAGGTGGGCTATGGAGAGGACTCCAAGAGCCTCCACCGCTATAATATTACCAAGTACCTGAAGCCCGGGGAGAATGACCTGAGGCTCAAGATATTCCGTTATACATCGGCCTCATATCTGGAAGATCAGGATTTCTGGCGCATAAGCGGCATTGAAAGGGATGTGTATCTCTCAAGCGAAAAGGCCGATACCGGCTTTGATTTCAGCGTCATCTCCACCCTTGACGAGGACCTTCAGACCGGCATCTTCAAACTCAGGATGCACTCCAAGGCACCCGTGGAGGTGTTCTACGAGCTACTTGACAAGGACGGCACGGCTGTTGCCGACGCCGTCTTCGAGTTCAGCGGATCAATGGCAACGGTAACCGACACTATCCCTTCCGTACGCCGCTGGAGCGCCGAAACTCCGGAGCTGTACACCCTCCTTCTCAGGGTGAACGGGGAATACACCCGCTTCCACGTGGGATTCCGCCGCCTTGAGGTGAAGGAGGTCCCGGACACTGACGGCCGCCTTGTCCACGCATTCCTGGTGAACGGCCAGCCCGTCAAGTTCAAGGGCGTGAACTTCCATGAGCATAACCCCTACACCGGTCATTATACAACCAAGCAGAACATCCTCGAGGACCTTCTCCTCATGAGGAAGGCCAACATCAACGCCATCCGCACCTGCCACTATCCCCAGCCGCGTGAGTTCTATGAGCTCTGCGATTCCCTTGGCTTCTACGTATACGACGAATGCAACATTGAAAGCCACGGTATGGGTTATACCCTTGACAAGACCCTTGGCAACAAGCCGGAATGGCTCACAAAGCATATTGACCGCACCCTCAACATGTACAGGCGCACGGCCAACTACCCCTGCGTAACCATCCTCTCCCTTGGCAACGAGGCCGGTAACGGCGTAAACTTCTATGAGACCTACAAGCTCCTGAAATCCCTGGAAAAGGATGGCCAGAACAGGCCCGTGGTATATGAGAGGGCAATGTTGGAGTATAATACGGACTTCATCAACCCCATGTATCCGGACACCAAGTGGCTCAAGAAGATGGGAGAAAACCTCAGTGACCGCCCCGTTGTCCTTTGCGAGTACACCCACGCCATGGGTAACTCCAACGGCTCCATGGACCTCATGTGGGAGCAGTTCTACGGCCACACCCACCTCCAGGGCGGTTTCATCTGGGACTGGGTGGACCAGGGCCTGTACGACGAAAAACGTGGCTGGACCTACGGCGGAGACTACGGAGAGAATCCTCCGTCCGACCAAAACTTCTGCTGTAACGGCATAGTGAACCCTGACCGTGATCCTCACCCGGCATTCTATGAGGTGAAGCACATCCACCAGAACCTTAGCGTAACCGCCAAGGACCTTGAAAACGGCGTGTTCCAGGTATTCAACCGTTACTATTTCACCACCGTAAACGGCATAAAGCTCAAGTGGTGGGTAGAGCGTGACGGAAAGCGCATCTTCCTTGCAAAGGGCAAGGTAAAACTCAATGTAGGCCCTCAGGAGTACCAGGAATTCAAGGTTCGCCTTCCCCGTATGAAAAAGCCCGGGCAGTACCGCATATTCTTCACTACGGAAGATGCCTGCGACGAGATTTTCATCAAGGATGCATCGGCCCCTGAAAAAGCACAGGTAAAGCGCTATGTGGGCTTTACGGACGGGGACACCCAGATTGTTGTTCGCGGCCAAAAGGTGGAGCTTGTCTTCAACAAGGAATGGGGCTGCGTTAAGAGCTGGAAGGTGGGCGGAAAGGATGTCGTGGACCCGGAATTCGGCATAAGGCCCAATTTCTGGAGGGCTCCTATCGACAACGACTACGGCAACTTTGCCCCGGAACGCACATCTATATATAAGGAGGCATGGAAGCCTGTTGCCGTCAAGGCAGAGGAAGCCGATGGCACTGTCCGCATCATCGTGAAGGGCAAGGGCGTAAGGGCATCCGAGGTATGGACCGTATTCCCTGACGGCACGATTAAGATTGAGGTGGAGACTGCCGCGGAGCCTTCTCTCAAAGGTATTGAAATCCCCCGCCTTGGCGTAAGGTTCAGGGTGGCCGATGACGCCTTCTCATACTTTGGCCGCGGCCCTGTGGAGAACTACTGGGACAGGGCATCCTGCACTTTCAAGAGTATCTTCAAGAGCACGGCATCAAATGAATACTATCCTTATGTAAGGCCTCAGGAGTGTGGCCACCACACTGATGTGAACTGGCTCACTATTGGCGGAGTCACCGTTCAGGGACTGTTTGAATTCAATGCCCTGAGGCAGACCATTGAAGACCTTGACGGCGGCATCACAAAGAGCCAGACTCACATTACGGATGTTCCGTTCAATGATTTCACTGAGGTTTGTGTGGACTATAAGATGAGCGGAATCGGCGGCTATGACAGCTGGGGCGCCCGCCCGGAACCCGCCTACACCCTCTGGAGCGATGAGAGCTATTCCTACTGCTTCACGCTCCTTCCTTCAAGGAAACCAAGTAAGTACATATACTAAAAAAAACAACCCCCGGAATTTCCGGGGGTTGATTTGTTCTTAGTAAAAGGGTTAAAGAGTTACACTCTTATATCCAGTGAAGTAGTAGTCGTAGCTGCAGCCGACGCTGATAGCTGTTGCAGGAAGAGCAAGCTTAGCCTTTGGAATGCTGAGTTCTAAATAGCAGTTCGCTGAATCTGAAGAAGCGTCTTCTGTTCCGGGAACAGCATTTACTACAACGACACCTGTTTCAGTAGCACCTGCGGTAGAGACAACCTCACTACCACTATCTGCACCGGTGATACCCTCAGTGCTGCTAATGAACGGGATGATGTTCCTTGCGATAGCTTCGCAGCCCTTCATGTTGTTGTTATCAGTGAGAGAGCCTGTTGCAGCATCGTTATCGGTGTTGAAACCAATAACAAGCTTCTTGCTTGATTCGGCTCTATTCTTTCTCATAGCAACATAGACATAAACATTGTCATTGTCAGAAGAAATCTTCCACTCCCTGATGCGGGAAGTTGCTTCACTTGCAAAAGCCTCGATTCCATCCCAGTCAGAGAAGTCACCGTCAATCTTGATGCCTGTAGGTGCAGGAGGAACATCTCCACTAGGCTCCCAAGCGATTTCAATCTTATCAACATAGATTGCACCATCTGCAGAACGAAGACCCACAAATGCGTAATCGTCTGTTACATCGATTGTGTAATTGCCTGATCCGGCCTGAATTGAGCCGAGAAGAGTTCCAGCCTTGGTATCATCGTAAAGATCGGTAGGCGAAGTGTAAGCCGTATTCTTTGCGTAGACGTTGATTTTCCTGTCAGTAGTAGCGGAATTGAAAGCAACGGTAACCTGCCTTAATTTTCCGCCTGATGCAGTGGTGATGATACCGGAATTGTTGTTCTTGGTGCGAAGCTGGATGTACTGACCTGTACCAGTTGAACTCTGGCCGGCATAAATGGCAGTGGATGCAGCACCAGCCCTGTCACTCCAATCAAAATAGCTATTGCTGGTCTTGTCGACAGCGGTGAACTCCATATCAAGAACGTCTACGTTGAGAACTGAGGGAGGTACACCACCACCAACTTCCTCAACGATGATATCCTTGATGTAGACTTCGCATTCTTTAGGGTTCTTGCCAAATGCAAATATGAGGACAATGTTATTTGCTTCCTTGCCGGTTAACTCGGTTTCTACAACAACGGGTTTTCCGCCGTCAAAGAAGAAGCCGTCCTCATAGTTGGTTTCCCATAATACAGCACCCTCTACATGATTATTCTCATTATTAGGATTATAGGTGGTCATCTTGAAGAAACCGGGGAAATCCTTGTTACTGCCAAGGGTCACCTTAAATTTGTAAGTCTTGGCGGGATCAAGGGCAATGAAGTGGCCTTCCTTAGGATACATGAAGAGCTGATTTGACCAAAGTCCCTCTGCGGCTGCCACGGGGCAATTGAGAACATACGTGGACTGATTCTTGGAAAGCAGCTCATATGTGTCAGCATTTGCAGCGGGGTATCCTGCTGCAGGATAATGATAGAAGAAACTTAAAGCGCCAGCATCATCGATGGATTTCCAGAGGTTGGAAGCAGCTTTATACTCTTCGCTGGGGGTGTAATCCCAAGGCTGGGCGACTGTACCGGGATCATCCTCGATGAGACCTAATTCACGGTCTGTCACCTCTACCTTGATGTCTTTGATAATAACAGTGGCAGACTCCGTGTAGCCACCAAGTCCAAAGGTGAAGTTTACGTTGTCGCATTCTACACCCTCAAATACGTAGGCAAGGGTTTTAGGAGTATTAGCTTTAACGCGAACACTTCCCCATTCATAAATTGTAGCGCCTTCGTGCTTAGGCTCGCCAGAAGCAGTAAGTGCAGGATCATACTGGACGAACTTTGCAAAGGGGGAGTATTCTACACTTGATTCAAGTGTTACGGAAACTAGATACCTCTTGTCGGCCTTGAGAGGCAGGGTGGCAATTTCCGGGTTGGGGCGCATAAATAACTGTGCGTTCCAAGTCTCGGGGCACACCTTGTCCAATGTGACTGTATAAACGCCATTGGCAACTGTGAGGTTGTCAAATGATGCAGCCTCTACACTTTCATAGCCGGGATAAGGAGTCCAGGAGGCATCGGAAAGATACTGGAAGAAATGGATGGCACCAGCGGCCTCGGCCTCGGCCCAGGAAGCTACCTTTGGAACAGCAGGGGCCTCATAAGGATACTTATAGATAACCTTTGCCATATCCTTGTTACCCCAGGTGTAAATGGTGAAGTTCTCAGGAAGCTGAGGGAGGTCTGCGAGAGGAACGCAATACTCAACCTTAACACTGTTGTCGTCTGCGGAACCCCTGGCGATAATGTTCTCTACGGTGTACTCCTCAGGGAGGCAGTCACCAGCCTTTACGATTTCAACCTTGGGTTTTTCGCCGAAGCAGTAAATGAAGCCGATGTACTCGTACTTGCCATTGCCGTTCAGTTCAACACCGGTTGTAAGGTCATTATCGAAGTCAAGGGCGAAATAGATATAACCGTTACCACCCCAGATGTCATTGTAACGGCCCTCGCTGGTTCTCTCTGAGAAGAAGTAGGCGTTCTTGTCATCCTTGGTGAACTTGAAAGTGTGGTTACCATTGGTGATAGCACCGATGTTTGCCCAGTCAGGGCTGGTGAAATCACCAGGTTCGGGCTGCTCTTCTCCCTTTACTGTAACCTTACAGGTTGCGGTGAATGAGCCGGCCTTTGCAGTGATGGTTGCTTCACCTGCGGCCACAGCTGTTACTTCGCCTTCAGCGACAGTTGCAACAGCGGGAGCAGAGGAAGACCACTCGATGGTGGGCTTTTCCGTAACGTTTTCGGGATCAAACTTTACGGTAAGAGTTTCCTTTGCACCAATAGCCAGTTCGACTGCCGGCTTGTTAAGGGAAATTCCCTTGAGGGCAATCTTTTCCGGCTGTTGCTCGGGCTTCTGGCAAGCTACAGCTACTGCTGCAGTTGCTAATGCGACAAGCGCAAATTTAAAAAACCGTTTCATTTGTTAAATTTTTTGGTTATTAATGAGGTTATAAGTGTCTGTGTTTTAGTATGTCAAATACAAATGTAAACAAAAAAACGTTTCGTTTGTATAAAATACAAAAAAAACGACACCTTTTTGGGTGCCGTTTTTGTTTTGAGGAGTTTCGGTTTTAGTCCGAAAGGGAGAAGCGTTTGAAGCTAAGGACCTTTGCCTCAGGGTCTGCTGCCTTCAGGGCTGCTGCCACTGTGGCTTTGTCGTCGGAGAGCTGATATTCCTGTTCCATAAGGGTGTTTTCCTTCAGGAACTTCTGGATACGGCCGTTTACGATACCGTTGATCATCTGCTCTTTCTTGGAGAGGGACTCGAGAGTCTCTGCACCAACCTTGGCGATTATTTCGCGGGCCTGCTGTGCCTGCTCTGCGGTGAGCCAACCCTTTGCAGTATTGGACTCGATGTGATCCTCGCTGTCCACGTGGGCGGGGTTGATACCGGCCTTCTTGAGGGCGTTATCAACTGCCTTCTGGACCTGCTCATCCTTGGTCTTCTGGATGGCAACGGTGCGCTCTGACTCAATGACCTCTGCGGGCACGGACTCTGCATCCACGGCCACAGGGTTCATTGAAGCTACCTGCATGGCGATACCGCGGGCGATCTCCGTGGGAACCTCCTTGTTGAAAGCCACGATGGCGCCAAGCTTGCCATTGAAGTGAACGTACTCACTTACGAACGGGGCCTCGAGGGCGCCGTAGAAAGCCAGGACGTGCTTCTCGCCGGTTTTACCGGCCTGGTTTGTAATATCTTCCTCAAGAGAATAACCGCTTGCAAGTTTCACGGCCTTCAGATCCTCCAGGGAGGCAGGGAAAGCGGTGATTGCTGCGTCTGCGATCTCACCTGCGAGCTTCTTGAAGTCCGGGGTGGCGGCCACGAAGTCGGTCTCACAACCCAGGCAAACGAGGATGGCCTTTCCGCCGTTGATGCGGCTGAGAACGGCACCCTGAGTGGTTTCATTGTCACCACGCTTTGCAAGGGTGGACTTACCTTTTTCACGAAGGATTTCAACGGCACGCTTGAAGTCGCCTTCGGCTTCCTCAAGAGCCTTCTTGCAATCCATCATACCGGCGCTGGTCATATCACGCAGCTTCTTGATGTCTGCTAATGCAATAGCCATAACTTTTACTTGCTTTTAACGGTTAATAATTATTCTGCTTCTGCTGCAGGAGCGGCTTCATCTGCGGGTGCGGCTTCGGCTTTTTCGGCCTTGGCGCCACGACGGGGACGAAGCTTGCGCTCAGGAGCCTCTGCGGGAGCTGCCTCTGCGGGAGCTGCATCGGCCTCTTTCTCCTTCTCGAGCTTGCGCTCTTCAAGGCCTTCGGAGATGGCCTTGCACATCACGTCCATAATGAGTTCGATGGACTTGGTGGCGTCATCATTGGCCGGAATCACGTAATCGATGGGGGTGGGGTCGCAACATGTGTCAACCATAGCGATTACCGGGATGTTCAGACGGACAGCTTCCTTAACGGCATTGGCTTCCTTCTGGACGTCTACCACGAAGAGGGCGCTGGGCAGGCGTGACATGTCGCGGATGGAACCGAGGTTCTTCTCCAGCTTTGCACGCTGACGCTCCACCTGGAGACGCTCACGCTTTGCGAGTTTCTCGAAGGTGCCATCTTCCTTCATTTTGTCGATGGTGTTCATTTTCTTGACGGCCTTGCGGATGGTGGGGAAGTTTGTGAGCATTCCACCGGGCCAACGCTCCGTCACTGAAGGCATATTGACCTCTGCAGCCTTGGTGGCGACGACGTCTTTTGCCTGCTTTTTGGTGGCTACGAAGAGGACCTTGCGGCCACTGCGGGCCATTTCCTTAAGGACCTCTGCGGCCTCGTCAATCTTGACGACGCTCTTGTGCAGGTCTATGATGTGGATGCCGTTCTTCTGGTCGAAGATATACGGAGCCATCTTAGGGTTCCACTTGCGGGCAAGGTGGCCGAAGTGTGCGCCTGCATCGAGCAATTCCTGAAAATTGGTTCTTGACATGGTTTTTCTGATTGTCTAAATAATAACTCTTTCATCAATCCCCGTGAGTAGCAGTCTCTGACTGGTCTCCGGGATTTTTTCGCGGTGCGGCAATCCTTTTTGTAGCCTGGGAAGATTCTCATCCTCACCTGGATCTCAGGATTTGATGAATACCGCAGCCGTGCTGACGTAAATTTGTTCAGGCCGATATTAACGCTTGCTGAACTGGAAGCGACGACGTGCGCCAGGCTGACCGGGCTTCTTACGCTCAACTTCGCGAGCGTCACGGGTGAGGAATCCGGCGGCCTTCAGAGTAGCGCGATAAGCCTCTTTATCAACCTCGCAAAGTGCGCGGGCGATTCCGAGACGAACGGCCTCTGCCTGACCTTTGGTGCCTCCACCGACGATGGTGACCTTGATGTCAAACTGACCTGCAGTACCTGTTACCTCGAGAGCCTGATTGGCGATGTACTGGAGGGTTCCCTCCTTGAAGTACTCCTCCATGGGGCGCTCGTTGATGATGAACTTGCCCGTTCCGGGTACTACATAAACACGAGCGACAGCTGATTTACGTCTTCCAAGGGCGTGTTTCTGTTCCATGTGCTCTGTTTAAATTTCGTTAAACTTAATGGTTCTGGGATTCTGTGCCTGCTGCTTGTGCTCAGGACCTGCGTAAATGTACAGGTTATTGATGAGCTTGTCCCCGAGACGGGTCTTAGGGAGCATACCACGCACAGACATACGGATGAGTTCCTCGGGCCTTGATGCAAGGATTTCCTTGGGAGTGGTGAAGCGCTGGCCGCCCGGATAACCGGTGTAGCGGGTGTAAACGCGGTCTGTCATCTTCTTGCCGGTAAGACGGATCTTATCAGCGTTGACGATGATGACGTTGTCACCACAGTCCACGTGCGGGGTGTAACCGGGCTTGTTCTTGCCACGGAGTACCAGGGCCACGCGTGAAGCGAGGCGACCGAGCACGAGATCAGTTGCATCAATGACGAGCCACTCTTTGTTCACAGTTGCCTTGTTCAGGGAAACTGTCTTGTAGCTAAGTGTGTCCACTGTCTTGATTATTAATGGTTTAACATAAAAGTTGCGATCCCCCCACAGTGAGAGGGACCGCAAAGGTAGGAATAATTTGGCAAAAAACCAAATCAGAACGCATTCTCGTATTTATCAAGGGCGGCGGCCATGAGCTCCCGGCCCTTCTCTATTATCTCCGGAGCGTGCGAATAGCCATACACTCCGTGGTAAGAATCATACGGCAGGCTTGCAAGGACGTCCGGAGGGGTGAGCTCTATGCCCATGCGGGCAATGGTGCTGTTCATAAGGCCGAAACTGCGCTGAAGGATGGAGCCGAATGTTTCATCGGCCCCGACGGGAATCCAGCCCTCACGGCCGTCGGAGACCATTTTCCTTTCTTCCAGTTTTGCGCCGATTGCCTCACGCACAAGCCTGCGGCCCTTTTTGACATTAGTGATGACGGTGTCTTTATCGGCCCCGATGGTCTCTTTCAGGAGGGAGCGGGCCTCCGCGCGGGCATCGGCCTCACTGTCCACAAGCGCCTGGCGGCTTGAGAGGAAGGAGTTTATTTCCCGGGCGTCTATCTCGTTGACGTTGAAGCCCACAAGGATGTCCCCCTCCGTGCGCTGAACCCTGTTGAGAGGGAATGTATTGGCAATTCCGCCGTCTATCAGGGTACGGCCCTGCCATTTGACGGGGGCAAACATGGAGGGTATTGAGATTGAGGCACGGATGGCTTCAAACAGGGGGCCTTCGCGGAAGATGACCTCTTCCCCGGTATAAAGGTCCGTTGCAACCGCCGTGAAGGGGATTTCCATATCCTCTATATTAACGTCCGGGACCCTTTCCTTTATGGCGTCCATTACCCTCTGGCCCTTGACAAAGGAATTGAGGCTGATGCTCACGTCCACAAGTGACATCACTTTTACGGGGTCAAGGCCGCAGAGCCATTCCTTGAACTGCTGAATCCCTCCGGCGGCAAAGATGCCTCCCACAAGGGCTCCGGCCGATGCTCCTGCTACGGAAGTGATAGTGTAACCCCTCCTTTGAAGTTCTTCAATAGCGCCGATATAGGCAAAGCCGCGGGGACCGCCGCTGGCAAGTGCAAGTGCAACTTTTTTCATATGCGCAAAGTTACAAATTTTGCGTAACTTTGTATGTTTATAAACCTTGGATTATGCAGCCACTTGTATTTGAACCTTTCCTCAGGACCATGGTGTGGGGCGGAGATAAGATTGCCCCCTATAAAGGCATTTCAACTGACATTCCACATATTGGCGAAAGCTGGGAGATAAGCGGAGTTCCGGAGCATCCCACCATTGTTGCCGATGGCCCCTATGCCGGTAAAACAGTCACTGAACTGGTGAAGGAATTCAAGGGAGAACTGGTTGGAAAGCACGTCTACGCTACAACCGGTGATGAATTTCCCCTCCTTGTGAAGTTCATCGATGCCCTCACGGACCTCAGCATCCAGGTGCACCCAGACGACGAAATGGCAGTCCGCTGCCACGGGGAAGGCTTCCGCGGAAAGACGGAGATGTGGTATGTGATAGATGCCGCTCCCGGCGCAAAGCTCTACTCCGGCCTTTCACGTGCGCTCACGCCCGCGGAATATGAGAAGATGGTGGCCGATGGCACCATCACGGACGCCCTCGCATGCTACGAGGTCCATCCCGGGGATGTGTTCTTCCTCCCTGCCGGCCGCATCCACGCCATCTGCGGCGGATGCTTCCTGGCCGAGATCCAGCAGACCTCGGACCTCACCTACCGCATCTGGGATTACGGCCGCCTGGGACTTGACGGCAAACCCCGCCAGCTTCACACGGAACTGGCAAAGCAGGCCATCAACTTCAAGGTGGAAGAAACCTACCGCACCCTCTATGAGCCCGCAAGGGACGAGGAAGTGGAGCTTGTGAGCTGCAAGTACTTCACAACAAACCTCTATGACCTAACACTCCCCTACGCCAAGGACCTTTCAGAGATTGACTCATTCATCATAGTGATGTGCGTTTCCGGCAGCGGCTCCCTGGAAGTAGACGGAGAGTCCCTGGACATCCGTCAGGGCCAGACTGTCCTTGTCCCTGCATCGGCCGATGACCTGTGCTTCATTCCGGACGACTCCATGAAGATTCTGACGTCTTACATACGGTAACAACGCCTATTCCAGCCCCCTGGCACGGGAAAGTGCTGCGGGGTCAGGATCTGCGCCACGGAAACTGCGGTACAGCGTCATGGGCTCTTCGGAGCCGCCCCTCTCAAGGAAGGTCTGTCGGAAGGAAGCGGCAGTGGCGGGATTGAAGATGCCATCGGCCACAAACTTCTCCCAGGCGTCATCGGCCAGGACCTCAGACCAGAGGTAGCTGTAGTAGCCGGCGCTGTAACCGCTGGCGATGATGTGGTTGAAGTAGGTGGTGCGGTAACGGGGGATAATCTCATCGATAAGGCCCATCTCCCGGCACACCTTCGCCTCAAAGGCGCGGATGTCCTCGGCTCCGTTGAATGCGGCAAGTTCAGAGGCCGATAATTCATGCCACTTCATATCAAGGATGCTAGCTGCGCAAAGTTCTCCGCACATGAAGCCCTGGTTGAACTTGAGGGCGCTGCGGATCTTGGACACAAGCTCTGCGGGAATGGGCTCTCCGGTGCGGTAATCCTTGGCGTAAACGGCAAGGATCTCAGGCACAAACGCGAAGTTCTCGTTGAACTGGGAGAAGGTCTCTACAAAGTCACGGGCAACGGAAGTACCGGAAACTGTCTTGTAGTTGCACTGTGAGAGGAAGCCGTGTAGGGCGTGGCCGAACTCGTGGAACGCTGTCTGGACATTGTCTATGGAAAGCAGTGAAGGAACGGCATCTGTGGGGTCATCTCCGGGAGCCGGGAAGTTGCACACGTTAACAATCACGGGCCTTATGCCTGTTTCCTGATCACGGAAATTGTTCATCCAGGCGCCGCCGCGCTTTGTGGGACGCACGTAGTAATCCTTATAGAATATACCAATCAGGCTTCCGTCTGCGTCCGTGAGCTTGTAGGCCGATGCGGCTGGGTTGTAAACCTCAACCTCCGGTGCAGGCTCTATATTGATGCCATAAATCATATTGGCTGCGGCAAAGACGCCTTTAAGGACGCTGTCGGCCTGGAAGTAAGGCTTTGTCTGGGACTCGTCAAGGGCAAACTTCTGAGCGCGGAGTTTCTCTGCGTAGTAGCTGTAATCCCAGGCTTCAATCTTATGGCCTGCAATCTTTTCCATTTCCTTCATATCGGCCTTTGCCTTTCGCATGGAGGCGTCCATGATGGGCTGGAGGAAGTTGTCTACGGTTTCCGGGGTGCCTGCCATCTTGTCCGAGAGCTGGAACTGCGCAAAATTCTTATACCCAAGGAGCCCGGCCATTTCGGCCCTCAGCTTAAGCACCTCAAGGACAATTGCGTTGTTGTCATGCTCGTCGCCGTGGTTGCCGCGGGAGCTGTAGGCCTCGAAGACGGCCTTGCGCTTTTCGCGGTCAGGGCAGGAGCCCATGAAGTCATAGTAATCACTTACGGTGATGCCTGTGGCCTCCTTGAAGGCATTGTTTTCTGCAAGGAGGTTCTGGCCGAATTTCTGGCTCAGGGTGGCAAGGCGGGTCTGGATATCGGCAAAACGGGCCTTGGCGTCTCCTTCAAGGCCTACGCCGTTGCGCTCGAAGCTCTGGTAGATCTTCTTCACCACCATCTGCTGCTCACGGGTGAGGCCTTCCTGATTGTCATAGACGGCCTTCACGCGGGCAAAGAGATCCGGATTCATATAGATCTCATTGGATGCGGCGGTGAGCTCCGGAAGGATTTCCTCCTCGATGGCCTGCATCTCCGGAGTGGAGTCACTCTCCGAAAGGTTGAAGAATACGCCCTCTACCCTGTCCAGGATGGGGCTTGACTTCTCCAGGGCAAGGATGGTGTTCTCAAAAGTGGGGGCATCCTTGCAGGCAATTATGGCCTCTACGTTGGCCTTTTCCTCCTTGATACCGGCCCTGAAGGCGGGAAGGTAATCGGCCTCCTTGATCTGTGAGAAGGGAGCGGTGCCGTAAGGGGTGTTCCACTCCTTAAAGAAGATGTTCTGCTGTTTACAAGCTGTCATACTGAAAGCGAGGGCCAGTGCAGCCCCCGCAATAAAAGTGTTGATTTTCATTAATACACGTCTTTGATTAGTGATGTGCTGTTGCCTTCGTAGAAGACATCAAGGAGCATGAACTGGGCAGCGCCCTGGTAACGGGACATGATGCCTATAACATCTATCTTCTTAGAGCCATCCAGGACATCGGCGGGGATGGGGATATCGGCAAAGCGGGAATAGCCGCTGGTGCGGATCTGGACCTCTGCTCCGTCGTAGGTGAAGTAGTGGCTCACGCTCTGGGCGGTTGCATTGCGGATGAGGACCTGCCTGTATGTCTCGGCGTCATCGTAGGTTTCGGGCTCTGCGGCAATGTAGCCATAGCCGAAGTTCTTGGCATCCACCCTGCGGGTTCCAACCGTGTTGTTGTTCTTTATATCGGCCCCGGAATCTCCAAGCTTCAGATTATCCCAGTCTCCCCTCTCAAGATGGTCCACGGTACGGCGCTTGGTAAGGCCCCAGTGGATAAGGTTGTGGGGATACTGAGGATAGCCTTCATAGGGCTTCTCAAATGTGTACGGGTCATCGTCTGAGATGAACAGACGGTTCCAGGAGTTGTTTTTGTCGTGATTCAGATTTGAATCCGGATAAAGGAGTGCAAACACCTCTTTCTTGATCTGGAGGCCTGTGAGCTTGGTGAGCTTGCCCACTGCTGCTGGTGCAAGACCGTTCTTGAAGGCATCTCCGGAAAGCTCAGATCCGGATGGAGTGGAGGGCTTGATACGCTCTTCCTCATCCAGGATCTCTCCCCTGAAGATATGCTTGGCAATGATGGGAGCAAGATCTATGTAGGAAGTCTCATATTCCGGAGCTTCCTTGGTTTCTCCGTCAAGATACTCCTGCCAGCCGTCTCCAAGGAGACCAAGCTGGAGAAGGCCGCCTCCGCCATAGTTTCCACTCTTGTAACCGTACTCTCCTATGCAGAGGTCCTCGCAGTCAACATAAAGGATCTGACCAAGCTTGTAGTCATCGTAGGAGCTGGAACGGCCAAGCTTGAGGCAGATGCCGCCCGTAGCGTCCTGGATGTAGAGCTCACGGTAGATGTTGCCGTCTTCGTCGGAGGACACCACCTGGGCCTTGAGGATCTTTGTACCGGTAATCACAACCGGCTTTCCGTGCTCCTTGTACAGGGCCTTAAGGTCTGCGATGGTAGTATTGACCTCGTCGTCCATATCGGCCGGGACAAAGGCAACCTTATCCGGCTGGCTGAACGTGACAACCGGCTGCCATTCTTCTATCAGACTCCGGCAGGAAACGAGTGCCGCAATGGCGGCGATAGCAATGATAGACTTTCTCATAACTCTTAGAATCTGAAGTAAATGTTAAGCATATAGTTGATACCGGACATGTAGAAGTACTTGGAGTCAAAGCGGTAGTAACGGGTCTTGGAGGCGGTGTTGTCCACCATACGGGTTTGCTCGTAACCGCCGGTCTTGACGTTCCTGTTGTTCAGGAGGTTCTTGGCGTTGAGCGAGAATCCAAGCTGGTATTTGCGCTGGATATACCAGGACTTACCAACGGATGCGTTGAGAAGGAATGCAGGAGCAAACTTCTCCTGGGTGGTCATGGCCTCAATCTCGTTAAGGCCGATAGAATCCTCTTCCGGATTACGGCCGATGGCGGCCAGCTCTTCCTCTGCGTCGAAATAGACGTTGCGGTCCGGGCCTTCAACAGCGTACTGGGTGCGGTAGAGAGGGTTCATGTCTAGGTAAGCTCGGTCGAAGTATTCTACATCGGCCTCAACAAACCAATAGTTGTAGTTCCAGCTCAGGCCAAGGGATGCGGCCGTCTGGGGTGTTGACGGCACGTAGTGCTTCTGCTTGCGGTCAAGTGCTGCAGTGTAGTTGCCCCAGGCGTCTTTCTTGTACACGGGGCTCTCCTTCCAGTAGGGAACGTCAATTATGTACTGTCCGTCAAAGGCAACGGGCGTTGCGCTGTTATCCAGAGTCTGCATCATCTTGGGATTGGAGGTGTAGATTGCTTCCCCAAGTGAAAGGACACCCTGTACGGAGAGGTTGGGAACAATGTAGGTGGGGACCTTGAAGCCAAGCTCGACACCCATGTTGCGCTGGTCGATTCCGCTCAGGGCGAAGTTTGAGAAGGCGTTCTGGACGTCGTCGTAGGCGCTCATGACCTTGCTCTGGCCCTTGATGGTGGTGTAGTAGGCGGTTACACGGGCGTTGATGCCGCTGCCGCTGAACTGCCAGTTTATGTCGGAGGAGAAGGTCTTGATGGGGCTCAGGTTCTGAACCATGTCGTTACGCGTACGGGGGCTCACGAACACCTGCTGGAAAGTAGGGGCATCCTGGAAATAGCCCACGTTTCCGTATACCCTCATATTGCCGCCGATCACATAATTGAGACCAAGCTTACCGGCATAGGTAAGGAAGTTGGCCTTGTTGGAATTACCCTTTGAGGTGGAATAGATGCCACCCTCTGCGGAAGGCTCTACGGTATTTCCGGTAAGGGGATCGGTATACTCCATTCCGGGGAAGAGGCCCTTTCTCACAAGGCCCTCACGCCAGAAACTGGTGAAACCAAGGCGTGCACCAAGGTTGATGTCAAGGTTGCCGATGGTGTACTCTCCGTTCACCCAGCCGCCGGCATTGATCACATGGACGTTGTAGTCGTAGCCGTACTTGTCTCCTTTGTGGAGGATACGTGCCTGACCGCCATGTGAGAGGTAGTAGTCAAGGTCGTTCTGGGCCATGTAGGGCTCTGCGGCGAAGTCTCTGTCGGCAAAGTTGTCAATGTCCACGAAGTACTGACCGCCAAGTAGATCGGCCAGCACCTTATAGTATTCTGTCTTGTTGATCTTGCCGTTCAGGCCACCAGTAACCTTGAGGTTCTGGAGGGGCCGATACTTGAAGTTGAATGCAAGGTTGAGGTCCCTCTGGTCTACGCGACGCTCTTCCTGGACATACTTGCTGCGGCCGCCTTCGCTCATCTGGTTCACCTGATAGATGCGGTCCCAGTTGAAATGGACGGTTGAAGGATCATGGGCTTTCCATGCCTGGAAGGCTTCCGTTGCCTTGTCCAGATTGTTGCGCTTGTAATCCGGATCCGGGTTATAGAGGTATGAAGGGAGGTTACGGTAGTAGTCCGGACGGGGGTCCTGGGCATTGTACCAGTCCATGGCGGTATAACCGTTGGAGCCAAAGCGGAAGAGGAGGGTGGTATGGCTCTCAAACTTATCCGAAGGGGTGAAGTCCCACTTCAGGAAAGCGATGGGCTCATGGGTCTTACGCACGCGGGTGTTGCGGACCTTCCCGTTCAGATAACCCCAGTTGGAGTTATACATGTTGTCTCCCATGAGATCATAGACCTCCTGGGTGGATGAGTTCTGCGCTCCCCTTTCACCGGGGGTGCCGAAGATGGCAAAACTCAGTTTATGGGTGTCGTTGAAAATCTTATCGGCCGAAAGATAATATGCGAAAGAGCGATAATACACACCGTCAATCCAGTCGTTGCCGCCAAGACGGGCGCTCACGTTGGCCGCGAATGCCCAGCCGTTGTCCATAAGGCCGGTAGCATAGGAGGCCATGAGGCGCAGGCGGTACAGGGCGCTGTTGGTGAGGACGCTTCCGCGGAGGCCCTTGCGGACCTCGGAGGCCGTGCCGAAGATATTGGTAACGCCGTTGTAGCTGCCAAGGGCAACGTCACTTACCTCTACGCCGTTCACGGTTTCCTTGGAACGCATAGCCTCGTTGAGGCCGCTCCACAGGGAGAACGGGCCGTAGCTGGTGATAGCGTCGTTCATCTTTACGCCTGCAAGGTAAACCTCCTGGCTCTCGGAGCTGTAACCGCGGGCGCGGAAACGCACTGCGGAGAAGTTGAAGCCGGCAATGTTGTTGAACACGTCATTGCTGCCGAACAGGATGGTGGGGTTGTCGTTGAAGCCGCTGTCATCCATGTCAAAGTTGGCAAAGGAGTCGTCGTCTACGTCCGTCACATGCTGGATTCCGGTGAGGGAAAGGTTGAACATGTTCTTCACGTAACCGTCGGTTACCGTCACCTGAACCTGGGACTCCAGGAACTCCGGAGCGGTGATCCTGAGGACATACGTACCATCCGGCAGGGAGGAAATAAGGAAGGAGCCGTCCTGGGCCGATTGTACGGTCTCTATCTGCTCTGCGCCCTGCATGAGGACAACCTGGGCGTTCTCGATGGGCGCACGGCCGTTACGGTCCACGACCTTACCCTTCACGCCGCCGGCATAGCCGTCCCTGGTGCCGGGATCCACAAACTGCGGCGCCTGGGCCAGAAGGCTCACGGCCGACAGGGCTGCAGCGAAGGTCAGTAATAGTTTCTTAGTCATATCGATTAGTTATTTCTTGATCACAATGTATGTGGGATAGTGGTCAGAGTAGCCGTTCACGAATGCGCCGTTGGAGAAGGTGCGGAACGGGGTGCCCTTGTACTGGCCGCTCTGATTGGTCATATAGGGCTTTGAGAAAACGCGGCCATAGAACTTCTTCTTGATGATGGGCTGGATCTGGAAAGTGCCGGCAGGGGCATTTGCCAGGGCGTTATTCACCATCACTATGTCAAAGATATTGCCTGCACCCCTGTAATAGAGAGAGCTGTAGCCGGCCTTTATCATGCTCAGGAAGGGATCGAAGAAGTCTTCATCGGTGACATCCTTGATGAATTCCTTGCCATGGAGGTAATCGGTCATGGACACATCCGTAGGGTTGTCGTTCATATCGCCCATCACCACAATATTGATTCCGGGGAATTCCTCCTGGAGTTCCATGGCCCTCTGGTAGGCAATCTCGGCGCCGCGGGGACGGAGATCGGCCCCCTTTCCGCCAAGACGGGAAGGAAGGTGGCACACGAAGAATGCAAACATTTCGTCGTCAATGGTGCCGCGGACCATCAGGACATCACGGGTGCGGAAGGCTTCCTTCTCTTCCTCGGTCCACTGGCTCCAGTCTATGCGGGAATCTTCAAAGGTGAACGGGATGGCCTCGGAGGTGATGTACTTGAAAATCTGGGGCCGATAGAAAAGCGCGCAGTCCACGCCGCGGCGGTCAGGGCTGTCGTAGTGGACAATCTGATAGTTGGCCTCCGCTATTGCGGGCTCTGATACAAGGTCCTCAAGGACGTGGCGGTTCTCAACCTCGGATACGCCTAGGACGGCATGCCAGGCGCCGTTGTCCTTTTTCATATCGGCAATAACGCGCGCCATGTTCCTGAGTTTCTTGGCGTACTTTTCCTCTGTCCACTCGTTGGCGCCGTCCGGCAGGTACTCGTAGTCGTTCTTGCCTTCGTCGTGGTAAGTGTCAAAGAGGTTTTCAAGGTTGTAGAAGCCAATCACATAGCTGCGATGCTTCTGGGCATCTGCGTTACGGGGAATGGCCAGCAGCACAAGGGCTGCGATTATTACGATGGTTCTTTTCATAGGTTACCAGTTTTTCAGTGTTTCTGAAGGGGATGCCTCTTCTATTTCCTTTGCCTTGTCTGCGCCAAGAAGGGCCGGAAGGTTAACAAAGAAGTCTATGCCGGTGAGGGACTCAAGCTCGGAGATTGAGCAGACGTAGTCCCTATAATCACCCATATAATCACTTGCCTCGGGGCCCATATTATGGGGTAAATAATAACCCACAGCAGAGTAATCAGACCCTTTTTTTCTTAACAAAGCCTTGTAGTAATGAGTTGGGACCAGCGCCTGATGCCCGGTCTTGCTGCCAGATCTTTGAGTAGAAGACCTTACATCAGCCCCGGTGCATATGTAAAGAGTATCTGACCTTGTGGCAAAATCACGTACCTGATTTTCTAGATCGGCCCAAATGTCGCAGTTGAAATTATAATCCTGCGGAGTCATATTCGTGGGGTAGAACGTAGATGTATTAGCAGCGTAGTCCAGCCTATCGGCAGAGGGAAGTTGGTGACCACGAGTCCATCCGCCAGAGGAAAAACTATAGCCACCATATGATCCATTAGAGATATCGCACACGGCCGATGCTGGAAGAAGAGGGTCTGTAGCCTGCCAATTATCACTTCGGCTACCACTACCTCGTAGCGACGAGTTCAGGGGATATGCCACCCACCAGGAGACATAGGCCGCATAGTCATAGTAGAACGACCAGTTGCGTACGCCGCTCTTCTCCTTGCTGACATACGCACCTCCGTCCATGGAGTGGGTGCCAAAGAAGAATCCGTCCTTCTGCTCAAAGGCGGGAAGCTCAAGCCAGCCGGAAGTGGCGGCAGTTACCTTACCCATCTGGGTAATTTCCTTGGAGACCTCATGATTTGAGGTTTTGAGGACAAGGGTTGCCTTGCGGGGGGTCTCCGCATCATTGGGGTCTATGGTCATATCCACGGAGGCGTTACCGCTGTCCGTGGTTTTACTGAGATGAATCCAGCCGTCACCGTCAATATAATCCACGGACAGGGACCACTGCCCTGCAGCGGCAACTTTTACAAACTGGGAGCCGCCATTGGCGGCCTCCGTTTCACGGGGCACCTTCATTACCGGAATGACATCCTGTTCACCGGAAGGGCCCGTGCCCTGGCAGGAAAGAACCGCCAGAGCTGCTGCAAGCAAGGCCGCAAGACCAAGGATTCTGGATTTCATATCTCAGCTTTTAAAGACCCAAAAGGGTGCTCGAAGTTTGTCTCCGGGCAGCCCTTTTAGGTTAAGTAGTTAAAAATCAATTACTGCTATACTATTCAGCATTCACACCAAACAGGCCGGCACGCTGACAGTCTTCCTTGTCGCTTTCCGTTGATACGACAACCTCCGTCAGAGCGCTGGAGAATGTTACTGTGTAGAAGTCGTTGTCGTCAATGGTGATGGTGTAAGGGGACTTGTTTGCAAGACCGGAATTGGCGTTGAGGCCATCTACCCTTGCCACCTCAGTCTCTCCGGACTTGAAAACAAGGTTGGTTCCAGCCTTGCCGTTCCATGCAATTGCATAGAAGCTGAGCTTGGTTGATGCCTGAGGGAATGTGATGGTTGTATAACCGGATTTTTTACCGGTACCAAGCTTAAGGACGTCAACGTTTTCGGTACCGTTAATGGTAGCCTTGTCGGGAGAGGCGGAAGTGTCGGCGTTATACTCGGAAAGCCATGTGACGTTGCTGGTGAGAGGGTGGGTCTGCTCTCCGGGTTCCGGTTTTACTTCGGGCTCTGCGTCTCCCTTGATCTCAATCTCTCCAACGGGGAACACTGCAACGTGGTTGGTTCCGCTTACGAAGAAGCCGCTGAATTCAACGATCTTGTCCTTGAGGGTGGCAAGATCTCCGTCCCAGTACTGGATGGAGACATCCTTTGAGCGGCCATCAAGGAACACGTTGTAGTACTTGCTGCCGTCGTAGCGGACTGTGCCTTTTGCCTCGCAGTAAACAATACGGGAGTTCTCCCAGTCGTAGGAATCAAGGACCTCGTTCAGATTCAGAGGTTCACCATACCTTACGCCTTCATTGCCGGTCTTGGTAAATACGGCGTTCTTCACCTGGTTGCGGTAGCTGTAGACGGTAAGGTCTCCCTTGAGGTCTCCCTTGTCACCGATTTCGGCATCGAATGAACCGTAAACAAGAATCATTGCAGTACCGTCAGAGATGACACCTGCAGTTTTGCTCTTTGCAACAACCTGGATGTCCTTGAGGTCTACTGCACCTTCAACTACTTCGTCCTTGCCGAGGGTCCTGGACAGGAGCTTTTCAATCTCGCTGTCCACCTTCTCACCCTTACCGGGCTGGGAAATCTTGATCCTTGCACTGTACATGCCGGCCTTCACGGTGATGTTGCCGGAGCGGTCCCAACTGTCATTGGCAGCTGCCTTGAGGGTGATTTTGGTGGTACCTGTACCTTTCTTGTCAGAGATTTCAAGCCAGGAAAGATCCTCGGGAACCGAGAGCTTCCATTCGTCGGCGGTAGTGATGGTGACTTCCTTGGTTTCACCTTCCTTTGCGAACGTGATCTCTGCAGGATCCACGGTAACGCCCTCAGCTACTGAAGGCTTGTTCTGGCAGGCAACTACGCCTAGAACGGCGGCTGCAGCAAAAAAGAGATTCTTTAGTTTCATCTTATGGGTTATTTATGGTTAATTCTTGCCTTTTTCAGATTACAAATATAATCATTTTTTCCAGTAATAAAAAGCCCGGGGCTCAGTGAGCCTCGGGCTAATTTAACAATACGCAAATCTGTTAGAAGAACAGGCGGGCGCTGAGCAGCATCTGCCATGTATTGAACGTGTTGCGGTAGGTCTTGAATTCAGGGGCGGTGAAGGAGTATTTACCGTCCTTGTAAGCAAGGATATCCTGAGTGTTAAGCTGCTTGCTGGTACCCCAGTTTGAGTTCAGGAGGTTAGCTACGTTGTTGATGTCCAGACCAACCTGAATGGTGGTAGGCTTGTTGGCAACATAGAAGATGAAATCCTGGGCGACCTTGATGTTGATGCGGTTCTGCCAAGGAGCCACAATGGCGCCACGCTCGGAGTACTGGCCGCGGTGGGAACTCATGTATTTGTCGGTCTTGAGGAAGTCGGCGAAAGCAGCCTTGTTGGCGTCATCGGCAAAAGGCATAGCTGCAAGCTCGTCATCCGTAGGGATATAAACCAGGTTGTGTGCTCCGCCCACGCCTGTTACATCGCTGTTGAGGGTGTAAGAGAAGCGGGTGTAGGAGTAGGTACCCTGCCAGCCATGGTTGAAGCCTTCATAGAACAGACCAAGGGTGGTAGCGAAGTGACGGCCTTCCTGGATCTTGTAGCTGACATTGGCTATGACACGGTGCGGGGAAACGAATGCGGAGTGACCCAGTTCAGGTGCATTGGATCCGTTCACGCTGTAGTTACCGCCGTTGAACAGGGAAGAAACCTGGTCACCATAACCTTCCTGGATGGACTTGGAACCGGCATGGGTGTAAGCAGCCATGAGGGACAGGCCGAAGCTGAAGTCTTTCTGGAGGCTTGCAGTGATGGAGTAGTAAGTTCCGTGCAGGTTGGTGTTGGTGATGTAGTAAGGAGCAATGGTGCCGTTCATGGAGTTCTTGATACCCTCACTCTTCCAATGGGCGCGCTTTGCGGGTTCGCCGGGCAGGGCAACACCTTCATCCTCAACATAACCCAGTCTCCTGGCATAAACGGCATTCAGATCATAATTGAAGATGCCTTCCAGGGAAGCCTTGATACCGCCAGGGAGACGGCCGTCGATGGCCAGGGAGCTCTTCCAGGTAGTAGGCATAACCAGGTTCTTGTCCAGAATGGTAGCGCCGGTAGGAGCATACAGATCCTGTGCTTTGAAAGAACCGCCATAAATGTCCTCGAGAATCTCGCTGGTAGTGGCGTGGAAACTCGGTGTGTTTGCGTTGGTTCCATCGGCATCGATGAACTGAGCCTGGAGGTTGTTGCTATTACCGGCAACGGAAACAATCCACACGAACGGGATACGGCCGGTGTACAGGCCGGTGCCGCCGCGGACAACCAGGTTGCGGTTCTTCAGGACATCCCAGTTGAAGCCGATACGGGGCGAGATGTTAAGAGCCGCCTTGGGCATATCGGCCGTGCTCATGGTCTGGAAGGAACGGTTAGCGGCCAAGTATCTCATGCTCTGGCTGGTGGCAGCCTTCTCCAGGAATTCCTTGTTCTCGTTTCCGGGGATGGAAGGATACATGGGCAGTTCTGCGCGGAGACCGAGGGTGAGTTTGAAGTACTCGGAGAACTCAATCTCGTCCTGGGCATAGAGGGACAGCTGATGGAAATAGAAGGAAGGATAAACCTGAGCGAGGTCGTCACGGTTGGAGTGGGTGATGGCGAAAGCGCTGGGCTTGCCACCGGCCTTGAATGCATCCCATGACTCATAGACATAGTAGCCAAGACCACCCTGCATGTAACCGTTCTTGGTGTTGTCGAACTCATACTGCAGACCACCTACAATGTTGTGCTTGCCAACGGTGTAGGAAAGCTCATCAGTAGCAACAATGGTGTGAACGTCGCGAAGGTTGCCATAGGTGAAGGGATCCGGACCGAAGGAGGTAAGAACAGCCTTGTTGTCGTTGGTTCCATCGTTGTAGTTCTCAAGGATATCTACGGTAGGGAAGTTACCGCCAACGAAGGAACGGGGCTCGTTCTGGTGTGACCATGTAACACGGAACATATTGGCACCCTTGCCGTCAAACAGGCGTGAGTTCAATTCTGCAGCCACTGACAGGAAGTTTTGGTCTGTGTTGTAGCGGTTGGACTCAAAGAACTGAGCATAGGTGGAAGTACGGCCGAAATTGTTACGATCATACGGGTTGGGATTGATGGGGTTAACCGAGCTTGAAGGGGAAGACGCTGTAGCGTTATGCGTGTAGCTGGCACGCAGGTTCAGGCGGTGGTTGGAGTTGATGATCCAGTCGAGTCTACCCATAATCTTATAGTCAGGCGTGCTGATGGAGTAACCCTGATAACGGCCAGGATTGTAACTATAAGTCTGGTTCAGATAATCGAGAACGCCGTCCATGAATTCCTGAGTGGGACGGACGACATCCGTATTAGGCTTGAAGTTAGGGTCGGCATTGACGCCAGTGGCGCTGCTCACCACCTTGCTGGAACCGGGAACTACGTCTGAGGAATACTCTGCATTCACGAAGAAGAAGAGTTTGTTCTTCACGATAGGGCCACCTACGGTAAAGCCGACGGTGTTGTCCAGGAAGGTATTTTTGGTGAGGTCCTGGCCTTCAAGCTTGAACCCACGAACCTTGTCTGAGGTATAGTAGTCATAAACTGAAGCGTGCCATACGTTGCTACCACTCTTGGTAACGGCGTTGATGGCGCCACCGGTGAAGCCGGAGTGACGGACGTCAAACGGGGTGATGTTCACGCTCATCTGCTCCAGGGCGTCAATGGAGATAGGAGAACCGCCGGCAGGCAGGTTTGAGCCGATACCAAAGGCGTTGTTGAAAGCAGCACCGTCAACGGTCACATAAGAGGAGCGGTAGTTACCGCCGCCTACTGCCAGACCGTTGGTTGTGGTGGAGGACTGGGGAGTGAGCTTCATCACATCATTGAGGCTACGGCTGATGGTAGGGAGACTCTGCATTGTACGCTGGCTCACGGAAGTACCGGCACCGCTGCGGTCGATGTTCATGTTGGAGTCGGTGCCATCGGCAACGAAAACAACAGCATCCAGGGAGAGGGATTCGTCCTCAAGGGCAGCATTGACGATGAGGGTCTCGCCCAGAGGTGCATAGAGATTCTGGTTCTCTACCTTGCGGTAGCCCAGCATTTCCACACTCACGGTGTAGGGACCGCCAGGGGTAATGCCGTTAATACGGTAGTTACCGTTGGCGTCAGTGACGGCGTAATAGGTGGAAGCGGTGGGCTGATAAACAGCAATCACAGCTGCACCTGCCACGTTACCATCAGCAGCGGAAACACGTCCACCGATGGATGCAGTTGTCACCTGAGCATAGGCGACAGTGCCCGCAATCAGCGTAGTGAATGCGAGCAGAAGGCTTTTAAAAGCGTTTCTCATAAAAGGTTGAATAGAAATAAATATTGATAGGTTTAATTCCTTCTCACTAACCGGACACAAAGGTATAAAAAACTTTTGATATAAAAAACGGAACCTGTTAAAGATTCCGTTAATTATCCGTGCCGATTTCTACATGCCGAAGGCCTTCTTTACTGCGGGTACGCTGTCCAGCAGTTCCCAGCCAAAGAACTGGACGATTTTCTCTTTGCCCTGAACCTTTACGGTTTTCTTGTAGGGCTTGCGTCCCATATGGCCATAGGCGGCCGTGGGGGCATAAATGGGGTTCTTGAGCTGGAACTTTTTAATGATGGAAGCGGGCCTTAAGTCAAAGATTTCCTGGACCTTGGCAGCAATCTCACCGTCTGAAAGGCCGTTTGCGGCCGTGCCATAGGTATCTACGTACACGCTAACAGGCTTTGCCACGCCAATTGCATAAGCAAGCTGCACCAGGCATTCGGAGGCAACACCTGCAGCCACCAGGTTCTTGGCAATGTAACGTGCTGCATAGGCTGCACTGCGGTCTACCTTTGAAGGGTCCTTTCCGGAGAAGGCTCCGCCGCCGTGCGCGCCCTTGCCTCCGTAAGTGTCCACGATGATCTTCCTGCCGGTAAGGCCGGTGTCCCCGTGGGGGCCGCCAATCACGAACTTCCCGGTGGGATTCACGTGAAGGATGTAGTCATGGATGAGGGCGGCGGTATCCTTGGAAAGGGCCTTCTTGAGGCGGGGGATGAGGATTTTTTCAACATCTTCCCTGATCTTTGCCTGCATTGCGGCGTCAACCTTGGTGTGGCCGTACTGGGCGACGGCGTCGTCGTAGGACATCTTACCAAGGGTCTTGGGCACGAATTCGTCGTGCTGGGTGCTGAGTACTATGGTATGGACCTTCACGGGGGCGTGGGTCTCCCCATCATACTCAATTGTGAACTGGCTCTTGGCATCCGGCCTCAGGTAAGGCATGAGTGCGGGCTCATTGTGGCGGATGTCGGAGAGGATTTCAAGGATTTTGTGGCTTAAGTAGAGCGGGAGGGGCATATAGTCCTCCGTGTCACGGCAGGCGTATCCAAACATCATTCCCTGGTCTCCTGCGCCCTGGTCCTCGCCGTGCTTACGCTCAACGCCGCGGTTGATATCCGGGCTTTGCTCGTGAAGCGCGCTGAGGACGCCGCAGCTGGAGGCGTCGAACATGTATTCGGCCTTTGTGTAGCCAATCTTGCGAATGGTGTTACGGACAGTGTTCTGGATGTCTACGTAGGCTTCGGCCTTCACTTCACCCATTACAACCACCATACCGGTAGAGCAGAAGGTCTCGCAGGCCACCTTGGCCTCCGGGTCCTGCATTAAAAACTGATCAAGGATGGCGTCAGATATCTGGTCCGCCACTTTGTCGGGGTGTCCCTCGGACACACTCTCCGACGTAAAGAGGTAATTTTTTAGCATTTTTTCACTTCACGGTGGTTGCAAGTCATTATAAATCTATCCACCGTTGGGGACGCAAAGGTACGGATTATTTTTGGGATTCCAAAACCTGATTCTGAACGCGCACGGATTCGTCGTGGATGGCGGTCATGATGGCGGTGATGGCGGCCTCGGAGATGCCAAGCTGTGCGCCGCGGCTCACCATATCGGCCAGAAGCTGCTCCCACCTGCCTGCCTGGATGATGGCAACATTGTGGCTGCGCTTGTACTCGCCGATTGCCTTTGACACCTCATTGCGGTCTTTCAGCAAATCCAGCAGTTTGTCGTCTATCACGTCTATGCGGGCGCGGAGGGCCTCTATTCCGTCACGGTAGGCGGTGTTGTCGGATGTGTTTTCCCTTATCACAAGGCTCTCAAGAAGGGCCTGGAGGTCCCTGGGGGTAAGCTGCTGCTTGGCGTCGGACATTGCACAGGCGGGGTTGCAGTGGCTTTCCACCATAAGTCCGTCAAGGCCAAGGTCCATGGCCCTCTGGGACAGTTCACGGAGATACTTCCGGTCTCCGGCCATGTGGGAAGGATCGGCAAAAAACGCCATCTGAGGGTAGCGGGAGCGCATTTCAATGGCAAGCTTCCAGCCCGGATCATTGCGGTAAGGGATAGGGGCCGATGTTGAGAACCCGCGGTGGATGACGCCAAGTTTCCTGAGCCCGGCCCTGTTCAGGCGCTCCAGGGCTCCAATCCAGAGGTCTATGTCCGGATTCACGGGATTCTTCACAAGGACGGGGATGTCCGTTCCTTCAAGGGCATCGGCAATCTCCTGCATGAGGAAGGGGTTGGCGCTTGTGCGCGCACCTATCCACACTATGTCCACACCGTATTTGATGCACTCCAGGACATGCTTCTCACTGGCAACCTCCGTGCACACCTTCATGCCATAGGTTTCCTTCACTTTCCTCAGCCATTTGAGGCCGGGGGTACCCACGCCCTCGAAAGAGCCCGGATGCGTGCGAGGCTTCCATATACCTGCACGGTAGACGTGTATGCCAAAGGCGTTAAGGCCTGCGGCAGTTTCCATCACCTGCTCCTCTGATTCTGCGCTGCAGGGGCCTGCGATGCACATGGGCCTGGGAAGCGTGAAGAATCCCCACTCTGTTCCGGGGACGATATCCAGTGTATGGCTCATCGTATAATGCGTTTAATCTTGTTGGCATCTTCAATCAGTTTCCGGAGGGCATCTTCGTCGTAGGAGGCCACCGCTTCACGGAACTGCTGCATCTTTTCAATATAGGTATCCATCACCTGGAGCACGTTGTTATGGTTCTGGGTGAGGATGGGAATCCACATATCGGCATTGGACTTTGCAAGGCGAACGGTTGATGAAAAACCGCCGGAGGCAAGGTCGAAGATATGTTTCTCGTCCTTCTCCTTGTCAAGCACGGTGAGGGCCAGGGCGAAGGAAGTGACATGGGAGATGTGGGACACGTAGGCCGTGTGGACATCGTGGCTTGAGGAACTCATGAAGATGGGCCTCATGTTGAGGCAGGAATAGAGTTCAAGGATGTCCTGAACCGCCCATGGGGCCGATTCCTCCTGGTCGGCAAATATACACGCCCTTCCGTCAAAGAGGCCCGGCTGAGCCGCCCAGGGGCCGCTGTACTCCGTTCCGGCCATGGGATGAGTGCACACGTACTGCTTCCTTGCCGGATGGTACTTCACAGCCGCGCATATGTGCTCCTTGGTGGAACATACGTCTATGACAATCTTCTTGTCAGGGGCAGAGGCCCCTTCTGGAGCATTTGCCCGGATAGGGTCGCGAAGCGACGCGGAAGAAGGGGCCTCTGCCCCTGAATGAATGCGGTCAAGGATTTCCGGGAGCATCTTCACGGCTGCGCCTACCGGGACGGCAACCACAATTATGTCGGAGCGGTCCACGCAGTCTTCAAGGGACACCATTTCATCGGCCAGGCCCATTGTCATAGCTGCCTGCGCCGCCACTTTATCGGCCTCAACGCCAAGGACCTTGCCTGCAAAGCCCCTCTTCTTGAGGTCTATTGCCATGGACCCACCAATGAGGCCCAGGCCTATTATTCCAACCGTTTTCTTTAATTCACTCATTACTAACACTTTATACATTTTACTCCGGGCATTTCAGCTAGGAGTAAAAGTTGTAAACGCCTCATTACTTGGCAATTAGCGAAAACGCTATCTTTTCTAGAGCCTTCTCCAGCGTGGGAACGTTGGCGCAGAGGGATATCCTGAGGTAGTTTGCGCCGTTGCTGCCAAAGATGAAACCGGGGGTGAGGAACACGCCGGCCTCATAGAGGAACTTGTCACTCATGGCCGCCGCTGCTCCATCCGGATTTTGGGCCGATATCCCGGACGGGACACGTCCCCAGACGTAGAGGCCGCCGGCTGCGGGGTCATACGTGCAGCCGATGGTATCCATGATGCGGCAGGCCAGTTCACGGCGGCGGCGGTATTCCGCATTGAGGGCGTCATACCACTCTGCACCTGCGTTGAGGGCAGCCACAGCAGCTTCCTGGATGCCTCGGAACATGCCGGAGTCCATCTGGGACTTCACCTTCAGGACTTCCTTGATCACGGAAGCCTCACCCACCAGCATTCCCACACGCCAGCCGGCCATGTTGTGGCTCTTGGAAAGGGAATTGAGCTCCATGCAGCACTCACGGGCGCCGGGAACGGACAGGATGCTCTGGGGCTTATTGAGGATGAAGCCGTAGGGGTTGTCGTTGATAAGGAGGATGCAGTGCCTGCGGGCAAAATCCACCAGTTTCTCAAACACGTCCCTGCGTGCAGGGGCACCTGTGGGCATGTTTGGATAATTTGTCCACATGAGTTTTACCCCCGTGAGGTCCATTGACTCCAGCTGCTCAAAGTCCGGGTACCAGCCATCGGCCTCCAAAAGGTCATAATTCAGAACCTCCGCCTCGCACATCTTTGTGGCCGATGTATATGTGGGATATCCGGGATTTGGCACCAGGACCTTGTCACCTTTATTGAGGAAGGTGAGGGAGAGGAGGAGGATTCCCTCCTTGGAGCCGGTAAGAGGCTGGATTTCCGTTGCGGGATCAAGCTCCACGCCGTACCACCTGTCATACCATCCGGCCATGGCATGCCTGAGTTCAGGTATGCCTATGTAGCTCTGGTAGCCGTGGCTTCCGGGTTTCCGGGCACATTCCACCATGGCTTCTACGGCCTCCTCAGACGGAGCGCCGTCCGGGGAGCCTATCCCAAGGTTGATGATGGGGTCTCCGGGACGCGAGGCGTTGAGCCGCGCAATCTCCTTGTTCTTTATGGAAAAGTAATATTCTTTAACAGAAAGGGTTCTGTCGGCTGGTTTCACAATCATAATGCTGCAGTGTATTCTCCAAGTATCTGGAGGTCCTCGATGAGCGGCTTCACGGCCTGGAGGGCCTGGAGATACCGCTGATAATGTTCAAACTTTATATCGGCATAGAAGAAATACTGCCACTCCCTGCCAGGGATGGGAAGAGACTGGATACGGGTGAGGTTCATGTCGTAGAAACTCAGGATGGTGAGAATCTGCGCAAGGGAACCCGGCTTATGCGGCAGCGTGAAGCAAAGAAGTGCCTTGTTTATCCGGTCCTGAGGCACCTCCATGGCATCATCTATCACCAGGAAACGGGTGAAGTTCTGCTTGTTTGTCTCTATTCCAGGAGCAAGGATCTCAAGGCCGTAAAGGCTGGCGGCAAGTTCCCCGGCCACGGCGCCCACGCCCTTTTCCCCGCTGCGGGCAAGTTCCGCGGCGCTTTTGGCGGTGTCTTCACTCTCTGTCAGGCGTATCCAGGGGGCGTTTTTCTCAAACCAAGGACGCGTCTGGTTAATTGCCATATAGTGCGTGCGCACCTCCTTTATGTCTTCCAGTTTCTGGCCGGGAACCGCCATAAGATTCTGGCCGATTCTGATATAGACCTCCCCCTTCACTGCACGCCCGGACTTACGCAGGAGCTCAAAATTATGGAGAAGACCGCCGGAGACGGTGTTCTCTATTGCCATCACAATAGAATCGGCCTTAACCTTGAACAGGTCCTCGAAGGTGTCGCACTCTACGATTCCCACGTCACACCCGGCCTGACCGGGTGCCTCATAAAACAAACGGGCTGCTTGTTCATGGAAGCAGCCCTTATATCCTTGGATGGCGACGGTCTTCATTAAACGGTAAGTATGTCTTTCTCTTTGGCGGAGATTACCTCATCCACCTTCTTGACCCATTTGTCGGTGATCTTCTGGAGCTCTTCCTCACCCTCTTTCTCACCATCCTCAGAGAGGCCATCATTCTTCTGGGCCTTCTTGAGGAGGTCTATGCCGTCACGGCGGACGTTACGGATGGTAACCTTTGTGGTTTCTCCCTGGGCCTTTGCCTTCTTGATGAGTTCCTTACGGCGCTCTTCAGTGAGCGGGGGAACCATGCAGCGGATGATTTCACCGTTGTTTGAAGGGGTGAGGCCCACATTGGCGTCCAGGATGGCCTTCTCAATTTTGCCAATCATGGAGCGCTCCCAGGGCTGTATGGCGATGGTTTTGGCGTCAGGGGTGGTAACGGAAGCAACCTGGTTGAGGGGAGTAGCGGTGCCGTAATAATCCACCACAACGGGGTTGAGGATTGCCGGGGAGGCCTTGCCTACACGGTAATTCTTGAGGTCTTCTTCAAGATAATCAACTGCATCCTGCATCTTTACGGACATTGCGTCCACAATTTCCTTTGCCTTGGGTAACATAGCTTTCTGTTTTATGAATTGTGCAAATATAGCACTTTTTTTACTATTTTTGTCAAAACGCAAATGTCTATGCTTAAAAGAATAAGAATAGGAGCGGCTGTGGTGTTCTGGCTGGGAATAACACTGCTTTTCCTGGATTTCACCGGAGTCCTTCACGGATACCTTGGCTGGATGGCCAAAGTGCAGTTCCTGCCTGCGGTGCTGGCACTCAACGTTGGGGTAATTGCCGCCCTTGTGCTCCTCACCCTTGTTTTTGGCCGGGTCTACTGCTCTGTAATATGCCCTCTTGGCGTGTTCCAGGACGGTATTTCATGGCTTGGCACCAGAAAGTCAAAGGCCCCGTACAAATATAAGAAGGAGCTCAAATGGCTGCGATATGGGATATGGGTGGCATATGTTGCCTGCCTTGTTGCAGGGGTTCAGGTGGTTGTGAGCCTGCTTGCCCCATACGGTGCATACGGCCGCATTATCAGCAGCATAAAGCACCCCGTAGCCGGTCCCACCATAATCATAGCTGCAGTTACGCTGATTGCCGTGGTAGCCCTGTCCCTTAAGGGCGGCCGCACCTACTGCAACAGCATCTGCCCAGTTGGGACCACTCTCAGTTTCTTCTCCCGCTTTGCAATGTTCCGCCCGGTGATTGATGCCGATAAATGCAAGCACTGCAAGGCCTGCGAGCACGCCTGCAAGGCCCAGTGCATTGCAATAAGCAAAGATGAGCAGAAAATTGACTACTCCCGCTGCGTAGACTGCTTCAACTGCCTGGAAACGTGCAAGTTCGGGGCGCTGAACTATAAGTTTGCATGGAAGAAGCAGATTCCCGGTCAATCCGGGAATGAAGGGGCCGATAAATCCCGCCGCGCATTTATGGCCGGGACGGCCGTTGCCGTAGGCGCCGCCGCGCTGGAGGGTGTTGAGGCAAGGGCCCAGGAAGCCGCCAAGAAGGTAGACGGCGGTTATGCCGATGTCCTTCCCAAACAGGCCCTGGACCGTGAAATCCCCATCACCCCTCCCGGCTCAAAGAGCGTAAAGGACTTCTACAGGCACTGCATAGCCTGCCAGCTCTGTGTGGTGGAATGCCCCAATAACGTCCTTCGGCCATCATCTGACCCTGAGCGCCTCATGCAGCCGGAGATGGGTTATGAGAACGGCTTCTGCCGCCCGGAATGCACCCGCTGCAGTGAGGTTTGCCCCGCCGGAGCAATTGAGAAGATCTCAAGGGAAGAAAAGACTCAGTATCACATTGGAACCGCACACGTAGACCTCCAGGCCTGCATCAGTGCAACCGGCAAAACCCACTGCGGGAAATGCGCCTCCAAATGCCCCGTAGGCGCCATCCATATGGTAAAGACTGAAACCGGCATGGCCCCTGCGGTCAATGAGGAAGTGTGCATAGGCTGCGGCGCCTGCGAGCAGTACTGCCCCGTAAGGCCCATAAGCGCCATAACTGTTAACGGTAAATATCAGCACGTATGAACAGGAGAGACTTTTTGAAAACAAGCGCCGCTGCCGCTGTGGCAGCCGCATGCGCGCCAAAAAAGAGTGCAGAAAAGGCCACGGAAAGCCCCGAGGCAATGATTTACCGTGAGAATCCCAATAACGGAGACCGCGTGTCCCTGCTGGGATTCGGCTGTATGCGCTGGCCCATGATAAAGGGGCCGGACGGCAATGACATCATAGACCAGGAGGCCGTGAATGAGATGGTGGACTATGCAATGGAGCACGGCGTCAATTACTTTGACACCTCCCCCGCATACCTCCAGGGCCTCAGCGAGGACGCCGCAGGAAAGGCCCTCTCCCGCCATCCCAGGGAGAGCTACTACATTGCCACCAAGCTCTCCAACTTCGGAAATGTATCGGCAGAGGCTTCAATAGAGATGTACCACCGCTCCTTTGAGCAGCTTCGCACGGAGTACTTTGACTATTACCTGCTGCATTCTATCGGCCGAGGAGGAAAGGACGCCTTCAACTGGCGCTACATGGAAAACGGCATGGTGCCTTTCCTCCTGAAGGAAAAGGAAGCCGGCCGCATCCGCAACCTTGGCTTCTCCTTCCACGGCTCCCAGAATGAGTTTGACTACTTCATGGAGCTGGAAGACAGCGGGCAGATGCACTGGGACTTCTGCCAAATAGAGATGAACTACATTGACTGGCGCCACGCCGACGGAGTAAGGAACGCCAACGCGGAGTACCTCTACGCAGAACTTGACAAGCGCGGCATTCCCATTGTAATCATGGAGCCCTTGCTAGGAGGCCGATTAGCCAATGTCCCAGAAGGCATTTCCCGCCAGCTCAAGGAAAGGGAGCCGGAAAAGAGCATAGCCTCATGGGCGTTCCGCTTCTGCGGCACCTTCCCGCGCGTTCTGTGCATCCTCTCCGGCATGACTTCCATGGACCCCCTGCTGGATAACATCAATACCTTCGGCCACTTCAAGCCCCTCACTGAGGAAGAGCTCTCCTTCATGGAAAGGATGGCCGTCCAGATGAAGGAGTATCCGCTTGTGAACTGCACGGACTGCAAATACTGCATGCCTTGCCCCTGGGGCATTGACATCCCGGGCGTATTCCAGCACTACAACCGCTCAGTCACGGAGGGCACCTTTGCCCAGAGCCGTGACCAGAAGGATTACGCAAAGCTCAAGAAGGCTTATCTCAGAAGCTATGACAAGGCTGTAGCAACAGTCCGCCAGGCCGACCGCTGCATCCACTGCAAGGAATGCCTGCCGCGCTGCCCCCAGAGTATATCAATACCGCGCGAACTTGAAAGGATCGCGCGGTACGTTGAGTCTCTGAAACAGGATACTCTCTAGTATTTGACAAACTTCACCGTGGTACTCTTACCGCCGTATTTCACTATGGCGGTATACCTTCCCGGTGAGAGTGAAGATACATCCAGCTGCACTGGATTGAACACGCTTGCCGTCACTATCTTCCTTAGCACCTGTGCCCCCGAAGTGTTGTACACCAGTACTTCCACACTCACAGGAGAGGCCGCATCAATGTTCAGCGTAAGATCTTCCGTCACCTGGGAGCTTCCTACCGTTACCGGCTGCTGGGCATTCACAAAGGCAACATTGAACGAAAGCGTGGCCGATGCCCCGATACCGTCCCTGGCCGTTATGGTGACCGTGGTAACTCCGTATGTCTTAGGCGTGATCACGGCCGTCTCAGAACTGACCTGCGCCGCAGCTATTGACTCATTCTTAACGGAAACCTCATATCTGAGCACTTCTCCATCAATATCCTTGAAATGACTGCCGATATTGACGGAGATATTGTTAAGGCCATATTGAGATATGTCGGAAATGGCCGACGTTACGGTAGGTGCCGTATTGGGCAGAATGATATACGGAATGTCAACCGTGGCCGATTTTGGCTGGACAGTATTAGTAGTAGGTGTATCCGTAACCTTTACCACAGCCTTGAAGCTGCCGCCGGCGGGAACCTTTGCCGCAGTTATCCTTACGGTTCTGGTGGAGACGTCAAATACCACCGCGTCAGAACCGGCGCTTTCAAGGGTATAAGTCACACTGTCTCCGTCAGGGTCCGTGGCATTGACGGAAATCACGGCGCTCTCATGGGCCTTAAGGGTAACTCCGGCGGGAGTTGCCTCTACGTAAGGGGCCCTGTTGTCCTTGATTTCATATGAGAGTGATGCCTCCGAGCTTGCTCCGTCAGGATCCGTGGCCTTGAACTTGGCAACATAACTGCCGGGAGCATCCTTATAGCCGTCAAGTATTGCCATACCCTTTGTACTGTCATATCTGAGAGCCTTTGAACCCGGCTCTACTTCAAGGGTAATCTGATCCCCGTCAGGATCTGACACATTGACTTTTACATTGATTCCGCCCTGATTGTAATATACATCCACAAATGTCTGGGACAAAGATATTACCGGAGCGCGGTTTCCCGGAGGATCAGGGTCTGGATCGGGATCCGGGTCAGGGTCCGGGTCTGGATCGGGAGTTGTTCCGCCTGCAGTATAGCCGTTTTCCAGAGCCCACTGGAAAGAGGCCAGGGCGTCAAGCTTCCGGCCAACCTTCCGGTTGGAATAGCCGCTTACGGAAATTGTGTTTCCAAGACCGCCAAACAGTATAGCCCTGGCGTCATCGGCCGTGAATCCTTCACCGCCAAAGTATGAAACGATCAGAGCGGCCACCCCGCTTGCGTGAGGGCATGCCATTGACGTGCCCTGCCAGTCTGTGCCACCGTAATAGCCGGTATTCACTACCGTACCGGCTCCGCTGCCGTAATCGTTGACTTTTTCCGGAAGCGTACTCCAGATTGGATAGCCCCAATCTCCTCCGGGAGCCGCAATGTCAACCCAGTTTCCGTAATTGGAATAACTTGCCCCCTTGCCGGTACCGCTGGTGGCGCCAACCGATATGATTGGGTCGTACTCACCGTAAGGGTCGTGGTTGTAGGAGCTATTGCCAGCGGCGAAAAACACCAGGCCACCCTTCATGGGGGAATCGGCACGCTGGTTGCCCTGGGGGTCGCAGCCGGCGTAGGCGATGAAATAATCTATCGCTGCCTGGCAGGCGGGATCATAGCTGGCTAAAGGATCATTAATATTTTCTTCGGGTCCCCAGCTGTTATTGCAGATGACGGCACCGTGGTCTGCTCCCCAGGTTATGGCGTTGGCGCTCTGCTCATCATCGGCCCAGCCGTTATAGCCTGAGAAGATGGCGCAGGACATCACCAGAACACCCGTTGTGCCATTGGCAGCGTCTCCGCCGGCAATGCCGCACACGCCCTTCCCGTTGTTGTTGACGGCCGATATTGTGCCGCCTACGTGGGTTCCGTGGCCGATATCACCATTCACCCACTGCCCTTCGAAACGTCCGCCTTCCGGGCGGATTGAAAGGTCCCAGCTGTTACGGCCGAAATTGTAGCCGGTATGGCCCTGGGCATCTCTCCATAGGTTCTCCTGCAGATCCGGGTGAGAGGGATCCACAGGTTCGTCCACCACGGAAACTATCACTTTGGAGCTTCCGGTAGTATACTGCTCCCATACGCCTTCAACGTTTATATCGGCCCCGGCAGTTTTTGTATTGATGTAGTGCCACTGCTTGGAAAGATAGGGGTCGTTGAAAGAGACGGACCGCAGCGAGATACGGTGGACCGGTGTCACGGACACCACGCCGGGAACGGCCGAAAGGCCTGCAACAGCCTTGGTGACGGGGATGTCTTTGGAATAGGTTACCCTGTAAAAGCGGTGAAGGCCTGCCCGGCGGTGGAGAGCCTCATATTCACCGGCGTCGGGGAATACCCTTATCATGGAAGAAACTCCAAGCTCCTCCATAACGCCGTTACCCTCCTGAAGACCTTCTTCTATTACAGTGATCATTTCTTCCGAAAACTCCACCGTAGCCTTCCCGGGAATGACATCAGAGACCGCAGGCTCCGATTTTGTCGGAGCCTGTGGATTCTGAAGTTCTTGCACTTGGCAGGAGGCCGCCAGGACGGCCAGTGCCAAATACTTAGCGAAGTTTCTTATAGCCATAACGGGCTTCTTCGGCAAGCTCGATCTCAATGCGCATGAGACGGTTGTACTTGGCGATACGGTCTGTACGGCTGAGGGAACCAGTCTTGATCTGGCCGCTGTTGGTGGCAACTGCGATATCAGCGATGGTGGTATCCTCAGTTTCGCCGGAGCGGTGGCTGGTAACGGTGGTGTAACCGTGACGGTGAGCCATCTCAATGGCGTCCAGGGTCTCGGTGAGGGAACCAATCTGGTTCACCTTGATAAGGATGGAGTTACCTGCACCCATCTCGATACCCTTCTGGAGGTACTTCACGTTGGTAACGAAGAGGTCGTCGCCAACAAGCTGGCATTTGTCGCCGATAGCCTTGGTGAGCTTCACCCAGCCTTCCCAGTCTTCCTCGGAGAGACCATCCTCGATGGAATCGATAGGATACTTGGAGATGAGCTGCTTGAGGTAATTGATCTGCTGGTCAGTGGAAAGCTTGCGGCCGCGAGGATCCTTCTTCTTGCCGTCCTTGAGCTGCTTGTAGTCGTAGAAGAACTTGCCGTCCTCCTTGAAGCAGAACTCAGATGCGGCGCAGTCCATGGCGATGGTAACGTCCTTACCAGGAACGTAGCCGGCGCCTTCGATAGCTGCGATGATGCAGTCAAGGGCGTCGTTGATGCCCTTCAGTGCGGGAGCGAAACCACCCTCGTCACCAACTGCGGTGGAAAGGCCACGGCCCTTGAGCACCTTCTGAAGAGCGTGGAAGACCTCTGCGCCCATGCGAACTGCCTCGGCCTCGTTCTTTGCGCCGATAGGACGGATCATGAACTCCTGGAATGCGATAGGAGCATCTGAGTGTGCACCACCGTTGATGATGTTCATCATGGGAACGGGAAGAACATAGGCGTTGGTGCCGCCAAGATAGCGGTACAGCGGGAGACCAAGCTCTGCTGCTGCAGCCTTTGCGACTGCCAGGGATACGCCGAGGATAGCGTTTGCGCCAAGCTTTGACTTGGTGGGGGTGCCGTCCAGCTCGATCATGGCCTTATCAATGGCCCTCTGCTGGGTAGCGTCCATGCCGATGATTTCGGGAGCAATCACCTTGTTCACATTGTCAACGGCCTTGAGGACACCCTTGCCGCCATAGCGCTTTTTGTCTCCGTCGCGGAGCTCAAGGGCCTCGTTCTCACCGGTGGAAGCACCTGAAGGAACAGCTGCTACACCAACAAAACCGGAATCAAGGGTAACTTCTACTTCGATGGTAGGATTTCCGCGTGAATCAAGGATTTCTCTACCGAAAACTTGTACGATCTGCATAATTTTATAAGAAATTAAAAGGTATTGTCTATTAAATCGTACAAATATACGCATTTTCAAACAAAAAAGAAAACAAAAAGGCCCTGGCATCTTTCGATGTCAAGGCCTTCGAAAAACCGCAGCTACCTACTCTCCCACCTGGTGGGGCAGTACCATCGGCGATGGTGAGCTTAACTTCTCTGTTCGGAATGGGAAGAGGTGG
>ONXC01000009.1 GCA_900321715.1 uncultured Bacteroidales bacterium | reverse complement strand
CTGACGAAAAGTTCAAATACCCGAAGGGCTTCGATCCGGTGGGATTCTTCAGGAACAACTACGGAAGTCTGTGGGTAGAGGACACTCCGGTGGAGAAAGTTACCATCCGGGCCTACGGAAAGCAGGTGTATTACCTACGGGATCTGCCACTCCATCACAGCCAGGAGGAGGTGGCCACCGAAGATGATTATTCCGACTTTGAGCTTACCCTGCGGCCGACACCAGATTTCTATACACCGCTACTCTCCAGGGGACCGCTCATCAAGGTGCTGAGTCCTCAATGGCTGGCGGATGAAATTAAGCGTCAGCACCTTGAGGCTGCAAAATTGTACGAGGAATGAAAAAAATTCGGGGTTGTATCACGCTATGGTACAACCCCGATTTATTTTTGCTTTCAGAAAGTTGAACAACTAAAGTGCATGCCCTATGAAAGCAAAAGAAAACAGACCCGTCAAGAAAGTCCATCTGACGAATTTCCACATTGCTGGTTTCGGTTACTGGGATGGCGCTGAAGCCTTTGAGCAGCTGAAAATCGGCACCAGGCTTGACCTCGTCAGGGAACCGGATAACAAGTTCGATGCTTATGCAGTGGCCATCTATCATGGCGACTATAAACTGGGCTTTATCCCACGTGGAGAGAATCACGATATCTCCAAGTACCTGGACATGGGACTCGATGACATCTATGAAGTCCGCATCCAGCGTATCTCCCCGGACGCTCATCCGGAGAATCAGATTGAAGTCATCGTTTATATCAAGAACCAGAACAAGGAGGCTTGAAATATGGCACAGCTTTATACCATCAAGTGCCCCGTCTGCGGAGAGGAATTCAACGTGGGAAAGGGAATTACCATGAACTGGGATCCTGCGATACCAATCCCGGAGCAGGCGAAGGAGGAAACTCCTTTTAACTGCCCCAAATGCGGCCGTAAGATGTGCGTGCTGGACGATGACTTCAACGAATATGTGACCTCGGTATTGTTTGTGGACTAAAATGGATGAAGAGAAAAAGAATCCCAGAATGACAGAGCGCACCAAGGATCAAGTCCTCGGCTGCATGGTTGGCGGAGCCGTAGGTGATGCCCTTGGCTATACAGTGGAATTCAGCTCCTATGGATCCATCGTCAAGCAGTACGGAGAAAAGGGCATCACACGCTATGCTCTGGACAGGCACGGCCTTGCTCAGATCTCCGATGATACCCAAATGTCTTTGTTTACAGCTGCTGGAATCCTCCTGGGAATGACTCGCGGATACATGCGGGGCATTATGGGTCGCATCGATACATACTGCCGCCACACTTATTTGGACTGGCTTCACACGCAGGAGTGGACTTCCCGGCATGAAGATGCCCGCGTTGATTCTTGGCTTATGGATGTGCCGGAGCTGTATTCCCGTCGCGCACCTGGTAATACCTGTCTGTCGGCATTGCACTCCATCGAGGAGGGAAAGGAACCGAGGAACAACAGCTGCGGATGCGGTGGTGTGATGCGGACGGCTCCGCTGGCGCTGCTTAATCAGCTGCATGGTTATTCCAATGGAGACAAGCTCTATTGCGATATGTGCGCTGCAGAAGCCGCCCGGATTACTCACAAGCATCCTCTGGGCTTTATTCCGTCTGCCATCTTGAACGATATGCTGATGCAGATCCTGGAGGGTATCGAGGGCAGGGAACAGCGACCGGAATACTTTGTTGAGCAGGCGTTGCTACGTTTGCCGGAGATCGTATCAGAGGTGGATGAGGGCAAGAAATACGGTGAACTCTGGCCGGAGGAGATTAGGAAACAGAAAAGGCTTATCACCAAGGCACTGGATCTGGCTTATTCCGATGTCGAAGACCACTACGCCATCGAGTCCATTGGAGGTGGTTGGACTGGCCATGAAGCACTGGCCATCGCCATCTACAGCGCCACCAAGCACCGGGATTCCTTCGAGGATGCCATCGTTAGCTCCGTCAACCATTCCGGAGACAGCGATTCCACTGGAGCCATCTGCGGCAACATCATGGGAGCCCTTCTTGGCCGCCGCGCTATCCCTGCACACTTCACCGACAAACTTGAGCTCCGGGATGTCATCGAGGAGATGGCCGAGGATCTCTACACCGGGTGCATTATCAGCGAGTACAACCATTACGGCACTCCGGAAATGGCTCGTTGGGATACAAAGTATTGCTGCCAACACTGGGAGCCAAAGAAATGACGAAACAACATCCATCCTGGGAAGGCATTGTACCTTGTTTTGAATCCGGTCGGGAGTATCTTGACTGGATTCAAAACTGGATGGAATGGGGTGGCTCGGTTCCTGAAGACTATGAAGCTTATTTCCTTGAGTTAGGAAGTGCGGTGCGGCATTACGGGTATGAACGTCCAATTCCGGAGAAGAAGATGTGCAAGGCCCTTGAGCGCTCTCAGCGCACAGGAGAGATGATAGATGTTGTTCCGGATCCGGAGTTCCTTCCCGGAGGGTCGAAGGCTAATCAGTGCGACGGCTGGACCTACCACATAGAATTTCTTTCCAAGGAGGAGTACTTCAAGAGAAGGCAAGAAGAAGAGGATCTGGAGCGAGTCCACCACTTCATCAATAGGCAGGAATGGCACTTTGCCAAGACTATGCCCCAGATCCCGCATTGGTATTGCCTGCAGAAGGAATGCGATGACAAAGAGGAGTTCCTCTGGTTTGCCAGATATATCCAGGAGCATAGCAAGCCCGGACAGTTCTATGGCCGCACCTACCATTACTGCTACCTGGGTAACTACAAGTATTGGATGATGGATGAACGGCCGGAGGATTGTGATTTGATAAACAGGGACGAAACTATACTATGATTACCTACCCAAATGCCGTTGATGAAAACGGTGACGTTCATAATATCGGATCGATAACACAGGAAAATCGAGCTGCGCACAAGTATTTCTGCCTTGGATGCGATAAGGAGATGGTTCCTGTCCTTTTTAAGGAGGGGCAGAAGGAGGACCATTTTCGGCATAAGGTTAATGACCTCTGTAATCCAGAGACCTACCTACACAACCTGGCCAAGAAGCACCTTGCTAAGTTGTTCGAGACGAGCAAGAAATTTGAGGTGTCATACTATGCGCATAACGAATGTCCCCGTATGTCCACTTGCAAGCTCTTGGAGAAGTACCATTTCAAGGATTGTTCTGGCGTTACCCTGCACACCATCGACCTTAAGGAGAAGTACGATACCTGCCAGATAGAGGGAGTCTATGATGGCTATCGGGCTGATGTGTTGTTAACGAATAGCATGGACGAGAGCGTCCGCCCGCTTTTCATTGAGGTCTCCGTGAGCCATGATTGTACACCAGAGAAGCTTGCATCCGGCAACCAGATTATCGAAATAAAGGTACGATCTGAAGCAGACTTCAAGCGGCCAATCACAGAGAATAAGGGTGATCTTGTTCCGCCCAAAATGGATGAATCCAGCCGACGGTATTATTACGGGTATTACAGACCTGTTGAGCCAGAGCAGCCTTTTATCATGTTTCACGGCTTCGAGAGGGAACTCAAGAGGAGTGACTTCAGAAAAGTAGACTTCTTTGCTCTAAGATCCAATGGGAAAATTTGCCTTGAAGAGGACTTCCTACCTTGCGGGAAGATGGAGTCTTTCCATCTAAAGGATTCTCTTTTTGAGGTATTGGTATATCGTCGGAATAAAGGATATCGGCCCCGTTATAACTTCTATAACCTGGGGCTTGCCGAAGCCATGCTCAATAAGATGCCTATTCGTCACTGCGTCCATTGCGTGAATTATGGTCGTTGTACGATACCTATGGAATGTCAGGTATTTAATCGGCGCACAAGACAGATGGAAAAGGGAGTCCAGCAAGTGTTTAATCATAGAGTCAAAGAAGATAAAGTCGACAAATATGAGCTGGCCGACAAGTGCAATAACTGGAAATTGAACGAGGCCAGCTGCCAGCGGATTATCTCTGATTATCAGCACCACGATATCTTCATTTGGACTCCGGATATGGACGATCTGCCAGAATGATTTTTCGTGTGGAGTATTTCGACTCAGTTCCTCCGCCAACGGAGATCCCGGATTACGTCTTGTACAGCAAGAGGTATAACCGGACGTTTATTCCGGGGCAAAAGAAGCAGCCGAAAGAGGAATATAGTGTGGTTATCCACCCAGACCGGGAAAGTGCTTTAAAAGCAGCGAAAATAGCTGTAAAACAGAATCGCAGCCGATACTTTGGGAGGGCAAACGATCCGGCCATCCAGGATGCCTTCAATGTCTATGAAAATGGCAAGATTGTCGAGCAGCATCGGGTTTCAGAAGACTCGCAGAAAGAGCAGAAATAACTTGATATAACGGAAAAGAGTAACCATATTTGTCGTGAGATGATATACCCACATTCCGTAGCTCTTTGACAGTCAAAAGGTCGTAACTTTCTCGTAACCCTTTTATAAAAATCGCCCTTCCACGTATCTGGAATGGGCGAGATATATGTTCGCTTGGCGAATCGAACCAGGCGTTTTTTCTTGCAAAACGACAATTATCGAGGTAATTCGGCAGTAACCATTTGTGGGGTAGGGCACTTACTGGTCACACCCTGGTTACATCCTGGCCACATTTGAATGAGTTTTCCGCGAGGCTATAATAGACCCGCCGGAGCCCCAGAAACGGGGTGCAAGTGTTTGTGTTTGAAAGGGTTACAAACGTAACTAAAAGAAAATCAAGGACTTGAGTTTTGCCTCAAATCCTTGACCTTGTGGAGCATAGGAGAATCGAACTCCTGACCTTTTGAATGCCATTCAAACGCTCTACCAACTGAGCTAATACCCCGTTTTTCCTTTTGGGACTGCAAATGTAATGCAATTTTTTGAATTAGCAAAAACTTTTGCCGATTTTTTAAATGTAACGTGAGTATGCAGAGGCAATTGTTTATCCCAACAAATATGATTATATTTGTATGCTATTATGAAAATTGTTGCAGATACCAATATACCGTTCCTGAAAGGGGTCCTGGAGCCCTACGCGGAAGTAGTATACATGGACGGAAGGTCCATTAACCGCGAGGCAATGATGGATGCCGATGCTATAGTCATCCGCACCCGCACCCGCTGTTGTGAGGAAACCCTCAGCGGCACAAAGGTCAAGATGATTGCAAGCGCCACTATCGGCACAGATCACATAGACCTCCAGTGGTGCCGTGAAAACGGAATAGAGGTAAAGAACGCCGAAGGCTGCAATGCCGGCGCGGTTGCCAACTACATCTTTTCCGCAATGTACGCCGTCACTTCCAGGCGCGCCATCAAGATGGAAGACGCAGTCCTGGGCATCGTGGGCGTAGGAAATGTAGGCCGAAAGGTGGAGCATATGGCCCGGACCCTCGGCCTCAAAGTCCTTCTCAATGACCCTCCAAGGGCAGCCCTGGAAGGGGAGGAAGGCTTTGTGAACATTGACACCCTCCTCAGTGAGGCCACAATCATTTCCATTCATGTTCCCCTGGACAACACCACCCAGGGCATGTGCAATGACGCCTTCTTTGAGAAGATGCGTCCCGGCACCATATTCATAAACGCTTCCCGCGGTGAAGTTGTTGATGAAGCGGCTCTCCTCAGGGCCCGTCCCAAGCTTGGCGCCCTTGTCCTTGACACATGGTGCAATGAGCCCAACGTGAGCCAGATCCTCATAGACGCCTGTGACATAGCAACGCCCCACATTGCCGGCTACTCCTATCAGGGCAAGCAAAACGGCACAGCAATGGCCGTACAGGCAATTGCAAGGCACTTCGGCATCAAGGAGCTGGAATTCTTCAGCCCTGCAATGGAAGAGGCCCTTATGCCCAAGGTCATAAACGTGACAGGCAAAACCCAGGGAGAGATTGCAGCGGCCGTGCAGTACAATTATCCCATATTCACGGACGATTTCCTTTTCCGCGTAAATCCGTCCAACTTCGAGAAACTCCGCAGCGAATACAACTACAGAAGAGAATTTTATTTTGAACCATAACACTATGCTAAACCCAAAAGACATCCTTCAGATTGAAGAACGCGGCGCTACCGTAGCCGGCGTCAAAGAGCAGATAGAGCACTTCAGGACAGGTTTTCCCTGGATGAAGATCGTGGGCCCCGCAACCCCTGAGCGAGGCATCAAGGTGCTTGACAAAGAGGCCGTAGCCAAGGCCGTAGAGTATTACAAGAAGGCCGATATAAAAGGCAAGAGCAAATTCGTTCCCGCCTCCGGTGCAGCCTCCCGCATGTTCAAGGACCAGTTCAGCGGCCTTGCAAAGCTTGAGGCAGGGGAGGATCTCCCTTCAGATGCCCCCGGCTACAAGCTGGCTGCCAAAATCAAGGATTTCGCCTTCTATACCACTGAGCTCTTTGGAGAGCCGGCCGATACAAAGGAATACAGGCTCAAGGCCCTGAAGGCCCTCCTCAAGGAAGAAGGCCTTGCCTACGGCAGTAAGCCAAAGGGCGTCCTCAAGTTCCACCGTTATCCTCAGGAAGTGCGCACCGCAATCGCAGAGCACCTTGTGGAAGCCCAGGAATACATGCGTAACGCAGACGGCACCTGCAACCTTACCGTCACTATCTCCCCGGAGCACCAGGCTCTGTTTGAGGAGGCTATCGGAGAGGTTAAATCGGCCTATGAGAAACGCTACGGCGTAAAGTACAACATCCACTTCACCTTCCAGGACAAGGCCACAGATACCCTTGCCGTGGATATGGAGAACAAGCCTTTCCGCAAGGCCGATGGATCCCTCCTTTTCCGCCCTGCCGGTCACGGCGCCCTCATCTACAACCTTAACAAGGTGGAGGATGAACTTGTAAGCATAAAGAACATAGACAATGTTGCACATGAGAAGCTCCTGCCCGTCACCGCAGAGTACAAGCAGGTGCTCATGGGCGTTGCACTCCAGCTAAGGGACAAGGTCTTTGACTACCTCCGTAAGCTGGACCAGGACCCTTCTGTGCAGCTTTGCAATGAAATTGAGAACTTCCTTGACAAGGAACTCTGCATCCAGATGCCCCTTGCCCACGGTGAGAGTGACAGAATAGAGATGCTCCGCGCCAAACTCAACCGTCCCATCCGCGTCTGCGGTATGGTAAAGAACGAGGGTGAGCCCGGCGGCGGCCCCTACATCATTGCCGGAAAGGACGGCTGCACCAGCCTCCAGATCCTGGAAAGCGTCCAGATCAACAAGGATGACGCAGGCGCCATGGCCGCAATGTCCCACGCCACTCACTTCAACCCCGTAGACCTTGTATGCTGCCTCAGGGATTACAAGGGCGGTAAGTTCAACCTCCTTGAGCACGTAGACCCTCAGGCCGGATTCATCAGCTCCAAGAGCTTCGAAGGCCGTGAACTCAAGGCCCTGGAACTTCCTGGCCTGTGGAACGGCTCCATGAGTGACTGGAACACCCTTTTTGTGGAAGTTCCCGTAGAAACATTCAACCCCGTAAAAGTAGTATTGGATCTCTTGAGACCCGCTCATCAAGGTTAATGATAAGCATGAAAGAAGCAATAGCCGGAACGTTAGAGTCCGGAGATATTATGGTAAAAATCGGCCCCGGAAAGGGGCTGGAAGTTGAGCTGCAGAGCTCCGTGGAGGCGCAGTTCGGAAGGCAGATAAGGGCTCTGATTTCAGAGACCCTTGAAGGCCTTGGAATTAAGGACGCCCATGTGGACGCCATAGACAAGGGTGCACTTGACTGCACCATAAGGGCCCGCGTCACCGCAGCAGCGGTACGCGCAACAGGTAAGGACGTATGGAAAGACTGAGGAGAACAATGATGTTCGTTCCGGGTAATAATCCCGGAATGATGGCCGATGCCCATATATACGGCCCCGACAGCATTATGCTGGACCTTGAAGACTCCGTCACCATGGCGGAGAAGGACGCTGCGCGCCTTCTGGTGCATAACGCCCTCAAATCCATAGATTATGGCACCACAGAGATGGTTGTCCGCATTAATCCTCTTAACACTCCCTACGGCAAAAAGGACGTAGAGGCAGTGGTAAAGGCTGGTGTGGACGTAATACGTATGCCCAAGACGGAGACCGCCGACGAAGTCCGTGAACTTGAGGCGGAAATCCTCAAAGTGGAGGAAGAGATCGGCGCCGTGGGCCGCACCCAGATCATGGCTGCCATTGAAAGCGCCCTTGGCATTGTGAACGCATATGCCATTGCAACGGCCTCCAAGCGCATGATGGGTATTGCCCTTGGCGCAGAGGATTACAGCGCAAACCTCAAGACCAACCGCACTCCGGGCGGCGCGGAGCTTCTCCTTGCCCGTGAGCAGATTGTGGTGGCAGCACGTGCTGCAGGCATTGCCTGCTTTGACACCGTGTACTCCAACCTTGACGATATGGAGACCTTCCGTAAGGAAGTTGAGCTTATCAAAACCCTGGGCTTTGACGGAAAATCCATAATCAACCCCCGTCAGATTGAGGTTGTGAATGAGGTGTTCACGCCCACTGAGAAGGAAATCAACAAGGCCCGCGCCGTGGTTGCCGCCATCAAGGAGGCCCAGGCAAAGGGTTCCGGTGTAATTGCCGTGAACGGCAAGATGGTAGACCGTCCGGTGGTCCTGAGGGCAGAAAGAACAATTGCCCTTGCCGTTGCCGCCGGTGTAATTTCTGAGGAGGAAGCGCTATGAGAAACTCAAAGGTAGTATCCCTTGAAGAGGCCATCCGAAGGAGCGGCCTCAAGGATGGTCAGACCATCTCCTTCCACCACCATTTCCGTGGCGGAGACAAGGTTGTGAATATGGTTGTGGATAAACTTGCCCAGATGGGGTTCAAGGACCTAAAACTTGCTGCATCCAGCCTCTCAGACGTTCACAAGCCTCTCATAGAGCACATCAAAAACGGTGTTATCACCGGTATCTCCACTTCCGGACTAAGGGGTGAACTGGCCGATGCAATCTCTCACGGCCTCCTTCAGGAGCCTGTGGTGTTCCGCTCTCATGGCGGCCGCGGCAGCGCAATCGCAAAAGGGGAGCTGAGGATTGATGTGGCTTTCCTTGGCGCTTCATCGGCCGATGAACTTGGCAATGCAACCGGACACGGAGAGAAGAGCGTCTGCGGCTCCCTGGGCTATGCCCTTCCGGATGCCCGCTACGCAAAGCACGTTGTTGTGCTCACGGATGACCTTGTGGAATATCCCAATATGCCTCAGTCCATTTCTGCCGCAGACGTAGAATCAGTGGTGGTTGTGGAAAGCGTGGGAGACAGCTCCAAGATTTCTTCCGGAGCCATCCGAGATTCCAAGAATCCACGTGATATTCTCCTTGCCAAACAGGCTGCTAAAGTGATAATTAACTCCGGTTACTTCAAGGACGGCTTCAGCATCCAGACCGGTACCGGCGGTGCGTCCCTTGCTGCCGTGAAGTATATCCGTGAGGAAATGATTGCACGCGGAATCAAGGCCAGTTTTGCCCTTGGCGGCATCACCGCCCATATGGTGAAGCTCCATGAGGAAGGCCTTATCGGCAAGCTCATAGATGTCCAGTCCTTTGACAAGGTTGCGGCAGAGTCCATCCACAATGATCCTCTGCACCAGGAAGTATCGGCCGTGGAATATGCCTCCGGAGAACATCTTGGAAGCGCCACGCACGCCCTGGACATTGTAATCCTGAGCGCCCTGGAGGTGGACACCCAGTTCAACGTTAACGTGCTTGTGGGCAGTGACGGCATTATCCGCGGCGCCATTGGCGGCCATCAGGATACCGCCGCCGACAGCGCCCTCAGCATCATCGTGTGCCCGCTTCTGAGGGGCCGCATCCCTTGCTTGGTGCCAAAGGTTACCACCCTCATCACTCCAGGAAAGAGCGTAGACGTTGTGGTAACGGAATACGGCATAGCCGTGAATCCCGCCCGCCCGGAAATTGCGGAAAAGCTTAAGGAAGCAGGTCTTAAGGTAGTAGACATTAAAGACCTTGCCGCAAAGGCGTCTTCAATTATCGGCACGCCTGATCCTCTTCCTTTCGGGGACAAGGTTGTTGGCGTAGTCATGAACCGTGACGGCTCCGTGCTGGACAAGATCTATAACATCAAGTAGTGATAACACTTCAGGAACTCCTGGATAGCCGTGACAGAAGGGCCCGTCGTCAAGGAGAACTGCTTTCTCAGTTCCCCGGACGGGCACTTTTATGCCTTACGGTGCAGCTTCCAGGGCCTGAAAAGAGAAATGCCTTATCCCTCGAGATTGCCCGCGCAGGGGTAGAGGCCATAGGGAAGCGTTTCAATCCGGTTTTCAAGGAAACAAATGACCTTGAAACCGGTTTTGAGGGCTTTTTTGTAATTGACGGGCAGCCGCTGGAAGTGAAAAGAGCAGCGGCAGAACTGGAGGACACCCATCCTCTTGGCCGATTGATGGACCTTGACGTGATTGGCCCGGAAGGGCCCATCGGGAGGGCCGATATCGGCCTTCAGGAAAGGCGGTGTCTCATTTGTGAAAAGCCTGCCCGATACTGTATGAGGGCAGGAAGCCATACTCATGAGGAGCTTATGGCAAAGATTAAACAGTTAGTCAGTAGTTATGAGTGAACACAAAAAACTTACGCAGGAACAGATAGACCTTCTTGTGAGCCGCGGATGCCGCGCAGAAGACTGGGGCACCGTCTATTGCACGGACCCCCAGGCCCTCAATTATGTGCGTGGCGTACGCTTTTCCGGCACCGTGAAGTTTGGCCAGTTTACGGAGGTATTTACCCTCCCCGGAGGCATTAAGAAGCATTCGGGCCTTAGGGAGTGCACCCTCCACAACGTTACCGTGGGTGATGACTCCCTCATTGAGAACGTCACCAATTACGTTGCCAACTATGATATCGGCTCCCACACCTATATAGAGAATGTGGACCTCCTCCTGAACGACGGCCCCAGCGCCTTCGGAAACGGCGTGGAAGTGTCCGTCCTCAGCGAAACCGGAGGCCGCGAAGTCAAGATCTACGACCGCCTCAGCGCCCAGATAGCCTACGTCCTGGCAATGTACAGGCATCGGCCCGCCCTTATCCGCAAAGTCAATGAAATGATTGAGGATTATGCCGCCTCACAGGTATCTGAGAGGGGCCGGATAGGGGATTACGTTTCCATCCGTAACACCCGCCACATCAACGGCGTGAGGATAGGGGATTACGCGGTCATAAGCGGTGCCAGCCGTCTTAGAAACGGAACGGTCCATTCAAACAAGTTTGCACCGGTTACCATAGCGCACGGGGTCATTGCCGACGATTTCATAATCTGCAGCGGATCCCATGTGGCCGATAACACCACCCTGGAACGCTGTTTCGTGGGGCAGGCCTGCCATCTTGGCCACGGCTACAGCGCCTCCGATTCCCTGTTCTTCAGCAACTGCCAGGGAGAGAACGGTGAGGCCTGCGCCATCTTCGCCGGCCCCTTCACGGTTACCCACCACAAGAGCACGCTCCTCATAGCAGGTATGTTCTCATTCATGAACGCCGGCAGCGGCTCCAACCAGAGTAACCATATGTACAAGCTTGGCCCCATCCACCAGGGTATTCTGGAGCGTGGCGCCAAAACAGCCTCCGATTCATACATTCTCTGGCCTTCACGCGTTGGCGCATTCTCACTTGTGATGGGCCGCCACGTAACCCACTCAGACACATCTCATCTGCCGTTCTCATATCTCATAGAGCAGCAGAACACAACATATCTGGTGCCCGGAGTGAACCTCCGCAGCGTTGGTACGGTCCGTGATGCCCAGAAGTGGCCAAAGCGTGACAGCCGCAAGGACCCAGACCGTCTGGACTGCATCAATTACAATCTCCTGAGCCCCTACACCATCCAGAAGATGTTCAAGGGCATAAAGCTCCTTAACAACCTTCAGTACTCTTCAGGTGAGCTGTCTGATATCTATTCCTATCACAGCACCAAAATCCGCAACTCATCCCTCAGGAACGGCATCCGGTATTACCAGGTTGCCATCACAAAGTTCCTTGGAAACTCCATCATAAAGAGGCTGGAAAAGCTGCCTGCCGGTGCTTCTGACAAGGAAATCCAGGAGGCCTTAAAGCCCACCTGTCCAATCGGCCAGGGTATTTGGGCCGATCTAAGCGGCCTCATCGCCCCCAGGGATGCCATCAAGGACATCATAGAGCGCGTGGAAAGGGGAGAGATGACTCTCCAGAGCCTCTTTGATGCCTTCCAGAACCTTCACGCCTGGTACTACGACGCAGAATGGACCTGGGCCTATGACAAGTATGAGGAGTTCTTCGGATATCCGCTTGAGAGCATCACCGCCGAGCAGGTTATTGACATAGTGGAGCGCTGGAAATCGGCGGTTATCGGCCTTGACAAGGAGCTCTACGAAGACGCCCGCAAGGAATTCAACCTTGCCTCCATGACCGGTTTCGGGGCCGATGGCGACCGAGAGATCAAGGAGCGTGACTTCTCCGAGGTCCGCGGCGACTTCGAGTCCAATTCCTTCGTAACGGCCGTCCTGGAGCACATCAAGGTGAAGGAAGCCCTTGGAAATGAACTGATTGAACGCCTTAAGAGATAGATGCAGGAGAATGGTTCCATACAGGAGCTCCCTCTGAGCCTTCCTTTCTTCCGTAATCAGGTGGAAGCTTTCCTCCGGGAAAACGGCCTCCGCACGGAAGAGCTGGACCATTACTATGCCTGCACCTCCCCGGACGGCTCAATCCTTGCCGGCGCCGGAATTAAGGCCGATATTATAAAGTGCGTTGCCGTTGCGCCCTCTGCACGTTCAGAAGGCTTCATGCTACCTCTTCTGTCACGGGTTGTGTCCGATGCTGCCGCAAAGGGAGTCCTGAATTTGAAGGTGTTCACTAAGCCTGAGAACCGGGAGATCTTTGAAAGCATAGGGTTCAAGGTTCTGGCAAGCGCCCCCAAGGCTATCCTCATGGAGAATGGCCGTGGCCTGGAGAAGTACTGTGAGTATCTCTCCGGCATTTGCCATGCCTCCGGCAGTGTTTTCCACTGCCAACGCCAGCCTAGCGCACGCAAATGCGGCGTCATCGTGATGAACGCCAATCCCTTCACTCTGGGGCACAAATACCTCATTGAGAAGGCCCTGGAGCAGGTAGACCACCTCTTCGTGATCCCCGTAAAGGAAGACGCCTCCGCCTTCCCTTACCCTGAGCGCCTTGCAATGATCCGCTCTGCCAACGCCAGCCCTGCGCACGCAGATTCCCGTATCACGGTGCTGGAGGGATCGGACTACTGCATATCGGCAGCAACGTTCCCCACGTATTTCCTGAAGGATCTGTCAGATGCTGCGGAGACTCAGATGCGGCTGGACATTGAGCTCTTTGAGAGGCACATCATGCCGGCGCTTGGCGCCACTGTGCGCTTTGTGGGCTCTGAGCCCCTGGACCCTCTCACCGCCCGGTACAATGCCCTTATGCATAACGCCGTGGTCATTCCCCGTCTGGAAGCCATATCGGCCTCACGGGTCAGGGCGGCAATCGAGGCGGGGGATTATGCATCGGCCGCGGCGCTGTGCCCGGTTACAACGCATCCGTATCTTCTGGCGGCGTTGGCGGAAAGGTCGCTTCTTCTGGAGCTGAATACTCCTATGAAGCCGGGCCTGGTTGGTCCGGACGGGCCGGGAGCTCACAAGGACATGGACTATGACACTATGCTCAAGGGGATTAAGGCCCTGAGGCCGTTCTGGTCCAGGATGGCCATGGCTTCAGGTCCGGATGAACTGCGTTCGCTTGGGATTGAGGCAGAGAAGGCTATGCTCTCCGCTACGGGCGGGGTGAACACCCACCGCGGGGCCATCTTTGCACTTGGGATGGCCGTTAATGCCGTAGGCCGTAGAACAGAAACAATTGATAATGAGCAGGTTATGCAAAATGCCCTATGTGAAATAGCGCAGGGGATTTTGCGTAACTATCTGAATGATAATAAGTTACATTCAACGCTAGTTGGCGCCAGAAGAATTGCCCTCACCGGCTACCGTGAACTTTTCACGGACTGGCTGCCGTATTATCGTAAGGCTATGAAGGACACCCTTTCCTCCGCGTCGCTTCGCGACCCTATCCGGGCAAATGCTCCGGAAATGGTGTCCTTCACCGCACTGCAGATGACTCTGCTCCGCATTATGTCCACGCTGGATGACACCTGTGTCATAAAGCGTGTTGGCTATGACCGGGCTCAGGAGGTGAAACAGGAAGCAGCAGCTCTTCTGGCATCTGCTCAGCCTTCGGCCGAAGAAAATTATTTTTCGGGACGATGCCCGAAAAACCAATTTTCTCCGGCCAACGCCAGCCCATCGCTCGCAGATGCCCTCAAAGATATGTGCATCCGCTATGCCCAGGAGGGGATTTCCCCGGGTGGGGCGGCGGATATGCTTGCATTGACAATATTTTTTGATTCTATTATATGATAACACTGAACCCTAATGGAGTATATCTCCTTGACGGAAAAACTTTGAGTGAGACCGCGCCCTTAAGCAAAGACGAGGCCCGTGAGAACACTATCGCTTATCAGATTCTGAGGGCGCATGACGTGAACGGATCCAAAGGTGACAAACTTCACATCCGCTTTGATGCCATGGTTTCACATGACATCACGTACGTGGGCATTATCCAGACGGCCCGTGCTAGCGGCCTGAAGGAATTCCCACTGCCGTATGCTATGACAAACTGCCACAACTCCCTGTGCGCAGTGGGCGGAACCATCAATGAGGATGACCACGTGTTTGGCCTAAGTGCCGCTAAAAAGTATGGTGGCATCTATGTTCCTGCAAACCAGGCGGTCATCCACCAGTATGCACGTGAGGCCCTTACCGCCTGCGGCAATATGATCCTTGGATCCGACTCCCACACCCGCTACGGTTCACTTGGCAATATGGGTGTAGGCGAAGGCGGCGGAGAGCTTGTGAAGCAGCTCCTTAAGAACACCTGGGACATCAATGCCCCGGAGGTTGTCCTTGTGTGGCTGGAGGGTAAGCCCAGAAGGGGTATCGGCCCTCATGATGTTGCAATTTCCCTTGTTAAGGCCGTATTTGAGAGCGGTTTCGTGAAGAACAAGGTGCTGGAATTTGCAGGCCCCGGCGTGAAGGAACTCCCTATAGATTTCCGTAACGGAATTGACGTGATGACAACCGAGACCACCTGCCTCAGCTCCATCTGGATCACTGACGGTGAGGTGAAGAATTACTTTGAGATGCACGGCCGCCCTGAGGCTTACAGGGAGCTGAAACCCGGTGCTGTTGCATACTATGACTCCGTGGTCACAATAGACCTCAGCACCCAGGAGAGCATGATCGCCCTTCCTTATCACCCTTCCAACGCCGTTTCCATACATGAGCTTCAGGAGAACCCTGAGAAGGTTCTGAAGGCCATCGAGGAAGACACCGTAAAGCGTTTTGGAGACAAGGTGCATCCGGACCTCATGTCAAAGATCCGTGACGGTAAGGTTTGGGCCGATCAAGGCATCATCGCGGGCTGCTCCGGCGGTACTTATGACAACCTCTCCGAGGCTGCAACTATCCTCAGGGGCAAATCTATCGGCAATGATTACTTCACCATGAGCGCCTATCCCCAGAGCACTCCCGTGTATCTTGCCACCACCCGTAACCACATTGCCGAGGAACTCCTTGAGGCCGGTGTTGTTATCAAGCCTGCCTTCTGCGGCCCTTGCTTCGGCGCCGGCGACGTCCCTTCAAACAACGGCCTCTCCATCCGTCACACCACCCGCAATTTCCCCAACAGAGAGGGCTCCAAGCCCGGTCAGGGCCAGATTTCAATGGTGGCGCTCATGGATGCCAGAAGCATTGCCGCAACCGCTGCAAACGGCGGCGTAATCACCGCTGCTACGGATATTGAGTATGAGGACCACCACAAGCCCTACAGCTTTGACGGCCGCATCTATGAGAAGCGCATCTACAACGGCTTCGGCCACGCTCTCCCGGAAACAGAACTCCGTTACGGTCCCAACATCAAGGACTGGCCCGCAATGCCCGCGATGCAGGAGAACATGATGCTGGAACTTGCCGCCGTTATCCACGATCCAGTTACCACAACGGACGAACTAATCCCTTCAGGTGAAACTTCAAGTTACCGCTCCAATCCTCTTAAGCTCAGCGAGTTCGCCCTCAGCCGCCGCGTCCCTGAATACGTTGGCATAAGCAAGCGCATCCAGGCCGATGACCGCAACCGCCGCGCCGGTGTTGTGAGCGAAGACCTCCGCAGGGCCCTCATGGTAGCAGGAGCATCGGCCGAAAATACCTCTCTTGGTTCCTGCGTATTTGCAAACAAGCCCGGAGACGGCAGTGCCCGTGAGCAGGCCGCTTCCTGCCAGAAGGTCCTTGGCGGAGACGCCAACATTTGCTACGAGTACGCCACCAAGCGCTACCGCTCCAACTGCATCAACTGGGGAATTGTTCCCTTCACAATTGACAAGGACACTCCCTTTGAATATGAGACGGGGGATTACGTGTTTGTCCCCGGAATCCGCAAGGCTATCCTTGGCGGAGAGGAGCAAGCCGAAGCACGCGTCATTACAAAGAATGGCCGATGCATCCCCATCCTCCTTCACTTTGAGAACCTCACGCCAGAGGAAAGGGAAATCCTTGCCGACGGCTGCCTTATGAATTACTACAAAAACCGCATATAATAATTACTATGGAAAAGATTAAAATGAAAACACCGCTCGTCGAAATGGACGGCGACGAGATGACAAGAATCCTTTGGAAAATGATCAAGGATGAGCTCATCCTTCCATTCGTTGACCTTAAGACAGAGTACTACGACCTTGGTCTCCCGTACCGTGACAAGACCTCCGACCAGGTTACCATTGACTCTGCCAACGCAACAAAGCGTCTTGGCGTTGCAGTAAAATGCGCCACCATCACGCCCAACGTCCAGAGGATGAGCGAATACAACCTCCACCAGATGTGGAAGAGCCCCAACGGCACCATCCGTGCAATGCTTGACGGCACCGTGTTCCGCACACCTATCACCATCCCTTCAATCCACCCGGCAGTTAAGTTCTGGAAAAAGCCCATCACCATTGCCCGTCACGCCTACGGCGACGTTTACCGCGATGTTGAGATCCAGACCACTGAACCCGGCGTTGCAAAACTTGTGTTTGAAGGCGCTTCCGGTCAGAGAATTGAGGAAGTTATCCACGAGTTTGCAGGCCCCGGCGTCATTGAGGGTATGCACAACACGGATAAATCCATTGCCAGCTTTGCCCACTCCTGCTTCAAGTATGCCCTTGACGTGAAGGAAAACCTGTGGTTCGCTACCAAGGACACCATCTCCAAGAAGTATGACGGAAGGTTCAAGGCTATCTTCGAGGAAATCTATGAGAAGGAGTACAAGGAGCAGTTCGAGGCTGCGGGAATTGAGTACTTCTACACCCTCATTGACGACGCTGTTGCACGTGTAATGCGTTCAGAAGGCGGATTCATCTGGGCCTGCAAGAACTACGACGGAGATGTCATGAGTGACATGGTCTCCACAGCATTCGGTTCCCTGGCCATGATGACATCCGTCCTTGTGAGCCCGGACGGCAAGTACGAGTACGAGGCCGCTCACGGCACCGTTACCCGTCACTACTACAAGTATCTGAAGGGAGAAGAGACTTCCACCAATCCCATGGCTACTATCTTTGCCTGGAGCGGAGCATTCCGCAAGAGGGGAGAGATGGATAACCTCCCGGAACTTGTCAATTATGCCAATCAGCTGGAGCAGGCCTGCTTTGACACCCTGAACGAAGGCCTTGAGACCAAGGACCTTGTGAACCTCTCGGAGGGTATCACCCCCAAGGGCCTTACCTCACTGCAGTTCCTTCAGGAAATCAGAAAACGCCTGGAGGCACGCCTTGGCGCATAATCAGATTCCGCTGCTTAGGATATTCTGAGCCATCTCGTGGGCAAGGCGCGCACGTGCCTCTACTGAATACCAGGCAATGTGAGGCGTCAGCAGAAGTTTCTCGGGATGCTCAAGATGCATAAGGGGGCTGCTCAATGGGAGCGGCTCCTTTACGTATACGTCTATGCCGGCTCCTGCAATGAGGCCTTCGTCAAGGGCCTTTGCAAGATCCTCTTCCACGGCAATGCCGCCGCGGCCGGTATTGACAAGGTATGCCGTGCGCTTCATCTTCCTGAACTCTTCAAGGCCGATAAGCCCCGCCGTGCGCTCATTGTAGGGTGCGTGGATGGAGATTACATCGGCCTTCTCCAGCATCTCATCAAGTGAGACTGAAGGATAGTCCTTGCAATGGGAAGTGCCTGAGGTTGAATAATATATGACATTCATCCCAAAGGCTTTGCCAATTGCGGCAACCTTCTGGCCGATTGCTCCCATTCCTATGATCCCAAGGGTCTTTCCGGCTATTTCCGTGAAGGGATGGCGATAGTCTACATGCACCACATTATTGCTGTACTGCCCGCCGTGGACAAACTCATTGTAATGAAACGCGCGGCCGGCCAGATTCAAAATGTGCATCCAGGCAGTCTGGGCTACGGAATCGGTGGAATAACCGGCAACATTCTTAACCTGTACGCCGCGCTCCTCACAAAGCTTCACATCAATATTGTTTATGCCGGTCCCGGCTTCACAGATCAGTTTGAGTTTTGGAGCGGCATCAAGGAAAGCCTTGTCTACAATTACCTTATTAAGGCATGCTACATCTGCATCCCTGACTCTTTCACGGGCCTCCTGGGCGGTTGAACTTGGGTATACAATAAGCTCTCCAAGCGAAGCCATCTCTTCAAGGGAGGCATCTCCCATTGTTATAGCATCCAGAAATACAATTTTCATAACCGGCCGTATTTTAGAAATGTATGCAAACTTACGCAAATTTTTGTATATTTACGTCTTGAAAATGAAAACTGTAAAAGAAATACTGGCCGCAATTGATGAAAAAGCCCCTTACTCCATGGTGGTTGAAGCCTCCGTCAGGGACTACTGCGTGCTTGCCCTTGAATTCCTGAGGGGCAAGGCGGATTTCGGCCGGTATTTTGAGTCCCGCCTCCCGGATCCAATCCCTGCGCTTGAGAAGGAAGTATCGGCCCATAAATATGCCTCTGAGCGCTATGCGGCCCAGTTTTACGCGCCTTCAGACGAAGCCCGCCTCTCCGATGTAATTGCAGATGTTTCATTTGCCCAGAGCCAGCGCCTTACCCTCACTACGCCCGCTACTCCTCAGGCCGATGACCGTGAGCGTGCATGCGTCTATATTGTGGCAGTCTATACTCTATTTGCCCTTACGCTTCATCAGCGCACGGACTTTGCCGTATTGTTCCTTGAATCCTGGGCCAATTTCAACGCCTTTGCAAGCGCCCGCACCATCCGCAAGCACTATGACCGCAGCTGGCACAGCCGCTACGAAGGGTTGTTTTACCCGCTTGGGTAAGGGGAATTACTTTTTGGCGTGTTTCTGGCGCCACTGATCCGGGCTTGAGCCGGTAATCTCCATGAACTGACGGAAAAAATTGCTGCGGTCCTTGACGCCAACCATACGGGCTATATGAGAGGACGGGAGTTCAGGCTCCTCAATAAGCATTTTCTTTGCGTCTTCAACCCTGAGGGAAGTGCGCCAGGAACGGAAATCCATCCCCAGGGAATTGATGCAGTAACGGTGAAGCCGGACTGAATCAGTGCCGATATTCTCCGCGGCCTCCTGCAGTGTGCGGTGAGGAAGGCGATAGCCTTTTGCCTTTACCCATTGCTGGACCAGAACCCCAACCTCACGTGCCTCTGAAGTCGAAATGGGCTTTGCCATGTAAGATACACGGCCTACAGCACCGGAAGAAGGAGCCTGCTCCTTTATACGGAACAGGCCCTTTACCTTTGTGAATATATTCTTCTTACCAGCCAAGGACGTATGCGAAGATAAGAGGTGCTACGATTGTAGCATCAGATTCCACGATGAACTTGGGTGTGTCAGGGGCAAGCTTACCCCAGGTAATCTTCTCATTGGGGACGGCACCGGAATAGGAACCGTAGCTGGTGGTTGAGTCTGAGATCTGGCAGAAGTATGCCCAGAGGGGAGTGCCTTCCCAGCCAAGATCCTGTTCCATCATGGGAACGCAGCAGATGGGGAAGTCACCGGCGGTGCCGCCGCCAATCTGGAAGAAGCCAACGCCGGGGGCGTTCTTCTTGTACCAGTCTACCAGGAACATCATTACTTCCACGCCCTGGATAACCATGTGGGGATCATACTCACCGCGGATTACGTGGGCGGTGAAGATGTTACCGGTGGTGCAGTCTTCCCATGCGGGGCAGATGATGGGGATATTCTTCTCACAGGCAGCAACTACCCAGCTGTCCTTGGGATCAATCTCATAGTACTGCTCAAGGACGCCGCTTCTGATCATCTGATAGATGAACTCATAGGGGAGGTAGCGCTTGCCCTCAGCCTTTGCCTTGTCCCAAACCTCCACAAGGTGCTTTTCCAGACGGCGGAAAGCCTCTTCTTCCGGGATACAGGTATCTGTAACGCGGTTGTAGTGGTTGTCAAGGAGTTCCTGCTCCTGCTTGGGAGTGAGGTCACGGTATCCGGGAACCCTGTAATAGTGGCTGTGGGCCACAAGGTTCATGATGTCTTCCTCAAGGTTGTTGGCGCTGCAGCATACAAATGCAATCTTGTCCTGGCGGATCATCTCTGCAAGGGTAAGGCCCAGTTCTGCGGTGGACATGGCACCTGCCATGGCCAGGAACATCTTGCCACCCTTGTTCAGGAGGTCTTCATAAGCCTTTGCGGCGTCTACCAGCGCTGCGGAATTGAAATGACGGTAATTGTGGGTAATAAACTGTGAAATAGGACCCTTTTCCATTTTATTTGTTGTTTTTAAGTTCTTTCGTTTTCAAACGTACAAATTTACGCAATTTTTTCAGTAAATTTGCAAACTTTAATTAAAGAATGAATCTGTTCCCCAACATAGAAAAGGCCTATACCAAGGACAGGCTGCCCGCACGTGAGGCCCAGAGACTGGCCCAGTTCATCGCTTTTGGTCCAATAGTTTTCCAGGCAAGCCGCCTCATGCTTAAGTTTGGCATACTGGAAGCATTGAGGGACAACCCCTTAACCATTGAAGAGGTGGCGGGGAAGGCCGGCATAAGCATATATGCCGCCAAGGTCCTTCTGGAAGCATCCCTTTCTATCGGCACAGTAATCGTGGACACAGAAACGGACAAGTTCTCCATCACCAAAACCGGATGGTTCCTCCTTACGGATCCTTCCACCCGCGTGAACATGGACTTCAATCAGGATGTGAACTATGAAGGTTTCTTCCACCTTGAGGAAGCCCTCAGGGAAGGCCGCCCGGCGGGCCTGGACCACTTTGGTCCCTGGCCCACTATCTATGAGGGACTGTCATCCCTGCCTCAGCAGGTGCAGAAGAGCTGGTTTGGATTTGACCACTTCTACTCAGACCATTCCTTCCTGCAGGCCCTTCAGATAATCTTTTCCTTCAAGCCCCTCAGGATAATGGATGTGGGTGGAAATACCGGCAGGTTTGCCCAGAGGGCCGTAGCCTACAATGAAGATGTAAAGGTTACCATAGTGGACCTTCCCCAGCAGATCGGCCTTATGAGAAAGGCCGTCGCCGGAATGCCCGGAGAGGAAAGGATAGATGCCAGGCCCATGAACGTCCTTGAAAGGGAGAATGATTTCCCCACGGACGTGAATCCGGACATAATCTGGATGAGCCAGTTCCTGGACTGTTTTTCGGAGGAAGAGATCCTCTCAATCCTCAGCCGCGTAAAGAAGGTCATGCATCCCGGGGCAAGGCTCCTTATCATGGAAACCTTCTGGGACCGTCAGAAATATGAGCCGGCGTCCTTCTGCCTTACAATGACAAGCCTCTATTTCACGGCAATGGCAAACGGGAACTCAAAGATGTACCACTCAGACGACATGATACGTCTTGTCAGGGAAGCCGGCCTTGAAGTGGAAGAAATCCACGACGGCCTTGGCCAGGGGCACAGCATTCTTGTATGTAAAACCCTAAATCAGTAGTAGTTATGAGTATCGAAGAGATTAATGAGAAGGTTAAGAACTTCCTTGTGGAAGACCTTGAAATTGAAGAGGATAAGATTGAAGGCGGTGCACGCCTCAAGGAAGACCTCGGGATTGATTCCCTTGAAGTAGTGGACGTAGTTGTTCTGGTAGAAGACCAGTTTGGATATAAGATGAAGCCCGAGGATTTCAAGGAGCTCATTACCCTGGACCAGTTCACTAAGTTCATTCAGGATCACGTTGCCTAATACGGAGCATAGCGCCTGGAAAGGGACCACAGACGGTACGCCCTGGATGCAGAGAGCACTCATCTGGCTGTACCGGATACTTCCCCTGTGGCTCCTTTACGGCGTGATGGCCCTTGTGATCCCTTTCTATATCCTTCTTGACGGCAAGGGACGCCTCTCATCCTGGCGTTTCTTCCGCAGAAGGATGGGCTATGGCCGCCTCAAAAGCGCCCTCCACGTATACCTCAATATGTTCAACATGGGGATGGTGGTACTGGATCGCTTTGCCGCCTATGCCGGCAAGAAGTTCTGTGTTGAGCGGGAAGACAACGGTCTTTACCATATCTACTGCAGCGGTAAAGAAGGCTTTGTGATACTCAGTTCCCATATCGGCAACTATGAAATGGCGGGGTACACCCTCCTGAGCCCCAAGCACATGAACGTGCTTGTGTATGCCGGAGAAACCGCCACCGTAATGGCCAACAGGGAGCGGATGTTTGAGGGCTGCAACGTAACAATGGTCCCGGTGAGTGAGGATATGTCCCACATATTCAAGCTCAACAATGCGCTTTCCAAAGGTGAGGTGGCATCTCTTCCCGCAGACCGCGTATTTGGCTCTTCCAAGGCCGTCAGATGCCGTTTTATGGGGGCCGATGCTTCCTTCCCCGCAGGACCTTTCACCCTTGTTCATTCAAGGGAAGTGAGCGCGCTTGCCGCCTTCTGCGTAAAAACGGGCCTTAGAAAGTACAAGGTGATTCTCCACCCCGTAGCCGGCGGCAACGTCAGGGAACTGGCGCAGGCGTTTGCAAAGGAAGTGGAATCCGTGGTAAGGCAGTGGCCGGACCAATGGTATAATTTTTACGATTTTTGGGCATAGATGAAGCCTTTTGAAGATATAGATGTGGATTTGCTGCTACCCCAGCAGCCTCCATTCCGTTTTGTGGACAGGCTTGTCTCCTACACAGATGAAGACACAGTTGTGCACCTCACAGTAGGTTCAGGCCATATGCTTATGGACGGGGAGGAGCTAAGCGCAGCCGGACTGCTGGAGCACATGGCCCAGGCCAGTGCCGCACGTTCAGGTTACCGCATGCGCTTTGTGCTTAATCTGCCGGTATCAATCGGATATATCGGCCAGGTGAAAAAGTACAGCATCTCAAGGCTCCCTAAAAAAGGAGAGGAACTCACTACCACCGTGCACCTGGTGCAGGATTTCTTCAATGTTTCCATGACGGACATCGAGGTAAGGGTGGGGGATGAGCTCATTGCCAGGGCATCATTAAAATCGGCGCAGGCATCGTAGTTGTGACAAAAGTTTATTGCATAGGAGAAGGGCTTGTAACGCCCCTTGGAAGTACCGTAGAAGCGGTGCTGGACGCCGCGCGTGAAGGCCTGAGCCGCCGCCTCTTTGAAAAGAGGGGCACTCTTTCCGGCGCATCCTTCTTTGAAGAAATAGCCATAGAGGCTGCAAGGAAGGCCACCCGGGGCATGGAAATGACGCCCCGCACCGGCCTTGTCCTCTCCACCACAAAGGGAAACGTGGAGCATATCGGCAGGGCCGATATCTCCCTTGCCGCCAGCGCCCGTAATATCGCAGACGCAGTGGGCATAACCACTTCTCCTATAGTTGTGTCCAACGCCTGCATTTCCGGCATTGCAGCCCTCCTTCAGGGCATGAGGATGATCCGGAGCGGGGAGTATGATAATGTGGTGGTTGTAGGTGCAGAGGTCCATTCAGACTTTGTCCACAGCGGTTTCGACTGCCTGAAAGCCCTCTCTCCGGAGCCCTGCAGGCCCTTTGACAAAGACCGCCAGGGGCTCAATCTGGGAGAAGCCGCTGCAGCTATTGTATTATCGGCAAAAGCGGGCCCCTGGGAAATATCTGACGGCGTTATACGCAACGACGCCAATCACATCTCAGGCCCGTCACGCACCGGTGAAGGCTCCTACAAATGCCTCCGTTACGTGATGGACGGCATTGATAAGGAGGATATAGCATTTGTCAGCGTCCACGGCACCGCAACGCCGTATAACGACGAAATGGAATCTATCGCCCTTCACCGCGCCGGATTGTCGGACGTTCCCATAAATGCCCTCAAAGGCGTTTTCGGCCATACCCTTGGCGCTGCCGGAATACTTGAGGCAATTGTCTCAATGGCCGCATTTGACAAGGGAATTGTCCTACCCACCAAGGGTTTCCATGAGATGGGAGTGAGTTACCCCGTCAATGTATCGGCCCAGGAACGCCCCGCAAAGGGGAAGCTGTTCATCAAGCTTCTTTCCGGTTTCGGGGGAGTTAACGGAGCCATGGTCTTCAGAAAAGGAGGTGCCCTATGAAGATGAAAGAAGTGAGCATCCCATCCGGAGCCAACCTTACCGCCATTTACAGGGAACTTGTGGGTAATTATCCCAAGTTCTTCAAGATGGACACCCTCTCAAAGCTGGGATTCCTTCTTACGGAGATGCTGGTAGGGGATGATCCTGGCCGATTCACCCCCCGCGAGGACCGCGCAGTGCTTGTTTTCAGCCGTAACGGCTGCCTTGCAAATGACCTCAATTACGCAAAGAGCATGGAGGATTTCCCGTCCCCGGCGCTTTTTGTATACACGCTTCCAAACATAGTTGCCGGAGAGATTTCAATTAGGAATAAGTACGAGGGAGAGACATCGGCATACGTTTTGGAGAAATATGACCGGCCGCTCATTGACGGCATCGTGCGCCAGGCGTTTCAGGACAGGATCACCCGTGACGCCATTGTGGCATGGATAGACTGCCCCTCAGACACTGAGTGGACGGCCATGGCATGGATAGAAACTAAATAAGAGATATGGAAAATTTGATTACAGAGCTCAAACTCAAGATTATTGATTCACTGAATCTGGATGGCATGACTCCGGAGGATATAGACAATGATGCCCCTCTCTTTGGAGACGACGGCCTTGGTCTTGACTCCATTGACGTCCTTGAGCTAATTGTGCTTATGGAAAAGAGTTACGGCATCCGTCTGGATTCCCCTTCAAAAGGCAAGGAGGTTTTCCGCAGCGTAGCCGTAATGGCTCAGTATATTGCCGATAACAGGACAAAGTAGGGGTGTCAGGAAGGCTTGTCATAACCGGTGCCGGCGTAGTGAGCGCCCTTGGCTGCGGCAAGGCCGTGAGCCTGGAGGCTCTGCGCGCCTGCCGTAGTGGCATAGCTCCAGTAAAGTACCTCAAAGGCGGCCCAGAAGGGCTTCCGGTAGGGGAGGTTCCGCTGTCCAATGAAGAGATGGCGGCAAAAGCCGGCGTCCCTCTTTCCATGGCCTCAAACTGGCCAAGGACCACTCTTATGTCCATCCTGGCGCTCCAGGAAGCGCTCACAGATGCAGGAATATCCTCCAGGGAGAGGCTTTCTTCCGCAAAAAAATCTCCAGAAAGCCTCTCCCTTGCGGATATCCCAGTTATAGGAGGGACTACTGTTGGTGGAATGGACGTTACGGAAAGGATTTATCCAAGGGTGTCGGCGCTGCATAGCTGCGGCGCATCTACGGATCTGGCGGTGGAGTTCCTTGGCGGGGCAAGGTTTGCTACAACGCTTTCTACGGCATGTTCATCGGCCACTAATGCAATAATATACGGAGCGAATCTTATCCGCAGCGGTAAGTTCCAGTGCGTGGCGTGCGGCGGAAGCGAGAGCCTGTCGGCCTATCATTTCCACGGGTTCAATTCCCTCATGATCCTGGACAAGGAGCCCTGCAGGCCGTTTGATGCCACAAGGGCGGGCCTGAATCTTGGTGAGGGCGCTGCGTATCTTGTGCTGGAAACTGAGGAAAGCGCCCTTAGGCGTGGCGTGAAGCCCATTGCGGTTCTTAGCGGCTGGGGCAATGCCTGTGACGCCTTCCACCAGACTGCTTCGTCTCCGGACGGGGAGGGTGCCTTCCTTGCAATGAGAAAGGCTCTTGAGATGGCTGGGGTGGAATTATCGGCCATAGATTATATCAATGCGCACGGCACCGGAACGCCCAACAATGATGCCTCCGAAAGTGCCGCCATAAGGCGTATCTTTGGGGAGAGCCTTCCGCCGGTTTCATCCACAAAGGCCTTTACAGGGCACACTACAAGCGCCTCCGGCTCCATTAAGGCAGTATTCTGCCTGCTTGCCCTTCAGCACGGTTTCGTGCCCCTGCAGCTTAACTGGAGCACTCCCGATCCTTCCTGCATAGTGCCTCAGACGGAGCCTCTAGAGAAGGAACTCCGGCACATCCTATGCAATGCCTTCGGGTTTGGCGGCAATGATTCTTCAATTATCCTGTCGGCCTATGATGCGTAACGTGAAAATACTCTCCATAGTGTCTCTTGGGAAGGAAGACCCTCCCTTCAGGGAGGTTATTCCTCCCATGGAGGCGCGCCGCATGGGCAGGCTCCTCAAAAGGGCTCTCTGGTGCTCCGTAAAGGCGCTTGAGAAGGCCCAGGTCAAGTGTCCCGATGCCATCATCACGGCTACGGATTACGGATGCATGGAAAACTCGGAATTCTTCCTGAACGGGATGCTGGGCTTTGAGAATGCCGCAATGAGGCCCGTCCATTTCATGAATTCCACTCACAATACAATTGGTTCCGTGGTTGCCATAAAGCTTGGCTGCCATGGCTACAATACCACTTATTCACACCCCGGAAGATCCCTTCTGAGCGCCCTCGAAGACGCCGCAATGCAGATCGGCCTGGGAGATATTGACACCGCCCTTGTAGGCTGGTACGACGAGCGTACGGAGAAAATGGACGCTTCCGGACTGCCCGGCTATGAGAGGGCCATAGCAGTAGTTTTATGTTCAGACTGATTTTTCTTGCCGTCACCCAGGCGCTCCTGATGTGCACCTGCCAGTCGCTGTTCAAGGTTGCCAGTGACAAAATGCCCTCCTTCAGCTGGAGCTGGGCCTTTTTCCGCGACGGCATATTCCTTAACTGGACCCTTGCCCTTTCCGGCATCTGCGCCATTGCAATGATGGTGGAATGGGTATATATGGTAAGGAACTATCCTTTCCATCAGGTGTATCCGCTCACGTCCCTGAGTTTTCTGTTTGCCATGTTCGTTTCCATCATCTTTTTCAAGGAAACCGTTGAATGGCAGCAGTGGGTGGGTGTTTTCCTTATCCTTGGAGGCTGTTTCCTCATTGCTAAGTAATGCTTGCTGTATCCTTCATACTGAGCCTTCTCCTGAACTTTGCCCCGCCCGCTTCATTTGAGGCGTCCTGGACACAGTTAAGGCACAGTCCGCTCCTTACGGAAGACCTCCAGAGCAGCGGCACCATTGTGCTGAGGGAACCGTCGTACCTCCGATGGGAGGTTAAGGAGCCGGTTCAGTCCGTCACAGAGTTTGGGGCCGATGATTCCACCCGCTCACGCTTCCGCATGCCAACGGAAAAGGATTTCAAAGTGACCGAGGAAGGGGAGGGAACCATTGTTCTGGAGCCCCTCAGAAGGGATTTACGGCAGATGTTCCGCCGTATAACGGTAACTCTTGACCCCGCGTCCGGCAAAGTCCAAAGCGTCTTTCTTGAAGGTACGGACGACGGCTGGACAAGGATAGAATTCAAAGACGTAAAGTAATGCTTGAAGGAGTTCTATATACAGTTGTTTCAAAGGAAGAGAACAGCGCCACGGTGCGTCTTCTCCCTGAGAGCCCCATCTACAAGGCCCATTTTCCGGAGTATCCCATAACTCCCGGGGTAACTCTTCTTCAGATTGCCCTGGAACTGATGGGAAAGAAACTTGTGGGCGCCAAGGAAATCAAGTTTGTGGCTCCGGTCCTTCCCGGAGACGGAACCGAGATCCGTTTTGAATGGGAGTTCAAGGATGAGAATACCGTCAGTGTGAGCATCCTTTCCATAGACGGCACGCAGTACGCCAGAATGTCCCTTTCCGTATGACAGATACCGTAGTCATCATCCCAACCTATAACAATGCAGGCACCCTCAAGGACGTGCTTTCACGCACTCTTGCACAGGGTCTTCCCATTGTTGTTGTAGATGATGGCTGCACGGATGGCACCAGGGAAATTCTATCTGGTTTTAAAGATGTTACCGTCATTGCCCATCCCAAAAACCAAGGCAAGGGCGCGGCCCTTAAAACTGCCTTCAGATGGGCTCTGGAGAAGGGTTACGCCTATGCCGTAACAATTGACTCGGACGGCCAGCATTACCCTGAAGACATCCCGGAACTTCTTAAGGCAAAAGGGGAGAGAACCATCGTAGTAGGCTCCAGGACCACCCGCGGGGCCAATGCTGGAGGCTCCTTTGCCAACCGCTTTTCAAACTTCTGGTTCACTGCATACACGGGCATAAGTCTCACGGACACACAGACTGGTTTCAGGCTGTATCCACTGCATGATTTACCCTCTTTGAAGGTTGTTGGAAACCGTTATGAAGCAGAGCTTTCGCTCCTTCTTTTCAGCGCCTGGAAAGGACTCTCCCTTGTTCCTGTCCAGGTCCGTGTAAATTACCCCAAGGACCGCGTTACCCACTTCCGTCCGTTCCAGGACTTCATGCGCATCACCCTTGTAAATATTATCGGCCTGCCCCTTGACATTTTCTACGGCTGGCCCCGCATACTCCTCCGAAAACTCTTCACCTAATCCCTACACTGGACCTGGTCCACCACCTATTTGGACCTGGTCCACCAATCAATTGGACCTGGTCCACCACTCATTTGGACCTGGTCCAGCACTCAATTGGACCTGGTCCAGCCATAAGGGCAACGATTTACACGTTTTGGGCTATTTTTGTGCATTTCATTGCCCATTTGGTCAACGATCAACACGAAAACGGCCATTTTTGTGCGTTTCGTTGCCCGATGCGGGTGATGTGATTTTTTCTGGCACATCACCCGCAAAAAATGCCCAAAAGTGCTGGTGATGTGACTATTTCCGGCACATCTCCAGCACTACATCTATTCAAACAGTTGTTTCAGGGCATATGGGTCCCATTCCCTAATCCAAACAGAAGGTGAGGCTGCGGCAATCTACCCAAAAGAAAGCATTGACGAGTTGATTAGTCAGTACATCCCGAATGGTGGTCGGACATAAGAAATTAGTTTGACGAGATACTTACTGTGATAAATTTGAAACAGATATACTGGCTCAGTAAGTCATTAGGTTACAGGAGTCTATTGGAATTTTAAAAAAAACAAATTATTTTTGTAAAGTCGGAACTGTAATTGGAATTCATATTTAACTAATAACGTATAAAATGAAAAAGATCATCCATCTCGCATTTGTTCTTTGCTTATTATTTGCTTGCAGTACAACGGGATTGCAGGATTCAGTCCTAACACTCAATAACAATGAAACTATACCATTATCTGATGCTCTAGATAATTTGGATTTATTTCTGACACGTCTTAATAGTACATCCAACACGAAGTCTGTATCCCAAAAATCATATTCCGAAGATAGTATTTTTGCGGTTGGCAGTACATCATTCAACACAAATGATTTAGAGCAGGATCAAGTAGACAATGATACTCTTATGTACGTTGTTAATTTTGATAATGATGAAGGTTACGCAATTCTTGCAGCTAACAAATTAGTTCCAAACCCTGTGATTTGCTTAACTGAAAAAGGGCATATTAGCAAAGAGTTATTCTCTGCCGCTAAAAAGATACTTAAAGGGGATAATAATTCTTTAGAGAATGCAAATGATTCACTTTGGGTTCCTATGCTTCTCTATGCATATGCTGAACGAACCAGAGCTAACATTATTGATCCGGGTGACCCGGGTCCCATTGGGGGCGGGAATGGGCCCGGTGGAATAATAGGACCTTATTTAATGACAAAATGGGCACAAAATCCCGCCCCATATAATTCCATTCTTCCAGGACCTTATGCGGGATGTGTGGTTGTTGCTGTAGCACAAATAATGGCATATGAAGAATATGCTTCCACAATGATTTTCAATGATGTTACTTGCACATGGGCTGCTATGAAATCTGTTCATACTTACCCATTCCCTAATTATGCTGGAACAGCAACAGGACAAAATCAAATTGCAAATTTTTTCTATGAACTAGGAAAGCCTTCTAATTGCAATGTAACATATAATACAAATGGATCCCCCGCAGTAGATGATAATGCGCGAAAAACTCTTGTTAATTATGGATACTCAAACGCAACTATTCATCATGGTCCAACTGGTTTCACTAATACTTTACATAGCATTGTACGCTCTCAGTTGTTTTCTGGTCATCCCGTATATTGTGGTGGAATGAGTTGTTCTTCTAGTGGGCACGCATGGGTTATTGACGGTTATTATGCAGGACTTTACCATATCAATTGGGGATGGGGAGGACTTTCTGATGGCTATTATTCAGCAGGCCTATTCGATACAACTCAAAGAGATAGTATTAGTTCCATTGATTCTGGTGGAGAAGTAATGCCCCAATCATTCACTTTCGGTTTTGAGGTGATTACATATTGACACCCCTAATTGAAATTAGTATGAGAAAATATCTTCTTACTGTCTTGTGGTTAATCTCTTTATCCTGCGCTAAAGGAGGAGGTCCAAACATACTTTCTCCTGATTCGGCCATCTTTTCGTATGAAAGTCAAAGTACAATAGTCTATAGTTCTTATGATTATTATATTGTCCAAGTTAAAATTGATGACGTAAAGTACGACGGTACCTATGATATCGGCACTTTAAGTAGCTGTTCCGCCCATTCTTTTGATGCGGATTGGATACATTGGGACTATTCAATAGATAATGGCTTCGCTGTCATAACTGTAGATGAAAATCAAAGTGAGAATATTCGTAAAGGAGCTTTGTTCGTTTCTGCATACGTGTATAATGGGTCAATAGTAATTACCCAATACCCAAAATCCAAATAATAGCGTTGGTCTTTCTTTTTGTACATTAATAACAACTTATTGAGATCAGTTCAGTAGTTGCTTAAGTATTAGCTTTTTGTTATCTTTGCAGGATAAGGAATGAAAGGCGTTATCCTGCATATCTATGATTATCTGTCGGCACATAAGGGGCTGGCGGCGCTCATTTTGGGCGTGATTGTGGGTTTTTGTGCACTGAGTGCAGCTAGGCTCACATTTAATGAGGATATCACGGACTTTCTCCCTCAGCGTGAGGAGGTTAAGGGTCAGGAGAAGATGGCAGTTCTCTTCGAAGGCGGCACCATTGAGGAGAAACTGGACGCAATGTACGCCTTTGACCTTGCCTGGGATATGCCAGGGGCCGATATGGACGTATTCTCCATTAAGCCGGACCCTGCAAGGATTGACTCGCTATTGGCCATTCCCGGATATATAGACAGGGTGCTGGAGGAGGACAAGAATCTTCTGATGTCTCCCAATCCGGTTCTGTCCAATTACGTAAGGCATGACCCTCTGCGGCTAAACGCATCCACTCCAAAGGTAAAGATTGAAGACGGCTACCTGTTCACAGAAGACGGAGAAACCGGCATCATTTTCTTTGACTCTCCGTACGGCGGCAGCGAGAGCGCCCGCAACAAGGCCCTGATTGACAGTCTGAACACCGTAAAGACGGCAATTCAGGCCGATTATCCCGCAGTTCACATCTACTCCACCGGCGGCCCCGAGGTTGCGGTGGAGAACTCAGGCCGAATCAAAGGGGACTCATTCCTGGCGCTGGCAATTGCAGCAATCCTCATTTGCATCGTACTCTGGTTCAGCTACAAACGCTTCCAGGACGTGCTGTGGATACTGATTTCAATTGCATTTGGCGCCGTATTCGCACTTGGCATCATAGCACTTATCAAGCCAGCCATCTCAATTATAATACTTGGAATTGGCTGCACGGTTATAGGCATTGCGGTGAATTATCCGCTGCACTATGTAGACCACCTGAAGTATGAGCCGGACAAGAGGGAAGCGCTTTCACAACAGGTGGAGCCGCTCCTGGTAGGCAATATAACCACCGTTGGCGCATTCCTTGGCCTCCTTCTTCTGAAGGCTCCGGCACTCCGTGACTTTGGATTCATTGGAGCAATGATGCTGCTTGGAACCATAGTCTTTGTGCTGTTTTTCCTGCCGGTTTTTGTTCCTGAGGCAAAAGGACCCAGAAACACCCTCAAACTGGATATTGACAGGCATCTCAACCCTTCAAAGAAAACCAGAAGGATTATCTTCTGCGCCTTCCTGGCCCTTACCGCATTCTTTGCTTTCCAGTCCAGAAAGGTTGGCTTTGACACCAATCTTCACAACATCAATTATATGACCGCGGAGCAGGAGAGGGGGTTCCAGGTGCTGGAAGGGCTCAGTGAGATGCCCGGTCAGGCCGGGCATGACGTTGTGGACGGGTGGAAGTATCTTGCCGATAATTATCCTGCGCTTTCAGACACCCTTATTGCTGCCGGCCTGAGGCACGGATTCACAGCCCACGCTTTCCAGCCGTTCTTCGATTCCCTGGACAAAGCCGCGACCGCGCAGCCACAAACCAGTCTTGTAGAGGCCCTCAATGAGGATTTCGATACTATCGGCCTTGTGTGCTCCATTATTGTATTCCTGTTCCTTATCCTGAGTTTCAAGAGTTTCTCCCTGGCCGTTGTGGCATTCCTGCCGCTGGCTGTGAGCTGGATTTGGATTGAAGGCATTATGGGGCTCACCGGCCTCAGTTTCAACATAGTGAACATTATTCTGGCAACGTTCATCTTTGGTATGGGCGACGACTACACCATCTTCATCACCGAAGGCCTGGTGTATGAGCGCCGTACCGGTAAGAAGATCCTCCATTCCTTCAAGAATGCGGTGGTCCTCAGCGCCCTAATAATGTTCATCGGCATAGGAGTACTTGCGTTTGCAAAGCACCCTGCAATGCGTTCCCTTGGCCTTGTGACTGTGATAGGGATGATTACGGTGGTGGTCATGGCATGCTACATTCCGCCCGTCCTCTACCGCTGGGCAACAATGAAGAAAGGACAGCCGCGCCGAAGCCCCGTTACCATAGGCTCCATCCTCAAGACCGTGTGGATATGCCTCCTTTATGGCATTGTGATGGGAGGGCTCATTGTATGGGCAAACCTCTTCTTCCTTATCGGCCCGGATTCTGAGAAAAAGAGACTACGCTTCCATAAAGTGATCCAGGCCATATCCAAGGCTGCCATCTACACCGTTCCGGGCGCAAGATACACTCTCCTTAACCCCCACGGAGAGGATTTCTCAAAGCCTGCGGTGTACGTGTGCAACCACCAGAGTCACATTGACGTCCTTGCCATCATGGCCCTGAATCCAAAGCTTGCATTCACCACCAATGAATGGGTTTGGAACTTCCCGCTTTACAGGTATATCCTAAGGAAAGCGGAATTCTATCCGGCGTCAAACGGCCACTTTGGTAACGCGGAACATGTAAGGGACCTTGTTTCAAGGGGATACTCCATTGTGATTTTCCCTGAAGGCACCCGCAGCCTGGACGGAGAGATCCTGCGCTTCCACCGCGGCGCATTCCTCACGGCCCAGGAACTTGGAATAGATGTCCTTCCCCTTTGCATAAAAGGCTTTACGGATGTGCTTCCAAAGCACGATTTCTTCCTCAGGAAAGGCCGTCTTTCCCTTGAGGTAGGGCAGCGCATCAGAGTGCCTGAAGATGCCGAAATCCGGGCATTTACACGGCAAATGAGGCATTTTTATCAGGATTGGTACAAAAAATGATAATACACTCGGGTATGAAAAGATATATACTGATTCTTGCAGCAGTGCTTCTCCCCATGATTGCAGAAGCACAGATTAAGATTTGGGACGGTACGTCCTGCGCGGCAAAGCAGGTAACCCTCACGGAATATCTTCCGGAAGGGGAGCCCCGTGCGGCCATCATAATCTGTCCCGGCGGCAGCTACCACTGGCTGGACCAGAAAGGCGAGGGCTCTATGGTTGCCCAGGCTCTTGCCGATGAAGGCTATGTGGCATACGTTCTCCGTTACCGCGTTGCCGGTAAGCTGGAATTCGTTTCCAAGTACCGCAGCGTCCTCAGGGGCCACCGTCATCCGGACATGATCTGTGACCTCCAGAGGGCAATCCAGATTGTCAGGACGCGTTACAGCTGCCCCCTTGGCGTGATTGGATTCAGCGCCGGTGGCCATCTTGCTATGATGGGCGCAGAGTTCTTCTCCACCAACTTCCTGGAGAAGTACAAACTTAAACCCGCCGTATCATTGCGCCCCGATTTCGCAGCTGCAATATATCCGGTTGTCACTATGACCGACGACCGCTATGTTCACAAACGCTCCCGCCTGGGCCTTCTTGGAGAGCGTAATACCGGCAAGAAGGAGCTCCGTGACTCCCTGTCTATGGAACTGCACACCAGGGCCGATATGCCCCCCGTGTTCATCCTGAACTGCCTGGACGACGACGTAGTTGATTATCACAACTCCGTGCTCCTGGATTCGGCCCTTAGCGCCAAACATGTGCCTCACCACTACGTCCAGTACGCAGAAGGCGGCCACGGCTTTGGATTGAATCCTGAAAAATACACGGAAGAAACGGCTAACTGGTTCCAGGAGTTCATTTCCTGGCTTCACAACATGTCATTCTAGAGAATGAATACCGACATTGAATTCAAAAGCGCGGAAGAGATAAAATCCTTCCAGGAAGGGCTCCTGAAGGATGCTCTCAGATACCTGCAGGCAAATTCCAAGTATTACCGCAGGATGTTTGAGAAGTGTCACATAGACGTTGATAGGATAAAGACCATAGAGGATCTCCAGAAGATTCCATTCACGGAGAAAAAGGACCTTCAGCTTTTCAACGAAGAATTCCTATGCGTGCCCAGGGAGAAGGTGATTGACTATATCACCACATCCGGCACCATGGGAGATCCCGTCACATTCGGGTGCACGGAAAAGGACCTCCAGAGGCTTGCCTACAATGAGAAGAAGAGCTTTGAGTGCGCAGGCGTAGGCCCCGGAAGCATAGTGCAGCTGATGGTAACGCTGGATAAACGCTTCATGGCCGGCCTTGCATACTTCCTTGGAATCAGGGAGCTGGGGGCCGGCGTCATCCGTGTGGGTAACGGCATCCCTGAACTCCAGTGGGACACCATCCAGCGCCTGAAGCCGGACACAATCATGTGCGTTCCTTCCTTCATCCTGCGCCTTGTACAGTGGGCCGAAGACCACGGCATAGACTACCGTAATTCTTCCATCAAACGCATCATAGGCATAGGTGAGGGCCTGAGGGAGCAGGATTTCTCCCTCAATCTCCTGGGACGCAGGATTAAGGAGAAATGGGACGTGGAGCTGTACTCTACCTATTCTTCAACGGAAATGGGCGCTACATTCTCAGAATGCCCGTACTCCTGCGGCGGTCATGTGCATCCGGAGCTTGTGATAGTGGAGATTATCGGCCCGGACAATCTGCCCGTCCCTGACGGGGAAGTGGGAGAGATTGTGGTTACAACCCTTGGGGTTGAAGGCATGCCGCTCCTTCGGTTCCGCACCGGAGACATGGCAGCAAAGATCACGGAGCCCTGCAAATGCGGCCGAAACAGCTTCCGCCTCACTCCAATTGTGGGAAGGAAGAACAACATGATAAAGCTCAAGGGCACAACCCTCTATCCTCCGGCACTGAACGATGTCCTTGACAACACTCCCTATGTGGAGAACTACGTCATCGAGGTTCTTGATTCAGACGCCGGAACGGACGATGTCCTTGTAAAGATCGGCCTCAAGTATGAGCCGGAATTCGACTGCATCAAAGACCTGAAGGACCGTTTCCGCTCCAGGGTAAGGGTTGCTCCTCGCATAGAGATCCTGCCCGTTCCGGAGATTCATGCCATAAACTATCCTGCGAAGTCCCGTAAGCCCGTCAAGTTTATTGATAAGAGAGCCAAGCATGTTTGACGATATCCGCCCGTACAATGACTCTGAAATCCCTGCGGCAATGCAGAGGATAGTCTCTGACAAGTATTTCCCGCTTGTCTGCGACTTCCTTTTCCCCGAAAAGCCCGTCCATGAGATTGCGGGAATCATAGGAAGCTGCCGCACCACGGAAGAGTTCCAGAGAAGGTTCATGTACAAAGCCATCTATTCCGTTGTGGACAAAACCACGGATGGTCTTTCAGTGGAAGGGATGGAAAGGCTGGACCCCGGCACGGATTACCTTTTTGTGTCCAATCACAGGGATATCATGCTGGATGCCGCATTCCTTCAGGTCCTCCTCCTGGATGCCGGCAGGCGCACCTCTGAAATCACTTTTGGGGCAAACCTCATGCAGGGTCAACTGGTCATAGACACCGGCAAGAGCAACAAGATGTTCCGAATTGAAAGGCCCACTACGGTTACTTCTCCAAGGGATTTTCTCCTTAAGTCCCGCTATGTCTCAGAGTACATGCACTACGCTATCCGTCAAAAGCATGAGAGCGTGTGGATAGCCCAGAGAAACGGCCGCACAAAGGACGGCAGGGATTCCACGGACCAGGGCATCATCAAGATGTTCGGCCTTGGAGGCAGTCAGGACAAGGTAGAGGCCCTCGATAGCCTTAATATCTGCCCCCTTGCCATATCCTACGAATGGGAGCCCTGTGACCTTCTGAAGGCACTGGAGCTCTATGCAAAGTCTTCCGGTCAGCCCTACGTGAAAAAGCCGGGAGAGGACCTCAATTCCATCCTCACGGGCATCACCCAGAAGAAGGGTAGGGTGCACCTTGCTGTGACAGAGCCCATCCGGAGGGAAGAGCTTGAGGCCTTCCGGGGGCTCAGTTCATCGGCCTTCAACAGGGAAGTGGCGGCACTCATTGACAGCCGCATCAAAGCCGCTTACCGCCTCTGGCCCACAAATTACATGGCCAAGGACATCCTTGACGGCAAGCGCTCCCACTCATACACCGATACTGAACTGAAGGCCTTCAAGAAATATATTGCCGATATTTCCCGGGACTATCCGCCGGAACTCAAAGACATTTTACTTTCAATTTACGCCGGTCCGCTATTGTAATTTAGACTCAGTTTTAGTACCTTTGCCCCATTATTTTTCAGCCCAGAGATATGGTACAGGTATATTGCAAAAACACCAAAGAGTCCAAGCGTTTCCCAGAGGGCACTTCCCTTGTGCAGATGCTCCAGGAATTCAACCCCAGCCTGCCTTATCCGGCAGTGTCTGCAAAGGTGAACAACGTATCACAGGGCCTGAAATTCAAGGTTTACCAAAATAAGGACGTAGAATTCATTGACGTCCGTGAAGAGAGCGGAATGAGAGTGTATTGCCGCTCGCTTGCTTTTTTACTGTACAAGGCTGCCGTAGACCTTTACCCGGACATCAAGCTCTATATGGAGCACCCTATCGGCCACGGAATCTTCATTCATCTGAGGAAGGCCGATAATTCCGAGATAACAACGGAGGAGATATCGGCCGTAGAGGCAAGGATGAAGGAGCTGGTAGAGAAAGACATGCCCTTCCACCGCTACGACGTCCAGACCGACAAAGCCATCAAGGAATTCCGCAAGAGCGGCTACATGGACAAGGTGAAGCTCCTTGAGACAAGCGGTGAGGCCTATACGGACTATTACACCCTTGGAGACACATCGGACTACTATTACGGCAAGCTTGTGCCCAGCACCGGATACCTTACCGTGTGGGATATCAAGCCATATAAGGACGGCCTGGTGCTCCTTGGGCCTTCAAAGGAGGACCCCACAAAGGTGGCCGATTTCATTGACCAGCCAAAAACCTACGAAATATTCCAGGAAGCGCTGCGCTGGAACATAATAATGGGCCTCAATACCGTAGGAGACGTTAACCAGGCATTCCTTAACGGCCACGCCAGTGAGCTTATCCAGATAGCTGAAGCCCTCCAGGAAAAGAAGATAGTGAAGATTGCAGAGGAAATAGAGCGCCGTATCCGCGGCGAATCCCCTCTGAAGGTGGTCCTTATCACCGGTCCGTCATCTTCCGGTAAAACCACTTTCTGCAAGAGGCTCTCCATCCAGCTCAAGGCCTGCGGCCTCAAGCCCATCTCAATGTCCACCGACGACTATTTTGTGAACCGCGTGGACACCCCCAAGTTCCCTGACGGCTCCTATGACTTTGATAATTTTGAGACCGTTGACCACGCCCTCATGGAAAGGGATATCATGGCCCTTATAAACGGTGAGGAAGTAAATGTCCCGGAATACAACTTTGTGACGGGACTGAGGGAATACAACGGCAAGATCCTCAAGCTGGAGCAGGGGAGTATCCTCCTCATAGAAGGCATCCACGCCCTTAATCCGGCCCTTACGTCAGACATCCCTGAAGAGGCCAAATTCAGGATTTTCATCAATACCCTCACCGGCACCAACCTGGACGACCACAACGCTATTCCCACCAGCGACAACCGCCTCCTGAGGCGCATTGTCCGCGATTACAACAAGGGAGCCTTCACCGCCAGGGAGTCAATCTCCAACTGGCAGAACGTGCTTGACGCAGAGGAAAAGTGGATTTATCCCTATCAGGAGACGGCCGATGTAATGTTCAACAGCGCCTACCTCATTGAGTTTGCGGTAATGAAAAACCACGCAGAACCAATTCTGCGCAGTGTTCCGCAAAACTGTCCGGAGTACAGTGAGAGTCACAGGCTCCTGAAGTTCATCCACTACTTCACTCCCGTTCCGGATAAAGAAATCCCCGCAACATCGCTGCTGCGGGAATTCATCGGCGGATAACTTATTTCAGGTCAATCCCAACTTCCTTCCCCTCGTACATGTAGCTGAACCAGGGGAAATTCTTCCATTTGTTGATATGGTACCGGTGCATTTCCTCGGTGAGGATGGTCAGCTTGCCTGTAGCGCGGTATTCCGGAATGAAATCGTAGTATTCGTTGTCCACGTACAGTGAGAAGCGGTCCAACATCACGGAGGAAGGATAGGTAAAGACCTGGTTGTAGTCCATGTCAAAAGCCCATTCCTCTCCGTGGCGGGTGCCCCTGTAATGCACGCCTTTATGGTCTACGGTATATACACCTTCACCGCAGATTTCCGTGCTTTTTTCCTCTGTGAGCAGATGGTCCTTGGGAATGTCTCCAAGTTTTACATTCACGGAGAAAGAATAGTCAGGGTTACTTCTGATTTCGTCAATGATGGCCTGGCGTTCAAGATGGGTCCATTCAGTAGGGGATTCCGGAATGACGCAATCCGGTGAGGCTTTGTGGAAGGCATAGTACTGGTCCATGGTAGCCTTGTTGCCACAGTGCCGGCACTCTATGCTGTCCTTTCCTGCCACCATCTGAAATTCCGTTCCGCATTTGGGGCAGCGATAGCACAGGTCGGAAAGGTTGGTGCAGATACCCTCCTTGGAACGGTATGCAAAATGGTGCGTCCTGTTCCACTTGAAGTCGTCGTGGTGGAATACCTCGTCAATACGCTCTTCAATCTGCCGGGGTGTCATGCTCTTCAGATCTTCGGGGGAGAACAGCAGCTGGAGCTGGGCGCGGAACTTGCCTGAGCGGTCTTCATCCGTTACTTTGCTGGTGCACAGATAGCCGCCCTGCAGGGAGGCAAAATAGACAGGAATGCCGAATACCTGGAGGAAGCGGCCCGTTCCGGGAACCGTGGGCTGGTTGTCTCCGAATACGGAAGCAAAGCCTTCAGGAGCGAAAGCCACAACGCCGTTCTGTTTAATGATGTCCCATATGGCACGAAGGCTGCCGATATCATTGCTCAGGACCTTCTTGGGAATGACGTTGTTCAGTTTGAAAACCATGGAGAGATGGCTCCTGAAGAATGATGCCTCCTCTGCCAGGAAATTGATTCTCCGTGGCCAGGCGAGCGCCGTAAGCATGGCGTGGTCCCTTCTGGACTGATGGTTCCAGATAAGGAAGGCCGGCCCTTTACACTTGGAAAGCTTGTCAATAACCTTGAACTCCGGATGAAAGGGACGGGTAATGATGAAACGGCTCGCGAAATAATAGATAAAGTAAAAAATCCAGTTTGTCTTCCTGTATTTGCGCTTAGCCAGTTCCAGCTGATAATCTTTTTGCTTTTTCATTACTTTGTAGCGTTTTTCTGCAGGAAATCCATAACGTCCTGTACTGTCTCGAATTTAACGGGAGCGTTGAAGCTCACGCCGAATTCTTCTTCGAGGGCCATGGACAACATCAGCATGCCGATGGAATCCATTCCAAGGTCTGCTATAAGGCGGGATTCAGGGGTGGCCTGGGCTATCTTGTCTTCAGGAAGATACTTCTTTATGAGGGGTAAAAGTCTGTCGTACATAATTAGTCTATTGATTCGTATATAGTTTTGTCATCGGCAAGGTTAATAAGGATCTGGGCAGCGTTCCTGATGGCTGTGCGCTTGCATGAACCGCGGCTTTTCACCACAACCTTCCTGGTGCCCAGCATGATACCGGCGCCAAGGGAAGCAAAGTCGAACCGGGACATGAGGTATCCCGCAATCTCCATTGCAGCCGGTACGTTATGAGTCTTGCCGTATTTGATAATCTCAGTAATCAGGTTCACGGCCATGCCTTCCGAGTTCTTGAGCACCTGGTTGCCGGCAAAGCCTTCGCACACCAAGACGTCGCATTCCCCGGAGAGGGTTTTGTTGCCTTCAATATTGCCTATGAAATTGATGCCTTCCTCACGGGACAGGAGCCCGTGAGCTTCCTTAACCAGCTTGTTGCCCTTGGTGGGTTCCGCTCCGTTGGAAAGGAGCCCAACACGCGGAGATTCCAGTTTGTAGAGCTTACGCATCAGATCCGTGCCCTGATGGGCGAACTGGACCAGCTGCTGGGCTCCGCAGTCTATGGACGCGCCAGTGTCCACCAGGCAGGTGAAGCCTCCCTTAGTTGTGGGCAGGATAGCCGCTATGCAGGGACGGACATCCCTGTCGGCCAGAAGGAAACGGATTGCACCGGCGAACAGCGCCCCTGTGTTTCCGGCGTTAATGACGCCAATCACGCTGCTGCAGCTGCCTGCTTCTTCCAGAGCCCGGAATACAGACACGGGTTCTTTTGAATAGAAGGCTTCAATTGGATTGTCCAGGTTGGTGACGGTGCGATTGGCCTCAAGAATACGGTAGCGGCCTTCCGGAAGACCTGCGGCCTCAATGAGGTCTCGCGGCCCGGCCAGTACCACATTCACATCCGGGAAGTCTTCCAGCACCAGCCTGGCCCCTTCCAGCATTTCCTGCGGGCCCAGGTCGCTGCCTAGAAGGTCTATGATGATTTCTCTTGTTTCCATACGATTAGCGGTGAATGGCATGGAAGCATACGCCCACGCCGTTGGGGCCGCAGTGGCTGCCGGCGGTGGGGTTCACGTCCACATAAACGATATTCTGGTGGCCATACTTCTCAGTGATCATGGCGCCAAGCTGCCTTGCAATCTCGGGGGCGTCGGTATGGCCGATACAGATGCGGTGAGAATCAATATCGTCTCCAAGTTCTCCTACCTTATTGAGAAGGTATAACATGGCATTGTTCCTGCCCTTGGCGGTGCCCACGGACACCATCTTGCCTTCCTGGCTCATATGGATGAGGGGACGCACGCCGATAAGGGTTCCCATGGTGGCGGCAAGCCCGCTTACACGGCCGCTGCGGCGGAAGAACTTGAGGTCATCGGCAAAGAAGTACATGGCAAACTTGTCAACCTCCGTCTTGGCCCAGTCAAGGACCTCATCAAGGGATTTTCCGGCCTTCACAAGGTCTCCAACCTCACGCACTATTGCATAGGAGATTGTGGTGATGCCCTTTGTATCAATTTCCTCAAAACGGGCCTTGGGATACTTCTCCTTTAGTTCTGCTATGGCCTGATCCATGGCGTCGAAGGTATTGGTCATGGCCCTGGAGAAGTGCACGTAGAGGATTTCGTTGCCTTCAATGAAATCCTTTATGAAGTAGTTCATGTACTGCTCCTTGGAGATGGCGCTGGTGGTTGGGAGAACCCCGCCCCTAAGCCTGTCATAGAAGGCATGGGCGTCAAAAGTGTCAAAATCCACGTAAGGGTAGGTGGTCTTTGCCTCAATGCTGTAGGGCATGGAGATGAGCTTGTAGCCGTATTCCTCCGCAAGCGACGGATAGATATCGGTATCGGTGTCGGTGTAAAGTTTTAGCATAGAAGTAAAATATAATCGTATACAGGTTGGCCGCCTTCCAGAAGTATCACTTCCGTGGCGGGATATTCTTTTTCAAAGGCCGATTTAAGCGCTTCCGCTTCCTCCGACGGAGCGTCAGCGCCCCTGAAGATGATGAAGATATCGGCCTTACCGGCGTCAAGCTTTGCCGCAAGGGCTTTCATGGCGTCAGGGCGGGAAGGGGAGCCGCAAAGGAGCTCTTTGCCGCTGAATCCAACAAATTCTCCGGTTTTAGCTATCTCCGTGTCACGGATGGCCTTTGATATCATACCGGTAGTGACAGAGGCCGCAGCGCCTTCAAGGGTGGCCTTAAGGTCCTCGAGTGGAAGCTCAGGATCCAGGTTTGCCAGGGCGTAATAGCCTTCAGAGATGGTTTTGGTGGGGATTACCACTATCTTTGCCTTCTCATATATGGCCGATGCCTGGTTGGCGGTTAGGATGATATTGGAGTTGTTGGGCAGGACAAAGATTGTCTCTGCGTCAACGCTGTCAAATGCTTCCAGGAAGCGCTCCACGGAAGGATTCATGGTCTGGCCGCCTTCTATGACTGCATCGGCCCCCATTTCCTTGAAACTGTCCGTGAGGCCCTTTCCGGCTGCCACTGCAACTACGCCAAGGGCCTTGCGGGCGCGCTTGAAACGCTCGTCCATATGATTCTCGTGGTGCTGGAGTGTCATGTTCTCCACCTTGATGGTGAGGAATTCTCCCCATTCACGGCACTTGGTGAGTATTGCGCCGGGGTCCTTTGTATGAACGTGAGTCTTGATGATGCTGCCGTCACGGAAGAACACCAGTGAATCTCCCTGAGAAGCCAGCCAGTCGTGGATTACGGACTCGTCAAAGCTGTCAAGGTCCACTTTTGAGCGCTGGAGACGGAGGAGGAATTCCGTGCAGTAGCCAAATTCAAGGACGCTGTCTTCCGTAAAGGCCGAGAAATCCACCGTGGCATGAGACACACTGGCTTCGCCAGGTGTGGCAGCCATATCCACCAAACCGTGAAGGCCGTCACGCATACCTTCTCCTATGCAGAGGAGGCCTGCGCCGCCGCTATCTATAACACCTGATCTCTTCAGTACATCCAGCAGTTCAGGTGTGTGCTGGAGGCTCACGTCCATTCCAGAAATCCACCGGTCCATGAACTCTTCAATTGAAGAAGAACCCTCCGCGGCATCAACTCCTTCCCGCATTACGGTAAGGATTGTGCCTTCAACGGGCTGGGAAACGGCCGTATAAGCCTCTTTTACGCCGGAACGCATTGCGGCTGTGAATTCCTTTATATCGGCCTTTTGGAGCCCGTCAAGGCCTTTTGCCATGCCGGCAAAAATGCGGGAAAGGATAACGCCTGAATTGCCGCGGGCGCCAAGGAGCATACCGCTGGAAACGGCCCTGGCCATTTCTCCAAGGGATTCACCGGAAGCGGAAGCACCGGCTTCAATGGTCATATACATATTGTCTCCGGTATCCCCGTCCGGGATAGGGAAGACGTTAAGATCGTTTATTGTCTGGCGGTTTTGGGCAAGCCGTACGGCGCCGCCGCGTACTAGGTTCAGGTATAGTTTTGCGTCCAGTATCATTTTTCCTTATCCGGTATTTTGAAACGCTGTCTCATGGCCTTGCTCCTGCATAGCAGGTGGAACAGCCATGGCTGCAGCGAATAGGTAATCAGTATGGTTGAAGCCATACCGATAAGGGTTATGATTCCAATTGAATGGAGCGAGGGATGTCTAGCAAATATCAGTGATGACACCACAATCACCAGTACGGCAGCGCTATAGAAAATGGCAACCTTGTGGTATTCCAGCATATCGGACCGGCCGGTTCTGGCTTCCTTCAGGAGGCCTTCCATCACAAAGATGCTGTAATCTACGCCGATACCATAGATGAAGGTGGCAATCACTATGTTTATAAGGTTGAATTCCAGGCCGAATACAGACATATAGCCCTGCATGACGAACCAGCTTATGAACATGGGGAAGAAGGCTATGAGCGCAATCCACAGGTTCTTGAAGCAGATAAGGAGGACTATAAGTACAAAGAGTGACGATATCCAGACGGTGGTTGTAAAGTCATCGTGCACGATCTCCACCATGTCACGGCAGTAGAAGAAGGGTTCAAGCACAATTACGTTGGGGCATTTTGCCAAGGTGCCCCAGACCGTATCCCTCACAGGTTCCGGGTAAGAAACGTCCGTAAACACCAGGAAACGGCCGTTTGGCTGCTGCTCTATGTAGTTTGACAGAAGGCCAGGAGGAATGATGCCTGACTCGTACAGGTTTCCGGGCTCATAACTTGCGTCGAGCATGCTGATGAAGGTGTCGAACATATCGGCAGGGAGACCGTGATTTACGCCGGATTCCCTGAGGTCCCTCTTGAGACGGGCCAGCCTGTCCCTTGTCCAGAAGGCGTTCCAGGCGTCTATCCTTTCCTGCTGTTCCCTTGTGGAATGGAACAAAAGCCCGGTGATGTTTGACCAGCCCTTTGCGTAGCCTTCTGCCTTGAGGGTGTCAAGGGTCCTGAACATGCCCATATTGTATTCCAGGGCATCGTCGAGGTTGTCGGCATATGCTGCAAAGTACATGTGGGAATAACCGTCGGAGTTCTTTTCGTTATAGAGACTCTCGCTTTCCCTGAGAGCCTGGTCACGGAAGTCAAGGTTGCGGAGGTCTGAGTCAAACTTGACTCTGGGGCTTAGCGCAGCACCTACTACAATGAGCACGATGAGAGTGCCGATAATCCACTTGTTGCTATCCCAAGGCAGGTTGTTCACCTTTTCCACCAGCGGGAAACCCTTTACCTTCTTGAAATGGATCTGGTCCTCGCTCATGAAATGAGGCAGGAATATGAGGGCGAACATGGTGCTGCCAATAAGGGAGAAGGTGGCAAAAAGGCCGAAGTCCCTCAGAAGGTCACTTTCAGTGAACAGCAGGCCCATGAATGCGCCGATGGTTGTTAGCATTCCAAGGAAAACAGGGGTGCTTTCTTCCTTGAGCATTGTCTCTACGCTGCCCACGTAGTAGAAATGAATCAGTATATGCAGGCAGTAACTGATTGCGACGCCCAGAATGATTACACCAAATCCAAGAGCCATAAGGGACACATATCCCTTCATCCAATAGATACATGCAAGGGAAAACAGGACGCCGTAAATGACGGGGACAACCTGCTGCCACACGAACCTGAACGAATGGAAGCTCATGACCATCATAAGGAGGATGACCAGAAGGGATAGGCCCACTGTCCACACCAGGTCATGTTTTATGCAGTTTGCATTTGAGAAACTGGCCTGGGGGTTACCGTGAATAAGAACCTTGACGTCCGGATTTGCCTTGGAGTAATCTGCGGCGGCCTTTGTAAGCAGTCTGTTGAACTTGGTGGCTACGCCGGAGTTGGTATAGCCGAAAGAAGGTGACAGAAAGGCAAGCGCCACGGTCTTGTCCGGGCAGAAGAGGTGGCCGTCCTCAAATGAGAAGCCGCCCATTCCGGTATCTTCTCCTCCCAAAATGCTGGGTAGAAGGATGTCCCTGAGACTCAGGGGGTCCATAGCCACAAGCTGGGAATCTTCTCCGGTTTCATCGGCCATTACAATCTGGAAATTAACCGCCATCACGGAATCTATCCTCTCACGTGTGATGGACTCCTGTATGGCCGGATACCAGGCGGGATCCACAAAAGTTGGCAGGTAGGATATTGCAAAATCCATGGCTGCCAGGGCCATATCCGCATCCAGGGTGCATAGCAGGTTGCTGATAAAGTGTGTTGCGCTGTCCCTTTCCTGGATGAGGTTGCAGTATTCCTCCATGCATTCTCCAAGCCTTGCGGGTTCCACGGGATCCTCCGGATTTGCAGAGGTAAGCTGCAGAAACACTTTGTCCTTCAGGCTCATATCACTGAATACCATATCGTTGGATGTGGCCGAGTGGGGGAGAAGCTTGATGATGTCCTCCTCAAAGCGGAGCCTGAAGCCATAGAACGCAAATATCACCGTTGAAACGATGAGTATGGCGTACATCAAGCCTTTGTGGGCTTTGAAGAAGTGGTATAATGGCAGAAAAATCCTGTGCATCTGTGTGGGTTATCAGAGTTTGTCCATAGCGGAGAAAATCCTCTCACGGACTTCCTCTATGGTACCTACGCCGTCTATCTGGTGATACTTGCCGGCCTTGCGGTAATAATCTATAAGGGGTTCTGTTTTTGCGTGGTAGGTGTCTACGCGGTTCTGGACAACCTCCGGGCGGGCGTCATCGGCCCTGCCTTCAATGTTTGCCCTGTGGGCTATGCGCTCATGGATAAGCGCGTCCGGAATCATGATGGAAATGCATCCTGTGACTTCCACCATCTTGTCAAGAACCTGGGCCTGCGCTATTGTGCGGGGAAAACCGTCCAGAAGGAAACCGTCCACGCCCTTGGTATCACGGAATTTTGCTTCAATCATGCCTTCAACCACGGAATCAGGAACAAGGTTTCCGGCTTCTATGAGGCTTTTGGCCTGGAGGCCGAGGGGAGTCCCGGCGGCTATTTCCGCGCGGAGAAGTTCTCCGGTGGAGAGATGACAAAGGTTGTAGCGCTCTACCATTGCGCCGGCCTGAGTGCCCTTACCTGCTCCAGGAGGGCCGAAAAGAACATAATATTTCATAGCTAAGAGTCTAGTACGTAAATGTCTTCAGTATTTCTGCCAAGCTCATTGTAATCCAGGCCGAACCCCACGATGAAACGATTGGGGATGCTCATGGCCACATAATCCAGCTTGACGTCTTTCTTGTAGACTTCCGGCTTCAGGAGAAGGGCGGTGACGAAGATTCTTGCTGCTCCAAGATCCTCCAGCAGGTTTTTAAGGGTGACGATGGTGTTGCCGGTGTCCACGATGTCTTCAACCACAATGACATCCCTGCCCTTGAAATCCGCTATGCTTGGGGGGAGTTCTGCCTTTACTTCACCGGTTGACTTTGTGCCCTGATAGGAAGTAAGTTTGAGGGCCTTGAATTCCAGAGGGAAGGTGAGACGTTTGAGGAGCTCTGCCGCATACATCACGGCACCGTTCAGGGTGCATAGCATGACGGGGGGATTGGAGTCTGTGTAGGATGAAAAATCCTTGTTCATACGGGCGGCCACCAGGTCAATGGCCTTCTCTATTTCCGAGTTGGGAATAAAGATTTTGAACGTTTTGTCATGTAAAGTGATCTTTTTTTCCATAGGAAAAATCAGTACGTTTTGCAAATTTAACAAAAAACATCAAAAAAAACACGTGAAACAACACAAGTTATCAACACCCCCTTTAAAATACGCCTTTTCTTTGGTAATTTGGTGGCTATGAGAAAGTTTGTGGGCATATTATTGTGGGTGCTGGCCATACCCGTGGCAGCTCAGGATCAGGAGGTCATGAGGGCGGCAATGCTCCTTGGCGGGGCCAGTTCCGAAGAGGAAGTGGACCAGGCAATTGTGGAGCAGCTGGAAGCCATGCGCGGAAGGCGTGTAAGGGTGAATTCCAACCACCTCAGGGCATCGGCCATCCTAAGTGACTATCAGGTTGCCGTCATAAGGGATTACAGGGCCAGCTCCGGAGACATCCTTTCCTGGACGGAACTGTCTCTTCTTGAAGGGTTTACGCAGGCCGATGTAGAGGCTCTGAGGCCCTTCCTCTCACTTGAATCCTCACGTCTTCCCGGTGCGGCCGATACCATCAGGACAAAGACACAGGCGCTCCTTAGAGGGACGCTTAATTCTGCCGGCGGGAAAGTGAAGGTGACAGGGCGTTCCTGGAGGGCCGGCGGGGCCCTGAGGTGCGGGGAGAGCTTCAAAAAGTGGGACGGGACCTTCTACGGTGAAGCGTCCTTCCGGAATCATCGGGTAGTAGCAGGGGACTACAAAGTGCGTTTTGCCGAGGGCCTTGGCCTCTGGACAGGGTTCTCCATGGACAATCTATCAACCGTGGATGCCTTCATGAAACGCGCCCAAGGCATATCTCCGGTATGGTCTTTCACCAGTTCCGGGGTGCAGAGGGGCCTTGCCTATGAGTTTTCCTCCATGCACTGGAGGGCGCAGGCATTCGGCTCATTTGACGGGACTTTCGGGGCGCGCGGAGAGTACCTTGGAAGGCATTTCCAGGCTGGCTTTACAGCCGCCTCCGGGCTGCTGTTTTCGGCCGATGCAAAGCTGAACCTGAGAGGCATCCTGATAAGCGGGGAAGTAGCCTGCCGGAACGGTGCATTTGCGGGGAAATCGGCCCTCAGGGCATCTCTGGGGGAGTTTTTCCGCCTTGCCGTGCAAGGTAGGATAATCCCGGTGAAATACTCCGTGAAAAAGAACGGGGAGTACGCCGCAGCGGCAGGGCTGGAGTTCAACAACCGAAAGGTGCTGGCGTCCCTGACCGCCGATGCAGCAATGCTTCCAATCCCATACACAGCCACAGACCGTTTCCAGCTCCGCGCCTACGCCCGTGCGCTATGGAACATATCGGATATATGGTCCCTGGAAGGCCGTGTGACTAAGCGTTACCGCAATTACGAAGCACCAAGGACAGATTTGAGGACGGACTTAAGATTCGCATCAGGTCCGTTTCTGTCGGTTCTGAGGCTTGAGGCGGTCAAATGCGATTCATGGGGCTTTCTTGGCTATCTGGAGGGCGGTTATAAGAGTGAGGTGGTATCGGCCTATCTTCGCTTTACGGGCTTCAAGATTGACAAATGGGCAGACCGTATCTATGTCTACGAGAGAGATGCCCCGGGCAGTTTTTCCGTGCCCGCATACAATGGAAGGGGCGTTTCAATATCGGCCACAGGAAACATAAAGCACAGGTTTAAATCTTTCACGCTAAAGTTTTATTTAAGAGGGGCATACACATTCAAAAACGGGAGTAAACCTACCCCCGTCCTGAATCTTCAGCTTATGATTGATATCTAGCGCTTCCCAACCTTCAGGCGCTGGCCTATGGAGATTCGGTCACTCCTCAGGTTGTTCCAGGATTTGAGCTGCTTCACGGTGCAGTGATACTTCTTTGCAATGTGGCTGAGGGTATCTCCAGATTTCACCTTGTAGTACACCCAGGATGTGCCCTGGGAGGTCTGGACGGGCCGGCCGTTCACCACTTCACGGCCGTCTGTGATCTTGCCGCCAAGAAGGACATCGGCCTTATACCTTGCAATTGAATCCTGCATGTCCATGAAGGTGCCGCTGTAGGCAAAGGGGAGGCGGATCACTTCATCGGCCCCGGCTCCGGGAACGTAATCCTTGAAATACTGCGGGTTAAGGTCACGGATGTCATCCATGGGGATGCCCATTACCTCTGAGATCTGCCTCAGATGGATATTCCTGTGCACGTGGAAGGTGTCTACGTACTCCGGAACAGCCGCAGGATCCGGCCTTATGCCGTAATCCTTGGCGTAGTTGATGGCGTACATGGCGCCCACAAGGGCCGGTACGTAGCCTCTGGTCTCACGGGGGAGGTAATCGTACACTTTCCAGTAGTCAGTGCTTCCTCCGGCCCTTTTGATGGCTTTATTGACGTTTCCGCTGCCGCAGTTGTAGGCCGATATTGCAAGCGGCCAGCTGCCGAAGATGGCATATGCATCCTTGAGATACCTGCAGGCTGCATCCGTGGAGAGGACGGGATCCATACGCTCATCTATGTATGAATTCACCCTGAGACCGTAGCTTAGACCGGTGCGGTACATGAACTGCCACAGGCCCTTGGCTCCGTAGATGGACTCTGCCCTTGGATTCAGGTGACTCTCAATGACTGCCATATACTTGAGTTCCAGCGGAAGGCCGTAACGGTCCAGGGTCTCTTCAAAGATAGGGAAGTAATACTCACCCAGCGAGAGTATTTCGGCCATTCTCTTTGGCATTTTCTCGCTGTAAAGGACCATATAGTTTTTCACAGTCTCATTATAGGGGAGGGTGATGAAACTGTGCATCCTCTCAAGACGGGCCATGAGGACGGAATCAGGGACATTGGTATTGAACCGCACGGAGTCCATGTTGTATCCGGCGTCAGGAGACTGCTGCTTTGACTGGCGGTGAAGATACCACCTCTGGAGGAGGGTATCCTTATCCTGTGAATATAGAGAGCCGGAGACCAGGACAATGCCCAGGACGGCCAATAATAATCTTCTCATAATCAAAATCTAAACCCTACTGACATTCCAACCGACATTCCGGCTTGGGGGACGCCTCCCGTGGTTGCGAACTGGACGGGAGTGACGGCAGGTTCTATGTGCATGGAGATGTCATCGTTCACTTCAAAGTCCTGCATGTAGGCAAAGACGTTGGCATCTATCACCTGAATGAGATAGGTGAGTGCCACGGCAAGGATGGAGTAGTCCCTGTAACGTCTGTAAAGGTCCCTGAAATACTTTGCGTTCTCTGCGCTGTAAGGAGGTTTTTCTACAGTTGGATCCTCCGAGGTGGCCTGGTCATACACCCATTTCCAGCGGTTGTACTGGAGGTTGTTATCCACAACAAAGTTGAGTGATCCGGCCATGATGCCAAGATAGAGGGGAACTTTCCAGAATTCCCCGTTATATATCTGACCAAGTCCGGGGAGAAGCAGGGAATACACCGTAGAGCGGGCTGGTTCAGGGTGCTTATCACTCTTGAAGCACACGGCACCGTCCATGAGGGAGCCCCACCAGACAAGCCCTGCTCCAACATAGGAGAGGGTGCTGTATGTCTGGAAACGGGTATCTCCGGTACTCTTGTAAAGATTCCCGAAATGAATGCCGCCGTAAACGCCTGCGCCTATCCCGCCATAGATAATGGGCAGTTTCCAGTACTGTTTGTGGTAGATCTGGTTGCCGCCGATGAATATGGTGGAACCCATGGTGAGGGTTTTCAGTGATGCGGTGCGCTTATGGGCCAGCCCGCCAAAAAACTCCTTGAAATCGAAGAGCTTGGTGGTATCGGTCTTGGTCTTTTCCGTAGTATCGGCATAAGTCTGGGTAAAGGCATCGCGCTTGAACTGGTCGTCGCGGTACTGCGCGGCCAGGGGAAAACACAATGTCAGTGCTGTAAGGAGTGCTATGAGGCGGAAACCCCTCATCTGGCATCCAGGGCTTTGAGGAACTGCTCCATCTGAGCGTCAGAGTCAAACTTGATGGTCATGGTGCCCTTGCCGTCACGGGTACGTTTCAGGGAGATATTCTCTCCAAAAAACTTACCCACGTTCTCCAGCAGCCTGTAGTACATCTCGGGGAGTTCCTGGGCGCCGTCTTCCTGGACGGGGTCTTTCTTCTTGCCCATGGCCTTTATCTTTTCCTCAAGCTGACGCACTGAGAGGCCGTTTTTCACAATCATGTCGCAGAGCATCTCCTGGGTGCCTGCATCTTCCACGCCAAGGAGAACCTTTGCGTGGCCTACGCTCACAAGCCCCACTTTAAGGTCATGCTGGACCTTTGCGGGGAGCTTCAGGAGCCTCAGCTGATTGGCTACGGAGGCGCGCTTCTTACCAACTCTGTCGGCCATCTGTTCCTGGGTAAGAGAACACTCGTCCATAAGGCGCTGGTAGCTCATGGCAACCTCTATGGGGTCCAGATTCTCCCTCTGGATATTCTCCACAATGGCCATCTCCAGCATTCCCTGCTCAGATGCATCCCTGATATAGGCGGGAATCATGTCCATGCCGGCCATGATGGAGGCACGATAACGGCGTTCACCGCTGATGATCTGGTATTTATCTCCCTTGCGGCGTACGGTGATGGGCTGGATAAGGCCGAATGTACGGATGGAATCGGCCAGCTCCTGCATGGCCTCCGATGCAAATGTCATTCGGGGCTGGTAGGGATTGGGCTCTATGAGGTCTATGGGAATGCGGAGGACGTCGGAGGTGTCCTGGGGCTTGCCCTCGGTGGAAACCACTTCCTTATTGATATATCCTACCGGTTTTCTGAGTTCAGACAGGTCTTCGCCTCCAAGGAGTGCGCCAAGGCCCTTTCCAAGGCCATACTGATTCTTTGCAGCCATATTAGTTATTGTTCTTGTCCAGGACTTCCTTTGCAAGGTTCATATAGTTGGACGTACCGTTATTCATTACGTCGTAGAGGATGATGGGCTTACCGTAGGATGGAGCTTCGCTCAGGCGGATACTCCTCTGGATCACGGTATTGAAAACCATATCCTTGAAATGGTCACGGAGCTGGGCCACAACCTGGTTATGGACCTTTGTGCGGCCGTCGAACATGGTGACCACAAAGCCTTCTATGGTAAGGGCGGGATTGATACCGTTCTGGACCAGGCGGATGGTCTGGATAAGTTTTGCAAGGCCTTCCAGGGCAAAGAACTCCGGCTGGACAGGGATCATTACGGAATCTGCGGCAGTGAGGCAATTCACCGTGATAAGACCCAGGGAAGGGGAGCAGTCAATGATGATGAAATCATAGTTGTCCCTTATGGGCTGAAGTGCCTTCTTGAGCACGGACTCACGGTCAGGAACGTTCAGGAGCTCAATTTCCGCGCCCACAAGGTTGATGTGGGAGGGAATCATGTGGAGCTTTGGAAGTTCCGTCTGGATAAGGGCGTCACTGGCCGATAATTTCCCGATGAGAATCTCATACAGGGTGCGGTGGTCACTGTTCTCCGGGTCAAAGTTGAGACCGGAGGTGGTGTTTGCCTGAGGATCTGCGTCAATGATGAGGACTCTCTTCTCCAGGACCGCAAGAGAAGCGGCCAGGTTGATTGCGGTGGTGGTTTTTCCCACTCCGCCCTTTTGGTTGGCTATTGCAATTATTTTTCCCATAGAATGCAAATTTACAAAGAAATCTTTAGATTTCCTTGCAATTGTTCCACAAAGTTCCACAGAATTGTTATCTCCGTGCTCCGGCACGTGACCAGGACCGGTTTCAGCCATTTCCGGGCCTCAAGCCGTGCTCCGGCACGTGACCAAGACCGTTTTTGCCCATTTTCGGGCTTCAAGCCGTGCTGAAATGCTAAACGGGATCTACATCAATTATAATGTGACAGGAGTACTGCTGCTCAAAAGAAGTGACTTCTTTATAAAGGGCCTGCTTTCCAGCCGTGAGATTTTTATCACGTTTGAAGAAAACACGGATTTCGCCCTTTTCAGGTCCCAGGATGAGGGGATCGGAAAACGGTCTGAGGACCTCCTTGACCCTGTTTCCAAGGAAACGGGCACGGAGTTTCTGCCGGTTCTCATCAGAATCCTTAAGTTCAAGTTTGACCATACGGGTGAACGGGGGATAGCCGGCCAGTTTTCTTTCGGCAAGGAGAGAGTTGGCAACCTCGATGGAAAAGACAGGGTGGCCAGACTCCCTTGTCTGAATAACCAGAAGGCCGGTTTTGCCCCTGAGTTGAGTGAACATCTGCATGGCACGTTCATCACTGCGGAAATCCTCACGACCAAGAAGACCATCGGCCAGAAGGACAGCTATGACGTCATACTCCCCATAAGGTATTGTCTTGACGGCAAAAGGAGTGTCCAGCTTTATACTCCTGCCCAATGCCCCCGGGAAAATGTTTTCTAATTCTTCTCTGACCTGCTCAATAGCAGCCTTTGCACGGCATATTACAAGAGCCTTTTCCCCACCATCCACTGCATCCTTCAGACGGGCAAGAAGCTTTAGGGAAAAACTGCCAGACATACCTCTTTTCTTTTTCTCTGCAGATATGTCCACAAGCATAACTTCTGGCTCCGGGGAATTATTAAAGCGTTGGTTCAGTTCAAGCCTTGTAAACAGTCCTGTTTCAGAATTATAGACAGATTCTAAAGATGGGCACGTACTGCCAAGGATTACCTTTGCTCCATATATTGAAGCAAGCATAATTGCGGTTTCCCGCGTATGGTACCTGGGGGCAGGGGAATCCTGTTTGTAAAAACTGTCCTGCTCCTGGTCAACTATTATTAGACCAAGTTTTTCAAACGGTATCCACAAGGCGCTTCTGGTGCCAAGGACAAACAAGGGGTTTCCAGTTCTGGCTTCCAGGATTACGTCCCGTCTCTTTGCTGCGGTAAGACCGCTGTGATAGGGCATAACATCCGGAAAAACAGACGCCACACGCTCTTCAAAAGCCTTTGAAACCGAGATATCCGGAACCAGATACAAGACCGACTTGCCTTGCCTTATTGTATTAGCGGCCAATTTCAGGTACACTTCCTTTTTCCCGCTCCCGCTTACTCCCTGAAGCAGTACGGTTTTGCCGGCGTCAAAAGCAGTAAGGGCCGAACAATAAACCGTTTCCTGGGAAGGGGACAGCACCGGTTCAGAGGCGATGGCGCTTCTGTCCCTTGCAGTCCACTTTTTGGGAGCGCTGCGGTCCCTGAAGTAAACGTTGTTGTAAACTTCCCCCACCGTGCAAAGATAATAACTTGCCAAGGTGCGCCAGAACCTGAGTTCACGGGGGGAGACCGGTGGCAACTGGGCCACCTTGTCCAGTATGGAATGTATGGAGTCTTCCCTCAGGTCAGGATCCGGGGTGACACCGGTTCTGCTTACAACGGAAATGTACTCTTTTCCGGAGAAAATGACGCTTACCCGGTCTCCTTCTGCCACCTCCAGGCCCTCCGGGACAGAGTATACAGGCTCCCAGTCCAGTTTTAGCGGGACTATCACCTGAATATAGTTTTTTGCGTTCATTTTCAATTAAAATAACATAATTGTTACGAATGGTAACATTTTTGTTACAGGCCCATAATCGGCCTATTTTACCCATTCTGAATACAAATATAATCAAAATCGGCCTATGTACTATCTGTCTGTCAATTTGGCAGAAGGTTTGATATGGCAGCTTTTTTGATTATCTTTGTGTGATAAAAGCAAACTACCTAATATGATTACTCACGATTTGAGGCTTATTGCAGACGCAATCCTGGACAAGAAAGGGGAGGACGTAGTATCTCTTGACCTAAGGGCCATAGACGGTGCCATCACAGATTACTTTGTGGTGTGCAGCGGCTCTAACACCACTCAGGTTGGCGCCATATCAGACAACATAGAGGAGAAGATGAGGGAGGAAGGCCACCGGCTCCTCCGCTCACAGGGAGAAGGCAACAACTTCTGGATCATCCAGGACTACGGCAACATAGTGGTGCACATCTTCCTTAAGGAATACAGGGATTTCTACCGCCTGGAAGACCTCTGGTCAGATGTTCCCCGCAAGGAATACCAGCTACGCAAGAGCACTAAATCGACAAAAAAAGAGGACTAAATGGCTAAGAAGACTATCAGTTTCAACTTTTCCTGGTTCTACGTCCTGCTGCTTATTGGAATAGGCTACATGCTGTTTTCCAATCAGCGCACAGCAGCTCCGGAAAAGATTGAGTGGGCAGAAGTCCAGAATATGATTGAGAGCGGGGACGTGTCTGAAATCACGTTTATCCGAAACGACTTCAAAGGTGAAGTGAAGGTCCGTCCAGAGCGTCTTGCCAAGTATTCAGACAAATTCCACGGAGGCCAGCCGCCCAGGCGGGCCCCTCATTTCTATTTCCTTGTTTCCACAAAATTTGATCCCGAGACCCAGTTCCAGGAGCTCAACTCCAAACTCGTCCCCCAGGACCAGTTCAAGGTGATTATGAAAAACCAGGAGCGTGTATGGATGGATATACTCCAGATGATCCTTCCGCTCCTTATCCTGGTAGTGTTCTGGGTGCTTATGTTCCGTGGCATGAACCGCGGCGCAGGCGGTCCCGGCGGCCCCGGCGGCGGCGGTTTCAACCCCTTCAACACCGGTAAGTCCACTGCAAAGGAAGCAGAGAAAGGCCAGGTCAACGTCACATTCAAGGACGTAGCGGGCCTGTACGGTGCCAAGGAGGAAGTGATGGAAATTGTGGATTTCCTCAAGAACCCATCCAAATACACCGCACTTGGCGGCAAAATCCCCAAGGGAGCACTTCTGGTGGGCCCTCCCGGAACAGGTAAAACCCTTCTGGCAAAAGCCGTGGCAGGGGAGGCCAACGTTCCCTTCTTCTCAATTTCAGGATCGGACTTCGTAGAGATGTTCGTGGGCGTAGGAGCTTCACGTGTGAGGGATCTCTTCCGCCAGGCAAAGGAAAAGGCACCGTGCATTGTATTCATAGATGAAATAGATGCCGTAGGCCGCGCCAGGGCCAAGAACGGAGGTTTCTCATCCAACGACGAACGTGAGAACACCCTCAACCAGCTCCTCACTGAAATGGACGGCTTCGGTACCAACAGCGGCGTAATAGTCCTTGCCGCAACCAACCGCTCAGATATCCTTGACAAGGCCCTCATGCGCGCCGGCCGTTTTGACCGCCAGATCCATGTGGAGCTTCCTGAACTCAAGGAGCGTGAAGAGATTTTCCAGGTACACCTTAAAGGTATCAAGCTTGGAGATGACTTCAACGTGGAATTCATGGCAAAGCATACTCCCGGTTTCTCCGGGGCCGATATAGCCAACGTCTGCAACGAAGCCGCCCTCACGGCTGCACGTCGTGGCCACACCGCCGTGCTTCAGCAGGACTTCCTGGATGCCGTTGACCGTATTATCGGCGGCCTAGAAAGAAAGTCCAACACCATCATGACTCCCGCCGAAAAACGCACTACGGCATATCATGAGGCCGGTCACGCCCTTGTGGGCTGGCTCCTTCCCTATGCAGATCCCGTGTTCAAGGTGAGCATCATCCCCCGTGGAAACGCCCTTGGCCTTACCTGGAGCCTCCCGGAGGAACGCAAGAACTGGTCACGCTCCATAATGATGGACCAGATGAGCGTTCTCATTGGTGGCCGCGTAGCCGAGGAAATCCTAAACGGAGAGCCTTCTACCGGCGCTCTCAATGACCTTGAGCGCATGACCGGAATGGCCTACGCCATGGTCCAGTACTACGGCATGTCCGACAACGTCGGCGCCCTCTCGTTCTATGATTCCAGCGGAGCACGTGGCTACAACCTTGTAAAGCCCTACTCGGAGAAAACGGCGGAACTCATGGACAAGGAGGTGAAGGCTATAGTTAAGGACGTACATGACCGCACCCGCAAACTCATAGACCTCCACAAAGATGAATTCATGCAGCTTGGGGCTCTGCTTCTTGAAAAAGAAGTTATCTTTGCAGAAGATATTGAGCGCATCCTTGGGCCCAAGGTAAAACCTGAGGCCGATGACCAGTTCCAAACATCACCCGCGGAATGAATCCTACAGTAAAACGCACCATATTCGGAGTCCTTTTCCTTGCAGTAATGTTGGGAGGACTCCTTATTAACAGGATAGTGTTCATAATCCTGTTCTCGCTTATCTCCTACATCATGCTCAGTGAGTTTTACCGCATGACCATGGGGAATTCATACAGGGTACTGCAGGATTTTGCCAGTTGCATGGGCGCAGCCCTTGTGTGGCTCACCGGAAGTGCTCTTTTCAGGGGAGAACCCCTGTCCCAGGCTCTCATTCCCAGCCTTCTCATCCTCACCGGAGCCATAATGATATGGTCCATCTTCCAGAAGGATCACAAGGACTTCCTCAAAACAGGTTACCTGTATGCAGGCTTCCTCTATATCGGCATTCCCGTTGCCCTGTCAAATGTGGTGGTTTACAGCAATGGCACGTTCAGCGGCCTTCTGATGGTGGCATTTTTCATCATCATCTGGGCATCTGATACCGGCGCATATTGCTTCGGGATGCTTCTGGGGCAGAAGATATGGCCCGCCAAGCTATGCCCCTCAATTTCTCCCAAGAAATCCTGGGCCGGATTTATCGGCGGTCTCCTCACATCAGTCCTTGCAGGCGCCATCCTCTACTGGACCGGGCTCTTTTCTTTCCCCATCTGGCACTGCCTTATCATGGCTGCCCTCATGAGCGTTACAGGCGTATTCGGAGACCTCTTCGAGTCCCTGTGGAAACGCGCTGCAGGCATCAAGGATTCCGGCAACCTCATTCCCGGTCATGGCGGCCTTATGGACCGCTTTGACAGCGCCCTGTTTGCCATTCCTACCGGTTATATCTACCTTCTTTTATTTGAATTAGTCTAAGGCTATGAAGTGGATTAAGATTGACGAAGATTCCTACGGAACAATACTGACTTCATGGTGCATCTGTGCCGTGCTGATATTCCTGGCGGCACGTTTCATCCCCATCCTGTGGATAAGCATCCCGCTGTGCGCCGTTATGGTGGTGTTTATGATATTCATCACCTGGTTCTTCAGGGTTCCCAACAGGAACGCCCCGGATGAAGAGGATCACCGGCTGGTAACCTCCGTAGCAGACGGCAAGGTGGTGATTGTGGACAAGGTATTTGAGAAGGAGTATCTTAAGAAGGATTGCATCCAGATATCCGTATACATGGATTTCTTCGACGTCCATTGCAACTTCTGGCCCATAACCGGCAAGGTAAGCTATTACAAGTATCATCCCGGAAAATATATCCTGGCCTTCCATGAAAAGGCATCGGAGCTCAACGAGCATTCATCCTCCTGCATGGAAAACGAATACGGATCCGTGTTCTTCAAGCAGATTGCAGGCACCTTCGCCCGCCGCATAGTGTGCTACAGTGAGCCCGGAAAGATAGAGTACCGCGGAGACCAGTGCGGAGTAATAAAATTCGGCTCCAGGATAGACCTTTTTGTCCCTCTTGAAGCCGATGTAAAAGTGAAGGTAGGAGATAAGGTAAGGGCAGTGGAATCTATCCTAGCTATCCTGCCGGATAGCTAGAATATCAGTTTCACTGACTGGGGGACTAATCCCCCAGACCCCCTGCGTCGCTTTGCTCCGAATCCCTTCGAATTAGCTCGACAAGCTTATCAACAGCCTCGTTCTCAGGTATATGCCTAAGGACGGGGTCTTTTTTACGGTACAAGGTTACTTTCCCAAAACCCTCTCCCACATATCCGTAATCGGCATCGGCCATCTCTCCGGGGCCATTGACTATGCAGCCCATGACGGCTATGACAACGTTCTTGAAGTGGGACGTGCGCTCCTTTACCTTATTAAAGGTGTTTTCCAGGTCATAGAGCGTCCTTCCGCATCCGGGGCATGCAATGTACTCCGGCTTGTAGAAACGCCGCCTGCAGGCCTGCAGAATCTCATCCTTGAGGTATTCGTCCTCAATGGGGATGTCATCAATCTCATGATTCAGAAGGGGAGCGCCCCAGTCGCAGGCCGCCTTGAGGATGGACTCCTCACGTTCAGTCATACCCTTGGGAGCGGGGGCCGATGAGAACCTGTGCGCAAGGTACTGCGCAACGGGAATCTCATTGGCGGGATCTTCAGTGAGGGAGACGCGGATAGTGTTGCCGATACCCTCGGAGAGAAGTGTAGAAATGGCCACGCAGGACTTTATGCGGCCGCTGTCGCCGTTGCCGGCCTCGGTTACGCCCACATGGAGGGGATACACCACGCCGGATTCCTTCATCATTGCTGCAAGGCGGCGGTATGCCTGGACCATCACAACGGTATTGGAGGCCTTCAGGGACACCACCACATTATGGAAATTGGCCTCCTGGCACATCTGGGCCCACTCGAAGGCGGCAAGGGCCATGGCCTCCGGGGTGTTTCCGTACTTATCTATGATGTACTTTCCAAGAGAGCCGTGGTTAAGGCCGATACGGATGGCCCTTCCGTACTCCTTGCACTTTTCAATGAACTTCCCGAAGAGTTCACGCGCTTTCTCATGGTCAGGGTGGAAGTTTCCGGGATTGATGCGGATTTTCTCCACAACAGGCACCACGGCCATGGCTATCTCAGGAGAGAAATGGATATCGGCCACAAGTGGAGTGCCGATACCCTCCGCGCGGAGCCTCCGGCTTATTTCCTCAAGGCAGGGAACGTCCTTCATGGAAGGGACGGTGATGCGGATGAGCTGGGAGCCTGCAGCCGCAAGACGGCGGCACTGGGCCACGGTTGCCTCAATATCTGAGGTATGCGTGTTGCACATTGTCTGGACCACGATTGGGTGGCCGCTTCCTATAAGAACGTCGGAGCCGACGCGGACTGTTTTAGTTTGAAGCATCTCTTACCATGTTTTCTTCTTCCACAATCTTCTTTGCAAGCTTGCGGAGCTGTGAACCTGTATGGCCGAACCTTGGAGTAAGCTGATAGTATACGCCAATGGTAAGGCCGGCATCAAGAGGATATCCGAAGCGATAATAATACTGATGGACATAGTCCGGATTCCAGAAGGAATTCCAGCCCCATTTGCCCTGAACCATGACATGGACCTCTATGGGATCGAACATAAGGCCGATTCCCACGCCTCCACGCACACCGTATGATGGCCTCCGGTCATAGTCCATGAACTTATTCTGGGTAGCCCTATACTGTTCGTAGGCAGCATATCTCTCGTCTATGTCACGTTTGATATCCAGGCGGTAACCGCCATAGATGCCGATCTTGAACATAACCTTGAAATGGTCAGTAAGGTCTCCGTGGAAATGTGTGAGGAAAAAAACCTCGGGAACCTTCATATAGACCTTGTATGCCCCCGTCCCGGGCTCCACGTTGGTTCTCACGCCGGTTTCCTTGTTCACCTTGAACTCATAGCCCTCATGCCCCATCTGGGCGCCGAACTCCAGAGCCATGTTGGGGAACATGTTGAACATGGTATAATGGCGGATTACGGAGAAACCATAAGCGGGGGACTGAATCATCCAGCGGGTATATCTGGTGGGGTTGAACATTCCGTAGTTCAACGTTATGCCGCCAAACACACCGGCAGCCCAATAGTTATTGGGAGACATCTTCTGGACAGTTACGCTGTCAAGGAACTCTCCGGTGATATTCTTGGGAAGGGAGAAAAACTCCGCGTCCAGGTCTACCTGAGCCCTGGATATTAGGCCTGCAAGAAGCAGCAGCCCGGTGAGTATGATCTTTCTTACCGTCATCTGAACATCTCCTGAAGGTCAAGGTCCCACACCATCTCGCTTCTTTCCAGTACAGGGATAAGGAACTGGTCCTCAAGCTTGAAGAAGAGCACTTTCTCTGGCTGGCGGTGCTCAAGGAGGTTACCGGTATCCACAATGTTGTTCCGGTTGATATCCTCAGTTATCCTTATACAGTATTTTGCGGCCTTGAGGTAGGGGAACAGGACAGGTCCGTCAGAATCAACTATGAAACTGCGGATAATCTTGTCCCGTTTCTCTGTCAGAAGGTCTATGATGTACTTGTTATGGACTCCTGTAAGATTAAGGGTTATGCTGCTGAGTTTGTCATCCTTTGGGAGGGTGACCTTAAGCTCGGTGCTGTCATTGTAGTAGCCGTTTATATCCCTGAACTTGCGGTAAGGTATCTTCAGATAGTAGTCAAAACCCTGCTGGAAAGGAGTTGTGGGCTTAATTGAGAACTTCCTGAGGTTGGTTGAATCCTTCTCAAGCACAAACTCCATCTTTGCCTCCTGCTGACGCGGGTTCACGCTTCTCATGGAGAGGGAATCCCATGCCTGCTCAATGAGGGGATACTGGAACTCTATCTGGTAACCATACTGCTCCACGGTGGTTGCATCGGCAGTGGTTTTCATTACTGCTATGGTGTCCTCGTGTTTGCGGCTTCGGATGTCGTTGGCCTTTTTCATGAGTTCCGCCCTCACTTTCTTATCAAGGGCCAGCCTTACGGTCTCTTCCGTGGGAACAAGAGTTCCGGTTGTATCCGTCTTGTCGTATTTAATTACAAGCTGGAGGGTGTCAGGCATCTTCCTCTGGTCATTGACCCAGAGCTCCAGGGAGTCCTTCTGAGGATTGAACTGGGAGATCAGCTTTTCACGGGGCAGGCCTTTGATCCTCATGTCGTGAATAACTGCATCCGGGGCCATGAATGTGAGGTAAGCCGTGCGCACCCCAACCCTTTCCTTCTTCACTATGAGCTGCTTGGAAGGCTTCTCACGGAACATATTGAGTTCAAAATCCGTCTTTCTGGCAAGGCAGATGGCAGTATCCTTCATGTCGAACTTCTTCAGTTCATAGAGGGAGTCGTTATAGATGGTAGACGGCCTGAAAAGGGAATCCAGGAAGGCGATACGCTCCGTCTCAGGGTCATACATATTATTGTTGTTCTCATCCTTGACGGCATATACCCTGTAAACGGTATCCTGGATGTTGCGGATGCTGAAAAAGCCCCAGTCGTCGGTTTTGGCAGCGGCATAGGGACGCCTCAGGAACACGGCGGAATCGGCCTGGTCCTTATACAGCATCACCGTTACCGCCTTCATGGGCTTCAGGGTCTCAAAATCCTGCACCAGACCTGTCAGGCACATGGAATCTATCTGGGAACCAGTAGAGAACACCAAGGTAAAGCCGGGGAACATATTGCCCTCGTTGTTATCGGCAATGGCACCGGTAAGGTCCAAGGTGTATGTGGTGTTGGTGTCAAGGTCACTCTCAAAGCTCACCACCACGGACTTTCCCTTGATTACCGCCTTGGGCTTTTTCTCAAGGGGAGGGGAAAGGAAGATTCCGTTTGCATCCTTTATCTTCACGTACTCGTTGAAAGTGAAAACCAGCTTTGTCTTATGTGGATTCACATTCACGGTACCGGGAAGCGGGGAGATCTTTGCCATTTCCGGGGGAATGGTGTCCTTATCTCCGCCTGAAGGTGGCGTAGTGGTGTTTGCGCAGCCCCACGGGAACATCAGGCTCCCAAGGATGAAGGCTACGGGTATAAGGGGTATGAATTTCCTTAGATTCATATTTCCGTTCTGGTCACATTTTCTATGCCGTCAATTGCCTGGAGGTTTTTAATCATCTCCTCAAGGGTTTCCCTGGTGGGCACGTAAAGGTCTATGAAGCCGTCAAATATACCGCCCTCGGCCTGCAGGGAAAGCTTTCTCATATTCACGCCCATAACCAGGGAGACATAACGTGAGATCTCATTGAGAAGTCCCATGCGGTCTATTCCCTTGAGGGAAATCCTCACAAGGAAGGAACGATCTTCGGCCTGATCCAGCCACTTGGGGACAACTACCCAGTCTCCGTGTGAGGCCGCAATGCGCTCTGCCACGCGGCAGCTCTTCTTGTGCACGGTTACAATGCCGTCAGGGGCCTTGAAACCAACCACGGGGTCTCCGGGGATGGGGTTGCAGCATGTGGCTATGGAGAAACGCGGGGCGTTGGGGTCTGAAGAGCCGATGATGAAAGTTTCGGCCTTCTCATCCTCAGGCTTGTTCTCCAGATGAAGGACCCTCCTGAGCCAGGAAATCCTGCTGCCGGACGACTTCTTGAGAACCTCCTCAAGGTTTTCAAGGCTCTGGTTTCCAAGGCCGATATTATAGAACAGCTCATCCCTTGATTCAGAGTGGAACGCCACCTCAATGCGCTGGAGGGTGGTCTCATCAAGGGTGAAACCAAGCTGCTGTACCCTGTCTTCAAGGATGCTCCGGCCTGAATCCAGAACCTGACGCCTCTGAGTCTTGAAATAGTCCTGCACAAGCGCACGTGCACGGTGCGTTACAAGGAACTGGAGCCATTCCGGCTGCGGCTTTGCTTCCTCGGCGGTAATGATCTCAATCTTGTCCCCGGTCTTAATCACGTGATTCAGGCTCACCAGTTTCTGGTTCACCTTTGCCGCAATGGCCTTGTTGCCGATTTCCGTATGGATAAGGTATGCAAAGTCAAGGACTGTGGCGCCCTTCTGGATGGTGCGCTGCTCTCCGCGTGGAGTGAACACGTAAATCTCGGCCGATGTTAGGTCGTTATGTATGATATCCAGGAGCTCCAGGGCATTCACATCCGGATTCACAAGGATTTCCTTGATACGGGTGAGCCAGAGGTCCATCTCATTGTCTCCTTCACCCACAAAGCCGTTGCGCTTGTACATCCAGTGGGCGGCAATACCCTTTTCTGCAATATCGTCCATCCTGTGGGTGCGGATCTGGACTTCCACCCACACGCCGCTGTTACTGAGAAGCGTACAGTGAAGGGCCTCATAGCCGTTGCTCTTTGGATGCCTTACCCAGTCACGAAGCCTTTCCGGCATATAGCGGTAAATACCTGTGATTGTGGAGAATATGTGATAGCACTGGTCACGTTCCGTCTCACGGGAATTCTCCGTGGGCTCAAAGATTATCCTGATGGCGTAAAGGTCATAGACCTCCTCAAAGGGAATCTGCTTCTCCTCCATCTTCCGCCACACGGAATACGGCGTCTTGATGCGCTTCTTGATGGTGAATTTAAAGCCTGCTTCATAGAGAGCCTTCTCTATGGGCTCCACGAATTCGTTCATCTCCGAGCCCTTCTCCTGGACCCTCTTGTCAATGCGCTCCTTGATCTCCTCATAGGCATCGGGCTCCTTGTAGCGCAGCCAGATATTCTCAAGTTCGCTCTTTATCCCGTAAAGACCAAGCCTGTGGGCAAGGGGAATGAAGATGAACATGGTCTCTGAGAGGATCTTGTCCCTCTTATGCTCCGGCATATGCTCAATGGTGCGGCAGTTGTGAAGGCGGTCGGCCAGTTTAATGAGCACCACGCGGACATCGTCATTGAGCGTGAGGAGGATACGCTTGAAGTTTTCGGCCTGGAGGCTTTGCTGGGAGATGTCCGTACCATGAGTCTTCTGCTCCGTGTCAAGGACGTTCTTGATCTTGGTAAGGCCGTCTACAAGGGTTGCAATCTTGTCCCCGAATTCGGCCCTGATGTCCTCTACGGTATAGTCCGTGTCTTCCACGACGTCATGGAGGAGGGCGGCCGATATTGACTTGTATCCAAGGCCGATATTGTCTACCACGATCTGAGCTACGGCGATAGGGTGGAGCATATACGGCTCACCGCTGCGCCTTCTGACGTTACGATGGGCGTTGTTGGCAAACTCGAAGGCCTTCTCAACCACCGCAAGTTCTTTCTCGTTGGCGCATCGTTTTTCGGCCGATGCCCTGAGGACCTCGTAGTCACGCCTGATCCAGTCGTAATCTTTCTGTGTAAACTCTGAAAAACTCATAGTTCTAAACCTTTTTGATGCCTCTCCTTCCTCTCACGGATGGCTTCTGCATACATCTTGTCAAGCTGCTCGTTGGTTATACCCATCCTGTCAACGTTCTGGAAGGCAAAGGAAAGCTCTGCCCCGTAAAGGATGATTGTCCATCCAAGGTTAAGCCATACCATGAACAGCGGAAGGGCCGCCAGGACACCGTAGACGGCACTTACCTTGGCCACCATCATCTGGGTTTCAAGGTAAAGGTACTGCACTCCCGTAAACAGAAGGCCGGAGATCAGGGCAGCCTTGATGGCGTAGCGGAACCTGACCTTTGTTCCGGGGATGAACTTGTACATGGCCGACATTATAAGTATGCTGGCGCCTGCAAAGAGCAGCCAGGACATGAAACTCTTGATGGTTGAGTAGATGATCTCCGTGCCGGGGAAAAGCACGTCCAGGATATGGGAATACACCACGGATCCGGAGAAGAAGATAATCACAACAAACGGAGCCATTATGGTTATGCCGATTATGACCCCGATCATCTTGAGGAAATTCCTCTCCTTGTCCACCTTCCACACATTGTTGAAAACGCTCCTCACGGTTATCATCAGGGACAGCACTATCCACAGGAAGGATGCCATGGAGATGAACCCGAAGAGGCCGCTCTGGGCAACGTCCACAATATTGTCTGCGGCATTCATGAGGACTTCCGTAATACGTGTATCTCCAAGATTGGTCAGGAGAATGTCCTTGAACATATCCTTTAGGCCCACACCGGAAGTGAGGTAGAATGCAATTGCTATAGCCGGCACAACGCTCATCATACTCCTGTACGCAAGCGCCGTCACCTGATAGCCAATCTTCTGGGCGCTGAACGTTGTGAGCATAAGGATCACGGTCTTGGCATCCTTCACAAGGCGTCCCTTCCACCGTGAGAAATCCTGTTCCCTCAGATAGAAAATATCATGCGTAAGAAACCGCGTGATCCGGTATATCCAGATGGATGCCCACCGGATAATCACCTGAATCTTATGCCACAATTTCTTAAACATCACTAAAACAGCGTTGGTTCAAATAAGACACCGTCATCGTTGCCTGGAAAGGGAGGGGCCCGCTGGCAGAGGGGGCGGAGGGCAAGCTTGCTTGGCCTCCGGCACCTATGACAGTGGGAGGGGTCGGCGTAGCCGACGATTCAGGAGAGCCTACCCTTCCGGGCAACATCTCCATGAACGTGGCTTCGTCAATGATCTCTACGCCAAGGTCCTGTGCCTTCTTGACCTTCTCCGGGCCGGGTTTTTCACCGGCAAGGAGGTAGGAGGTTTTGGAACTGACGGAAGAGCCGTTCTTGCCGCCGTTGGCTTCTATAAGTGCCTTCATCTCATCCCTGGAGATGGAGAAGGTGCCGCTTATCACTATTGTTTTGCCTTCAAGTGCGCTGGAGGCAGCTTCTTTGACCTCTGCGGACATCCTGAGGCCGGCTTCTTTGAGGGCGTTCACCTCGCGGATATTGTCAGGATCGGCAAAGAAGGCAATGATGCTGTCGGCAATCACGTCTCCAACCTCGGGGACTTCCAGAAGCTCCTCACGGGAGGCGGCCATGACGGCGTCTATGCTCCCGAAGTGGCGGGCAATATCCCTTGCGGTGGTTTCTCCCACAAAGCGGATTCCAATTGCAAAGAGCACCCTCTCAAAGGGTACGGCAAGGGATTCCTTCACGGACTGGGTAAACCTGGAGGCCGATTTTTCCTTCCAGCCCTCAAGCCTCACAAGGTCCATCTCACGGAGCCTGTAAAGGTCTGAGGGGACCCTGGCAAGGCCAAGGGAGTAGAGCTGCTCGATGGTAGCTTCTCCGCAGAGGATATTCATGGCCTTACGGGTTACAAAGTGCTCTAATCGGCCTTTAATCTGGGTGGGACAGCCCTTGCGGTTGGGGCAGAACCACTTGGCTTCGCCTTCTGGCCGCACAAGGGGAGTGCCGCAGTCCGGACACACGGTAGGGAACACCGGCACCTTTGCACCGGGCTCACGCTTTGACTCCTCTACGCCCGTTATCTTGGGAATGATCTCACCGCCTTTTTCCACATACACCCAGTCTCCTTCATGGAGGTCAAGGGCACGGATCTGGTCTTCGTTGACCAGGGTTGCGCGCTTAACCATGGTTCCGGAAAGGAAAACGGGCTCAAGGTTGGCTACGGGCGTTACAGCGCCGGTACGGCCCACCTGATAGTCTATGGAGAGCACCGGAGTGCAGGCCTGCTCTGCCTTATACTTGTAGGCCACGGCCCAGCGGGGGCTCTTGGCGGTATAGCCAAGTTCTGCCTGAAATGCTAGTTCGTTGACCTTGATTACAATACCGTCAGTGGCATAGGGGAGGGATTTTCTCTCAGTATCCCATTTGCCGATGAAAGCCTCTATCTCCTCAATACTGCGGCATATCCGGCGCTTGTCCCCAACGGGAAGGCCCCATTCCGCTGCCGCGTTAAGTGCGGCGTCATGGGTGGGATAATCTACCTGACCCACCGGAATGTGGTACAGAACGCAGAAAAGGCCACGACGCCCAACTTCTTCCGGATTCTGAAGCTTCAGGGAGCCGCTGGCGGCGTTGCGGGGATTTGCGAAGAGGGGTTCCTCCGCAAGTTCACGCTCCTCATTGAGGCGGTCGAAGGACTCATAGGGCATAAGGATCTCACCCCTTATTTCAAATTCCTCAGGCCAGCCCGTACCCTTCAGGGCATGGGGGATGTTGGCAATGCGGCGGGCATTGGCGGTTACATCGTCTCCCTTCACGCCGTCTCCGCGCGTGAGGGCGCGGAAAAGGACGCCGTTACGGTAGGTAAGGCAGATGGCTGTACCGTCGTATTTGAGCTCTACGCTGTATGTAAAAGGCCTGTCAAGGGATTTTGTGACTCTTTCGGCAAACTCTTCCACCTCCTGGATGGAGTATGTGTTGCCAAGGGAGAGCATGGGATATTTGTGAGGGTATTTGCGGAATCCTGACTCAAGGTCCGATCCCACGCGGCGGGCAGGGGAGTCTTCCGTAGAAAGCTCAGGGAACTGGGCCTCAAGGGCTTCCAGTTCATGCATGAGGGAGTCGTACTCATAGTCACTCATGGTGGGGGCGTTCTCCACGTAGTACCTCCGGCTGTTCTCCAGGAGAACGGCCTTGAGCTCCTCTATCCTATGTTTTGCCTCACTATAGTCCATAATTGTACAAAGATAGCAAAAAAAAGCAGTATTGCGTATATTTCAAATCACGTTAATTCTTACTATCTTTGTATGATTTAAAGAAACTATTTACAAAACATAAATCGCACTTATGAAAGATTCAATCATCATCCTCTGTGGCGGCGGCCCGGCCCCGGGCATGAACACCGTCGTAATGTCTGTTGCAAAGACTTTCCTTTCAAACGGTTACCGGGTAATCGGCCTTCACGGCGGTTACAGCGGGCTTTTCTCCAAGAGCCCCCGCACTGAGGACATAGATTTCTTCAAAGCAGATTCCTACTTCAACCGCGGCGGTTCATACCTCCAGATGAGCCGTTTCAAACCCACGGACAAAGACTTTGAGGAGAACTTCAACCTTGGCCTTTTCCAGGACAACAACATCAAGCTCCTTGTAACAGTTGGTGGTGACGATACTGCTTCTACCGCAAACCGCATCGCTAAGTTCCTTGAGGCAAAGAAGTATCCCATCCACAACATCCACGTCCCCAAGACCATCGACAACGATCTCCCTCTGCCCGGAAATGCCCCCACTTTCGGCTTCAACAGCGCAAAGGATGAGGGCGCACACCTTGCACGCACCGTGTATGAGGATGCCCGCACCAGCGGCAACTGGCTCATCATCAGCGCCATGGGCCGCAGCGCAGGTCACCTTGCACTTGGCATCGGTGAGGCTACTCACTGCCCCATGACCATCATCCCTGAGATGTTCAACAAGACGGTAATCACCCTTGACAAGATTGTGAACCTTGCCCTTTCCGCCATCCTCAAGCGCAACATCCTTGGAATCCCTTACGGCACCGTAGTAGTTGCAGAGGGCGTTTTCCATGACCTTGACCCTCAGGAAATCAAGAACGCCGGCGTTTCCATGACCTATGATGAACACGGCCACCCGGAACTTGGCAAGATCTCCAAGGCTGTCCTTTTCAACGACATCCTTGAGAAGAAGTTCAAGGCTATCGGCCTTAAGGTCAAAACCCGTCCCGTTGAGATTGGCTACGACGTCCGCTGCCAGGATCCTATTGCATTTGACCTCACTTACTGCAGTGAGCTTGCAATGGGCGCTTATGAGCTCTTCAAGAAGGGTGAAACCGGCTGCATGGTATATGTAGACGCCTTCGGTGAGGCTAAGCCCCTGTATCTGAAGGACCTCCAGGGCGCAGACGGAAAGATTCCTCCGCGCAGGGTAGCAATTGACGGCGGCATAGCCCAGAACTACTTCAACCACCTCTGCCACTTCATCACTCCCGCAGACTACGAGGCTGCAAAGAAGTACGTTCCCAATCCTGAGGAATACGACTTCCGCAAGATCCTGAACTGGTAGTATGAAGTCCATCATTTACCAGATGCTCCCAAGGCTTTGGGGGAATGGTAAATTCTCATCAATTGACGCCGGGTCCCTTGAATACGTCAAGGGGCTCGGTGCCAATTATATCTGGTACACCGGAGTTATCCGCCACGCCACATCGGCTACTGAAAAGGTGGTGAAAGGAGATGCCGGAAGCCCTTACGCCATTGTAGATTACTACGACGTAAATCCTTATCTTGCAGACAATTCGGCAAACCGAATGCAAGAATTCCTTGAACTTGTTGAAAGGACTCATAGGGAGGGCCTGAAAGTCATCATAGACTTTGTTCCAAACCACGTTGCAAGGGAGAACGTTAACCTTGGAAAAGAGGACAATACCAGCGTTCACTGGACTCCTGAAAATGACTTCTATTATTATCCCGGACAGCAGCTTAAACTGCCCGTAAAATGCAACTTTAAGGAGTATCCCGCAAAGGCCTCCGGCAACGCCTTCACATCGGCCCCGGACATCAACGACTGGTGGGAAACCGTGCGCATAAACTACTGCGATTTCCACACCCGCACCTGGGACAAGATGTACGAAATTGTGCGCTTCTGGGCCCTCAAAGGCGTGGACGGCTTCCGATGCGATATGGTGGAGATGGTTCCGTCCCAGTTCATGCAGTGGCTCATAGCCAAAATCAAACAGGAATTCCCTCAGATCATCTTCATCGCGGAGGTTTACCAGAAGGATAAATACCGCATGTACGTGGAAGAGGTGGGCTTTGACCTACTCTATGACAAATGCGGCCTCTACGATACCCTAAGGGCGGTTTCGTGCAGCGGAGCATCGGCCACTGGAATCACCCGTGACTGGCAGTTCCTTGGAAATCTCCAGCCCCGCATGCTCAACTTCCTGGAGAATCACGATGAGCAGCGCCTGGCGTCGGATTTCTTCTGCGGCAGCCCCGAAAGAGGCTATGCGGCTCTGGCTGTTTCCCTCCTTTGGAACACCGCTCCGTTCATGCTTTACTTTGGCCAGGAGGCAGGGGAGAGAGGGATGGATAAGGAAGGCTTCAGCGGCCTTGACGGACGCACCTCCATCTTTGACTGGGCAGCAAAGCATTTCGGCCCCGGAAAGGTGCTGGAGGCATACCGTGAGCTGCTTGTCCTGGCCAGGAAGCCGGCATTTTCCCAGGGTCTAAGTTACGACCTCTGCTACTGCCAGGACGGCGCCTTCAACCCAGACCGTCACTTTGCCTGGCTCCGCACCGACGGCCGCCAGTGCTACCTCCTAGTAGCCAACTTCGGCCCTGATGCCGATATCACACTGAGGATTCCCCCTGAAGCTCTTGATCACCTAGGCCTCAAGGCCGTCCGCACCGTCTATAGCGTTACGGTAAAAGCCTTTGACTACGCCATTGTTTCGGTTCAATAACATCTCTCACCGTTGGTGTTTTTACCAACTTGTTGACTATTAGTATTTTACAAGAATTACTCCCGGCTTTTTTACCGGGAGTAATTCTTATAATCGCCTGGATATCAAAGGGTTAGCGTTTACGGCAGTTCTGTCGGCGGAACTCCGCTACGGTGATGGCGGTGGCGACGGCGGCGTTCAGGGATTCGGAGCCGGGGTCATCGGCCGGGAAGGGAGGTATGAACAGGCGGTCTGTCACGCATGCTGCCGTATTGGCCGATATCCCGTTGGCCTCGTTGCCTATAACAATGATTCCTGAGGCCGATAGTTCCTTCCTGTACATATTCTCTCCGTCAAGGAAAGTTCCGTACACCTTGCCGGGGTAGGAGGAGCACAGTGAAGGGATGTTAGCCGTGTAGAACGGAATACGGAAAATTGCGCCCATAGTGGACTGCACAACCTTGGGATTATACAGCTCTACGGTATCTTCAGAGGCATATACGGCATCAATTCCAAACCAGTCAGCAATCCTCAGGATTGTTCCAAGATTCCCAGGGTCCCTGATACCGTCCAGAGCCAGATACAGGCCATCAGAAGGAGCCCTGAACGGAACATCAGGCTTTTTCACCAGCGCCAGCACCGGGGAAGGGGATGAAAGGGCCGATATCCTTGCCATTGCAGCCTCTCCAATCTCCTCCTTCCTATACACTTTCTCTACCTCAAAACCAGATTTCAGCGCTTCCTGGACCATCTTCTCACCTTCCACCACAAAAAGTCCCTCACTGTCCCGGAACTTCTTCTGTGACAGTGACTTGATGAACTTTATTTCTGCAGCTGTAATCATATTTGAGCCACAGATTTGGAAGGGTATGTGTTTGAAAACCTGTGGCCACCCTCGGCCGCATAAGAGGGAGGGGCCCATTTATGGGAGGGGTCGCGAAGCGACGGTTGGCAAACACATACCCTTCCAAATCTATTCATATCCCAAAGTCTTAAGCATTGATTCGGCGGTCTGTTCTTCAGCGAAGACGGTAGTGACCAGGTTGCCTTCTTTGTCGCGGTCTATGAGGATGTGCTTAGGAGAAGGCATGAGGCAGTGCTTGATGCCGCCGTAGCCGGAAATGGCCTCCTGGTATGCTCCAGTGTGGAAAAAGCCTATATAGAGGTTTTCCCTGCGGCTGCGGATGGTGGGCAGGAAGATTGCGTTGGCGTGGTAATCGGCATTATAGAAGTCCTGGCTGTCGCAGGTGAGACCTCCAAGGAACACCCTCTGGTATTCGTCGTTCCATTTGTTCACAGGGAGGAGGATGAAACGCTGGTTAAGGCCCCATGTATCCGGGAGGCAGGTCATGAAGGAGTTGTCTATCATGTACCACTTCTCGCGGTCGTTCTGCTGCTTGATGTCCAGGATCTTGAAGATGGTGGCGCCGCTCTCTCCAACGGTAAAACTGCCGAATTCCGTGAATATATCGGGCTCAGGGACGCCATAAGCGTTGCACGTGACCTTGATCTGGTTGATGATTTCCTCCACCATGTACTCGTAGTCAAAGTCCTGGGCAAGGGAAGTCTTGTTGGGAAGGCCGCCGCCGATGTTAAGGCTGTCAAGCTCCGGGCAGATGGCCTTGAGCTCACAGTACACCTTGACGCACTTTGATAGCTCATTCCAGTAGTAAGCAGTATCCCTGATGCCGGTGTTGATGAAGAAGTGCAGCATCTTGAGATGGAAATTGGGATACTTTGCCACAGTGTCCTTGTAGAACTTCACTATATCGGAATAGCGTATTCCAAGGCGGGATGTATAGAAGTCAAAGTTGGGCTCTTCCTCGGAGGCGATGCGGATACCCATCATGGTATCCTCCTCAATTAGATCGGCCAGATCCTCAAACTCATTCTTGTTGTCAAGCACAGGGATTATGTTGAGCCAGCCATCCTTGCGCAGCTTTGCGATGTTCTCTATGTACTGGGGGCGCTTGAAGCCGTTGCAGATGACATAGATCTTGCTCTTGTCCACGGAACCGTCCTTCTCCAGGGCCTGCATGAGGTCAAGGTCATAGGCCGATGAAGTTTCCAGATGGATGTCGTTTTTCAGGGCCTCGTGGACCACAAAGGCAAACTGGGAACTCTTGGTGCAGTAGCTGTAATGGTACTTTCCCTGATAATCCGCTTTAGCCATAGCCACCTTGAAAAGGCGCTTTGCCCTCTGGATCTGGGAAGAGATCTTGGGAAGATAGGTAATCTTGAGGGGAGTACCGTACTTCTCAATGATTTCCATAAGGTCAATGTCATTGAACATCAGATTGCCGTCCACCACCATGAATTCGTCCTGGGGGAAGTCGAAGGTTTGATCTATAAGGTCAATGTACTTGTTTTTCATCCGCTTTTGGTTTTGCCTTTAGAATAGTGAATGCAAATATACGGAAAAAAGTATTAATTTTGTAAGAATGAATTCAAGGAGCCGCATATTTATTGCACTGGCTGCCGCCCTGGCCGTAGCATCGTGCAGTACCACCAGCACACTGCGTGACGGTGAGTACCTTCTTCGCTCCAACAAGATAAGGGTCAACGACAAATCGTACAACGCCGGAGACCTCAGTGCATACCTCCTTCAGAAGCCAAATTCCTGGATGCTGGGCACCAGCCCGTCCCTTGTGGTATACAACTGGGGCGGGGAGGGGAAAACCGGCTTCCAGAAGTTTTTCCGTAAACTTGGCGCTCCTCCCGTAGTATACGACGCCTCAAAGGTTGACGAGACCATCGACAACATAGCCAACCACCTCCGCTTCACCGGCTATTACGGCTCTGTGGTTGAAAGTAACGTCAGGGTCAGCAAAAGAATGGTTTACGTCACTTATTACGTAGCCCTTGGAAAGCGCTACAAGATAAGCTCCATAGACTACGACATCCCTTCCTACGGTACTTTCAAGGAAGACTGGGCCAGTGACCTTGAGAACGTTTCCCTAAAGGAAGGCATGTACCTCTCAGAGGAAGTCATAGAGAAGGAGGCCGACAGAAGCGCCGCGTATTTCCGCACCAAAGGCTACTACGGGTTCAGCAAGAGCTATTATCTGTTTGAGGCCGATACCCTTGCCGGCGACGGCAATGCCAAGCTCACCATGAGCATCCGTGACTATGCCCTGGGAGACAGCCCTGCATCGGCCAAGGAGCATAAGAAATACTCAATAGGGGAGCTCACCGTCTCTAAACCAAGAAGGCTCAAAATACGCCCCGGCGTCATTGAAACGCTTAATCTCCTAAGGCCCGGAGACCTCTACAACGAGGAAGTGATCAACACCACCTACTCCCGCTTCTCCAACGTAGGCATGCTTACAGGCGTAAACATCACTACGTCAGAGGCCCCTGGGGAGATAGTGGACTGTAACATCGCGCTCCGGAACTCCGGCCTGCAGGGATTCAAGGTAAACTTGGAAGCATCAGTCAATTCCACGGCTCTGTTCGGCATATCCCCCCAGCTCACATACTATCACAGGAACATATTCCACGGGGGAGAGGTGCTTAACCTTGGTGTTAAGGGCAATTTCCAGTTCCGGCCCAAATCAGACGCATACTCAACTGAAGTAAGCGCCACTGGAAGTATCCTGTTCCCCAAGTTTATCGGCCTTCCTACAAAGATATTCAAGGGGAAATACATCCCCAAGACGGAGGTTTCCCTTGCTTATAATTACCAGGACCGCCCGGAATTCAAGCGTCAGGCAATAGCAGGGGAGTTCAGTTACACCGGAAGGTTCAATTCCCGGTTCTCATACAAGTTCACCCCCATAAGAGTGAACGTCACCAGGTTGTTCGGCGCCTCTGATGACTTTTTGGAAAAGCTATTCAATAACATAGTCCTCTCCGGCGCCTACATGGACAAGTTCGACATGGGTATAAGCACCATGCTGTATTATACCACAGACAACTCCGTGGTGCCCACAAGGCCCTTCCATTACGCCAGACTCAACTTTGACCTTTCCGGAAACACCCTGAGCCTTTTCAACAACATCCTTCCCCAGAACGAATTTGACGAAAGGACCATCTGGACCATACCATATGCCCAATACGTGAGAGCGGATTTACACCTTGGAAAGACATTCCGCTTTGGAAAAGAGGACAAACATGCCCTGGCACTTCATTTCAATGCAGGCGCCGCTTTCCCGTACGGCAATTCCGCAACCTCCACGGTTCCTCTGGAAAAACTCTTCTATGCTGGAGGAGCGTATTCAATGCGCGGCTGGCAGGCCAGGACTCTTGGCCCCGGCACAAGCACTTTGTATTCGGAGTTCTTCACCATCCCCAGTTCCGTTGGTGAAATGAAACTGGAAGCCAACGTAGAATACCGTTTCCCCATATTCTGGAAAATTGAAGGGGCCCTTTTTGCCGATGCCGGCAATATCTGGGACCTTCCCAAGCCCGGTATAGTCCAGGATGAGGACTATTTGGGAGGAGATTTCGGATTCAACAGGGAAACGCTGGAAGGAATAGGCCTTGACTGGGGCCTTGGAATCCGCCTGAACTTCGGGCTCATCCTTGTACGCCTTGACGGCGGCTTCCGTATCCATGATCCCGGACGCGAGGAAGGCTACCGCTGGCTTGGCCCTGCCGACTGGTTCGGAGGAGGCGCATACGCAATACATTTTGGAGTAGGTTATCCTTTCTGATAGTATTTAGGCCAGCAGGCCTGGAGATAGGCTTTGAGAACGTTCTCGTGGCGGTTTTCCGCAGGTTCATAGAAAACCTTGCCCTTCAGGGCGTCGGGCATAAATTCCATATCGGCAAAATGACCGGGGTAGTCGTGGGCATACTTGTACCCGTCACTGTACCCAAGCTCCTCCATAAGCTTTGTAGGAGCGTTTCTGATAGGGAGGGGAACAGGGAGGTTCCCGCTCTCCTTAACCTCCGCCAGGGCCTTTTCCAGGGCCATATAAGAGGCATTGCTCTTGGGCGATGACGCCAGATAGACGGTTGTTTCGGCAAGGGGAATCCGGCCTTCAGGCATACCTATCTTTGAAACCACCTCGAAGCATGCGTTGGCAAGAAGGAGCGCGTTAGGATTTGCAAGGCCAACGTCCTCCGACGCACTAAGGCACAGCCTCCGGGCTATGAAAAGGGGATCCTCACCGCCGTCAATCATCCTTGCAAGGTAATAAATGGCAGCGTTGGGATCAGAGCCCCTGATGCTCTTTATAAAGGCCGATATTATATCATAGTGCATCTCTCCGTCCTTGTCATAGATGGCCATATTTTCCTGGATGGAGGCCGTTACCGTGGCGTTGTCTATGACAATAGGGGAGGTGCCGGGCTGGGCATCTATTACAAGTTCCAGCACATTGAGAAGCTTACGGGCGTCTCCACCGCTGTAACGCATGAGAGCCTGGGTTTCCCTGACCTCAATATTTTTGTCCTTAAGGAGGACATCCTCCCTGAGAGCACGGTCCAGAAGAGCCTGCAGATCTTTCTGCTCAAGGGATTTAAGGACAAAGACCTGGCAGCGGGACAGAAGGGGAGTAATAACCTCAAATGAGGGGTTTTCCGTAGTTGCGCCGATAAGGACTATGGTGCCCGTTTCAACGGCCCCGAGGAGTGCATCCTGCTGGGCTTTGTTGAAGCGGTGGATTTCATCTATAAAGAGGATTGGAGCGCCTTTCTGGTTAAATAGGGAGCCCTTACTGGCCTTCTCAAAGATATCCCTCACATCCTTTACGCCCGCAGTAACCGCACTGAGCGTATAGAAATCCCTGTCAAGGGTTTCTGCAATGATATGGGCAAGGGTGGTTTTACCCACACCCGGAGGGCCCCAGAGTATGAAAGAAGAGAGGTTTCCGCTTTCTATCATCTTCCTTAACACACAGCCCTCACCAACCAGATGACGCTGGCCCACATACTGATCCAGCGTCCTTGGTCTGAGTCTCTCCGGAAGGGGAGGGAGCATTACGGAAGATGCGCTCATCTCTCTATTCTACAGGCTTTGTGAATACTCTTCTACGGCGTACGAAGTCCTTCTCATAGTCGTTCCATATATTCTGGACGGAGGTGTTGGTTTCCATCTCTGCGTTGGATTCTCCGTATTTGAAGCCGCCCTTGATGAGATTCCCTATAAACTGGTTGAAAAGCATGGCGTGAACGCCCCTGTTACGGTATTCGGGGTCCACTCCGATGAGCATCAGTTCAATAGCGGGATCATGTTTAAGATACATGGCCTTCACAAGGTGCCACCAGCCAAACGGGAACAGATAACCGCGGCACTTATGGACAGCCTTTGCTATTGAAGGCATGGCAACGGCAAGGGCCACAAGTTTACCTTCAGCATCCTCGATTGCCGTGACGTAATCCATGTCCAGAAGGCCAAGATATGAGTCCACGTACTTGTCCATAACGTCCTCCGGAAGGATAGTGAAATCATACAATTGGTTGTATGTGCGGTTTACAAGGTCAAAGAGTTTCTGGCCGTAACCGCCCTTTGTAACGTCACGCTTGGAGAGCTTTTTAACGCTTAGATTGTAACGCTGGCTGATAAGGTTTGCTATGCGTGTAACTTTCTCCGGGAGGACCTCAGGGACGTAAATCCTGTACTCCAGCCAGTCATTTGCCTTAGTCATTGAAAGGGCCTCGAAATGGCGGCCGTAGTACTCATAATTGAACCTGAGGGCATAGGTGGAAATCTGGTCAAAGCCTTCCACCACGCAGCCCTCATTGTCAAAATCCGTAAAGCCCAGTGGACCGGTTACCTGGGTCATGCCCATTTCCTTTCCGTAGGCCGATACAGCATCTATGAGGGCTTTGGAAACCTCCATGTCATCTATGAAGTCAATCCAGCCAAAGCGAATCTCCTGGTGCTGCCAGTTCTTGTTTGCAATCTCATTGATGATTGCTGCCACGCGGCCCACTAGCTTTCCGTCCTTATAAGCCAGGAAAAGCCTGAATTTGGCGTATTTGGACATTGGGTTCTTTGCGGGATCCAGAGTTGCCATCTCATCCATAAACAACCCAGGAACATAATAGGGGCAGTTTTTGTATAGTTCAAGCGGGAACTTCACAAAGGCTTTCAGTTCCCTTTTTGTGCATACTGTCTTTACGGTTACAGACATAGGTTCAGGTAAGTTAATAAACGTAATTACAAATATAGCAATTTTTGCGGAAACATAAAAAACCGCGCCCAAAAGAGCGCGGTTATAAGAGATAGGGGAGAGTTCCCAACTTAGTCGATAACTGTCATCATGAAGATCACCCTGCCGGTGAATTCATCGGAATTGACTTTCACAGTAAGCCAAGCGGTCTTTTCGGTCTGAGGAGCGAATTCGCATTCTGCCTCGGCGTTGAGAATCTCGTTATCATAACCGACCTCAAGCGCATAAGTGAATTTGTAGGAATTGATATTGATTCCGCTGACATTTGCCTTGAAAGGATCTGCACCGGAGAACTCAACGATAAAGGTATTGGAGGATGTGAAAGTGAGGGATTTCACATTATATCCTTTGAGCTTGTCAACATTGACATTGACATTGGCGCCAAGGGATTTTGCCTGATTGATGATCTCCTTGCCAATCTGTTCGAGGTCGCAGCCATCCTTTACAAAACCGATGTTCTTACCGTCTGCGACGATGCTGATGTCAACTTTGTCTATCTTCCAGGTATGAGCGATGCTGTTAATGAAATCAGATTCAGGGTTTTTATTCTCTTCCTGATAAGTAGCAGTTACAGTTTCTCCGCCATCAAGCTTAATGGTAACGTTACCGCTTGCGTCAAATGAAACGGAACCAAAATTCTGGAGGATATAAACGAGGTTCTCCAGTGTGTAGGTACCGGTAAGGACTTCGGTATCGTTATCGGCCTTAGTCTTAAGGCGTGTGACGATATAACGACCGCCATCAGTGAATTCAATCTCCTTGAGACCCTTGTCTTTTGCCGTTCCTTCCTTGATAGTGATCTTCTTGGCATTTTCTGTGTTCTTTGCCTTTTCGATCTTGGCAACGGGGCCATTCCCGCCGTAGTCAATCTTGTTGTTGCAAGATACGAAGGGGATTACCAGGGCAGCAATTGCTGCATAAATGAAGAATTTTTTCATAATTATTTGATTTTAAATATTTTAGCCTAGATAATACGGATAAAGATGTTAAGTTTCATAACAGGATATGCCGGAACCTTGCCAAGGATTTCCAGAGGCTGTGCCAATCCCTGGAGATCCTGGCTCTTGGAGACTCTTTCAGGGGAGAAACCAACTGCAGTGCCGTTAGGATCAATTGAATAGTCGTAGCCAACCAGGACAGGGGTACCCCAGAAGAATGCACCCATATCGAAGGTTACGCAAACCCTTTTGTCTGGTCTGACTGCACGACCGAAACCAATTCCGACGTAGGGGCGAACGGGCCATGCCTTGACACCAACTGTGAGCTTACCGTCCTTGTTGGGAGAAATGCGGAATTTGGGGTCGTCATCATTGAAACCGAAGTAAACCTCATTATATTTTCCAGGGGTGAAGCCTGCGTCCTTGAGGGCACTGGCTAAATCTGCATTTACCTCGAAGATATTGTCAAGGTTGGCGGGATTGAAGAATGCGCCGAAGGTGAAGTGGAAACCGGTTTTCTTGCCGGGGAAAACGTCCATGAGGAACTTCAGGCCGCCGATATTGGTTCCAAAGTCAAACTTACTGTCACCGATATTGATAGATTTATCGTCGTTGATCTTGATGGTGGTAGGGATATTTGTCCCGGGAGAGACCTGCGAAACTATACCAGAGAGTTCATTTACAGTGAAAGCGGGCATTACATCAAGAAGAGAAAGGGAATACCCGAGACGGAACTGGAGGTAAGGAGTGCAGGTTGTAGCAATTTCAATGATGCCGATTCCATCCGGGAGAATAGGAAAGTCAATGGGAATACCGGCAGCAACGTGGTTGAAAATCTGCTTATCTACCTTGGGAGCCTCTGAGACAAGAGGAAGCGGCTCTTCAGCTGCCGGAGCGGGCTCTGCTACCGCAAGGGTATCCTGAGCAGGTTCAACCGGGTTAAATTCCTGGGCTTTGGCACTGACCAGAGCGAAAGCCGTAAGTGCAAGGAAAAGGGCAAATGTCTTTTTCATAGGTTGCATTTTATATCACTAACTCTACAAATATATGCATTATTTTCAAAAAACGTTGCAGCAAATCGTAAAAAACCTAGAAATGATTATTTTGCACTATGTTATACAATTTATATTATGTTAAGTTATATAAATAAATTTGTCTCCCCTCTCATTTTTGACTAATTTTGCAACATGTCAAGAAAAAGAGTTGATCTCCTGCTGGAGAACGTAACAATTGAGGCCGTTGCAGCCGAAGGCAAGGCGCTTGCGCACGTGGACGGAATGGTTGTCTTTGTAGATTTTGCCGTTCCCGGAGACGTTGTTGACATCCAGGTTTTCAAAAAGAAGAAAAACTACATGGAAGGCTGGATTAAACGCATTGTAAAGCCTTCAGAGCATCGCCTGGAACCTTTCTGCCCGCATTTTGGCGTTTGCGGAGGATGCAGATGGCAGCCGCTTCCCTACAGTATGCAGCTTGAGGCCAAGAGGCAGCAGGTGGAAGATCAGCTTGTGCGTATCGGCCATCTTGATGTACCGGAAATAAGGCCCACTCTCCCCTCCCCGCACACTGAATTCTATCGTAACAAATTGGAATTCAGCGCTTCAGCGTCCCGCTGGATCCTTAATGGAGAGAATCCTGATGCCCTTTCGGCCAATGATCGCGTGGGCCTTGGCTTCCATGTGAGCAAATTCTTCGATAAAGTGCTGGATATCAAGGAGTGCCACCTCCAGAAAGAGCCTTCAAACGCCATCCGCCTGTTTGTGAAGCAGTTCTGCCTGGAGCACGGTTATGAATTCTACAACATCCGTGAGAACAGGGGCTTTTTCCGCAATATGTTCGTAAGGACAAATGACAAGGGAGACGTCATGCTCATCCTCTGCTTCGCACAGCCCCGGATGGAAGATATTCATGCCCTTCTGGATGCCGTGAATGAGCGTTTCCCCCAGATTTCCAGCCTCTGGTACATAATTAACGGGAAACTGAACGACTCCATATCAGACCAGTCCCCCGTCCTCTACAAGGGAGAAGACGCCATCTATGAGACAATGGAAGGCCTGAGCTTCAAGATCGGCCCTAAATCCTTCTATCAGACAAACTCAGAGCAGGCTTACAGGCTTTACAGCGTAGCCAGGGATTTTGCTGCTCTTACCGGCAATGAGGTTGTCTATGACCTCTATACCGGCACGGGCACCATTGCACAGTTTGTAAGTGCAAAGGCCGCTAAAGTGGTTGGAATTGAGTACGTTCCTGAAGCTATTGAGGATGCAAAGGATAACGCAAAACGCAACGGGATCACCAACTGCAGTTTCTTTGCAGGAGACATGAAAGACGTTCTGAATGAGGCGTTTATCGCAAAGCACGGAAGGCCGGATGTAATAATCCTGGATCCTCCCCGCGCAGGTATTCATCCGGATGTTGCAAAGGTAATCCTTGGTGCCGCCCCGGGCCGTATGGTGTATGTGAGCTGCAACCCTGCCTCACAGGCCAGGGACCTTGCCATCCTATGCACCAAATACCGCATTACCGCAGTGCAGCCCGTGGATATGTTCCCCCACACAATGCACGTGGAGAACGTGGTGGCCCTGGAGCTTATTTAACCTCTATCTCCCTCTCTATCACATCTTTCCGGCCATCCTTGTATTCGATGGTAACACAAGCCGTGTGCCATCCATGCCGGAGTTCCACCGTGGCCCCGTCAGAGACATCCGATCCGTCAAATGTCCATGAAATGCCATTGATAAGAAGATTGGGAGAGGTGGCTATGCTCAACTGTACCTTGTCTCCGGAATGGAAAGCACCGGGAGCTATGTCAATGTAAGGGAAGCCGATATCCGGCAGTCCGGGAATATAGTCCTCATCGCTCAGTGTGATTATAAGAGGGACGTCGTGACCGCTTGTATAATTCCAGGAGCCATGTCCGTCAAGGGTCAGAGAGGATGTGTAGCAGCCAACTCCCGGTGCCAGTGCCATTAGGCAATTGTACTGATTATCCGCCACATTCTCCACGGCATAACCAATATGGAAATCCCCGGAAGGGATATGGATTCCCTTATCCGAGATATCAAATGACACCATTCGCATCTCATCTATCACCGGAGATTTTACGGCAGAAATACCATCCTGGGAATCCAGGATAAAATAATAGGCTTGGGCGTCAAAGTAAGTGGGAAACTGCACCTTCTTCACAAGAAGGCCCTCATATGCGCCCCAGACATTCCTTGTACACTTTGCTGCAGCCATCATTGACTTGTCCTTCAGGGCACCCACTCCGCCATACGCGTCGTCGGGGTTCATAGTATAGAACGGGAACTCCCCGGTGGCTCCGAACTCTCCCACAGATCTCAGGGAGAAATCAACAGTGCTCACCTTCTTCGAAAGGCTCACGGTAACAGACTGCCCCACATAACCCTCCAAGGCCGCGCTCAGCGAATAATCCGAAGGCGCATCAGAGGAAATCTCAAACGAGTACCTGCCATCCGGACCGGTAATGCATTCCTGCGCTCCGGAAGAGAGGAGTTTCCTTATCCTTACCATACCGCTCACAGCAGCATCGGCATAAGGATTAATGGAAACCGTCACCCCCTCCAGAGGGCTCCCTGCCGTATTTCTTACGGTTCCATCAAGGAGCCTGCCGGCAGAGTCAAACTGAGCGGTGAAAAGGATCTGGTTGCCGTCAAGACGGATATTGGTCAGACTCAGTTCCGACTCATTTCCATCCCAGTCTGCCGGCGGAGAGAAAGATACTATCTCGTGGAAACCAGGAAGTACAAGGTCTGAATAATCCACCTTTTCGTTGGCGTAATCCGTAGACTCCGGAGCCATGGGAGGCACAACCGTGAAACAGGGATGACCTCCAAAACGGTTGATACTGTTTGTCCTCCAGATACCTTCGGCCGTATATCGACCCCCAATCATATGGGACGGGGATTTATCAACATGATACACCACAAGGCCCTCCGGAAGGAAGGAATCCCATTTATTCCCGCTTCCTCCCCTTTTCTCATACATGAAATACTCTCCTTCTGCAGTAGCCTCCGATCTCATGGCTACATTCGCGTCTATGAATTCCAGGACATTATCTCCTGCTGCAACGGGCTTCACGTCACTCTCATCCATCCAGCCCAGCATTATCCTTTCTTCAGCGTTGAAATAAGGCGGAGTACGGGAGTCGTCATTATATGCTCCATCGCACATCGTAGAAAAAATGTACAGGCCCTCGTTCAAACCGTTCTCCTCATAGTCTATGTCATAAAAATCGGGGAGGCCCAGCGAATGACCGAATTCATGACAGGTAACACCTATTGAGCACATCCTGCTGAACTTGGGAGCCCCCTTGAGTTCTGCAGAGCAGAAGTAATTGGCAAGTTTTTTACCGTCAAAGGTGTGATCACGCACCTCTTTTGAGGTGGATCCCTGTATGGACCAGGAATGGGGCCAGATATATAATCGGCCGGCCAGCCTTCGGCCTGAGAACCGCCTGCAAAATAGAAAAGGATCATGTCCACCAGGTTGTCAGCGTCGGAGTCGTACTGGGAGAAATCCACGTAGTCGTCAATTAACAGGCAGGCATCATAGAGCGCAAGTTCAGGCTGTTTGTCTTCATCGTCAACTGTGCCGTCGGAATTGAATGTCTGCTCTCCATAATACTTGATTGGGTTATCAAGCGTTACCGGCCCATAGACATCAAATGTGGGGTCAAAGGCACCATGGGAATTATCCAGATAGAAATCCCTTACGGATCCGCTTGCGCCGGCACCTCCATACCCGTTGTAACCCGGCTCATTGAGAAGCGCGTCAAAACTGGCCAGAGGATTGTCTGTCTTGAACTTGACGTCCGTAAACTGGACAAGCACCACCAGGATGTGCCTGGTGCCGTGAGTCAGGTCCTTGAAAACTGATCTGGAGCGTAAGCTGTTTGCGCTGGCACGTCTTTTAGACGCCCTACGCTTCAAAGATCCAAGCTGGCTCTCCGTTATGGGGAGGAAATACCCTTTCCCGTCCATGATGTACCTGGCCCCGGACTTATCCGTGAACCAGCTCCCCCATTCGTCTCCTTTCTGTTCCAGGAACAGGGATTTTCCGTCGGGCTGGGTAAATGTGCGGAAACCGGGCCTGGCAGGGATGGCATATGCCGATACTGCCATGAATGCAAGGGCGATAAGGGCTAGAAGTCTTCTACTCATCATGGCAATTACATCTTTACAAGATAATATGGCCCCGCGGTGGTCTTAAGCCAGAGACTGTCTCCGCTTACCTTCAGGACCTTGGCACTTGAGGCAACGTTCTTAAGTTCTTTTTCGGGGGACTTTACAGAAAAGGTCACAAAGATTGTCTGCCCCTCGGTTGAAACCGTAGACTTTATTCCGGAGAGAGAGTAGACTACTTTGTTCACGGGATCCACCATATTGAAGGTGATACTCCTGCCATCCCGGGAGTAATTCCTTGATATTTGCCACTCCCCCCTTCTGTACACATAATCTTCCCCGTCCACATCATACATCCCAAAGTTTTTCACGCTCAGGAAAGGGTCGGTGTCGGGCTCAACTTCAGGACCTGGTTTCTCTTCCTGCTCCTGAGTGGTCTCTTCCGGGGTCTGTCCAGACTGAATAACAATCTGACAGCCGTAAATCATCAGGCCCAGGACAGCCAGGGCCAGTATGTAGCAGATCTTTCTCATTGTATATTGAATTCCTTTCTTATTGTTTCCTTTATACCGGAATTGTAATCCAGCACGGCCTCAAGGATATGATAGCCGCTCCTCAGGATTACATTGCCGCGCACCTCATCCCCGTCATAGAACCATCTGACATCCACATGCGGGCCATTTTCCGGTCTTATAAGACTGAGGGTGAAACTGTCCCCTTCCTGCCAGGAACCCTTTCCCGGACTGATATAGAAACAGCCAAGGTCCGACAGGTCCTGGACACCTGTCTGTTCCTGGACCTGCGCCTCCAGCATGAGATTCATGGTTATATCGGCCCTTTCCACATACATTGGACTCCATGAGGAGCTTTCTTCCCGGAACGGAGACCAATAGCTGTTACGAGCCTCCCCGGGATAGACGGTTCCGTGGAAGAAACTGCCGTCAGAGCTGTCTGAACTGCCATAGCCAATATAGACGTCCTCCCCTTCGGGAATCACTATTCCGGCGTCGCTCACATCTACGGAATTCTTGAAATAAAGGCCATAGACAGGCGTTTCCACAAGCCGCGTAAGGACCCTTTCACGGCCGATATCCACGGTTACGAAAATCTCACCCCGGAAGGAGTTGAGAAGGTATGGATAGAAGACTATCTCCTTCAGGAGGCTGCCGGCATAGGGAGCAAGGTCCGGTGGCGTGAAACGGACAGCGCCGATACCTGGTTTGTTGTAATAACCGCGCCTGAGAAGGGGGTCGTACTTTGAAATGGTATTATCTTCTCCCTCCGATTCCCTCCTGAGGATGACAGGGACTGAGACCACCCTTGATGCGCCAAATGAAACCTGGGTGCTGAATGGCCTGTATCCGGGGGCCGATATCTTCAGAAGGGCCGATTCTCCCAAGTCTTCATCAAGGCCCACAAAGAAATGGCCATCAGGGTCCGACACGCCCTCTTTCTCTCCTACAGACACCGAGGCCCCTTCAATGGGATAGCCATAAACATCTCTGATATAGCCATTTACATTAGGGCCACAGTCAAACTGGGCATACAGGCTCACACCATCTGAGGTACGCTCTATGTTTGTGATCTGGCAGGATACATAATTACCGTCCCACCCGGCAGGTTCAATGGATGTGGTCTCTGAAATACCGGGAAACACCATATTTCCCGCATTCCTCAATCCGTCATAGGAAGGGATGATATAATAACAAGGGTGGGAAATGTCGTCATTGATGCCCGATCCGGGGATATACCAGTTGTCCCATCTTGGGACATAAGCTTCCGACCTGTCCACATGATAGATGACCAGACCCTCCGGGAGAGGCGCATCCCAGGCTTTGGAATCCCTGTACTCCAGAATGAAGTACTCCCCTTCCGTCTGAGTGGGAATAATGTAGGCCGTATTATTCTGTATGGCCGACAGGACCTGTCTTCCGGGTTGAAGTTCCTGAAGGCTTTCCCTGTCCATCCAGCCCAGCATGATCCTTTCTTCTGCGCCAAGGAAAGGAGGCGTGAAGCCGAAGTTGTTGGCAAAGCCGGCGCACATTAGGGAGAATTCTCCGGGATCCAAAGCCTTGGAACTGCCGGAAGGCACCTGATCATAGAAATCCGGAAGGCCCAGTGCGTGACAGAATTCGTGGGAAATAAGGCCGATTCCGGATAGATCCTTACCGTCCTTGCCCCTTAGTTCTGAAGCACAGAAATAGCTGTCCAGACGCACTCCATCCAGCATAATCTCCCTCATCTCTGGATTCACGGACCGGCTCATCTCCCAGTGATGCGCCCAGATAGCATCCTGAGGTGCGCCCTGGGACTGGTCCGGGCCGGCATAGATGAAAAGCACCATGTCAAGGACCCCGTCTTCATTGGAATCATACCGTGAAAAATCCACTTCCTCATCCAGCAAGATGCAGGCTTCGGCAAGAGCCTCATCCGCTGCGAAATCGGCCCTTACGCCGTCTACAATCACATCCCTTCCATAATAAGCACGGTATTTTGAAAGGGTAACCGGGCCGAAGACATCAAATACCGGCGTGAATGCGCCAAGTGAGTTGTCCTTGAAATAATCCCTTACTGAACCACTTGCAAGGCCTTCAGAATAACCTTCTTCATTGAGGATGCCGTCAAAGTATCCGGCGGTCTGCTCTTCATCGGTAAACTTTACGTCGGAGAACTGCACAAGGACACATGGTACCTTCAGGGTATCCTGGGCAGTCCAGGCGCTCAGAACCGCAGACAGTATGAGGGCGGCAATCATAGGGCTATCACAAAGAAAGTGCTGTCGTCCTGCTTGAGCCAGGCCTTACCGTCCTTGAGCTGAAGCACCGTCATGTTGTATGTGGTGGTCACAACGCTGTGTCCCTGCTCCTGAACCCTGTACAGGAAAGACACCTTCTGCCCTACTTTAAGGACTCTGGGAAGACCGGAAACACTTATGACCGAGAGTTTTCCGGGATTATAGATACGGTAGGAGCAGCCGCCGGAATACTCCAGGACGCTTAGCTGGTCCGTGGATATGTCGTATATCACGTCTCCGCCTTCAACCCCGTATGCTCCGGGGGTTGTTATCATGGTTATGGGGTCCGGATCTTCCGGGACAGGAGGGTTTGGAGCGGGCGGAGTGGGCCTATCCGGCGTCTTGGGGATGCAGGAGCAGACTAACGCCGCGGCAAGCAAAGACACGGATATGAACCTTCTCAAATTCATATTTAGTTAACAAAAATAGTAAAAATAGGAGATAATTGCTAATTTTGTGCTCAAATTGAAGAAAGGATGTGGGTTCAAATCATATTGTTCCTGGTTGGTCTGGCCCTGGTGGTCTTCGGGGCCGATTATCTGGTAGAGGGTGCATCGGCAGTTGCAAGGAAATTCGGCCTCAGTGAATTCGTAATCGGCCTTACCATTGTGGGCATGGGGACATCGGCCCCTGAAATGGTGGTAAGCTTTATCGGTGCCGCACAGGGGAATGCCGATATTGCACTGGGAAACGTGGTGGGTTCCAACATCTTCAACACCCTCCTCATCCTTGGCATCACGGCCCTCATCCTCCCCATGGCCATAACAAAGGAAAACAGGCGCAGGGACATCCCCATGAACATAGTAACCGTAGCGGTCCTCATCCTCCTGGGGCTTGAGCACACCATCTTCGGGGCTGGAACGGACGGCCTGTCACGCCTTGACGGAGGCATCCTCCTGGCCCTTTTCATCGGCTACATGTGGCTTAGTTTCAAAACCTCCTCCCCTGATGCCGATTCCGCCGCAGAGACCAGGCAGCTTAACATATGGATGGCCATACTCTTCATCCTTGGAGGCATCGCGGCCCTTATCTTCGGCGGCCGGCTCTTTGTGAATTCGGCCGTTTCAATTGCGCATACCCTCGGGGTCAGTGACAAATTCATAGCCATCACTATCCTTGCGGGCGGCACTTCCATGCCGGAGCTTGCCACATGCGTTGCTGCGGCAGTAAAGAAAAAGGGCCAGCTTGCACTTGGAAACATCATCGGCAGCAATATCTTCAACGTTCTGCTTATCCTTGGAGGATCGGCCCTTATTAATCCTCTAAGTTTTGCCGATATCTCCTATATTGACCTTGGAATCCTCCTTGCAAGCGCCCTGGCGCTTCTGACAAGCTGCTACATAGGAAAAAAGAACAGCCTGGACCGTCTGGACGGTGTGCTGTTCCTTATTCTTTGGGCCGGCTATATGGCCTGGCTTATTGTGAATCTATAAGATTTTCCTTTGAGAGGACGGGATTGCTGTAGATGTGAAGGAGGATATCCCTTAGCTCATCCCTGTCAAGTTCCGGCTCTACCTTTCCAAGCAGGGCTTCAATGTAGCCTTTGAAAGCCTGGAGTTCTTCCGGAGAATATTCTGAAGAGTACTTTGAGCCTTCAGTCACAATGTCGTAGGCCATGTAATTGGTTTTCCAAAGCTTGTATCCGTCAATGATCCTCACGTCCATAGCATGACGGATGCTCTGGTAGCGGTCGTTCTTATCACACAGGGATGCTTTCTCTATTTCCTCATCTGAAAGGGGCTTTCCAAAGTGGATATGGACGTTTCCCTTCTTCTGCATGATGCCCTGGATAATGCTTTCAAGGTCCTCAGTTTCACTTTTCACGTATTTCTGGGTACGTGAGATAAGGATTTCCCTTGCCTTCAGGATATCGCATGGCTCATACTCATAGGAGATGCTTATGGGGATGATGTTGAGTTCCTTGAAATTCTGGGTGAAATCCTTGGTGCCGGACATGTCGAACATCTTTAGGAGGCCCTGTTCCGTAGTATCCACCCCGTCCTTGGTGCGTCCCTGACGCTGGGCAATCCAGACGGAACTGGTACCGGATGTAATGACCTCACGGATGTATTTGGAGAGGAGCTGTGAGGACAGATACAGTTCACGGGCCGATATTCCCCTGATCACCTTGATCATGCGGTTGGAGCGGATGAGAAGCTCCACGCTCTTTTGCTTAAGGAGGTTGTCCCCTACGCATATCTGGGTGTCAGGCAGGCCGTTCTTAAGGAGAATGAGCTGGAGGAATGCCGGATCCAGGATTATATCCCTGTGATTTGACATAGCCAGGTACTTGCCCTCGATGGATGTAAGATTCTCAAGACCGTCATACGTGAACTGGGTCACGGAATGGTCTATGACCCACTGGATGGCCTTTGTCATCACTATGGACTGGAATTCGTCCACGGTGTGGATGTTACGGAGAATCTCCCCGAGGAGGGTATCGGGCTGATCAGGGAATATCCTCTTGGATATCCACTTGGTATTTGGATGATTGGACAGGCGCGTAAGGGCGGCCGATGCTTCCTCGTCATTGAAAGGAGCTATGTCCATGTATTCAGTGAGGTCCATACTCAAATCAATTCTTCCTACAAATTTAAGCCAAATTTTTGGATTAACCTATGCCCTTTCAAGCAAAGAGGAGTCTCCGTAACTCAGGAAACGGAAATCATTTTCCAGAGCATAATCGTAAATGGCTCTCCAGTTGCCGTTTACAAAGGCCGATACAAGAAGGATAAGGGTACTTTCCGGCTGATGGAAATTTGTCACAAGAAGGTCTACGATGCGGAATTTGAAGCCCGGTACGATGATTATGCGGGTGCCGGCGCTGATTTCCCTTCTTCCGTTTTTGTCCAGCCAGTCTATGATAGCCTGAAGGGCTTCCTCCGTAGAATAGCTGTACTCCCTTTCATACGGGGCCCACTGGGCAACATCACGGGGGCTTCCCTCCTCAATGCAGCTTACACCCACATAATAGAGGGACTCAAGTGTCCTTACGGAAGTGGTTCCTACGGCAATAAGGGGCGTTTTCCTGTCCCTGAGCTTCACAAGAAGATCCCTTGTGACCACAAACGGTTCACGGTGCATGGGATGCTCCGAAACCAGAGAACTCTTGACAGGAAGGAAAGTGCCTGCGCCAACGTGGAGGCACACTTTCTCCATATCTATACCCTTAGCCTTAATCCCTTCCAGGACCCTGTCCGTGAAGTGCAGACCGGCCGTAGGAGCCGCTACAGAGCCCCTGATACGTGCGTAGAGGGTTTGGTAGCGCTGAGTGTCAATGGCCTCGGATTCCCTGTTCAGATACGGCGGAATGGGAACTGTGCCGGCAACTTCAAGCACCCTGGAGAACGGACTGCCGTCCTTCCAGGAAAATCTCACCTGTCCCGTCTGGCCATCCCTGCCCATAAGTTCAGCCCTCAGGTCCATGGCGGCAATCACGGCGTCATCATTGGGATTATACAGCCTCAGGATATCCTCCTTCCACTTTTTGGCATTGCCGATAACGCATTTCCAGGTGGTTTCTGCAGTGGCGGCAAAGGCAAGGTTGTATTCCACGGGTTCAACGGGTTCCAGGCAGAATATCTCAATATGCGCACCGCTTTCACGCCTGAAATGGAGGCGGGCCGGTACAACTTTAGTCTCATTGAATACCATCATTGCCCCTTCAGGGAGAAGATTGGGCAAATTGCGGAAAATGGTATGTGAAACCTCACCATTCTTATAATGGAGGAGTTTGGAAGCGTCACGCTCCGGGAGAGGGTATTTCGCTATCCTGGAGTCCTCCAGGCCATAATTGTAATCCTCTATGTGAATCTCAGGTATCATCAGAATTCGTTTTTCGGGGCAAAGTTACACTATTAATCACAAATTGCGAAATCTCCCGTAAAAACAGTTTTCCCGCTTCAGTGATTATACAAATGTGAAAAGACGTAAACGGCGGTTTTGTTAACATTTGTAAAATATGCGCCAGCTGTTTAACATTCCGAAAAAGGCACTGATACTTTTTTGCAAAAGTGTTCCACACCTTTTGCGGTTTTTACAATAACTTACGGATAATCAGTGTTTTTCATATTATTATATATAATATTACTTTAGCAAAATCGATATCATAAAAACATATAGCGGACAAAAGACTCAAATTACAGTATCTTTCTAAATACCATATCGTTATTAATCAGTAGTTTATATGATATTACTTAAATTAGATTTTATGTAATTATCCTTCCCCTTTCCCCCACTCTTTTCCAAATGTTCCTCAGAATCCTGATTTGGATGTTTCACATTTAGTGTGTATATTTGTGACAACAAAATTCAGGAATATGAATCGGCGTCTTTTACAGTTTTTGCAGGCAGAAAATCTCACGCAGACTCAGTTTGCAGATACCCTTTCCGTTGCACGCGGAAGTGTCTCCCATATTCTGTCCGGCAGAAACAAGCCCGGATATGATTTTCTGGAGAGCCTCATGCTTCACTACCCCGCCCTTAACCTTGAATGGCTTCTCACGGGAAGGGGTAAAATGTACAAGGATGCGGCCTCAGAGGACTCTGAGGGCAGTATCATGATGGATCTTTTCCCTCAAAAGACTTCAGATTCCGGCCGTAAAGTGAATAGAATCCTGGTTTTTTACTCGGACAATACCTTTGAGGAGTTCCATCCTGAAGAATAATTTATTATTTTTGCATCCGTATAGATAATCGCAAGGATGCTGTTTTTCAAGAAAAAACTGGACAAAGTCCCCAAAATTGAATTCTCAGGCGTTACACTTGGGAATCCACTTGGGGCCTATGAAGGCGTAAACAGCTCTAAATCATACAAGATCCCCCATCCCGCACCCGGTTTTCTAACCCTGTCTCCGCCAAAGGACGGAATCCTGGAATGGATATCCAGCCTGCAGTCCCTGAGGAAGGAAACCGTACTTGCTGTCAATCTCAAGCGTGATACCCAGCGTTCCTTCGCCCTGCTCTATGACTTTGTGGATTTCCTTATCATAGATACCGGCTGGGAAGAAGGCACTCAGGAAGTCCCTGACATCACAGTCCTTCTTGATGAACTTCTTAGCCTCAGGCTGTGCTATGAGCGCTATACGCGTGTCCTTGTACGCATTACAGACGGCCTCACAAAGGATGAAATCGGCCCTCTTCTGGACTATTGCCGCCTCTCCGGCATTGACGGAGTCATCATCCATGGGGTAAAGCGCTTTGAATACGCCCAAAGCGCTACGCAAGGAAGGCTTCCACTTATCTTCAACACGGATTCCCCTCAGGAGGCACTGGATTTCTGCAGCCGTGGGATCCCCGTAGAGACCTCTCTGGGGCACATCCAGCGCATCAGAATACTAAAATCACTGAACAAATAATATGCTTACCGCAAGTATATGCACAATTGGCGATGAGATTCTCATCGGCCAGGTTACGGATACCAATTCAGGTAATATTGCCAGGGCCCTGGAAGAAGCCGGAATCCACGTCAGGAGCATGGTCTCCGTTGGAGATGCCCCAGAGGCCATAGAAGATGCCCTGAAGCGGGAAATCGGCCTTAGTGACATTGTCATAACCACAGGCGGCCTTGGCCCCACCAAGGACGATATAACAAAGACTGTTCTGGCCCGTTTCTCAGGCAGTCACGGATACAGGGAGGACCCTGGGCAGCTTGAGATGGTGCACAAGATCCTCCGCGGAAGGGGCCTTGACGTCCTTCCTATAAATCTTGCGCAGGCTCAGGTGCCGGAAAAGGCAGAGGTTATTGTCAACAAGCTTGGCACTGCCCCTATAATGGTGTTCAGAAGCCTTTTTAACAAAGCTACGCTCTATGCCCTTCCCGGAGTACCCCATGAAGCTGTAGGCGCAATTCCGGCCATTTTAGGGGATATTCTGGCCCATTTCAAGCCGGGCAGCATCGTACACCGCAATATTATGGTGTACGGTATGGCAGAATCCGCCCTATCAGAAAAGATTGCCCCATGGGAAGATGCCCTTCCTTCCAATATGCACCTTGCATATCTTCCAAACACCCTTACGGGAATAAGGCTCAGGCTGTCTTCCTATGGAGGGGATGAAAAGAGCCTTGAAGCGCAGCTGGAAGCACTTAAGGGGCTTCTTGGCTCCCTTGTATATGCATCGGAGGACACCACTCTTGAAGCTGCCGTGGGTAAACTTCTGAAGGAACGCGGGGAAACAGTTTCCGCCGCGGAGTCCTGCACCGGCGGCGAGATCGCCCACCTTTTCACTTCGGTTTCCGGATCATCGGCCTACTTCCTTGGCTCAGTTACCTCCTATGCAGTTTCCGTAAAAGAGAATGTGCTTGGAGTTCCGGAGAGCGTCATAACGGAGAACGGAGTGGTAAGTTCAGAGGTTGCGGCCGCAATGGCAGAAGGCGTGAGGCGCCTTACCGGAAGCACATATTCCGTTGCCACCACCGGGCTGGCCGATAAAGACGGAGACGGGAAAAATCCTGGCGGAACAGTATGGATTGGGGTGAGCGGACCACGCGGTACACGGACCGTAAAATACTGTTACAAAAATGACCGCGCGCGCAATATTGAACGCTTCGCGGCCTCTGCACTCAACTTCCTGAGGCTTTACATAGAAAATCAGCTATAGTGCTGATTCATAATAAAAGTAACAAAGATGTTAGTAAACCTAACATCTTTGTTACTTTTGGGTCTAACGCTCTAATTCAGAGCAGTTTATGATTCTTTGGAATACATCCATGAGATTCTTGCCGGAGACCTTCTCAATGTCCTCTTCAGAGTATCCGCGGCGACGCATTTCCACTGCTACGGCACCAATCTTTGAGACATCTTCAAGCCCCTCCGGACCAACACATATTCCGTCAAAATCAGAGCCAAGTCCAACGTGATCTATACCCGCCAACTTGACGGCATAGTCTATATGATCCACAACTTCCTTCACGCCGGGGCGCCAGATTTCTTCTTTCAGGCGGTCCTGGATTTTGTGCCAGGCTTCCGTGCGCTCTGGGTCTGAAGGGCACAGCCTCCAATACTGGTCTGCCTTCTCTGCTTCGTCAAGAAGGGCAGCCTCCCTGGGATCTGCGCCAAAACGGTCACTGAGGAAAGCCGGGTAGAAGTTTATCCCCACATATCCGTCCTTCTCCCCCAGTGCCTTCAGCATATCGTCAGTAAGATTGCGTCTGTGGCCGCAGAGGCTGCGGCAGCAGGAATGCGATGCGATGACAGGAGCCTTTGACGCCTCTATGCAGTCCCAGAAAGTCTTGTCCGAGGCATGTGAAAGGTCTATCATCATACCAAGCTGGTTCATTTCAGCTACAACCTGCCGGCCGAAAGGGCTAAGGCCGTTCCACTTCTTTCCCTCTGACGCTGCATCGGCAATGGCGTTGTCTCCATTATGCGTAAGGGTCACATAACTCACGCCAAGGCGGTAGAAAGTCCTTAGAAGGGACAGATTCTCCTGGATGGGAGATCCGTTCTCCATACCTATGAAAATGGAAATAAGGCCGTCTTTGCGGTTATTTGCGGCTTCTTCGGGGCTGAAGGTAATTGCCGCAAGGTCTGAATTGCGCTCTACTGCGTCATACGTTGCCGAGAGCATCTCCAGAGCATACCTTGTAGCAGCGTCCGGAGCCGTCTTGGGCGGGGTATAGAGCGCAAAGAAAGCCCCGTCCACTCCCCCTCTGGTGAGTTTAGGGAAGTCTACGTGGCCGTATTTGTTATCAATGTCCACATTCCTCAGCCTCAGAAGCTGGGAAGGGGTATCCATATGGGAATCGTAAATCATTATCTTGAGCTTGAGCCGTAAGGGGCAAGGGTAGAACGGACAATTTTGCCGATTTTGAAAACAGGGTCTCCTGTGTAGTATAGGGTACTTCCGCCCACAAGATTGGCGTCCAGGTTCTCTGACACGGTTATATTGGCCTTCACGGAGCCGTTCAGATCCACCGTTGCAGCCTTGGTATCAAATGCGGCAGCCTCAATGTTGGAGCTCTTACCGCCACGCACGGAAAGGGCATCTCCCTTACCAGATAGGTTAAGGGTGGCCGATCCTTCCAGGCTCACAACCGCCTTCTGCCCCTCGAATGTAACAACGCTCTTGGAACCGCCGGTGCCTGAAATGGTTGCGTTTTCGCCCTTGGAGGTAATGGCAATCTCAGAAGAACCTACGGCGGCCGATACTATATCGTGGGCATTGACCGTAGCCCTGAGGTTGGCGTTACCCTCTGTCCGAAGCTCGGCCTTGTTCACGGCATCAATGCTGATGGCCGCCTGTGCCTGCTTTTTCAAATTGACATTGACGGAACCGGCCTTGATATTAAGGTTCTTCAGCTGGGCCTTGTCCTGTATGTCTATATCCGTTGTGAGCTTGCACTCCAGAACATCCCCGCAGTTAAGTATGGCATTGCCGCCAAGGAAGATGGATGAAAGCTCCGGCATACTGACACTTGCCCTGAAAACGGGCTTGGGGGCATTCCTGCCCTTATAGAGCTGCCTTACGTCCTTGGGGACGGCCTTGCTGTCATATGTAATGTGAAGCACCTTTCCGCGTACATAAACCTGCACGTAAGGAGACAGCATCTTGTCTACGGTAACCTTGGCTACACAGGGGCCGTTTGAGAGCGTGACCTCGAAGTCACCGGCAACCTCAATGCCGGAGAACTCCCCTACGGGGATGGTCTTCTCTTCCAGCTGGGAAGTGTACTGGGCACGTGCAGCGGGAGCCGCTAAAAGTAAAGTGATACTTGCAATAGCAAGAACCAACATCTTGTTAATCAGCGCTTTCATATTACAATACTTTTATTAATTATCTATCTGCTCCATAAGGGAAGTCCACTCCAAAGTCTCCTCATCCATAGTCCTCTTGTGTTCCAGGTATTCCCTTGTGAGGTCCAAAATATCGTCATTATTTCCCGGATTAGCAAGGATTTTCTCTATTTCCGCCATCTTCTCCTCGTGGGCCGATATCTGCTTTTCCAGATAATCTATCCTGTTACGTATCTTCCTCTCCTCCTTTGACACGGCCTTCATCTTCCGGAATTCTTTCACGCCTTCCGAAGGCTGAGCCTGTGCCTTTTCAGGTGCCGGAGCCCTTCTCTCAAGCTCAGAAAGGCTCTCAAGCTTTCTCCGACGTAGGAAATCGGCCACCGTCCCAAGGTGCTCCGTTACCTTTCCGTCACGGAATTCATAGAGCTTATCCACCAGTCCGTCCAGGAAATCACGGTCATGGGATACAACAATAAGCGTACCGTCGAATGATTTCAGTGCCTGCTTGAGGATATCTTTGGACCTGATATCCATGTGGTTGGTGGGTTCGTCCAGAGCCAGGACGTTGTACGGAGACAGCATGAGCTTAGCCATTCCAAGCCTGGCACGCTCTCCTCCGCTAAGTACGGAAACCCTCTTGTCAATGTCCTCTCCCTTGAAAAGAAATGCCCCCAGGATATCCCTGAGCCTGGTTCTGATATCTCCAACGGCTATCCTGTCCAGGGTTCCGAAAACTGTCTCTGACGGATCCAGGATATCCTCCTGGTTCTGGGCGTAATAGCCTATGCTTACGTTGTGACCTGTCTTTGCCTCTCCCTCAAGAGGATACAGTTCCTTCATGATCACCCTCATAAGGGTGGTCTTGCCCTCTCCGTTACGGCCGATGAGCGCAACCTTCTCTCCCCTTTTTATTTCAATATCGGCATGGGAGAAAACCACCTTCTGAGGATATCCTACCGTTATATCTGAGGCCTTGAACACTACGTCTCCGGAGCGCTGGGCGGGAGGAAATTTCAAATTGATGGACGCATTTTCAGTCTCATCTATCTCTATCCTGTCAAGTTTCTCCAAAGCCTTGATGCGGGACTGCACCTGGTTACTCTTGGTGGGCTTATAGCGGAAGCGGTTTATGAAATCCTCGGTTTTCTCTATCATCCGCTGCTGGTTCTCATAGGCGGCAGTCTGCTGGGCGATCCTCTCCGCGCGAAGCGTAACATACTGGCTGTACGGCACCTTGTAGTCGTGAATATGCCCAAGGAGTATCTCCACGGTGCGGGTGGTCACATTGTCCAGGAACTTCCTGTCGTGGGAAACCATCATGAGGGAGCCACGGAAGCCCTTCAGATAATCCTCAAACCACTCAATGGATTCAATATCAAGGTGGTTTGTGGGCTCGTCCAGAAGGAGGACATCGGGCTTGGAAAGAAGGATCTTTGCAAGTTCAATGCGCATGTTCCAGCCCTGGCTGAAGGTTTCAGTATTGCGGGAAAGCTCCTCCTCCTTGAATCCCAGGCCGTAAAGCACCTTCTTTGCCTGCACCAGCGGGGATTCGCCGGTTTCCAGGGCCAGGCGGTCGTTAAGCTCGTTGAGGCGCGTGATGAGGGCTTCATATGAGGCCGATTCATAATCGGTCCTCTCCCCCAGCTCAGCCGTAAGTTTCTCCAGCTCCTCCTCCATTGCCCGGAGGTGGTCAAAAACAGTCATGACCTCCTCAATCACAGTCCTGCCACGGTGATGCTCCATTATCTGTGGCAGATAGCCGATATTGAGCCCTGAGGGCATCTCTATGCTGCCGGACGTAGGAGACTGCTCCCCCGTTATGAGTTTCATCAGCGTGCTCTTCCCCGCCCCGTTCTTGCCCACCAGGCCTATCTTGTCCTGCTCGCTTATGTGAAAGCTTATGCAGTCAAGAAGGTTGAAGCTCCCGAAGGATACGGTGACATTGTTAACGGAAATCATTTCTTGCAGAGAAGGACGGACAGTTCAAAGAGGCCGTACAGGGGTATGGCCAGGACAAACATGGAGAAAGGGTCGCTGGGTGTAATGAGGGCGGCAAGGATGAGCACCACTACTATAGCGTATTTCCGCCAGCTCTTAAGCTGGGAACGGGAAATGACGCCCATGGAAGACAGTGCCAGGATTACGGACGGGAACTCGAATAGTATCCCTATGAGAAACACCATTGAGGTGAACAGGGACATGTAGGAGCTCAGGGAAATGGTGTTCACTATGGCATCGCTCACGGAGAAGTTCACAAAGAACATTAGGCACACCGGGAGCACCACAAAGTATCCCACCGCTACACCAAGATAGAAAAGGGCCGATGACAGGGAGAATGCTCCCCTCACCGCCTTTTTCTCGTTCTCATAGAGGGCCGGAGCCACAAACTTCCATATCTCCCATATCACATAGGGAAACGCTACCACAAGACCGCACAGCACGGAAACCTTGAGATAGACAAAGAACTGGGCGGAGAGTTCGATGTTGATGAGTTCCATCGAAAAGTCTACGCCCGGAAGCCTGTAGAGCGGGAAATCGGGCTGCGTAGGCCAAAGTACGGCCCTGAAAAGCGCCTTGGGGAAGCAGAGAAAGGCAACCGAAGCCAGCAAGACACTCAGCACTGAGTGCCATATTGTGCCTCTCAGTGCCTCAAGGTGGTCCCAGAAGGACATTTCATCACCTCCGGGTGTCACTTTCTATTCCTTGGTCTCCGGTTTATCCTTGGAAGCGGAGTCTATCTCCTTCTCAACCTCATTCACCCCTTCCTTGAAGCTCTTTACGCCTTTTCCAAGGCCCTTCATAAGTTCAGGAATCTTCTTTCCGCCAAAGATGAGAAGGATTACCAGCACAATTGCGATAATCTCCCAATGACCTATTACAAGAGGAAGCATATTAACTGTTGTTTTGAGTGAATCTTTCAAAAAGGTCGCAGATCACCTCCGGGCAGCGCACCGGGGTGAAGGTTTTCCTGTCCAGGAAGCCAAGGACCACCTCTCCTTCCGCGCAAAGCACTCCGTCCTGGTTTACCACTTCCTGGTGTATACGCATCTTTGCCATGGGCACTTTGTTTACCTCTGCCGATGCAGTAAGGACATCCCCCATCCTTGCAGGATGCCTGAAATGGCATTCTACGGATACTATGGGTACCAGCACGCCAAGCTCTGCCTCGCACTTTTCAATGGGAAAGCCCAGCTGGACCATCATCTCGTCGCGGGCCAGTTCAAAGTAGCGGATATAGTTGGAGTGATGGACAACGGCCATCTGGTCTGTCTCATAGTACCTTACGGGGAATGTAGTCTTGAAAACGGCCATACCTTCTAGTTGTTTTTGAGGGCCTCAATCTTTGCCTTGAGGCTTTCAATCTTTGAAAGGGAATCGGCCTCCTTCTTTCTCTCAACCTCAACCACGGCTGCAGGGGCGTTATTCACAAAACGCTCGTTGGAGAGCTTTGCGCGTACGCCTGCAAGGAATTTCTCCTGGTGCTCAAGTTCTTTCTGAGCCTTATCCAGTTCCTCTTCCACGTTGATGAGGCCTTCCATTTCCAACTGCATCTCTATGGTACGCACCATGAATCCAACTCCCTGGGAGCCGAACGCATCCACAATTGAGACCTCTGCGTTTGCAAGCTTCTCAACTACGGGAATTACGGCAACGGGGAATCCAGCGCCCTTGATATGAAGCTTCAGGACCTCCTTGGGGGCAATGTTACGCTGGCTGCGTACGCCACGGACGCCGTTCACTGCCTCCTGGGCAAGGGCAAAGTTCTCAAGCACCTTAGGATCAAAGGCCTGTGCCTTGGGAGTGGGAGCATACATGATGGTCTCCCCTTCCTTACGCTCTGCAATGTCCTGCCACAGTTCCTCCGTGATGAAGGGCATGACGGGATGGATGAGCTTCAGGAGGGCCTCAAAGAACTCAAGGGTGGCCTTCTTGGTTTCAGGGTCAATGGGCTTTCCGTATGCGGGCTTGATTGCCTCAAGATACCAGGAGCAGTAGTCGTCCCAGAAGAGCTTGTAGATGGTCATGAGGGCATCTGAGATGCGGAATTTGGAGTAATGGTCCTCTACGGCTGCAACTGTGTCGGAGAGTTTTGCGGCAAACCATTCTACCGCAAGGCGGGCCGATGCTCCCTGGGCTTCGGAGGCATCCACCTCCCAGCCTTTCACAAGACGGTAACTGTTCCATATCTTGTTGCAGAATGCGGCGCCCTGCTGGATCTGGGCTTCGTCGTAGAAGATGTCGTTGCCGGCGCTGGAGCAAAGGAGCATGCCTATTCTCACTGCATCGGCCCCGTATTTCTCGATGAGGTCAAGAGGGTTGGGGCTGTTGCCAAGGGTCTTTGACATCTTACGGCCGATCTTATCCCTCACGATACCCGTGAAGTACACGTTGGAGAAGGGCTCCCTTCCCATGAACTCCTCACCTGCCATGATCATGCGGGCCACCCAGAAGAAGATGATGTCCGGACCTGTCACTAGGTCGTTGGTGGGATAATAGTAGGAAAGGTCCTTGTTTGGCTTGTGGTCAGGATGGCCGGGCTTTTCAGGGTCAAAGACGGAGATGGGCCAGAGCCAGGAGCTGAACCAGGTGTCAAGGACGTCCTCGTCCTGCTTTAGATCGGCCATGGTAAGGGCCGGATTTATGGCCTGGGCGGCCTTCAATGCTGCCTCAGGGGTGGCCTCAACCACGTATGAGCCGTCAGGCAGATAGTATGCGGGGATGCGCTGACCCCACCACAGCTGACGGGAGATGCACCAGTCACGGGCGTTCTCCATCCAGTGGCGGTAGGTGTTCACATATTTCTCCGGGATGAACTTGGTGCGGCCGCTCTCGACGGTTTCAAGGGCGGTCTTTGCAAGATCCTCCATCCTGAGGAACCACTGGGCGCTGAGCTTGGGTTCAATGACGGCGTCCGTGCGCTCTGAATATCCCACGGGGCTGGTGTAATCCTCAACCTTCACAAGGTTTCCGGCCTCTTCCAGCATCTTCACTATCTTCTTACGGGCAACAAAACGGTCCTCGCCCACAAGGATCTGGGCTTTCTCATTGAGTTTTCCGTGGTCGTCTATGATTTCCAGCACGGGGAGGTTATGCCTCAGGCCGATTTCGTAGTCGTGGACATCGTGGGCCGGGGTAACCTTAAGGCAACCGGTTCCAAAGTCCATCTCCACGTAATCGTCCTCAATCACAGGGATTTCACGGTTGATAAGAGGGATAAGGACCTTCTTCCCCTTTAGCCAGAAATGACGCTCGTCCTTGGGGTTCACGCATATTGCGGCATCGGCCATAATGGTCTCAGGACGCGTTGTGGCTATGACAAGGAACTTGTCCGTGGGGTTTCCGTTGCCGTCTGAAATATAGTACCTCAGATGATAGAAATGGCTCTTGGTGTCCTTGTGAATTACCTCGTCATCGCTCACGGCGGTAAGGGCCTCGGGGTCCCAGTTTACCATACGTACGCCCTTGTAGATCCAACCCTTCTTGTAGAAATACACGAAGGTATTGATAACTGCCTCGCTGAGGGCGGGCTCCATGGTAAAGCGGGTGCGGTCCCAGTCGCAGGAGCAGCCAAGTTTACGGAGTTGCTGGAGGATGATTCCTCCGTGCTCCTCCTTCCATTCCCAGGCATGCCTGAGGAACTCCTCACGGCCGATATCCTCCTTGCTGATACCCTGGGCCTTCAGTTTTGCCACCACCTTTGATTCGGTGGCAATTGAGGCGTGGTCCGTTCCGGGCACCCAGCAGGCGTTCTTGCCGTCCATACGGGCTTTGCGGATAAGGACGTCGTTGAGGGTGTTGTTGAGCACGTGGCCCATATGGAGGATTCCCGTCACGTTGGGCGGCGGAATCACTATTGTATAAGGCTGTTTTTCATTAGGTTCACTGTGGAAGAACTTATGGTCCAGCCAATAGGCATACCACTTGTCCTCCACCTGTGCTGCGCTGTACTTTGCGGCAAGTTCTTTCATTTCATGAAAGTATAAAATGTTATACGTTATTCCTATTATCCTACAAAAATAGCGCTTTTTTTCGTGGATTACAAGTGGAGGAGTTATCTATCTTTGACACATCTCTTTGCAGCCGCCGCTTAAAACCCAAAACGCAAAGAAGGATTATTCCTTATTATTTTATATTTTTGTAACCTCAATGTCTGTCAAGAGGTTACATATCCTTTCACTCCTGCTGCTGACAGCTCTGCTGTCGGCCTCTCCCTCGCAAGCTCAGGAGACTCTGAAGGCCTCGAGGATAGAAGCCAAAGGAGCACGGCGGTATCTCCCCTCCCTTGGTCTTCCACGAAGGGCCGATGGCGGCATTGACAGGCTCATCCGCTATGACGTCCCGCTATGGACAGGAAGGGAGGATGTAAAAGCCGTTCCCAACTGGCATATGTGTGAGCTTAGACCGGGGAGTATGATTCCGGCTGGTGTCCCCGGAGAGGTTGCGGAAATCTGCCTGCAGTGGCTCTCGGAGAGTCCCAAGGGCAGACTCTCTGTCGTTTTCGGGCCTTTATGGAGGGGTACTTACGTGGCGCTTTGCAGGAAATCAACCAAGAGCCTTGGCTGGAAATCCATCTGCTTCCTCATCCCGGAAGAGGGTGTTGTCAAGGGCATCAGCATCTACCGCTACTCAATGAGTGTCAACCGGCTGGAGCATATGACGGGATATGATTTCTTCCCGGGTCTTCCTTCGCACCTCCAGGAGATCATCGAGGAGATGACATCATCGGAACTTCTCTCCCCTGTCCAGGAGTTCGACATCCCTGAGGCCGAGGGCGTGGAGCAGGAACGGGACTGGGATATGGAAGAGGACTATCGGGAGATGGGGTAAACTAGCCCATGCCTACAAAAACGCCTGCAGATGCTCCCAGACCCTCTGGACCGGGAAGCCTACGACGTTGAAATAGGAGCCCTCAATGCGGGTGATGCCCACGTGGCCTATCCACTCCTGGATGGCATATGCTCCGGCTTTGTCAAAGGGCTTGTAAGTATCTATATAATAGGAGATCTCTTCCTCTGAAAGAGGCTTGAACCAGACCTGGGTTGTAGCCGTGAAGGTGTCCTTATGGGCATTGGAGCGGATGGTGACGGCGGTAGTGACGTGGTGCTTTCGGCCGGAAAGGTCCCGGAGCATACGGGCGGCATCTTCAGCGTCCCTTGGCTTCCCAAGGATCTCTCCACCGCGGCCTTCGGACGGAGGAAGTATCACCATAGTATCGGCCGTAATAAGGATTTCATTGTCCTCAAGTGGCCGATGGAACCCCGCCGATTTCCCCTCCGACATAAGCACCGGAACCTGATCATACGGCGTACCTTCCGGGACAGACTCCGTAAAACTGTTTCCTGTGTCTACCGTGAAATCAATATCCAAACCCTTAAGCAGCTCCCTTCTTCTGGGGGAGCCGCTAGCAAGGATTATACGCTTACCGTGAAGGTCCATTTCCTAGAACAGTTTCTTGTAAGTACCGGCGTTAAAGTCCCATTTGCCCTGCTCCCGGAGAGTCCTTTCAATAGCCTCCCTGAGACAACCCCTGCCGCCGGGACGGGAAGTAACGTAATCGGCAACGGCCTTAACCTCATCCACTGCATCCGAAGGGCATACTCCGCAGCCGCTCATAACTATGCAGTCAATGTCCGGGACGTCGTCCCCAAAGTACATTATCTCCGAAGGATCCAGGCCGTAACGCTGCGTGAACTGATGGAACTGTTCCCTCTTGTCACGGCAGTGAAGGAACACGTCCTCCGGCTTTACGCCGCTGGTAACCATACGTTTACGTATACTCTCCGAGCTTCCGCCGGTAATAACTGCAACGGGAAAGCCGTTCATCACGGCCATCCTTATGGCAAAACCGTCCTTGGCGTCGTAGGTGCGGAGAAGGTCCCCGTCACTGAAGCAGAAAACGCCGCCGTCAGTTGCAACGCCGTCTATGTCAAAGGCAAAAGCCCTGATCTTTGATAAATCCATACTAGTTCTTGCCGCCGCCGAAGGGGCCGAAATCGGCCAGATTGAAGGTGCCGCCGCCCTGCTGGGGGCCCTTGCCGCCAAGATCAATCACGCCAAACTGGGCCTCATACTTTGAGACATTGTCAAAGAGTGCGTTCATAAGGCGTTTTGCGTGCTCCGGAGTCATGATGATGCGGTCACTCACAAGGGCCTTGGGAAGGCCTGGAAGCGTGGTTGCAAAATCCAGTACGAACTCACTTCTGGAGTGGGATATGATTGCAAGGTTTGAGTATGATACCTTTGTGGTCTGGGGATTGAGCTCAATGCTAAGCTGATTCTGGGGTTTGGGTTGGTTGTTATCCATATAATCAAATTTACATGCAAAATTAACATTTTTTATAATACCAATCCACAAAATCACGGATAGCTGTCTGTACGGGAGTGAGCGTATACCCCAGTTCCCGGCGGGCACGGGCACAGGAGTACCACTCGTGATACAGAAGTTGCTTTACATTGTGAGGGTATAGTTCCGTCTTTATCCTGAGGAATCTTAGGGTAGATCCTATAACGCCAAGGATTCCCGCCATCCAGTTTGGAAGGGCTATGCAAAGCTGCCGATATCCACCCACACGCGCCTGAATACGGAAAAACTCCTTCAAGGTAAGGCACTCTCCGGTAAGGACGTTTCGGCCCAGAAGACCGGTTGCGCCAAGAAGGAGGACCATCGTCAGTGAGCCTTATGAGTGTGATGGGAGAAAAGCCGCTGGGGAATTTCCATGGCAAGGATGATCCCAAGGACTATCGATACCGCCACCTTGATGGCCATGAAGCCGCTCCCCACCGCCAGGAGAAGTTCTCCGGAAGTGAGATAGTAGGAGAACCAGAATATACCGGCGCCGGGGACAAGCGTAAAGATTCCGCAGATGATGAAAATCTGGGCCGGGCAGCGGGTTGGAACCGCACTGAAACGTGACAGAAGGCACACCATAAGTGCCGCAAACATAGCGGAAACAGGTGCCCCCACTCCCAGTATTCTGAATGCCACAAGATATGTAAGCCAGCCAATTACGCCAATGGCTCCGGCCGTAAGATACTGCTGCCTGTCAATTCCATATAGCACCGCAAAACCTACTGTTCCAATGAATGAAGCAATAGCCTGCGCAAGATAGCTTTCCGTTTCCGGATTAGGTTCATAACCGGTAAGCCGTAGCATACCGCCAAAGACAGCCCCGTCCAGAAGGAATGCCGCCGCAACGCCCATTGCTATGCAGAAAAAGCCCAGCATGGCATCCGTCATACGGGTTATACCTGCAAGGTAGTCTGAATTTGCAAGGTCCCTGACGCCGTTAGTAAAAGGCACTCCCGGAATAAGCGGCATCACTGCCCCTATTATTATATTGCTCAGGCATATGCCGATACCAGCCCTCCAGCAAAGGATAGAGACCAGTGTCACAAGAAGGGCGTTGCAGATTCCGCCAACAATCTTTGAGAGGTACCTTGAACTCACAAAAGACATAAAGAGGAAAAGGACGGCCCCGGCAATTCCCGCAGCCGTGCAGTCAAGGAAACCTCCGCCAAACACTGCAGAGAATCCAGCCGCACTCAGGGTTGTAGCCACAAACTGCTCCCAGAAGGGCTTTGCGGGCATATTCTTGATACGGGCAATCCTCTCCTTTGCCTCCTGAAGAGTACATTTTCCGGCCGATATATCATAACTCAGGCGGTTCACCGCCGTTACCTTGCAAAGCTGGACGCTCCTGATGGGAATGAACGCAACGTTGGCATAAGTGGATGCCTGCCCGCCGGATTTGGAAACTTTTTCTGCCTGACCCGTTGTGAAGATGCCGTTGGAGAGCACGAAGAAATTGCTGGAACTCACGCCAAAGTGGGCAGAGATCCTTCCCATGATATCCTCTACGCGTGAAATCTCCGCGCCGTTCTCAAGGAGAATGTGCCCGGCGTCGGAGGCAACCTCCAGAACTTCCGCAAAATCAGGCTTTTCCATTAAAGCTTACCCTGCTCTCCCAGGTGGGAATCCTTGAATCCTATGAAATACAGCACACCGTCAAGGCCGATTGTACTGATGCTCTGGCGGGCGCTTTCCTTCACACGCGGCTTTGCATGGAAGGCAATTCCAAGACCGGCCTCGTTGAGCATGGGAAGGTCATTGGCACCGTCTCCAACCGCAATTGTCTGGGCAAGGTTCACGTGCTCCGTCTGGGCGATGAGCTTAAGTAGATCGGCCTTCCTGCGGCCGTCCACAACCTCTCCAAGATACCTTCCGGTGAGTTTTCCGTCTTCCCCTATTTCCAGTTCATTTGCGTAGACGTAGTCTATGCCGTATTTCTTCTGAAGGTACTCCCCAAAGAATGTGAAGCCGCCGGAAAGGATGGCTATCTTGTAGCCGCAGGTCTTGAGGACAGACATGAGGCGGTCCGTGCCTTCGGTTATGGGAAGATTCTCTGCAATATCCTGCATTACAGATACATCCAGGCCCTTAAGTAAAGCAACTCTTTCTGTGAAACTTTCCTTAAAATCAATCTCTCCCCTCATTGCACGCTCTGTGATTGCAGCCACTTTGTCGTACACTCCGTGACGCCTTGCAAGCTCATCTATGCACTCTGCCTGGATGAGGGTGGAATCCATGTCGAAGCAGATGAGGCGGCGCATACGGCGGTACATATCGTCCTTCTGGAAGGAGAAGTCCATCCCCGCCTCCGCGCTCATAGTCATAAGGTCCTTCTGCATGGCGCTCTTGTCATCGGCCGATAAGAAGCCGCGGACGGAGAACTCCACGCACGCGCGTACGTTGTGCTCCGGATGCTTGATGCTCATACGGCCGGTGAGGCGCTTGATCACGTCTATGTTTAGCCCGTAACGGCTTATCACGTCCGTTGCAGCCTGAATCTGGGCGGCGCTTAGGCTGCGGCCGATAATGGTAAGGATGTAGCGGTTACGTCCCTGGCGGCCGGCCCAGGCCTCGTAGTCGTCGTCGGAGATGGGAGCGAAGCCGATGCTTATGTTTCCAAGTTCCGTGGTCTTGAAAAGGAGGTCCTTCATCACCTGGCCGGAGTGGGGTTCATCTATCCTTATGAGGATACCCATTGAAAGGGTATTGTGAATCACGGCCTGGCCAAGGTCCAGGATCTGGGCGTCGTACTTAGCCAGAATGGCCATTATCTCCGCGGTAAGGCCCACGCGGTCATTACCGGAAATCCTTATTAATATCTGTTCTTGTTTCATATTGTGCAAATTTACGGAAATTTCCGTATTTTTGTAAGTTAAAACTTGAAAATGGGCTTACTTATATTATATCTCCTTCTCACAATGGGCATCTCATTCCTGTGCTCACTGCTGGAATCCGTACTTATGTCCACCCCTCTTTCCTATATCACAATGAAGGAAGACGAAGGAGACAAGAATGCAGCCCTCTTCATGAAATTCAAGCAGGACCCTGACCGCCCCCTGTCGGCCATCCTGTCCCTCAATACCATTGCCAACACCCTTGGTGCCGCGGCTGTGGGCCACCAGGCCACCCTCCTTACCGGAGACCACTGGTTCGGGATCATATCGGCCGTAATGACCATCCTCATCCTGGTGTTCTCCGAGATTGTCCCCAAGACCATAGGCACATCCCACTGGAAAGACCTCCTCTGGCTTTCCCGCGTGATGAACTTCCTGGTGTATCTCCTCTTCCCCATCGTGTGGCTCATTGACAAGCTCCATAACACCATATCGGACGAGGACCCGGACCTTGGCATTTCCCGTGAGGAAGTATCGGCAATGGCAAATATTGGTGAGGAAGAAGGCGTCCTGGATAACTCTGAGAACAAGGTAATCCAGAACATCATAAAGCTGGACGACATTAAGGCCTACGACGTAATGACGCCCCGCGTTGTTGCGGCCATTGCCCCAGAATCAATGACCCTCAAGGAGTTCTACAAGCAGGAAGAACTCTCCCATAACTCCCGCATTCCCGTATACTCAGACTCCCCGGAATTCATCACGGGGTATATCCTCCGCTACGACGCCCTTGAGAATCTGGCCGAGGACAAGTTTGACATGCGCCTCAGGACCATCAAGCGCAAGATTGCGGCCTTCCATGAGGAAACTACGGTGAGCGACATCTGGGAAAGCCTCCTCAAGACCAAGGACCAGATTGCCTGCATTATTGACGACTACGGCTGCTTCCAGGGCATTATCACGCTGGAAGACATCATGGAGACCATCCTTGGCATGGAAATCATCGACGAGAACGACACTATCACAGATATGCAGCAGTATGCCCGTGAGCGCTGGCTCAAGCGCAAGAACCAGTACAAGCAGATAGTGCTCCCGGATGAGGACGATGAGTAGGAGGATCTTTTTCAACCCTATAACAGGTCTTTTTTTCAGACTTACTGCTAGACGCCCAAAGCGCAAAGCTCCGGTAAATGCGGAGATTGAACGTCTGCGCGCACAGGCCAAGGAAGAACTCCCTCCCCGCCTTGCACAGCTTGCCGCAATTCACGGTTTCAAGTACAATAAAGTATTCATAAAGAATAATCTGAGCAACTGGGGCAGCTGCTCTTCCCTGAAGAATATCAATCTGAATTTACGGCTTGTAACCCTGCCTCAGGAACTGCAGGACTACGTTATGCTCCATGAGCTCTGCCACCTGAAGTACCTCAACCACGGCCCTCAGTTCCACGCCCTTTTGGAGTCCGTCTGCCCCGGGCACAGGGAAAAGGCCAAAGCCTTGAGAGGTATCCGTTTATGCTAAAACGCTGATTAATAGTTAATTATAACTTTTACTCCTATCTGTTTTGACTGGAGTAAAATATATAAAATACTGATTATTAAATAGTTAATGAAAACGGTTGCAATCATAGGAGCCGGAGCAGCGGGGTGCTTTTGCGCCGCGGAGCTAAGGCGTATGGCTCCGGACGTTGCCATAACTGTGTTTGAGGCCGGTTCAAGGCCGATGGCAAAACTTGCAATCACCGGCGGCGGCAGGTGCAACCTCACCAATGACTTTGAGGGCATACGTTCCCTTTCCGATGCCTACCCCCGCGGGGAACGCGTCATGAAACGCGCCCTGAAGGCATTTTCCAACGATGATACCATCCGCTGGTTCACGGAGCGCGGGGTTCCCTGCACGCTCCAGGAAGATCACTGCTGGTTCCCCTGCAGCCAGGACGCTATGGACGTTGTCCGCTGCCTTCTACGCGCAATGGACGGGGCCGATATAAGGGTTAGTACACCTGTGAGCAGCATTAAAGAACTTAAGGATAGTTTCGACTACGTTGTTGTAACAACCGGAGGAATGAGCAAAGGGGCATCAATGTTTGAAGGCCTGGACCTTGAAATTGTGCCGCCTGTCCCCTCCCTTTTCACCCTGAATATCCCCGACAAGAGCCTCACAGCCCTTATGGGCCTTGTTGTGGACGCCTCCATAAGTATTCCCGGCACATCTTTCAAGGCCGATGGTCCCCTGCTCATAACCGACTGGGGCGTAAGCGGCCCGGCTGCGCTGAAGCTTTCATCCTACGCGGCCCGTTATCTTGCAGAGTGCCAGTACAAGGCCACTGTGGCAATAAACTGGCTGGACAGAAATGAGAATGAGGTGCGTGAAATGCTCCGGAAATCGGCCTCAGAGAGCCCGCAGAAGCAGATTTCAAATACTCCCCTCCTTCAGCAGAGGCTCTGGGAGCATATCATTTCCAAGGCGGGCCTAAGGCCAGATATCCGCTGGGCGGAACTTGGCTCCAAGGGTCTCAACCGCCTCACGGCTGTCCTCACCCAGGACACCTACCCCGTTTCCGGCAAGGGCAAGTTCAAGGAGGAGTTTGTTACCGCGGGTGGCATCGGCCTATCAAACATTGACCTCTCAACCCTTGAGAGCAAGAAATACCCCGGTCTCTTCTTTGCCGGAGAGGTCCTTGACATAGACGCAATAACGGGCGGATTCAACCTCCAGGCCGCCTGGAGCACGGGTTACGTCTGCGCACGCAGCATTCTGAATAGTTTTTCGTATATTTGAGCATGGATACAACGGCTATCATAATAATTATAACCATAGCAGCGGTACTTCTTTCCGCCCTCATCACCTATCTCATCATGCACGCACATGAGGTCAAGGCGTGCAATGTCCTTGAAAATGACCTTATCCAGGCAAAGGCGGCCCTGGAGAATGCAGAAAAGCTCCGGGAACTCCAGCAGGAGTCTTTCAACAGCCAGTTGGAGCTTGTGAAAAGCCAGCTATCGGCAGAAACGGAAAAACTCCTTGCCCAGCGTGAGGAAGCCCTACAGAAGAAGGCAGAGGAAACCTTCAAGGCCCTTGCCGGCCCCCTTGGGCAGAACCTTAAAGCCATGCAGGAGAGCTTCGAGGCCCAGAAGCGTTCCCAGACGGAGGGCACCGCAACCCTCAAAACAGCCGTAGAGCAGGCTGTAAAGCATCTTCAGGACCAAACTCAGTCAATTGGCACAAAGGCCGATAACCTTGCCCAGGCCCTCAAAGGCCAGAACAAGATGACGGGTACATGGGGCGAGATGATCCTCTACAATATCCTTGTGAACGAGGGAATGGAGGAAGGTCGTGACTTTGACCGTGAGGAAACTCTCCGTGACGCACAAGGGTCAATTGTCCTCAACGAGGACAGCGGCAAGCGCATGAGGCCTGACTACATTCTCCATTACCCGGACCGCACGGAGGTTATAATTGATGCAAAAACTTCAATGGAGGCGCTCTCAGACTGGTATTCGGCCCAGGATCCGGCCCTGAAGGAAGACGCCGCACGCCGCAATCTCCAGGCCATCCGCGCCCAGATAAAAAGCCTCTCTACAAAGCGTTATCAGGATTACATAAGGGAGGGCTACAAGACCCTTGAGTACGTGATAATGTTCATTCCCAACTACGGAGCCCTCCAGCTTGCCAAAACCCTAGTTCCGGGCATTTTCCAGGAGGCTTACCAGCAGGGAGTCCTTCTCACCACGGAAGAGACCCTTATGCCCTTCCTCAGGATGATACGCGTTGCCTGGACCAATTATGAGCAGGCCCGTAACCAGGAAAAGATCATCAAGGCCGCCCAGGCCATGATAGACCGTGTGGCCGATTTCTCCAAGGCCCACGCCGCAATGGGAGAAAAACTGAAGGCCGCGCAGGAGGAATACGACAAAGTATCGGCCAAAATCTCCGATTCCGGCCAGTCCATACTTGTGAGCGCCCATCAGCTCCTCAAGCTGGGCGTTCCAAAAAATCCCAAGAAACCGCTTCCGGAAATAGATTAAAGTGTCATTACTGCCTTTGCCAGGGCCTCTAGGGCCGGTTCATCGGAGGGAGTCATCACACTTTTGATGGTAACAAGGTCACCAACAAGGGTGATTTCCTTCATTGCGCCAAACATCTCCTTCATGACGCGGCCGGCTGTGGGAGCCCAAGTGCCGTTTTCAATGAGGGCCACGCGGCGTTTCTGCCAGCCTTTCATCTGGAGGGAGTGCAGGAAATCATACGCGGGAGTGAAAAGCCCTGCATCATAACTTGCAGCGGCCATAACAAGCGTCCCGTAACGGAAGGCATCCTCTATGGCCTCTGCGCGGTCATCGCGGGTAAGGTCCGTGAGAACTACCTTGGGGCAGCCCTTTGCCTTCAGAAGATCTGCAAAATGCTCTGCAACTGCCTTTGTGCCGCCGTGGATGGAGGCATATGCCACCATAACGCCCTCCGACTCAACCTCATAGGCGCTCCACACCTTATATAGATTAAGGTAAGGCGTAAGGTCATTTCTCATAAGCGGGCCGTGGAGCGGGGCAATAAGCTTCACTGCGGGGAGTTTCTTGAGGAGGGCCGATACCTGAGGACCGTACTTGCCGCAGATGTTGAAATAGTAGCGGCGGGCTTCGCAGGCCCAGTCGTCTTCATCGGCCCAGAAGGCGCTCTTGGAGATGGCACCGAACTTACCGAAGGCGTCTGCGCTGAAAAGCGTGCCCGTAGACTCTTCAAAGGCCACCATTACCTCCGGCCAGTGCACCATGGGGGCGGTGAAGAACTTGAGCGTTTTACCGCCAAGGCAGAGGGTGTCCCCCTCCTTCACGGCCTGCGTCCTGAAGGTTTTTCCGGGATTGAACTGCCCCAGGAACTTTATGGCCATTGCGGTTGCCACAATGGTGATCTCCGGATAGAGTTCCGTAAGGCGGCCGATAACCCCTGAGTGGTCCGGCTCCATATGATTCACTATAAGGTAATCCGGCTTCCTGCCCTCAAGAGCCTCCTGGAGGCCTTCCAGCCAAATATCGGCCTTACGGGCATCTACGGTGTCCAGAACTGCCACCTTCTCATCAAGGATGAGATATGAATTGTAGGACATCCCCTCCGGAATAACATACTGACTCTCAAAAAGGTCCAGGTCCAGATCATCTACGCCGATATAGCGGATACCGCTTGCTATTTCTTTCATAATTGTGGTTCTTATTCACACAAAGATACGAAAAAAATGCGTACATTGCGGAAAATTATGAGACTATGATGTGGGAAGATATCAAAAAGAGAATCCGTCAGTACACCTACATATATGACCAGGTAGACACGGACTCAGCAGCAGAGAGGATCAAGTCCTCCATCTGGTTCAAGGGGCCCAACGCCTGGATCCTTGCCTTTGCAATAGTCCTGGCCTCCGTGGGCCTCAACGTCAACTCCACGGCGGTGATAATCGGCGCCATGCTGGTGTCCCCCCTTATGGGCCCCATTATCGGCGCAGGCCTTGCCCTGGGCACCAACGACACTGACCTTCTGCGGTCTGCCGCCAAGAATCTCCTTGTGATGGTGGGCATATCCCTTCTGGCTTCAACGGTGTTTTTCCTGCTGTCCCCGCTTTCCCTTGTGAACCCCACGGAGCTTGAGGCCCGCACCTCCCCCACCATCTACGACGTCCTCATAGCCCTTTTCGGCGGCCTTGCCGGCATCCTTGAAAACAGCCGCAAGGAGCGCGGCACAGTGCTTTCCGGCGTTGCCATTGCCACGGCTCTCATGCCGCCGCTGTGTACCGCAGGCTACGGCCTGGCGCATCTCAACATGCATTTTTTCTTCGGGGCCATGTACCTGTTTGTCATAAACAGCGTATTCATTGCCCTGGCAACGTTCCTGATGGTGAAATACCTTCGTTTCCGCACCGTCACTGGAATATCGGCCGAAGTTTCCGTAAAGAGAAACCGCATAATGTCCATAGTGCTGGCCATTGTGATTATCCCCAGCCTCTGGACGGCTTTCAGGCTGGTGGCCCAGAATAATTTCGAGCGTAATGTCCACGACTTCGTGGAAGACAACCGCCTCGTGGGCCGCTCATACCTGTACGACTATGACATAGAGGGCCGCTCCGTCAACTTCGCCTTCACCGGGGAAGCCCTCACAGATAGTTTAAAGGCCGATTTTTACGCCCGTGCCGCTGAATATGACCTGAAAGAGAAGAATATCGGCATCACGGAATATCGCCTTGGAATGAGCCAGTCCGACATGGATGCCATCCTCACTGACGTCTATTCCAAGGCCCAGGAGGAGCGGGAAAAAAACCAGGCCTCCCTGGATATCCTGCAGGCCCGCCTTGATTCCCTCACCCTACGGCTTGAGACCCTGGAAGCGCTCCAGGAGCCCGCAGACACCCTTTCATCCTATCCTGAGGAGTATATTCCCCAAGACGCAATTTAATTTTGCATATTCCAAAAAACCTAGTAACTTTGCATTCCCTTACGGTGCGATGGCCGAGTGGTTAGGCACAGGTCTGCAAAACCTGCTACAGCGGTTCGATTCCGCTTCGCACCTCCAAAAAGAGCCCCCCGGATTCTGGAGGGCTCTTTTTGTGTTTATTAGGTTTGTAAAGACTAATAGTTCTGTGCAAGGACCTGGAAGTAGGACTGGGGATGGTTACATACGGGGCATACATCCGGGGCCTCTTTTCCAACCACAATGTGGCCGCAATTGGCGCACTGCCAGATTGCGTCTCCGTCCTTTGAGAACACCTTCTTACCCTTTACGTTCTCAAGGAGCTTGAGATAACGCTCCTCATGGTGGCGCTCAATCTCACCTACCATCTCAAACTTGGCGGCAATCTCATCGAAGCCTTCCTCACGGGCTTCACGGGCCATACGGGCATACATGTCGGTCCATTCGCAGTTTTCACCGGCGGCTGCAGCCGCAAGGTTATCGGCGGTTGTGGGGATGTCTCCGCCGCAGAGGTACTTGAACCAGATCTTGGCGTGTTCCTTCTCATTGGCAGCGGTTTCCTCAAAGAGGGCTGCAATCTGTACATAACCTTCCTTCTTTGCCTTGGAAGCGAAGTAGGTGTACTTGTTGCGGGCCTGGGATTCACCGGCGAAAGCCTCCATGAGGTTTGCCTCAGTCTTGGTGCCCTTCAGGGGATTGACTTCCTTGAAGACTCCGCTCTTCTTGCATTTAGGACATACTTCGGGGGCCTTGTCACCTTCGTGTACATAGCCGCATACGGTGCAGACGAATTTCTTGCTCATAGTATTTATAATAAATTGGTTATTCTATCTAGCAAAGATATGCATAAAAAACACCTCCTGCAAGAGGATGGGCTCAAAAAAAACGCCAGGCGCGATAGCCTGACGCTTTTTTTTGATAATAGATAACTCCTAGTAAGTCACAACGGGCTCAAGTTCCTTGGCGGCGTCGATGTACTTCTGGATTTCCTTCTCTACGGGAGTGCGCTTGCAGAGGTGCTTTGCCTCATTGACCTCCAGCATCTTGGCGGCCAGGTTTGCGGCGTTGCGGTTACGGAGTTCCTTAACGGTGTCCACACCTGCTGCCTCAAGGAGTTCTGAGAACTGAGGGCCTACACCCTTTACGCGGAAGAGGTCTGCGTGGTTTACCCAAGTGAGGATGAGGTCTCCGCGGATACCGGTCTTGTCTTCAAGTTCCTTGCGGCCCTTGGGAGCGGCGCCCTTTTCAAGAAGCTGATCTACGGTTTCAATGCCTACTGCAATAAGTTTTTCGGCATAAACAGGGCCGATTCCCTGGATGTCAATGATTTTGTAAGCCATAGTAAATTATTAATTATTAAAGGTTGATGCACTTTTTCATCACTCAAATATAAAAATTAATTCTCAAAAAAGGAAATTTTTTCATATATTTGCGGATGTAAGGTATTATAAGATGGATACATATCCTCTAGAAGCAGAAAAAATTTACTTTTCCCAGGATCTTCTGACTCTGGACTGTGAAAACGGTCCGGAGACTTTCAAGATTGGGGAATGGCTCCTGAAGGACCCCGTCCGTATCCACCGTATGATAGTGAAAGAGAAAACCTTACAGGTGGACCAGATGGAGGTTTTCGCTCCCCTTGTTTCCAAACTCCGCCGCGCAGATTATGAGTATTACCGCCGCATCACCGGCCTCAAGATGCTCATAGATTTCCCCGGTTTCAGCTCTGAGGTAGAGGCCCGCATTCCCTATGACACAGACCCCATCGCATTCTACAAGTGGTGGCGTAAAGGCAAGAATGAGCACAAGGTATATCTCTCCCCCGCATACCAGTTCAAGCTTTTCCAGAAAGTGGCAAAGATGGAACCCAAGGTAATGCTGAAGAAAGACATCGAGTACGTAAAGAATTTCTAGATGACCATCCCGGATATTTTGGCAGTCCCCACAGCGCCTTCGAAGGAGGAGCTTGAGAGGGACTTCTGGGACGACGAAAACTGTCTCAGCTACTCTGAGGACGGCACAAAGCTCTTGGACGCAGAGAATTTCCCAAGTGAAGTAACGGTCAAAGACGGCTGCAGGATTATCTGTGACGGCGTCTTTGCCTTCCAGGATTATATGGCCGATGTTAAGCTTGGTGAGGAAATCCCCCTGGAAGAGCGCAGTTCGTATCTTGAGAAGATCCATCTTCCCTCCACAGTCACTCACATAGGCGAATGCGCCTTTTCCGAATGCGGGGAGATGATTGGAATAAAGCTCCCAAAGAGCCTCCTCTTCATAGGGGAATCGGCCTTTGTGGACTGCTGGCAGCTTGAGACCATCCATATCCCATCGGCCTGCGCCGTTATCGGCCCCAGGGCATTCCAGGGCTGCATTAACCTTTACAGGATAACCCTTGGGAAGTCCCTGGAAATAATTGGAGAGGATGCATTTGACGACTGCGAGGCTATTGAGGAAATCCTTGTCCCAAAAGGCATGAAAGACCATTTCAAGGCGCTTTTACCAAAGCGTCTTCATAAATACATACAAGAAAAATGACCGGACAGCAATATAAGGCCCCTGAGGCCGGCCCCCTTCTTGAACAGCTCTTTAAACTGTTCCCAGACAGATCCCGTACAAGCGTAAAGACAATGCTCTCGAAGGGCCAGATCCAGGTGAACGGGGAAGGAGTCACCGCATTTGACCATCCGCTCCGTAAGGGAGACCGCATAACTGTGCTCCCTAAGGGCATCTCCATTGCCCGCGCAATGCGCTCGGACGCCCGGGAGACCGTGGAAAAGGCCGGGGTCAGAATCTATTTTGAGGATGAGAACTACATTGTGGTGGATAAGCCCTCCGGAATGCTCACCGTTGCTACCGGCAAAGAAAAAAAGACCCTCTATTCCCTCCTCAACGCATACATCAAGCTCAACGCCCGCATGCAAAGAAAGGAGGACATCATATCCGGCGTTGCCCCTGACCGCTCCACCGCCAAGGTGTGGATAGTCCATCGCCTGGACAAGGGCACTTCCGGCGTCCTGGTGTTTGCCAAGAACGAGCGTGCAAAGGACATCCTCCAGAGCAAGTGGAAGGAGCTTGTGACAGAGCGCAAGTACGTTGCCTGGCTGGAGGGGAACGTGGAGAATGACCGCGGAGCCGTCCAGAGCTGGCTTGTGGAAAATGAGAAGTCCATGAAGATGAAATCCTACCCGGAGGAAGTGAAGGACGGGCAGCTTGCAATCACGCATTACACGGTGCTGGAACGCACACGCCACTATACGGAGGTTGAATTCTCTCTGGAAACAGGCCGTAAGAACCAGATACGCGTTCATGCCGCTGAGGAGCTTGGACATCCCGTTGCCGGAGATGAGAAATACGGCGCCCAGTGGGATCCCATCCGCCGACTGGCTCTCCACGCCCATACCCTGGTTTTCCGTAACCCCTTCTCCGGAAAGACGCAAAGGTTCACCTCTCCCCTTCCCGAGGCCTTCAACAAGTTTTTGAGATGAGTGCCTTTTCCCGCGTAGAACGCCTTGTAGGGCCGGATGGACTTGCAAAACTTGGCAGGTCCCGGGTAATCCTTTTTGGTGTTGGCGGAGTTGGAGGATGGTGCGCTGAATCCCTTGTAAGGAGCGGAATCGGCCATCTTACAATTGTGGATCCTGACTGCGTGGACGTTACCAATATAAACCGCCAGCTTCCGGCCACATCCTTAACAGTAGGGCTTCCAAAGGTGGAAGTGCTGCGGAAAAGGCTTCTGGACATCAACTCGGAGTGTGAGGTAGTTGCCATTCAGAAAAGATATGAAGCCGGCGTTACCTGGGGCCTTGACGGCTATGACATCATCATCGACGCAATAGACTCCCTGAAGGACAAGGCTGCGCTTATCCTGGAAGCATCGGCCGCTCCCGGAGCCTTCTTCTCATCCATGGGCGCCGCGTGCAAAATAGACCCCACAAAGGTCCGTGTGGCCGAATTCTTCTCCGTGAGGGGATGCCCTCTGGGATCGGCCCTTAGAAAAAAACTCCGCCAGGCAAAGACGCTTCCCTCAAAGCCTTTCCTCTGTGTCTACGATGACGAAGTCCTCCCTAATCTTGGTCCGGAGCAGGATCCAGGTCCTGGAAAGGCGGTTGCAAACGGCACCCTGGCGCCCGTAACGGGCATTTTCGGGTTCACGCTTGCAGGCCTTGCGCTCAAGGAGATTTTGAAAGATGAATTTTAATTACTAACTTTCGGCACTATGGCAGACAAAAAGTACATCATAAACTACGAGGAATTCACTTCCGCGTCACAGATGACCCCGGAAGACCAGGAATTGGTAGCCGCTGCTATCCAGGCCCAGAAGGGGTCCTATTCCCCCTATTCCAAGTTCCAGGTTGGCGCAGCCCTCAAACTGGAAAACGGTCTTGTACTCAAGGGCGCAAATCAGGAGAATGCAGCTTACCCCTCAGGCCTCTGCGCAGAGCGCACGGTAATGTTCTTTGCCGGTGCAAATTACCCTGATATTCCCTTTGACACCCTTGCCATAGCAGGCGCAGACCATGGTGTACTGTGTGAAAGCCCCGCCTCCCCGTGCGGCTCCTGCCGCCAGGTTATGGCAGAATACCAGAAAAAACACAAAAAGCCCTTCAACATCATCCTGGTGGGTTCCAAGCGCATCCGCAAGTTCCACTGCGTGGATGATGTCCTCCCCTTCATCTTCGATTCCCTTACGGTGGAATAGTCCCACCTTACGCCACACTTTGGCGTAGCGTATCACCTGACATATAACTGTATTATGATAGCAGTTTATACCATTACATCCGGCCTTCACAATGAAAGTGAAGTTAGCCGCCTGAGTGACCAATTCCTTTCCGGCATCTTCCCAGACGGTAACTTTGAATTCCGCGGCAGTTCTTTCCAGGACTTTGGCACGCATACCCTTGACATCATTTACGTGCGTACAGGTGGCGCAGAGGGCATTTTCAAGGGTCTTCTGCCGGAAATGCTCTCAAGGGGCATAAGCCGATACTACCTCCTTACATCCGGAAAAAGCAACTCCCTGGCGGCATCTCTGGAAATACTCTCTTACCTTGGCCAGCAGGGCCTTAAGGGAGAGGTGCTTCACGGAAGCCCTGAGTATCTGAGGAGCCGTATCAACGCCCTTGAGACTGTTGCCATTGCAAGGCAAAAACTGCATGGAGCACGCATCGGCGTAATAGGAGAGCCCTCCGACTGGCTCATCTCCAGTCACGCGGATCCCGTTTCAGTGATGGACCGCATAGGCGCCCGTCTGGAATCCATCCCTATGGAGGAACTGCTTCAGGAAATTGGACGCGCTCAGGCCGATGCCGCCCCTTCTGAAGTGCCTATGGCAGATAATGTCCGTGCCTCTTACCCGGGTGCAACACAGATATATCACGCTCTTGAAGTACTTGTTAAAAACCATAAACTTAACGCGCTTACACTCAGGTGCTTTGATTTACTTTCATCAGTAGGCAATACCGGCTGCCTGGCGCTTGCATCCTTCAATGCCGACGGCTTCCCCGCATCCTGTGAGGGCGATGTCCCGGCGCTTCTTTCGATGATGATATCCCAGGCCCTAACCGGTTTTACCGGCTTCCAGGCGAATCCTTCCAGGATTGATGTGGAGACAGGTGAAATCCTCTTTGCCCACTGCACGGTTCCGTTCAATATGGTCCGCAACTGGCAGTACGACACCCACTTTGAATCCGGCATCGGCGTAGGCATCCACGGAGAGATTCCGGAGGGCCCCGTTACGGTTTTCAAGGTGTCAGGCAAACTGGACCGTTTCTTTGCCGCAGAGGGAGAACTCCTGTACAACCAGTACGAGGACAATCTCTGCCGCACGCAGGTGGTCCTTAAGGTGAAACCTGAGGAAGCCCGTTACTTCCTCACAAAGCCCATCGGCAATCATCATATTATTGTTCCCGGGCACTGCAAGGCCCTTTTTGAAGAACTTCTGGGATAATGGAGAAACTCCTCTCACAGCACGGGATAAAACCCACTCCAAACCGCCTTCTGGTGGCGCGTGAGTTGTCATCGGCCGGTCGCCCGCTATCCCTTATGGAACTGGAGAGCCGGCTTGAAACCGTGGATAAAAGCAGCATCTTCCGCACACTTACCCTTTTCCGTGACGCCCATCTTGTGCACGTACTGGAAGATTCCGGAGACGGTGTTCGATATGAACTCTGCCACGCCTCCGGGGATCACGACGACGACCTTCACGTGCATTTCCACTGCACCCGCTGCCACAAGACATACTGCCTTCACAGCGTCCCCGTGCCGCCCGTAGAAATCCCTGAAGGATATACGGCAGCTTCTTCAAGTTATCTCATTCACGGAATCTGTCCTGATTGCAGCAAATAACCCGTTTTTGTTAACTACTTGATAACGTGCAAATTGCACAATTTACTCCTGTTCAAAAAGACAGGAGTAAATTTCATAAACACCTATCTATCAACGTGTTAATAAAAACGGAGGACAGCAACAAAAAAAGGGAAAGCACCTTAACATCGCACCGCTACAACCTCCTACCCTTGCTGCATTCCTGCCCTGGGGGGATTCAGAGGGAGCTGGTCGTGTAAGACTTTCCCTGTGCAAATATAGCATTTTTTTCTGACAATATTTTGAAATTTATTTATTATCTTTGAAATTCAAAGATAGATAACGCGTATGAAACGTATCCTCATCACTTTAGCCGCTCTTATCACCGTAGCTGGCGCAACCGCTCAGGAAGTACCCCAGTGGGTACGCCGTAACGCCATTTCCCCGGACGGAAAAACCATAGCCTTCAGTTATAAAGGAGATATCTATACCGTACCCTCGGAAGGCGGTCTGGCCCTTCAGATAACCTCCAACAAGGCCTATGAGACAGATCCCATCTGGACGCCTGACGGCAGCCGCATAGTCTTCAGCAGCTGGAGGGAAGGTTCCAAGGACATTTTTGTAACATCGGAGAGGGGCGGTACCCCAACCCGTCTTACCACAATGCCGGGCAGTGAGACTCCCCTTGCGGTTTCGCCGGACGGATACGTTTACTACAACTGGTACACAACCGCCCTCCAGAGCCCCCAGTTTGACGGCTTCCCCGGAGACCCCTCCCTTTACAGGACATCCCTTGAAGGCGGCGCCCCGGAGCTTGTGACTTCCCTTACCGTCTGTGCCCTCAGTTTCGGCCCCAACGGCACCATCCTCTATGAGGACTGGAAGGGCTATGAGGATCCCCTAAGAAAACACCATACATCGGCCGTCACAAGGGACATCTGGCAGTGGGACGGAAAACTGAATTTCAGAAAACTCACAACCTATAACGGAGAGGACCGCAACCCTGTCATCGGCCAGGATGGAGATACTTTCTACTATCTCTCAGAAGAAGGCGGCAGCAATATAAACGTATGGAAATCAAGCATTTCCAATCCGTCGGCCAAGACAAAGCTCACCTCCTACGACAAAAACCCCGCCCGTTTCCTTTCCGCCGCCAATGACGGCACCCTCTGCTACTCCTACAACGGAGAGCTCTACACTCTCAAGGACGGCAGGGAAAGCAAGGTTGAAATTACCGTCGTAAGGGATGAGGCCGATAAAGCGGTGAACCAGATGCAGCTCAAGAGCGCATCGGCCATAGCGGTATCCCCCGGCGGCAAGGAAGTGGCCCTTGTCATTCGTGGAGACGTCTTTGTCACAAGCGTAGACTATGCCACCACCCGCCGCATCACCAACACCCCCGAGCAGGAGCGTGGCGTAAGCTTCTCCAAAGACGGCCGTGAACTCTACTACGCAAGTGAGAGAAACGGCTGCTGGAGTATCTACAAGAGCTCTTTAACCAATAAGGAAGACAAACTCTTCACCTACAGCGCCTCCTTCAAGGAAGAGCGCGTGAGCCCTGAAGGAGAAACCTCCTTCCAGGTTCAGGTGTCCCCTGACGGGAAGCATATCGCATACCTTCGTGACCGTACGGAACTTGTTGTGATGCCCGCTTCCGGCGGCAAACCCAAGAGCCTTTTCAAGGACATAAACTACTCCTACAGTGACGGAGACCAGCATTTTGCATGGAGCCCCGACAGCCAGTATATCCTAGCCAACTGGGCCGAAGGCGGCGGCTGGAACAACGAGGACATAGCCGTGATTGAGGTTGAGAGCGGCAAGATCACCAACCTCACCCGCAGCGGCTACTCCGACGGCGGATTCCGCTGGGCTCTTGGCGGCAAGGCCATGACATGGGAATCGGACAAAAACGGTTACCGCAGCCACGGCAGCTGGGGCGCAGAGGACGATATCTACATCATGTTCTTTGACGGCAAGGCTTATGCCGATTTCGGACGCAGCAAGGAGCAGAAGGAGATAGACAAGATGCTCCTTGGAGAAAAGAAGGCGGAAAAAGAGGAGAAGAAGGCCGAGAAAGACTCCCTTGCAAAGAAAGTGGAAAAGGTTAAGCTGGACCTTGAGAACAGGGATGTCCGCATCAAACGTCTCACCCGCTTCTCCAATATGATGGGAGACCACTACCTAACCCAGGATGGTGCCAAACTCTACTTCACCCAGCGCCTTGAAAAGGGCTTTGACCTTTGCATGCTGGACATAGAGAAGGGAGACATCACAGTGGTGAAAAAGGGCGTTATGGGCAGTTTCACTCCCTCCCCTGACGGCAAGTCCATCTTCATCTTCCGCGGCGCTCAGCTCTCCAAACTGGACATCTCCAACAATAAGGACAAGGCCATAAGTTTCTCCGGAGACTATGAGTACAAGCCTCAGGAGGAACGTGAGTACATATTTGAGCACTGCTGGAAGCAGGTGAAGGAGAAGTTCTACGTACCTGACCTTCACGGGGCCGATTGGGATTACTACCACACCAACTACGCCTCAAAACTCCCCTACATCAACAACGACTTCGACTTCACGGACCTTCTCTCCGAAATGCTTGGAGAACTGAACGGTTCCCACACCGGCGCCCGCTACCGCGCAACCCAGGGCCACAGGCTTGGTCATATCGGCATTCTGGCCGATACTCAGTATAATGGAGACGGCGTAAAGATTGCTGAAGTCCTTCCCGGCGGCGCCATCAACCTGATGGACACCGACATAAAGGCCGGAGACATCATTACGGCAATTGAGGGACATGAAATCAAGGCCGGAGAGAACTGGCTTGAGAATCTCTATGACAAGGTGGATAAGAAGATCCTTGTGTCAATCAAGGCTTCCGGCAAGAAGAAGGATATCTTCATCACTCCCACCGCAACGGATGCTCCCCTGCTGTACAAGCGCTGGGTGCGTCAGAGGGAAGAAATGGTAGAGAAGCTTTCCGGCGGCAAGGTTGGCTATGTTCATATCCAGGGCATGGACTCCCCCAGCTACCGTGAGCTCTATTCCAAGGCCCTTGGAAAGTACCGCAACTGTGATGCCCTCATCGTGGACACCCGTCACAACGGCGGCGGCTGGCTCCACGACGACCTAGTGACCTTCCTCGGAGGCAAGGAATACTGCCTCTTCACTCCCCGCGGCCAGTATATCGGCCACGAGCCCTTCAACAAATGGACAAAGCGCTCCTGCGTCCTCATCGGAGAGGACAACTACTCCGATGCCTCTGGCTTCCCGTACGCCTACAGGAGCCTGGGTCTTGGAAAACTCATCGGCGCCCCCGTACCCGGCACAATGACCGCCGTATGGTGGGAAAACCAGGTGAACGCCCTCATAGTGTTCGGTATCCCCCAGGTTGGAAACTATGGCGTCAAGGACCAGACTTACATTGAGAACTTCCAGATAGAGCCGGACATCCTAATCTACAATGACCCCGCCTCCACCCTCTCAGGCCGTGACCTCCAGCTTGAGGCCGCAGTTAAAGAAATGCTGAAATCATTAGTGTCCACTAAAAAATCATAAAAGTTCTTTGAAAATATTGAGAGTTAGGTAATTACAAAGGTTTTTGGAGTCAACCGATTTGAATTTATCT
>ONXC01000023.1 GCA_900321715.1 uncultured Bacteroidales bacterium | reverse complement strand
TTTCGGCAACATTGCCGACATGGGCCCCGGAGTGAAGAACGTAGGTTACATTAATTACGAGGAAGGAATCTGGGTGGGATACCGCTATTTCAATACCGTCTGCAAGGAGGTTTCCTATCCGTTTGGATACGGACTTGGCTACACCACTTTTGAATACAGTGACCTAAAGGTATCCCCCAGGAAGGGTGGTTTACGCGTTCGCCTGAACGTGAAGAATACCGGCGACAGGCCCGGCAAGGAAGCCGTCCAGATTTACGTCAAAGCACCTTCAGGCGGCCTTGTAAAGCCGGAAGCAGAGCTTCGCGCATTTGGGAAGACAAGAGAACTCAAGCCCGGTGAACTCCAGAGCCTGGAATTCAATATTGATTCCTACACCCTGGCATCATATAATGAGGAAACCGCAGCCTGGGAAACAGCCCCCGGAGAGTATACTGTTAAGGCCGCGGCATCTGTTGAGGACGTACGCCTTACAAAGACAGTTTCTCTATCAAAAGGCGCCTCCTGGCCCACTCACAGGGCACTCCTCCCGGAATCACCCATCAATGAAATAGAGGTTGTTAATCCAAGGTAATACTGCTTTTCATGAAACGCCTTATAACCTTTATCCTGCTCATTTCTTTTGTCTGTCCTGCGGCATGGAGTCAGTCTGATACCCTTACCCCGCCCTGGCCGGAGGCAACCATTATGTTCCAGCCTTCCAGCCATACAGTGTTGCTCCTGCCCCCAAAGGCTATAATCCTGTCTATATCAGCCATTATGGAAGGCACGGAGCCAGGTATTCCACATCGTCCAAGAAATACGACACCGTGTGGAACCTTCTGGAAAGCGGTCACAGTAGCGGCGCTCTTACCCCCGCCGGAGAAGATCTGTACCAGCGTTTTGTCCCGCTCTATCCCATGATGGAAGGGCATAGCGGAGACCTTACGGTAATTGGACAGGAGCAGCACAGGGAACTTGCCGCCCGGATGGTAAAGGCTTATCCTTCTGTTTTTGGAAAGAAAGTAAGGGTTGACGCCCGTTCCACAATAATCCCACGCGCAATTATCTCAATGATGAGTTTCTGCGATGAGCTTAGGGAACTAAGGCCCGGAATGCAGCTTTCGTATGCCGCAGACCACTCTGATATGCCGGTAACAGGTCTTTCGGCATCGTCCCGCGAGGAGGATGCCATAGATGAGTTCAAGAGGATATATGCCTCTCCGGCCCTTGGGGCCGGGCTCTACGGCGCCTATGCCCACATCAATCTGGATCCGCAGGCCTTCTTCCTCCGCTATTTCAAGGAGATGGGCCCCGTGGAAGCCTGTGGAAAACCGGAGGACCTCATGGCCGCCGTTGGAGAAGTGGCCTACAACCTCCAGTGCCTGGAAACCGACGAATGGATGGACGACCTTTTTACGGAAGAAGAGCGTTATAAACTGTGGCAGAGAGAGAACCTGTGGGCAGCCCTGATGTTTCTGGACTCGCCCTATTCCCAGGGAATAATATCGGCCCGGGCATGGAGCCTGCTGCAGGATATCATGGACCTGGCCGATGAAGACATCTCTTCAGGGAATGTGCAGGTGCGCCTCCGTTTTGGTCACGACACCGTGGTGGCTCCGCTTATGGGCATCCTTGGAATAAAGGGCTGGGAGCCCCTTGGGGCCGATATGACTCTTTGGAAGTACCATTTCCAGAACTGGAATGTTCCCATGGCCGCCAATGTCCAGATGGTGTTCTACAAAGGCCGGAAAGGAGACATCCTTGTGAGGGTGATGTACAATGAGAAGGACCAGATAAGGAGTATTATCGGCCCATATGTGAGAAGAATCACGCCATTATGGATGGTTTCTGGTCTCAAAGTCCTACTAACTGAAATAGGGCTTGATAATGCAAGATGGCTTTTTTTTGCTATCTTTGTGATTCAAATTAAATCATTTATAATGAAAAAAGCGTTTATCCTTATGATGTCATTCCTTGCAATGGCGGCTTGCGCGCCCAAATCCGGAGCGCCCGCACTGGATTTGACAGACCTTGACACCACCACTTCACCCAAGGTGGATTTCTATCAGTACGCAACCGGCGGATGGCAGGTTAAGAACCCCCTGAGGGCCGAATTCTCCCGCTACGGCAGCTTTGACGCCCTCCGCGAGCAGGCTCAGGAGAACCTCAACGCCCTGTTCCAGGAGATGACTACCCTCAAGGCAAAGCCCGGCACAGTGGAGCAGAAGATCAGCGACCTCTACAAGATGGCCCTTGACTCCACCACCCGCAACAACCTTGGCGCAGAGCCCATCCAGCCTTATATCGCAGAAATCAATGCCGTAGATTCAAAGGATGCCCTTGCCGCCCTCCTTGGCAAGATGAACCTCTACGGAGAAGGCGGATTCATGGGATTTGGCGTGGAGGCCGATCTAACCAACTCCGACATGCAGGTCCTCTACCTTGGCCAGGGAGGCCTTGGAATGGGAGACCGCGACTACTACCTTAAGCCCGAGAATGCTCAGCTAAAGGCCGGCTATCAGGAATACCTTTGCAAGGTCCTTGGCCTTGCAGGCGTAGAGAATGCTGCAGAGCTTGTAGCAAAGGATATGGAGGTTGAGAATGCTATGGCCCAGATCTTCTGGAGCCGTGAGCAGAACCGCGATATGGCGGCCATCTACAATCCCATGTCCACTGAGGAAATTGCTGCAAAGTGGCCCGCAGTCCGCTTTGACGCCATTACCGCCGCCGCAGGCGTAGAGCCCCAGGAGAAGGTGATCGTTGAACAGCCTTCATACTTTGACGGCCTTGCAAAACTAATGGAAGAATGCCCTCTGGAGACTCTCAAGGCATACCTCCTCTGCCAGTTTGTAAGCGGCCAGGCAGGTGCCCTCTCCGATGAATTCTACACCGCACAGTGGGAGTTCTTCTCCCACCAGATGGCCGGTGCCCAGGAGGAAACTCCCCGCTGGAAGCGTGCCATGAGCGTTCCTAACGGCATCCTTGGAGAGGCCGTGGGTGAGATGTACGTAGCCCGCTACTTCCCGGAAAGTTCCAAGAAGAAGATGGTGAAACTTGTGGAGAATCTCCGCACCGCCCTTGGACAGCACATCGATGAACTTGAGTGGATGAGCGATTCCACCAAAGTCCGCGCCCGTGAGAAGCTGGCCGCCTTCACCGTGAAGATAGGCTATCCTGACAAGTGGAAGGACTACAGCTCAATGGATATCAATCCTGAGAACAGCTACTATGAGAACCTCCGTAACGCCAGCGCCTGGTACGTGCAGGACAATCTCTCCAAGCTTGGAAAGCCCACGGACAGGACCGAATGGGGCATGACTCCCCAGACGGTGAACGCCTACTACAACCCCACCACCAACGAGATCTGCTTCCCTGCAGCAATTCTCCAGAAGCCTTTCTTCGATCCTGAGGCCGATGATCCCGTGAACTACGGCGGAATCGGCGTTGTTATCGGCCATGAGATGTCTCACGGCTTTGACGACCAGGGTTCCATGTTTGACGCTTCCGGCAACATGGTGAACTGGTGGACTGCTGAGGACAAGGCCAAGTTCGACGCCCTTGGAGACAAGCTGGTTGCCCAGTTTGACGAGGTTGAGATCCTTCCCGGCGTACATGCAAATGGCAGGTACACTCTTGGTGAGAACATCGGAGACCACGGCGGCCTTTCAATCGCATTCACCGCAATGGAGAATGCCGTAAAGGGCCCGGATCCTATGATTGACGGCTTCACCCGTGCACAGCGCTTCTACCTGAGCTACGGCGCCATCTGGGCCCAGAACATCACTGACCAGGAGAAGGCCCGCCTCACTAATATGGACCCTCACTCACTGGCTCAGAACCGTGTGAACGTGAGCGTGCGTAACTTCGAGACCTTCTTCGAGGCATTTGACATTGAGGAAGGAGATCCTATGTTCCGTCCTGAGGAAGAGCGCGTACACATTTGGTAGTAGACTCCTTCATATCACGTAAGATCAAGTTCAAAGGAAACATCGCGGCCGTAGCTACGGCCGTGAGTTTCTTTGTTATAATAGTTGCCGTGGCGGTAAGTTCCGGCTTCCGCCATAGCATCAGGGACGGAGTGGCCGCAATGACCGGAGACATCAGGATCACACCTTATGTCTCCGGCGGCCAGGATCCCGTCCCAATGCCCCGTCACCTCCCCTCGGAGGATAAGATCCTTGCCATTCCGGGGGTAGTTGAAATAGTTCCGGTAGTGAGCCGCGCCGGAATTGTGAAAAACGGAGAAATAGTTCACGGGGTCATCGTGAAAGGGACCCCCGATCAAGTCGGGGGTGACGGGCTCGCCGTCTCCATCCCCCACCGCCTGGCAGAAATCACGGGCCTTCAGGCCGGCGAAGACCTCACAACCTACTTTGTGGGGGAAAAGGTCCGTGCTCGTAAGTTCCACATTACGGCAGAGCACCGTGACATCATAGAAACAGACGACAACCTCCTTGTGTACGCCCGCCTTGAAGACATGCAGCGGCTTAACGGCTGGGATTCAACCAGCGTCTCCCAGTTGGAAGTAAAAGTTAAAAACGCTTCACCAAAGGTCCTCAAGGACATCGAGGCCCATATCGGTTACATCCTCTCAACAAGCCCTGACGAGGATGAGAATGGGCTCTATGTCATTTCATCGGCCCGGAGTTACCCGCAGATTTTTGACTGGCTGGGGCTTTTGGACGTGAATGTCCTCATCGTCCTTATCCTCATGACGCTGGTTGCGGGTTTCAACATGATAAGCGGCCTTCTGGTGATGCTCCTGAGGGACATCCCTCTCATCGGCACCCTCAAGGCGCTGGGGATGCAGGACAGGGCAATAGGCCGATTATTCGTGCGTATTGGCGCCGAGGCCGTGCTCAAAGGGATGCTCATCGGCAATGCCCTGGCGTTCCTTTTCTGCCTTATCCAGGGCACAACGCACCTTATCAAACTGGATCCTGCCAACTACTTTGTCTCATTCGTCCCCGTCCATCTCCCCTTCTGGGGCATCCTGGGGGCCGATATTGCTGCCTTCGCCGGCATAGTCCTCCTCATGTGGCTCCCCGCCCTTTCCATCTCCAAGATAGACCCTGCGGAGACCGTCAAGGCCGACTAATACTTGCTGTAATAATAGGAATAGGTGTCCAGCACCTTCTCAACGTAGGCAACGGTGTGGTGGCCCTTTGGAAGCTGCGTGGCGGCTACAACGTCCCAGCGGCTGGCATCCTCCCCGGCGTCCTGTGCCTGCTTAATGAGGCGCCACACCTTCCCTTCCCCAAAGTTATATGCCGCAAGGGCAAACTTCAGAGCCTCGGTGGGGTTTGCCGCCACGCTGGAATACATTGTTTCAAGGCGCTTTAAGTATCTTGAACCCACCCTCAGGTTGTTTGCGGGCTCAAGGAGATATTCCTGGGAATAGCGGGAACTGAGGATCTGCATGAGGCCAACGGCTCCGCGGGCCGACTGTGCCTCGTTGTGGAAACGGGACTCGTGGTACACCACGGCAGCAATAAGGTGCCAGTCCATCTCCAGGGAATCGGCCGTAGCCTTGATCACCTTGTCGTAGGCGCTGAGGGATTCCGAGGAGCGCTCATTTGCCATTATTTCCTCAGGGGTTTCGGCCGATGGCACCCTGCTCTTATGCGGGATGAGAAGGAGCAGCAGCGTAAAGGCCGCCGTATATGCGAGAGTACGCGTCTTCATAGTTTATCGGCCACCCTTGAGCATGCCGCCAAGGCCACCGCCGAGGCCGCCGCCAAAACCGCCTCCTCCGCCGCCGCCCATACCGGCACCGGCCCTTTCGCTGAGGGTCCTGACCTTGCCGAGAGGCGGGTAGAACGGCCATGAGATTCCAAATTTGAACACTGCCGGAGGCTGGATATAATGGTGGGCGCTGAAGTATTCGTGCTTATCCAGAGGCCAGCCCTTACCCATATTCTCAAACTTTATGAATATGCAGGCCTTCTTCCACTGGAGGTTGATGAAGGGATCGAATATGGGAGCGTTGCCGTAAAGCTGCTGCTTCTGGTTGGTGAACACGCCGGCCACAGGGTTGTATGAAGGGGCATACCACAGGGTGTTGTACCTCAGGTTAACGCCCACCTGAAGCTTCATGACCTTGGGATCCACCACGTTGAACTGCAAATACCACCTGAGGTTGAGGGCAAGGGTTGGCAGCGGCAGGACGTCCTGGTTGGAGGACAGCTGAAACAGGGCCTGGTTGTCAAGATGCACCGGGCCGAACTTGAAATTCTTGGTAAGTGCGGCTGTGAGGACGCTCATGGGCACGGTATTCTGGCGCACGATACCCAGGGTGTCGTAGTAGATGTTATTTGCAAGGAGGGCATAGCCGGCCTCAGCCTTGAGGTCCCATCTGGGAACGCTGAAGGTGGCGTGGATCTTGGTTGTGGAAATCTTCTGGAAGCTGTTCTCCCACATGTAGTGGTTGGAGTAGAAATGCTGCTGATAGAAATCCGGTGTGTTCAGGTATGTCTGAACGGAAGCCTCCAGGCTCATGGGGCTGGACGGATACCGCCTGAAGGGAAAGATATTCAGCTTGACACGCCCTCCAAGGCTGAAGTCATTGGCCTCCAGCCCTGTGAAATGGTAACGCCCTGTGGCATCCCACTCAAGGTACTTGCTGAGCCGGCCCTCTGCGCCGGCATACAGGTACATTGTATTCCACACCGTGTTCACAGGCTTTTTGAGGGAGTACCCCGGCTGCCTTAGGTAGAATGTCTGGAGCCTGTCTCCCACACCACCCTCTATCTTGGACACAATGGCATCTTCCTTCCATGGCTGGAGACGGAAGATGATGCGGTTGTCAAGACGCATGGTACGGAGGGAGTCCGTGCTCTTTGTGGGATTTATGTAGAAGGTTTCGTCGTAGAACTCTGCCAGGGGCTGGGAGGTGTTGTCCACGTACTTCTTACTATAGGTGGTCCATTCCGTCCCCGTCCCTATGAAGGCGGTTGTGGTGTTGGTATTGAGGGTATCGGAAGGCACCCAGGTGGTGTCCTTTCTATGCTTCAGCTTCTCAATGAACTCAAACGGAATACGGTAGTTGTGGTCAAAGAATACCGTGGTTTTCTTGTAGCGGTTTGTGGCCGACGGCAGGTTCACGTCCACTTCCCTCACCTGAACTGAGGTATCCCTGATCCAGAAATTGTCAATGACACCGCCGCTTTCCTGGCGGGTGATGCTGTTGGAGATGAATCCAGCGTGGGCCAGCCACTTCTTCCCCAGCCAGTTGGCCGTGACAAAGTACGTGCGGTTGTCTGTTTCCTCATTCTTTAGGTTACCTGCGCCGCCGTAGCGCTTCATCTCCAGGGAGAGGTTCAGCTGCGGGAGGATATTCTGGGTAGTGAAAATGCGGAATGCGTCATTGGCCTGAGTGCCGCTGGAGAACAGGGACCCGTAGTATTCCCACTCCGTGTAAGGGGTCTTGGTGTTGAAGAAGGGGATGTTATCTGCCGTGTAAGTCCAGGTTTCCATGGGCTCATAGTAGCTGGGAGTGAGTTCCCGGCCCCTTCTGAAGAAGTTGAAATGCTGGACGGCGGTTCCGGTGAAGCCAAGCCAGGTGGCGCCTACGTCCTCCCTCATGTAAGGATAGTCGTAGAAACGGTAGTTGGCGGTGGTGTCCCACTCCTTGTACTCTATGCTGTTGTACATGCGCTCACGCTTCCAGGAGATGAGACGCTTGTAGTACAGGCTGTCCGGTAAAAACGCCGTTTCAAGTATCCTGGGAGTGCTCTGGCGTATGCTGTCCTTAACGCGTTTGATACTGTCCTTGCGCTTGAGGATGGAATCCTGGCGGTGGAGGAGGATGGGGAGCTTCTGCTCATAGTCATAGCGCTTACGCTCTGCCTTGGTGAGGCCGGCGTACCACCTTTCGAACTTCTCCTTGGCGGTACGTGTGGAATCGTCCAGATACAGGGAATCTATGCGGGGCCAGAGGAGGGAGTCTCCTTCGGCCTTGAGGGAATCTACCACCAGCCTGTGGGTGAAGGAGTCCTTGACGGCTACATACCACTCATAGAGGAAAGGGTCAGTGAGCTTCAGGCTGTCCGGCACCTTCATGGTGTCACGGGCGTAGACCTTTGGCATTGTGTCCTCCTGGGGAATGGCAAAAAGGTCAAAGTCTTCCTCTTCTGCCAGACTGTCAAGAGGACTTCTGGCCGATGAATCCATCTGCATGAGGATAGCGTAGAGTGAGTCCATCCTGGCTGTATCGGCCTTGGCTTTCAGGCTGTCAATGAGGGCCTGGATGCTGTCACGCCTGTGCTGGAGGGAGATTGCGGCGCTGTCCACTGCGGCCTTGAGGCTGTCTGCCACTGCGGATGTATCGGCCACAACCGTATCCTTCACGGCAACGGGGAACCACTTGTGCAGGCGGGCGGCGCGGTTCACCTCCACGCCCACCGTCTGAGCTGCAACCAGACCGGCCACAGCTATTGGCAGCAGTATGTTCCCTATCTTAGACATAGCCTACAAATATAACGTATTTTCACAACTTTCCCAACCCCTTCTCCCCCGCCCCCTCACGCTTCTCCCCTGGCGGTGGAAGCCAACACGCTGACTACCAGCCACTTACACGGGTTTCTACCAGAAAAAGTTCTGGTAGAAACTCTCATAACACACTGTGTCTCAAACACTTAGCTTCCACCGCTTCCTTGTCCGTTTTTTTTCGTACCTTTGTACCTGTTATGAGTTCAGACATTCTAAGAAGATACAGCATATCCACTCTGGGCCTTATTCTGGTGGCCCTGGGAGTGGGTATTTCCATAAAGAGCAACCTGGGGATTGCCCCGCCGTCCTGCCCTCCCACCATCCTTTCACTGAAGTGGGGAGCCATCTCTATCGGCACATTCACATGGATGATGCACATTGTGTTCATTCTCACCCAGTGGGCCCTGCTTGGAAAGAAGTTTCAACTCCGTTTCCTGATGCAGATCCCAGCGGCCTTTGTGTTTGGTTATATGTGTGACGCTTCAATCTGGCTTTTCAATGCCATCAACGCCCCGGCCACAAATTATGTGGTTCAGATCCTCCTGAGTCTGGGAGCGGTAGTTCTCACTGCTATCGGCATTAAACTGGAGGTGGTGGGAGACGGCTGGATCCTTGCCGGAGATAAACTTGTGGCGGTGCTGTCGGAGGTTACAAAGAGCCCGTTCAGCAGGGTGAAGGTAATCTTTGACATTGTGATGGTTGCCTTTACGGCCGCGTTCTCCTTCATTGTGTTCGGGCTCCTGGATGGTAACGGCCATACCGTGGTCATCCGTGAGGGCACCCTCATCCTGGCCGTCCTCACTGGCATCTGCATGAGGTTTACGGATCCTCTGATAGACCGCATTTTCTCCAGGAAATGAGCCGCACACGGCAACTTTTGAATGACTGGATGCTGCCCGGAGCAATTGTTCTGGGCATAAGCCTATATCTTGTCTATTACTTCACTCCGGGGCTTCACAGCCATGAGCGCATCCTGCACCTTCTTGTCTCAGAAGGCCAGCGCGTTGTCATCGCCACCCTCCTGTTCTTCCAGTTTGTGAAGATCTCACCCCACGACCTCCGTTTCACCCGCTGGCACTTCCTTGCGCTGGCGTTCCAGGTGGGGCTGTTCCTGGGGTTATCGGCCATAATTTCTTTTATGCCCGTTGGAGACATTCGCATGCTCCTTGAGTGCGCCATGCTGTGCCTTATTTGCCCCACGGCATCGGCCGCAGGGGTCATTACGGAAAAACTGGGCGGGAACCTTGCCGGCACCGTCACCTATCTTGTGCTGATAAACCTTGCCGGCACCTTCCTCATTCCGCTGGTGATCCCCCTGGTCAATCCATCGGCCACAATGGGCTTCTGGGCATACGTGGGGCACATTGCGCTGAAGGTTTTCCCTGTGCTGGTGCTGCCGGGGCTGCTGGCCTGGACCATCCGCTACACAACGCACCGGCTCCAGAGGGGCCTGATGAGATGGAGCTCCAATTCATTCTATATCTGGGGCGTGGGGCTCACCCTGGCAATGATCCTTGCCACCCGCGCGCTCATGGAAAGCGGCCTTGGAGCAGCAGCTATCGCCGGAATAGTGTTGGTATCAGTGTTCTGCTGCTTCCTGCAGTTCTTTACCGGACGCCGTCTTGGGGCCGATAAAATCACCCCCGGCCAGGCCCTTGGCCAGAAGAACACCGGTTTCCTTATCTGGCTGGGTTACAACTACATGACTCCTGTCACATCCGTTGCCGGCGGCCTCTACGCCATCTGGCAGAACCTCTTCAACAGCTGGGAACTCTACCGTAAGCAGCATCTCAGTGGAAGCTAAGTAATTGAAACACAGCGCATTATGAGAGCTTCTACCAGAACTTTTTCTGGTAGAAACCCGTGTAAGTAGCTGGTAATCAGCGCGTTGACCTCCACCGCCAGGGGAGAAGTATTATGGGAGTGCGGGGATCAGCGCCATAGGAGAACGGTCAGATCCTGGCCTCCCGGAAAACCTCAACGATGGAGGGGTAGGTGTTCTTGAGGAACGGAGGGAGGGAGGATTTTGCCACCCAGGCGGCCTTGGTGATGTCCTCTTCACGCTGGGGGGTGAGGTTGGTGGGGTCCGTGTACAGCATGTCATACCACCAGGTGTGTTTGAGGTGCCAAAGGCCATCACGCAGATACACGTGGTCCGTGATGCAGATAAGACGCCGCAGTTCAAGCTGGTCCACACCGGTCTCTTCCTGAACCTCACGGACGGCGCAGATTTCAATGTCCTCACCGGGCTCCTGATGCCCCTTGGGAAGGTCCCAGAGGCCGTTACGGGATATAAGGAGAAAGTCTCCGCGGCGGTTACTCACAAGCCCACCTGCGGCATTCACTTCCTTGAACTCTGCGCAGAGGCGGCGATAGGTCTTTTCCTCGTCATCGGCCGGAATGTATATGCGGGAAAGCGTGTCCTGGACCTCGAACATCCTTACAAGATGATGGATATCCAGCTTTTCCCCAACGTGGAACTCCACGGAGTTAGGATCTGCCAAAGCCTCCTCCTGAGGGGAACAGATTATAATTGTGCGCTTTCCAAAGTAGATTTTATGCATATTTTGCTATCTTTGCGGAGTTACAAAGATACAAACTTATGACAACAATAGAAAGTAAACACGGCATAGTTTCACGTCAGCCCCATGAGCTGTACATGTCTTTCACGGACCTTCAGAACTTCAAGGCCATGCTCCCTGAAGACAAGAAGGACATGATTACGGCCGATTTCGACACCCTCCAGGCAACGGTCCAGGGCTTCAACATTGGCGTGAAGGTCCATGAGAGAGTCCCCTACTCCCGCATAGAGCTTGTGGACTACGGTGCGCCCTTCGCCTTCCACATAGTCCTTCACTTCGATCCCGCCGCAGAAGATCCCTACAAGACGGATTTCCACATAAAAGTGGAGGCCGATCTTAACCTCATGATGAAGATGATGCTCTCCGGCAAGGTGAAGGAAGCCCTAGACAAGGTTGTGGACGGCCTTGTGGATGCCTCCAACGGCAAAATGCCGGAAGGGTTCGATCCAAAGGAGTGGATGAAGTGACAGAGGAATTCAGGAAATTACTGGCCGATTCTGTTGGCAAAGACAAGGCGGAGATTGCGCTGAAGGCACTCACCGGGGAGCCTTCCGTATCTATTCGCCTTAACCCCGCCAAACTCACGGAATGCCCGTTCCCGGACGCTGAAAAAGTGCCCTGGAGTCCCTACGGCTACATCCTGAAAGAACGCCCGTCATTCACCCTGGACCCTCTTTTCCACGCCGGATGCTACTATGTGCAGGACACCAGCGCCATGTTCCCCGGCCACGTAGCAAGGCGCTTCATGGACCGCCCCGGCATGAGCGTCCTTGACCTTTGCGCAGCCCCCGGCGGCAAATCCACAGACCTTGCCGCATCCCTGCGTGAACGTTTTGGAGACAACTTCACCCTGCTCTCAAATGAAGTTGTACGGGCCCGATACAACACCCTAAGGTCCAACCTTGAAACCTGGGGAGACAGCCGTACAGGCGCTGTATCACGCGATCCATCGGCCTTTGGGAATGCGCCGCTCTTTGACATGATAGTGGCCGATGTCCCCTGCTCCGGGGAAGGAATGTTCCGCAAAGACGCCAAGGCCGTTGAGGACTGGTCCCTTGAGACAGTTCAGTTCTGCGCAGCCCGCAGCCGCCGCATCCTTTCAGATATCTGGCCCACCCTTGTCCCAGGCGGCATCCTCATCTACTCCACCTGCACCTTCAACCACTTTGAGAACGACGACACAGTGGAGTGGATTGCTTCAGAATTAGGGGCCGATATCCTCCCCCCGGAGGACTTCCCTCCCGCAATCCTCACACGCTACGGCCAGGTTCTCCTTCCCGGCTTCGTGCCCGGAGAAGGCCAGTATGTGGCAGCGCTGAGAAAGCACGGGGAAACCGACGGCATACGCCGCGGAGACCCCTTGAAGATATTCAAGGTCCAGATGCCCGATCACGTCGGGCAGGACGGCAAAACCGCCGGGCAGGACGCCCCCCACGTGAATGTAGACCGCCGTACAGCGCTTCAGTATCTCCACGGGGATGCACTGAAGCTCCCTGATGCCCCCATCGGCCTTATTACAATTTGCTATGAGGGCCATCCCCTTGGGGCGGCAAAAAACCTTGGGACAAGGTGTAACAACCTCTATCCCAAGGCTAAAAGGATAAGGATGGACGTGTAGCCTGACGCATCTGAGTGCAAGGAATCTTGTTCATATCTCCGTAGTCAAGATTCATGCGATGAAACTTTTTTGCGGTAGCGGCCGTATTATTAAAGTATCGACTAAAACCGCAAAATGAAACTTTCGCAATTTAACTTCGACCTCCCGCAGGATCGTATTGCATCGGAGCCTACCCGCTGGCGCGACGAAGCCCGTCTCATGGTGCTCCACAAAGACACCGGTGAAATAGAGCACAGGCTCTTCAAAGACATCATAGATTATTTCGGAAAGGGAGACATCTTTGTCCTTAACGACACAAAGGTGTTTCCTTCCCGTATGTATGGCAAGAAGGAAAAGACCGGGGCCGATATTATGGTCCTGCTTCTCCGTGAGCTCAACCGTGAGCAGCGCCTCTGGGACGTGATCGTGGACCCCGCCCGCAAGATCCGTATCGGCAACAAGCTGTATTTCGGAGAGGATGAGTCCCTTGTAGCAGAGGTAATTGACAATACCACCTCCCGCGGCCGCACCCTGCGTTTCCTGTTTGACGGCACCTATGAGGAGTTCAAGGAAACCCTCTTCGGCCTTGGAGAGCCCTACGTTCCGGAATGGGTGAAGGAAAAGACCACCCCTGAGGACATTGAGAACTACCAGACCATCTTCGCAAAGCACGAGGGCGCAGTGAGCGCTCCGGCTGCCGGCCTGCACTTCTCCAGGGAACTCTTCAACCGCATGATCCTCAAGGACATAGAGAAAACCTTCATAACCGTGCATATGGGAATCGGCCATTTCCGCACCGTAGATGTGGAAGACCTTTCCAAGCACAGGATGGATTCAGAGCGCCTCATCATCCCGGAGGATGCCGCAGAAGCCATCAACAAGGCAAAGCGCAGCGGAAAGAAGGTAGTTGCCATTGGCGCCACCGTAATGAGGGGCCTGGAGACCTATGTCACCACCACTCATCAGGTGAATGCCTTTGACGGCTGGACCAACAAGTTCATCTTCCCTCCGTACCAGTATTCCGTGCCGGATGCCATAGTTTCCAACTTCCACCTTCCCCAGAGCACCATGCTCATGAGCGTTGCCGCATTCGGAGGCTACAAGCCCGTGATGGCAGCCTATGAGGAAGCCCTCAAGGAAGGCTACAGGTTTGGTCCTTACGGAGACGCACTGCTTGTTCTTTAACGTGAAACAACAGTTGTTTTTGGACTGATTCCACTGAAACGTAAAATAATTCACGTGAAACAACGCTTTCTTTAAAAGGAGGGCGTTGTTTCTCTTTTTTTTAGCATATTTTTGGCGCCATGAACTACTCTGATGAACACGTGGCGCTATGCGCCCTGAACAAGATTTTCGGCTATCACCCCACCATTGCGGTCTCCCTCATTGAGAAGGCCGGCAGCGCCCTGGGGTGCTTCTCTTCTGCCGCACACGACCCTTCCGTCATGCCCGGCCCCTCCTCCGTCATGCCCGGCCCCGACCGGGCATCCCACCCGGAGCTCCTCTCAGAGCTCACACCATCAGCCCTGGAATGGGCCAGGAATGAGCTTTCACGCATTGACTCCCGCGGCTACCGTTTCCTCACAATCATAGACGAGGACTACCCAGAGCCGCTCAGGGAGTGCGCTGGCCCGCCGCTGGGGCTTTACCTTAACGGCTGTTCCTCGCCCACTGAGATTTTCGGCCTCCGGCCCATGATAGCCTTTGTGGGAACGCGGGACATAAGCCCTTACGGACGGCTCTGGTGCCAGAAACTGGTGAGGGCGCTGGCCGAAGCCCCCATTCAGCCGTGCATAGTGAGCGGTATGGCCCTCGGGGCCGACGGAATCGCCCACCGCACAGCCCTCGAGTGCGGCCTTGGGACCATCGGAGTCATGGCTACGGGCATTGACAGCATCTATCCGGTGCAGCACGAGCGCCTTGCCGTGGACATCGTGCATCGGCCCGGATGCGGACTCATTACGGACTATCCCATGGGTACCTCACCGGTGGCGCTGAACTTCCTTCGGAGGAACCGGATTATCGCAGGGCTGGTATCGGCAGTGATTGTTGTGGAGTCAAAGACCCGCGGCGGCTCCCTCATGACCGCACGCTATGCCTGCGAGTATAGCCGTGAGGTCTTTGCCCTGCCAGGAAGGATTGACGACATCCGCTCCGCCGGCTGCAACTCTCTCATCCACGCTCAGATGGCCCGGATCATCACCTCCCCGGAAGAACTGGTGGGAGAACTAGGTCTTGGGCGCCCATCCCGCGGGGCCGGCGGCTCCTGGGCAGCGGGGTCCGGTGCCACGCTGAGAAGTATCCTCACGCGGAAATACGGGGAATTATCGGCCCAGGTAAGGATAGGCGAAGCCGTGAAAGAGAACCTTGGGATCACCGTGGAGGCCCTATCGGCCCAGCTCATCCTCCCCTACCAGGAAGTGCTCACCGCCGTCACCGTGATGGAGGCCGACGGCATCCTCACCACGGACCTCCTTGGCCGCTGCTCGCTTACCCCGAACTATTCTTAGTTTCGGGCCCATTGATCTATGCTTCACTATTATCACTATGCCTGTGCCGGACACGCCGTGGACCAGGTCCAAGGCTCTATGCCATTCAAGTACGTTGGGCTATACACAGTGGACCTGGTCCAGGGCCTTCGCGGACCTGGTCCAGCCACTTTTTGGACGTGGTGCCATTTTACCCCTTGGACCTGGTCCAACCACCATGCCCCACAGACACCTCAGAGCCACACTCGGTGGACCTGGTCCACCACACAAAATCACACCGCGGCCAAATATCGGCCACACCAAGGCCAAAAATCAGCCACACCTCGGCCAAATTCCCCCTGGACCTGGTCAAAGGCTCTATGCCATTCAAGTACGTTGCAAGTACGTTGGGCTATACACAGTGGACCTGGTCCAGGGCCTTCGCGGACCTGGTCCAGCCACTTTTTGGACGTGGTGC
>ONXC01000024.1 GCA_900321715.1 uncultured Bacteroidales bacterium | reverse complement strand
TTGCCATAATATCCGATATTTAAGAAAAGTAAGTAATTCTTATTTTTCTGCAAATATAAGGATTATTGTTTAATCTCCAAATAACAATATACCATTTCTCCATCCAATCCGCCGTATTCCTTATCTGAAAATGCAAATAACAGTTATGGGAGAATTTAATTACCAAGATTTTATGAACAGAATCCACGCTCAAGCTAGTGGTGGAAATGATGCTAGGAAGAAACAGGACCGGGCTATTATGAGGATCTTTGGTAGCTGGATCGAGAAGCGGACACAAGAATACCTATGAAGATGCCGATGAGGAGGAGTGGTGGAGACAGAAGTACTTTGGAAATGTTGGTTGATTGATTCCAGGTTCCAGTAGAGGGGCCTGGATTTATTTTATCCAATATCGATCGGCTCTCCAAGGAAATGCGGCTTCTTTCCAAACAACAGATCCAGAAAGACCTTACACCTTGCGCCCCATTCCCGGACGTGTGTAATGATGCCGCCGGATCGAAAACGAACATCATTGGCATTATAACCGACAGCATCTATTCCCTTTTTTCCGGCGATGAATACAGCTCTTTCTGTATGGAATTGCTGGCTGACAACAATAAATGATTCCTGTCCAAACACTTCCTTCGCCCTGATAACCGAATCGTATGTTCTGAAGCCTGCATAATCCAGAAATATAATATCCTCCGGTATACCCTTTTCCATTAGAGCCTGTTTCATAGCCTGGGGTTCATTGTAGTTCTTGTGCCGGTTATCTCCACTCACAAGAATCCGATCGACCTTGCCTGCTTCATAGAGTTCGGCTGTGGCATTGATCCTGGCTATGAAGAATGCATTGGGACCTCCGAACCTTCCTACCGGTGATGTGCCAAGAAGAAGAGCAGTATGATAGTGAGGGATATCCGTCGGGGAATCATACAGACGGCCTTTGGAATAGCTGCTTATCCTGACGTTGCAATAGATAATCCCGGCCAATAGAAGGAAGGCCGAGATAATGATTCCCCTGATGATTCTCCTTGATCTCATACGGTCATTGAATTCTACGAAAACCATACCATACCATATTCCAAATGCCTCGATTCCGGAATATCATCAAGTAGTTTCCTAATATTTGAATGAAAACACTAATAATCAAACTATCATGAAAAAACAAACTATTATTATTCCAGAAGTAAAAATTAAACTATTAGGTTCGATTTTTCCCGAAAAAATTTATTTTGACGGAGAAAGATGTAAAACCTCCCGGTTTAACCATTTGCTTAGCATTATCTTCCACGAAACCAAGCACTTACAAGGACAGAAAAAAGTGGAATCTCCAGAAAATTCTGAAAATTCCACTTGGGTAGCCCGGAGGGGAATCGAACCTCTATTTAAAGTTTAGGAAACTTCCGTTCTATCCGTTGAACTACCGGGCCATCATGCAAAAAAGCGCTGATTACTCTGCGCTCTTTTCAATGATCTGACGACCACGATAGTAGCCGCACTCAGGGCAAACACGGTGATACATCACTGTGGCTCCGCAGTTGGGGCAAACGCTCAGAGTGGGAACGGGAGCGAAGTCGTGGGTACGACGCTTATCTCTTCTCTGCTTTGAGATTTTGTGTTTAGGATGTGCCATTGTTTATAATTTTAATTGTTTATTTTTCTTTAAAAAGTCCTTTCAAGGCCGCAAACGGGCTGTTCTCATTGCCAGCCTCCTCGTCCTTTGGCCCACTCTGGCCCAGGAACCGGACGGTGTCCGGGTTGCACTGCCCTTCAGGATGCACCCTTTGCAGGGGCATTGCCAGACAGATGTAATCATACACCTCCTGACTCAGATCCCACTCGATTTCCACCGTTCCCGGTTTGAAAACCTCCTGTGGATTCTCATCCACCGGAATCTGAAGCGGTTCCAGGCAGCGATCACACTGGACTGTAACGCTTCCTTTGAGTGTGACGTCCGCCTCTACTTTTTGCGAACCCTCCTTTGTCACTCTCACTTCCACGTTAACGTTTGCGTCCAGGATTTCCTGATTGCCAAACATTTGAAAGAACTCTGTACCTGCCGTAAAGCGGAATTTCCGCTCCCCGGCAGCCCAACCGTTCAAGGGTATTATGATTTTACACATTACCTCAAAAACTGATTAAGGGGTGCAAAGATAGCAATAATTTTCCAATTATCAATCTTCTGAGACGGAATTTCTTTTCCTGTCCAGAGGATCAAGCTGAATCTTGCGCATTCTCATATGGTTAGGAGTGATCTCCACAAGCTCATCTTCCTGGATATATTCCAGGGCTTCCTCCAATGAGAATTTGATTGCGGGAGGAAGGACCACCTTCTCATCACTGCCGGAAGCACGCACGTTGGTGAGCTTCTTGGTTTTGCAGATGTTGATGTTAAGGTCCCTCTCACGGGTGTGCTCCCCTACTACCTGACCGCCGTAGATTTCCTCTCCGGGCTCCACGAAGAAGCGGCCCCTGTCAAGGAGCTTGTTCATGGAGTAGGCAATGGCTTCTCCGGTTTCCAGGGACACCAGGGAGCCGTTTGAACGCATCTCTATATCTCCCTTGTAAGGCTGGTAATCCTTGAAGCGGTGGGCAACCACAGCCTCACCCTGTGTGGCGGTGAGAAGGTTGCTCCTCAGGCCCATAAGGCCGCGGGTAGGGATCTCGAACTCAAGGAGAGTACGGTCTCCGCGGGGTTCCATACGGATAAGCGCGCCCTTACGGCGTGTAGAGAGCTCAATTGCTGCACCCACAAACTGCTCCGGAACCTCTATTGAGAGTTCCTCGATGGGCTCACACCTCTGGCCGTTAATGGTCTTGTCCAGAACCTTGGGCTGACCAACCTGTAGCTCGAAGCCCTCACGGCGCATGGTCTCAATAAGCACTGAAAGATGCAGGACGCCGCGGCCGTATACCACAAAACTATCGGCATTGATGCCGGGCTTTACGCGAAGCGCAAGGTTCTTCTCAAGCTCTTTTTCCAGACGGTCCTTCAGGTGGCGGGAAGTGACGTATTTGCCGTCCTTCCCGAAGAAAGGGCTGTTGTTAATCATGAAGAGCATGCTCATGGTGGGCTCGTCCACGGCGATGGGAGGAAGGGCCTCCGGATTCTCGAAATCGGCAATGGTATCTCCAATCTCAAAGCCTTCGATGCCCACAACGGCGCAGATGTCTCCGCACTGGACTTCGTCTACATTGGCCTTTCCAAGGCCTTCGAAGACCATCAGCTGCTTGATCTTGGACTTCTCAACAATGTCGTAGCGCTTGCAAAGGCTCACGGGCATTCCGGTCTTGAGGCTGCCGCGGGTGATGCGTCCAACGGCGATACGGCCCACATAGGGGCTGTACTCCAGGGAAGAGACAAGCATCTGGGGCGTGCCTTCAATCACGGCCGGGGCGGGGATTTCCTCAAGGATGGTGTCAAGGAGGGCGGTGATGTCACCGGTGGGCTTTTTCCAGTCCAGGGACATCCAGCCCTGTTTGGCCGATCCATAGATGGTCTTGAAATCAAGCTGGTCCTCGTTAGCGCCAAGGTTGAACATAAGTTCGAAAACCTCCTCCTGGACTTCGTCCGGGCGGCAGTTTGGCTTATCCACCTTGTTGATGACAACGATGGGCTTCTTTCCCATGTCGATGGCCTTGTTCAGGACAAAGCGGGTCTGGGGCATGCAGCCTTCGAAGGCATCCACAAGCAGCAGTACGCCATCGGCCATATTGAGAACGCGCTCAACTTCTCCGCCGAAATCACTGTGGCCGGGAGTGTCAATGATGTTGATCTTTACGCCCTTGTAGGTGACGGACACATTCTTTGCAAGGATGGTGATACCGCGCTCCCTTTCAAGGTCATTATTGTCCAGGATAAGGTTGCCAAGATCCTCCGGACGGCGTACAAGATTTGCCTGATAGATCATTCTGTCAACGAGGGTGGTCTTGCCGTGGTCTACGTGAGCGATGATGGCTATGTTTCTGATGTCCTGCATATTAAAAAGTGCTTCTTCTAAAATCCTGCAAAGTTACTAATTATTTTGCCTTTTCCAAAGACACCGTTTGTGCACATTCAGAGTGAAACGGATATTTTTTTTCATGTGCCCCAGAAGGCCTTCCAAGGCCGATTTTTCCCCGGCGCCTGCCCGCCCTCAGGCATTTTGCCGCATTTATCCGTTTCAGCGCCCTCAAAAATCGGCCTCAGAAGGGCCTGCAGCGCCGATTTTTCAATTAAACGTTTCCCGCTTTGTGACACGGATAACTTTACTCACCTTTGCCAAAAATTGATGCATATGAAAAAGTTTGTATTAATGCTTGTCCCGGCTCTGGCGCTTCTCTCCTGCCAGAGGAGCGGCCTTCCGGAAGAGAGTTCCAGGATGGCCGATGGAGAGATCTACCATGATATGATCCAGCTTGGAGAGAAGCTGGACGACCCCTACACAGTGGCCAACATGCAGGCCGCCCTCACCAAGGCATATCCAACCAAGGCTGGGCGCGTAAGTTTATCGGCCACAGACCTTTACGTAAGGTTCCTGCCAAAGGACGATGCGCAGATGGACACCCTTAAGGCTCGCGGGCTCTACCTTATGGACCACCCAATGGACTACCGCATCCTTCGGGAGGGAGACTACTATCAGGACCCGGAGATAGGGGACGACGCCATCACCTGGCAGTACTCCGTGGTGCCGGCCGGCTTCAAGTTCCCGGAAGGCCTCAGGTATGAAGTGCTGGACGAGTGCTACCTGGCGGAAAATGATGCCACAAAGGCCGATGACATAAACTGGACGGCCGTGGAGGAAGAGGCCTTCAGGCTCACGGGGAACGAGGATCTCTGGTGCCCGCCCACAAAAGCCGCGTCCTTTCCCACCGGACGCATCACCATTACGGATCCGGAGTTCAGCGGTGGTAAGCCCATAGGCGTTTCAGGGGTGCAGGTTGTGGCAAATATCTTTGTGAAATTTGCAACCTGCAATACCTCAAGGGACGGATACTACACCATGCCCAAGAGTTTCTCCGGAAGGCCGCGCTACAGGATTGTATTCAAGAACGAGAAAGGTTTCTCTATAGGATTCAACTTCATCATTGTGCCCGCTTCCGTGAGCACCATGGGCCTTGGCGGCCCTGAAGGGATAGACGTTGACGTGAGCGCTACAGGAGACGAAGCCCTTTTCCGCCGCTGTGCCGTGAATAACGCTGCCTATGACTACTACTCCCGCTGCACGGAGACGGACCTTGAGATAGCCCCGCCCCCGGGAGACCTGCGCATCTGGATTTTCCCCGGCCTCAGCGCCTCCAGCGCCTGTATGCTGCACCACGGGGCCTTCCTGGACAATGACCTCCTGAAGAGGTATCTTGGCGTATGGCTGGGGCTTATCCAGATCTTCCTTCCGGACATAACCATAGGCACGTCCGGGCAGGAGAATTACAAGGCCATATTCAGCGCCACAAGCCATGAACTTGCCCATTCTAGCCATTTTGCAAAGGTGGGGACAGCGTTCTGGTCGCCGTACATCCAATATATAATACAGTCCTTTGTGACCGGCGGCGGGCAGTTCTACGGAACAGGGACGGCCGATAATTCCGGCTACTGCGAGGTTGGAGAGATGTGGGGCTACTTCATGCAGGCGTCGCTTGTGAAGGACCGTTACAAAGGCGCCATGGGCACATATGGGAACAGTTTCTGGTTCAAGCCCGACATACTCACATACCTGTATGAGCGAGGAATGACAAGAGGAGAGATTTACAGGGCGCTCAATGCCAATGCGGTGGATATCGGGACTCTGAAGGAGGAACTCATCAAGATAGCTCCAGGGCTCAGGGATGATATCCAGAAGACCTTTAACAGCTATGGCAAATAGATGGACGTGCCTGGCGCTTCTTGTCTCTTTCCTGGTTACATCCTGCGCCGCAGTGAAAGAAGACCGCCGGGCGTGTCCATGTGAACTTGCCCTCCATCTGTCCGGCCCGGGGCCCATAGAATACCGCGTGGAGAGTGTTGACGGAGAAGTATTCCACGCAGGGTCAGTCCAGCGGGACACCGTCATATACCGTGATGTCCCAAGGTCCCGGGTACGGATAATGGCCGTCTCAGGAGCGCCGTTGGGGGATGGCGTGCATATCCCCTACGGGTCCCAGAGCCCCCCGCTGTACCTGTACCACGGGGTTATATCGGCCCAAAGCGAAGCACTGAGGGTGAACGCCACCCTTCATAAGAATTTCTGCCGATTGACCCTGGTCCTTGACGGCCCGCCGGGAGACGGGGAGCCCATAGGAATATCCGTAAGGGGCGTTGTGGACGGAATAAGCCTTGACGGGAGGCCTGCCGCCGGAGATTTCAGCTGCAAGGCGGTTTCCGGGGTATGTTCTCTTCCAAGGCAGGCCCCAAGCGACCGCCTCCTTCTTGACATAGTGATGGAAGACAAGGTGGTGAGAACCTTCGCCCTTGGCACCTACATCCGGGAGGCCGGATATGACTGGACGGATACCGACCTTGAGGACATTACCATCCACATCTCCCTTTCCGTAACGCACATCCGCTTCCGGATTGGGGACTGGTCTGAGGAGCAGTGCATCAGTGTGGAAATTTAGGGAGCAAATGTTTGGAGTTCCAAAAATTCTTCCTATCTTTGCAGTCCCGAAAAACAGAACGCGCGGATGGCGGAATTGGTAGACGCGCTACTCTCAGGAGGTAGTGTCCGAAAGGACGTGTCAGTTCGACTCTGATTTCGCGCACAAAAAAGGATGGCTCGATGGCCATCCTTTTTTGCTTTATTATCCGCTTCCTAGAAATACGTGACAGTGGTGCCGGAAACGGCGCTGAGGAGTTTGTTGGCAAGGGAGGACACGCCAAAGCGGTAGAGGTCCTTGTTCATCCAGGAATCTCCAAGGACGGTTTTGCCTATGGTCCAGTAGCACACTGCGTCAAGGGCCGATGCAATGCCGCCGGCGGCCTTGAAGCCAACCTTCACGCCTGTAGCCTCATAGTACTTCTTGATGCACTCGCACATCACCCAGGCGGCGACGGGAGTGGCGTTAACCTTAACCTTGCCGGTAGAGGTCTTGATGAAATCAGCGCCGTTTTCCATGGCAAGGAAGGAGGCGTCGGCAATGAGTTCCGGAGTGGCAAGGAGGCCGGTCTCAAGGATAACCTTCAGGACCACGGGACGGCCAAGTTCCTTTGCAACGCGGTCTATGCACTCACGGGAAGCCTTGATCTCTGCGCCTGCGGTCTCATAGTCCCCTGCAAGGAAACTGTTGAGGGCAAGGACTATGTCAATTTCATCGGCGCCGCCGCGTACTGCAAGTTCAATCTCACGGAGTTTCACCTCAATCCAGCTCTGGGATGTGGGGAAGCAGCCGGCAACGGTGGTTACGTGGAGGGCGGGGTCCTTGCGGGTTTCCGCTACTACGTGACCCAGGTTGGGGTACACGCACACGGATGCGGGGAGCGGCCAGCCGGGGAAAGCGGCGGGAATGCCGTTAACCTTCTCTACCATCTTCCTTACGGAAGCGGGAGTGTCGTCAGAGGAAAGGGTGGTCTGGTCCATAATGCCGAAGCAGGCCTTGTAAAGATCCTCTGAGGCAATATTCTCAAGGTTCTGGGCAATAAGGGCAAGCTGGCGGTCGATGGCCTCTTTGTCCGGCGTATAGCCGTATTTTGCAGAAAGTGACATAGTTTTATGCTTTAATTTGTAGTTTATATCCTTCATCTATAAGCGGCTGAACAAGGGAGAGCATCTCCTCATAGGAGTACTTCCCAAGGCCTTTCATGGGGGTTTCACGGTCTATGGTGTACACCTGGATCTCACGGGGCCTTATGCGCCGGACTATCTCCATCCAGCCCTTCACCCAGTCTCCGGTGGCCCAGCCGGGGCCTTTCAGGAACATTGTCTGTAGGACGAAATTCCCCTCAAAGCGGGCCATCCATTCCACTATCCTTGAAACGTGATACTCCCCTACCGGACGGTTTACAAGGGCCACCTGGGCGTCAGTTGGGGCATCCAGCTTGAGGATAGGGTTATCCACCTTCCTCAGGGCCTCGAAGATACCGGGCTCTCCGCAGCGGGTGGCGTTGGTAAGGACGGAGACCTTTGCGGCGGGATAGTATTTGTCACGGAGCCTGAGGGTAATGTCTATTATGGCGGGAAATTCCGGGTTAAGCGTAGGTTCACCGTCTCCGGAGAATGTAATGGAATCTATGGGAGTTCCGGCCTCAAGGCAGGCGGAAAGCTTTGCCTGAAGCGCCGCCTCAACATCCAGGGCCGATGGAATGGTACGGTCATTAAGCCCGTCTTTGTTCCAGCCGCACTCACAGTAGATGCAGTCAAAGTTGCATACCTTTCCCTCCCGGGGCAGAAGGTTGATGCCCAGGGAACTTCCAAGCCTGCGGCTGAAGATGGGGCCGAAAACTGTGTCTTCCCTTAGCATAGGCGGGTGGACTTGTTGTTTAATATCCTTACCACTCCGGGCTTTTTGCCGGGCTCAAGGGTGCCGATGCGGTCCTGGAGGCCAAGGAAGCGGGCGCCGTTAAGGCAGGCCCAGGTGAGGAGCTCCTGCATGGGGACGTCAAAGGCACGCCTGAGGCACATTATCTCATCTATCATTGACAGCTGGTCATTGGAAGACAGGGAATCAGTGCCTATGCATATGGGAATTCCGCTCTCCCTCATCACGGGAATGGGAGGAAGGACGCAGTGGATGAACAGGTTTGAAAGGGGGCACACGGCAATGTAGGGGTGCTGGAGCACCTCACGGGCGCGTGCGGCGCCTTCCGGGGTAAGGCAGCATTCATGGACCAGGAGGACATTCCCGGGGACGGGAGCCGGCACTGCGGCAGTTACCCTCTCAAGGAAGTACTCCAGGGAGCTTGTACCCGTAACGGGAGGCGTAGGGATGCCGTTTCTCACGCGGTTGTCCCACATGGGGCCGCGGCCGAAACGCATCATCTCCTCCTCTTCATCAGACTCCTCTGAGTGGAAGGAAAGGAAGCCGCTCTTAAGCCCTGCGGCCGATGAAGCCGTCACAAGTTTCGGGCTCATGGTGTAGCAGGAATGGGGCGTAGGAGCAGCGTCTAGGCCGTATGAAGCGGCCTTTTCCTGAAGGGAGGTGACATACTCCATAACTGAGTCACACTCCTCCGGAACAGCCCCGAACACTTCCAGGAAACTGCGGGTGTACATGGGATGTGAGGCCTTTACCTCAAAGGAATCGGCACAGTTGGAAATATCGGCCATGGCCTGAACGCCGGAGGCCCACATTGAGTCCATAGCGTCCTTCAGGGCATCTATCTTCTCCTCCATGGAGGAAGTGTCCCGGAGCTCATTTATCTGGTCTATAAAGCCCGCCATGCCCGTTCCTTTGCGGAAAAGGCCCTTCATATAGGAGAGTTCCACATGGCAATGGGCGTTTACAAAGCCGGGGCAGATTGCACCCTCCTCTACCGGGCCGTCAGCATACCCCACAGCCAGGATGGTGCCGTCAGGGGCAACATCCACATAGCCGTTTTCAATGGGCTCACCGGCAAGGGTGTAGACTGTGCGTGCCGTGTATCTCATAGGGAATCCTTTTGAACTGCAAGGGAATCGGCCACTGCAAGGGTATCGGCCTTAACATCTACCGTATCCCTTAAGAAAATGAGCGAATCCCGGGGGATAAGTTTCAGGGAGTCAATCTCCTTGTGCATATAGGCCGAATCCCCTTCAAAACGCACTTTAAGGGTGTCTACGGGCCTTATGCGGGGCCTTGGGAACTTGGTGGTGTCTATCTTCTTGCCATAGATTGCAAGCATCTTGTCACGCCACTTTTCAAGCTCTGCCTCTGCCCTCACAACCTTGAGTTCCTTCTCTATGCGCTCTGCCACGTTACCCATTATCTTCTCCATCTTCTCAGGTTCTGCCAGATACTCATGGAGGCTGTAGAGGTAATCGTCGGTGTCATAGCCCCTGGATTCAAGGATGCCCTCGTACACAAGGGAGGTATCGGCCATCTGCCTGAAGGAACGGTCCTGCTTGATTTTCTGGTCCTGCAGGAACATAAGGTAGAAGATATCCTCCATATCACCCTTGGATATCTTCTTGGGACCGCAGGCCGATATAGCCAGCAGCACCGCAAGAAGCACGGGGACGATATGAAGGAAACGGCGCATCTACCTTAGGACTGCTCCAAAATCGGCCTTAAGGGCCTCCAGAACCCTTTCCATGGTCTTTTCAACCTCAATGTCCGTGAGCGTGCGCTCAGGGTCCTGAAGCACAAAGTTAAGGGCGTACTGCTTGCGGCCGGCGGGAATCTTTTCCCCGCGGTATACGTCAAAGAGGGTAACGCTCTTGATGAGCTTCTTGCCGGCACGTATGGCCGATTTCCTTACGCCCTCATAGGGAACGCCCTCGTCCAGAAGGATGGCAAGGTCCCTGCGGACTTCAGGGAACTTGGGCAGCTCCTTGAAGGAGAACTTGTCTCTCTTAACAAGGGTGAAGAATACCTCCCAGTTAATCTCTGCGGCAAAGACGGGCTGCTTGATTCCAAAGCGCTTTGCAAGGACGGGATTGATGGTTCCCACGGTCGCAAGGAGCACTGGCTCACGGCCGGGAAGGCTGTAGGTGATGCCTTCTGCAAAAATGTCTGCGGGAGCGGAGCCTGAAATGAGGGTGGAGACATCCACGCGGTAGCGGGCCATAAGGGCCTCTACGTAGCCTTTGAGCTCAAAGAAATTGGACTTCTGGGCAGGATTTCTCCAAACCTTGTCAGGCGTACCGGTAAGGAAGAGGGAGAAGCAGCGGTGCTCCTCGTAGCCCTCAAGGGTGGTGCCGTCCTTTTCCGGGAGCCTCTGGTATACGGAACCGTACTCGAAGAACTTCAGGGCCGATGCCTGACGGTTAAGGTTATATGCCACAACCTCAAGGCCGCTAAGAAGAAGTGTCTGGCGCATGACGTTAAGGTCACTGCTCAGAGGATTCACAATGTGGACGCAGCGCTCTGCGGGATAAGTCTCAAGCTTTGTATAATAGTCCTCCTTGGTGAGGGAGTTGTTCATTGTTTCCGTGAAGCCGTTGGCTGCAAGGAAGTTGGAGATGTTGTTACGGATGGCCTCAGGCTCCGGCTGGGCACTGGGCTGGACGCTCATCCTGAGAGTCTGGGGCAGCTCAATGTTGTTGTAGCCGTAGATGCGAAGGATTTCCTCAACTACGTCGCACTCACGGGTGACGTCCACCATATAAGTGGGGGCGGCTACAAGTGCTCCGGTGGCCGTTTTTTCCACAAACTGGTAGTTCAGGCCCTGAAGGATCTTCTGGATGGTGCCGTGGCCGATCTTCTTACCAATGAAGTGCTCTATACGGTTGTAATCCAGCTCTATCATTGCACGGCCGATGGGCCTGGGATAGAACTCACGGACCTTACCAACCACCTTTCCGCCGGCAACCTCAGTGATGAGGAGGGCGGCGCGCTTTGCGGCGTAAAGGGCAGCTTCAGGGTCTGCGCCACGCTCAAAGCGGAAGCTTGCATCCGTGGAGAGAGTCTGGCTCTTGGCGGTTTTGCGGATGCTCACGGGGTCAAAGTATGCACCCTCTATGAACACGTCCACGGTGCTGTCTGATACACCTGAATCTTCTCCGCCAAACACACCTGCAATGCACATGGGGCCGTTTACGTTTGCAATGACAACGTCACTGGCGTGGAGCTTGCGCTCAATGCCGTCAAGGGTCTTGATGGGTTCACCCTCTGCGGCGCGGCGCACAATCACCTTTCCGCCGTCAATCTTTGAGGCGTCGAAGGTATGGAGGGGCTGACCGGTTTCAAAGAGCACGAAGTTGGAGATATCCACCACGTTGTTGATGGGCTTGAGGCCGATTGACATGAGCCTTTCCTGCAGCCACTGCGGGCTGGGGGCCACTTTCACGCCCTTTACGGTGATGCCGGTGTAGCGGGGTGCGCCATCGGCAGTGAGTACCTCTACGGGAATGGACTCCCCTTCCCCTTCCTTGAAGGCTTCTACCGAAGGGATGGTTAGCTGAGCCTCCATTCCCTTGCTGAAAAGGTATGCGTAAAGGTCCCTTGCAACGCCAATGTGGGAGGCGGCGTCTATGCGGTTTGCGGTGATTTCATACTCTATCACGGACTCATCCTTGAGACCAAGGTATTCCTTGGCGGGAACGCCTACGGGGGCGTTTTCCGGGAGCACCATGATGCCGTCATGGCTGGTGCCTATTCCAAGCTCATCCTCTGCGCAGATCATGCCGAAGCTCTCCACACCGCGGATCTTGGACTTCTTGATCTTGAAGTCTCCGGGGAGGACGGTGCCAAGGCGGGCAAAGAGAACCTTCTGGCCTGCCGCCACGTTGGGGGCGCCGCAAACCACGGTGACGGGCTCCGGGGAGCCGTCATTGACGGTGGTGATGTGGAGGTGATCACTGTCCGGGTGGGCCTCACAGGTAAGGACCTGAGCCACTACAACGCCCTTCAGGCCGCCTTCTACCACTTCCTTGGTTTCCACGCTGTCTACCTCTATGCCGATTGAGGTCATGGCCTCTGCCACCTCTTCCGGGGTGAGGTTACACTTAAGATACTCTTTGAGCCAATCGTAACTTAATTTCATTGTATATCTTCCAGTTTAAACAAATCTTCTAATAGTCTACAAAGTTACATTTTTCCTCACGGAAAAACAACTGCCGGAATCCATAGAAAATGAGTATCTTTGCAAACTCAAAATGATGTGATATGGGTATTTTCGCAAACGGCGTCAAAAAAACCAACCTTGGCTTCTTCCAGAAGCTGGGAAGGGCTTTCACCCGTAGAGAAGGATAAATACGTGGACATGCAGGAGCTCACCGCCCTTATCCGGGATGAAATCGCAAACCTTATGGGAGATGATGCTCCCGTGCAGCCCTTCGATTTCACCAAAAAGCCGTATGTGGTCCTTGTCGTGGGCGTGAACGGCGTTGGCAAGACAACAACCATCGGCAAACTTGCCTCAATGCTCAGGAAGCAGGGCAAGAAGGTTGTGATAGGTGCGGCCGATACCTTCCGTGCCGCAGCCGTGGACCAGCTTTGCGTATGGGCAGAGAGGGCCGGGGCAGATATAGTGAAGCAGGCAATGGGCGCAGACCCCGCCTCCGTGGCCTTCGACACAGTCAAGAGCGCTGTTGCCAAAGATGCCGATGTAGTGCTCATAGATACCGCCGGCCGCCTTCACAACAGGGTGGACCTTATGAACGAACTCACCAAAATACGCAATGTCATCAGCCGCGTAGTACCTGACGCTCCTCACGAGGTCCTTCTGGTACTTGACGGCTCTACCGGCCAGAATGCCTTTATCCAGGCCAGGGAATTCTCCAAGGCCACGGACGTCACTGCAATGGCCATCACAAAACTGGACGGCAGCGCCAAGGGCGGCGTGGTTGTGGGCATAGCCGACACCTACAAGTTCCCAATCAAGTTTGTGGGAATAGGTGAAGGCATAGAGGACCTCAAGGTCTTTGATAAGAAAGAATTCGTAGAAGACCTGTTTAAACTGGAAGATATACAGTAGACACACGTCGCAGTTCAACGGTCATTCCGTCGCAGGTCTGTTTTTTTCGGTCAACCTGCGACACAAATCGGCCATAGAAGATAAAAAACGTCGCAGGTGCTGCCATTTTTGCAGACCTGCGACATTTTGTAATTCCACCTGCGACAGGTGGATGTGAAACGGAGTTACTTCTTTGCGAAGAAGTCCTTCTCCTTGCCTTCCTCAACCAGCTGCTCTACGAAAACGTAGGCACCGGTCTTGGGGCTCTTTTCCATGCGGATAACCTTCACCATGTGCTTTGCACCGGCCTTAGCGTCGAAGGTTGCAACTGCTTTTTTTGCCATAGTTTAGATCTCCTATTGATTACTTGATTTCACGGTGAAGAGTAACTTTCTTGAGGTAGGGGTTGTATTTCATACGCTCAAGACGGTCCGGGGTGTTCTTCTTGTTCTTGGTGGTGATGTAACGTGACATACCGGGAACACCGCTGGCTTTCTGCTCTGTGCACTCCAGGATGACCTGCACCCTGTTTCCTTTCTGTTTCTTTGCCATAATTTTACAGGATTAAAGGGTTAAACAAGGCTTACGTATCCTTTCTCCTGGGCGGCCTTCAGAGTTGCGTCGAGACCGTTTTTCTCGATGATACGCATACCCTTGGTGGTCACTTTAAGAGTTGGAATGGGCAACGTTGTTGCCGATCATTCTCTTCCTACCGGTTATCTGACAAACCTTTGACATAATATTTTACTTTTTTTATTGTTATACAAGTTTTAAAAAGCGCTTCCAGCGGATGTTCTTGGGGAAGCGGCGGCTTCCGTCCGTTGAGAGCCAGATGATGGAGGGCTTACCAACAATGTGATCTTCCGGAACAAAACCCCAGTAGCGGGAGTCCAGGGAGTTATGTCGGTTGTCACCCATCATGAAGTAGTAGTCCTGCTTGAATGTGTAGTCCGTAGCGGGTTCTCCGTTTATGAGGATAATACCATCGGCCACCTCTAAGCTGTTGTGCTCATAATCCCGGATAATCCGTTCATAGAGGGGCAGATTCTCAAGGCTCAGCTGCACCGTGACACCCTTTTCAGGTATCCAGAGCGGGCCGAAATAGTCCGAAGTCCAGCGCGTTTTCCCGGTGAAGGGGAAGATTGCGGTTTCTGCTCCGGAGGAGGGGTAGGTTTCAAGGTTTGGAACCACTTCCACCACACTCCCCATTTCCTTTACCTTCTCAAGGTTACTTTCCGTCAAAGGCATCATGGGATAACCCGGAAGCTTTGGATCGAAATAGAGTTCCTGAAGGTTGAGGCCCATCTTCTCCAGCTTGGCCGGATTGATACGGGAGCCGCTTGTAACTACTTTATATGTGAGCTGTCGGCCGGTGTAATCCGGTTCCTTCACTCCGTTCACCCATACAAGCCCGTCCTTTACTTCCAGCGTGTCTCCGTGAACGGCGACACAGCGCTTTACGTAATGGTCCTTCTTATCTGAAGGCCGGACGATGATGGGGCCGAACTGGCGGATTGTCTCTTCCCTGCCAAGAACCCTTACCCAGGCGTAATAGTCGTCTGCGGGACGGCGGGTGAGGACTGTGTCTCCGTTGGGGAACCCGAATACTACCACATCTCCCCTTTTCACTTCACCAAAACCCTTGAGCCTGCGGTACTTATTCTGAATGAGAGTGGAATAGCTCTCCTTCCCGAAAGCACGGTTGTGCGTAAAGGGTATTGTGAGCGGGGTCTGGGGGACCCTGGGGCCGTAGGCGAGCTTTGACACGAAGAGATGGTCTCCTGTGTACAGGGTGCTCTCCATTGACGAGGAAGGAATCTTGAAGGCCTGGAAGAAGAAAATATTGATGAAAGTTACAACCACTACGGCAAAGATGATGGCGTCAAGCCAGTCCAGCCAAAAGTTGTGCTTTTCCCCGGGTGCGTACTCTTTCTTCCAGAAGAGCCACTTGACCTTCTTGGTAATAATGAGGTCAAAGATGATACCCAGGCCGATAAGGAACCAATAGTTTCCGAGCCAGATCACCCAGGCAAGGTAAAGTGCCGACCAGAAGCCCAGCCGTACCCACTTGTTTTGGATGATTTCCTTCCAGCTCACGGCGCAATGACTACTTTACAGAGTTCACAATTGCCTCGAATGCCTGAGGATTGTTCATTGCGAGGTCTGCCAGAACTTTGCGGTTGAGGCCGATGTTCTGCTTTGCGAGACGACCCATAAGCTGTGAGTAGGTGAGACCGTACTGGCGGGCAGCGGCGTTGATACGCTGTATCCAGAGGGAACGGAATTCACGCTTCTTGGCTTTGCGGTCACGATAAGCGTAGGTAAGTCCTTTCTCGTAGGTGTTCTTTGCTACGGTCCAGACGTTCTTCCTGGAGAGGAAGTTGCCGCGGGTCCTTGAGAGGATCTTCTTGCGGCGTGCCCTTGAGGCAACAGAATTAACTGATCTAGGCATTTTTAATTAAATTTTTGGAGGCAGTGGCCGATAGTTGGCGCTTTTTCTTTAGACTGCGTTCCAGTTAAACAATAAACTACAGGACCAAAAGTTCTTTTACACGACCGTAATCGTCCTTCTCAAGGATTGCGAAGGATAAGCGTGCTTCCTCTTGATCTTTCCCGATCCGGTAAGCGTGAAGCGCTTTTTGGCACCGGAGTTGGTTTTAAGCTTTGCCATTGTGTTAAACAATTTTTAATTATACATAGAGTAGCCTTACGGCCTACTTTTTCTTAATAGGAGCAAGCATCATCGTCATACGTTTGCCTTCCAGTGTGGGCATACTCTCCGGGCGTCCGTATTCTTCAAGTTCCACTGCAAAACGGAGAAGCTGTTTCTCTCCCTGCTCTGCGAACTGGATGGAACGGCCGCGGAAGAAGATTGATGCCTTCACCTTTGAGCCTTCCTGGAGGAACTCCTGGGCGTGTTTGAGCTTGAACTGGAAATCATGCTCATCCGTATTGGGGCCGAAACGTATTTCTTTGATAACTATCTTGGCTGCGTTGGCCTTCATCTCCTTGGCGCGCTTACGCTGCTGATACAGGTATTTCTGGTAATCCAGAATCTTGCATACGGGAGGGTCTGCCTTGGCGCTGATCTCTACCAGGTCCAGTTCCAGTTCCTGGGCCAGTGCAAGTGCCTTGGTGAAGGGATAGATACCCTGTTCCGGGATATTGTCACCCACCAGACGCACCTGGGATGCGGTTATTTCACGGTTAATCCTGAGGGCGAATTCGTCCTTGGAATTACCCCCCTGCTGCTGCTGGGGCTTTTTCTTCAGACCCGAGGGCCTGGGTTTGAAAGGCGTAGCGATAGTTATGCTCCTTTAAAAGTTAAACTTACTGGGCCAGTTCTTCTGCCACAGCCTTGCGGACATATTCCACAAACTGAGGCACGCTCATGGAACCCTGGTCCTCAGCTCCACGGCGTACAGATACAGATTCCTCTGCCTGTTCTTTTTCTCCTACGATGACAAGAAGCGGCACTCTCATAAGGGACGTCTCACGGATTCTCTTACCCAGTGTCTCGTTCCTGTCGTCAATAGAGGCGCGAATTTCGGAATTATTTAGGAGATTCGCAACTTTTTTTGCATAATCTGCATATTTTTCGCTCACGGGCAGCACTTTAACCTGGTCCGGGTGCAGCCACAGCGGCAGATGACCGGCGGTGTGCTCAAGCAGAACTGCAACAAAGCGCTCCAGTGAACCGAAGGGTGCGCGGTGGATCATGACAGGCCTCTTGCGGGAGCCGTCAGAATCCACGTACTCAAGCTCAAAGCGCTCAGGGAGGTTGTAGTCTACCTGGATGGTTCCAAGCTGCCAGCTGCGGCCGATAGCATCCTTCACCATGAAGTCAAGCTTGGGGCCGTAGAAGGCTGCCTCACCGGTTTCCACAACGTAAGGAAGGCCCTTCTTCTTGGCGGCGTCAATGATGCCCTGCTCTGCCTTGTTCCAGTTTTCCTCAGAGCCGATATACTTTGAAGGGTTCTTGGGATCACGGAGTGAAACCTGGGCGGTGAACTTATCAAACTTCAGGGTCTTGAACACGTAGAGGATGAGGTCGATGACCTTTTCAAACTCTTCCTGGAGCTGGTCCTGGCGGCAGAAAAGGTGGGCGTCGTCCTGGGTGAATGAGCGCACGCGGGTAAGTCCGTGGAGCTCACCGCTCTGCTCATAGCGGTACACGGTGCCGAACTCTGCAAAACGCAGGGGGAGGTCACGGTAGCTGCGGGGAGCGCTGCGGAAAATCTCGCAGTGGTGAGGGCAGTTCATGGGCTTGAGGAGATACTCCTCCCCTTCCTGAGGGGTGTGGATGGGCTGGAAGGAATCCTTTCCGTACTTGGCGTAGTGGCCGGAAGTTACGTAGAGTTCCTTTGCGCCGATATGAGGAGTTACCACGGGAAGGTAACCGTATTCTGCCTGCTTCTTTGCAAGGAAGGACTGAAGGGTGTTGCGGAGAGCCGCGCCGCGGGGCAGCCACAGGGGAAGGCCTGCTCCAACCCTCTGGGAGAAGGTGAAGAGCTCCATCTCCTTGCCTATCTTGCGGTGGTCACGCTTCTTGGCCTCTTCCAGAACCTGGAGGTACTCAGTGAGCATGCTGGCCTTGGGGAAGGTGATGCCGTAGATACGGGTGAGCTGCTGGCGGGTTTCATCTCCCCTCCAGTATGCGCCTGCAAGTGAGAGCACCTTGACGGCCTTGATCACCTCAGTGTTACGGAGGTGAGGACCGCGGCAAAGGTCTGTGAAATGACCGTTGGTGTAATAGGTGATGGTGCCGTCCTCAAGCTCTGAGATGAGCTCCTGCTTGTACTGGTCGCCTTTCTCCGTGAAGTACTTCATTGCATCGGCCTTTGAAACCTCAATGCGGCAGAAGTCTTCCTTGCCGCGTGCAAGCTCCAGCATCTTATTCTCGATGGCCTTGAAGTCTGCGTCCGTGAGGGTGCGGCCGTTCATGTCTACGTCGTAGTAGAAGCCGTTTTCAATTGCGGGGCCGATACCGAACTTAACGCCCGGGAAAAGGGCCTCAAGAGCCTCTGCCATAAGGTGGGACGATGAGTGCCAGAACACTTTCTTGGCTTCGTCGTCCTCCCACTTGAGGAGGCGGATCTCAACGTCCTCAGTAATGGGACGCATCACGTCTATTGTTGTTCCGCGGGATGTCTCCGGCTCATCCGGGCGCTTGATATTCACTGCCAGAACCTGCTCTGCAAGACGCGGGCTTATACTCATTGCCACGTCATAACCGGTCACGCCAGTCTCATACTGACGGACACTTCCATCCGGGAACTTAATGTTGATCATAATCTCTGTTTTTGTTATAGCCTGCAAAGATACTAATTTTTTGGCTTATATCCTTTCTTTAATCTGGTAATTGTTGCGTTCGGTGGAACTGCGGGAGACCATTTCCCCAAGGAAGCCGGCGAGGAAGAGCATTACGCCAAGGATCACGGCCACAAGGGCAAGGTAGAAAAGGGGCTGGTCCGTGACGGCGCGGAACTTAAGGCCGTTTGCCTGATGGTAGAGTTTGGCAGCGATGATCCAGACGGTCATCACGAAGCCCACAAGGAACATCAGGATGCCGCTGGTGCCAAAAAAGTGCATGGGCTTACCGCCAAAGCGGGACAGGAACCACAGGCTCATAAGGTCCAGAAGGCCGTTCACAAAGCGGCTCATCCCAAATTTGGACTTGCCGTACTTGCGTTTCTGGTGATGGACGGGCTTCTCTCCAATCTTTGTAAATCCGGCATTCTTTGCAAGGTAAGGGATGTAACGGTGCATCTCACCGTATACCTCTATATTCTTTACAACCTCTTTGCGGTATGCCTTGAGGCCGCAGTTCATGTCGTGGAGTTTGATGCCGGTAACCTTACGGGCCGTCCAGTTGTAGAGTTTGGAAGGAAGGTTCTTTGTAAGGGCGTTGTCCTTACGCTTTTTCTTCCAGCCAGAAACAAGGTCATAGCCCTCTTCACGAATCATACGCACCATCTCAGGGATTTCCTCAGGGGAATCCTGAAGATCGGCATCCATCGTGACCACAATGTCTCCTTCTGCGGCGGCAAAGCCCTCATACAGGGCGGCCGATTTTCCGTAGTTCCGGCGGAACCTGATGCCACGCACAGGATTCCCGGTCCCTGCCGGGAATGACGAAATCACCTTCCAGGAGTCATCCGTGGAGCCGTCGTCCACAAAGATAATCTCATAGGTGAAGCCTTCAAGCGCCTTCTCTATCCAGGCCTTGAGTTCCGGGAGGGAATCGGCCTCATTGTAAAGGGGTATGATTATAGAAAGGTCCATAACTGGGTTATTGTTCTTCTGGGGTGTCATCCTTGTTATCTTCCTTTGGAGGGAAGCCCCCGAAGAGTTTCTGAAGGAAGATATAGCGGGACATAATTGAAGCAAGGATACTGCCGTAAAGGAAGCAGTACAGCCACTGGAAAATGAAGGTAAGGAGCGGAAGTTTGTCCATTGCGCCTTCCACGGCGTCACGGTCCGTGGAAAGAAGCTGCATACCGCTCATCATCTGGTCCACCATAGTGTCAATGGCCTCTGCGGGCATTTTCATAATGATGAACGCCTGGGCCGATGCAAGGATGAGGCCGCTGAGAAGCGCCGCCCTCCTGCCAAGCTTATAGGTATCCTCAATCTTTACGCCTTCAAATTTGTCACGGAAGCGGAGCATCACCTCTTTCATAAGGAGGATGCACCCGAAGAATTCCACCGCCCAAAGGACGATTGCCGCCGCCTGGATAAGGAAATTGCTGCCGCTGAGGGCCGCCAGCTCCTTCAGTACCAGGCACGCCACGGATACCGCCCCGAAGAGCAGCCCCGCCTTGGCCGATTCATTCCATATGACTGTATTGTCTGCTTTCATATAACTTACAAAGATAAGCATTTTTAGATTATTCGTATCCGTTGAATGTATAGTGCTGAATATTAGCCAATTACGCAAAAACCCCTATGCATATTTACATAGGGGTTTTATTGTAACAAATTGCTAATGAATTAATTGCATTCGACGCTGAAAATTTTTGGGCGCAGCCCAAAACGAAGATAGCCGGGCGCTTTCGCGTCCGGCTATCCAAAAAACCGCAGCTACCTACTCTCCCACCTGGTGGGGCAGTACCATCGGCGATGGTGAGCTTAACTTCTCTGTTCGGAATGGGAAGAGGTGGTTCC
>ONXC01000025.1 GCA_900321715.1 uncultured Bacteroidales bacterium | reverse complement strand
ATTTGGTAGTGGGTAGGAGAATCGAACTCCTATTGCGGGAATGAAAATCCCGAGTACTAACCGTTATACGAACCCACCAAACTTGGGACTGCAAAGGTAGTAAATATTTTTTACCCTACAAAATTATTTATCATCTTTTTCGTCCCTTGAATCAACTTTTTTTACTTGACCGTAATTTCCAACGTAACAATGTCTTTGCGTCCGCTTTCCGTTGTCAACTGGGCTTCAATCACGTGGGATCCGGCCGTGAGAGTGACAGCCGGGCCTGACACCGGCGCTCCGTCCAGAGTCCACTCAACGGACGTTGCCACGTAGCCTTCCGGAAGTTCAACCCCAAGCGGGAAACTCTGTCCGGCAGTATAGCTGCCGGAGTCCTGGATAACGGGGTAATCCAGTCCGGCAGTCATGATGCCGCTCACCTTGAATGTTGCCTTATTGTTGGAATAGCCAATCTGCGACAGGGAAATGTCCGTTGCCACATTGTTCCAGCTTTTTGGAGCATAGGAGGTCACGTCTTTCCCTCCGGGGAAAGGAATGTCGGTATCGGCCGCCACATAATAATAACCATACCCGGAGTAGTACTGCATGCCATAGGAGCAGCTGTAAGGAGAGGCCGATGCCACCACGTAGAAGCAGGGGTGAGAGCCATTCTCGTTGATGGCATTATAGGAGCCCCAGTTGGACCATAACACCGCTGCAGAAACTGACCCTACACCTTCGATAGATATTTTTCTGATGCTTTTATCCACGTGATATGCGATTAGACCGGCGGCCGGTATGTATTTGTCCCAGCCCTCCTTATTGCGACACTCCAGAAGAATGTACTCCCCTTCCATATCTGTAGGAATCTTGTAGCCTATGTTATTCTGAACGCTTTCCAGCGTATATGAACCGTTCTTGGGGAATTCCATGATAGCATCCTCCTGCAGCCAGCCAATCATGATTCGCTCCTCCATGTTCAGATAAGGCGGGGTCCATCCGTCGTTGTTATACGAGCCGGAGTCCATAAGGGAATAATCCAGCAGCGTACGGCCTTGCCCATTTGTGTCGTAGTCGGTATCATAGAAATCCGGCAGGCCCATAGCGTGACCGAATTCGTGGCAGATAGTGCCCAGTCCGTCAAGATTCCCGCTCCCGTTAAGCTCTGAGCCGCAGGCATATCGATCTACCGTCTTGCCATCCAGAATCAGGTTTACGCCAGCGGAAGACAGGTTCCATTGATGTGGCCAGATGGTGTTGGAAGAACCGCCATCGGCCTCTCCTTTTCCTGCATAGACCATATATACCAGATCCACCTCTCCGTCTCCGTCAAGGTCGTAGTTGGAGAAATCCACGATATTATCAATGGCCTGGCAGGCCTCTTTGACGGCCTGCTCCGGGTTCTTGTCATTACCGCTGGAATCGTTGGCGCCATAATAGGCCATATTCTGAGACAGCTTTATAGGGCCAAATACATCAAAGATGGGTTCAAAAACACCTTGGGAATTATCATAATAATAATCACGGGCACTGCCATTTGCGCCATTATCGCTGTAACCGGGCTGGTTAAGCATATCTGAGAAGGCCTGGTTAGGATTATCTATCTTGAAAGAAAGATCCGAAAATTCCGCCATAACGAGCAGAAAATGTTTCTGCCCCAAAGCTATAGGAGCCTTTGAACGGGATGCCGATGCCATCTGCCTCATGGCTTTACGGCGGATAGAAGCCGCCTGGGCAGCCATATCGGCAGTCATTCCTTCCACCACTCGGTAGAAACCGTCCTCATCCATACGCACCACCTCTCCAGCCTTATTGGTGGTCCAGTGGCCCCACTCGTCACCGTGCTGCTGGATAAGGATAGTGCTGCCATCCGGCTGGGTATAAGGGAAGAAGCCTGGCCTTGCAGGTTTGGCCATCAGGCTCAAGCTGCATGCAAATATAATCAGGATTGAAGCTATCTTTTTCATAGTCAGTTACTTTCTAATAATAATGCCTCGGCCTTTTGTATCACCTACCCACAGTTTTCCATTTAGGTCCTGCAGGACGGTCATGGGATAATCCTTATTCAATACCCACGTTTTATCTTTCTTCCAGCTCACGGAAACAGTGACGGCATCTCCTATCTGGACAGACGTGGTCAGGCCACTTATCTTCACCTGTTCCTTACCCTTGGGCTCAAGAAGCACAAACTCCATGGAGTTGCCGTCATAGGAGCGCACATACTGGTCTGTACCGGCCTGGTAAACACGCTCCTGCGTTCCAAGATACAGGCCCAGGGCACTGTACTGCGTCACAGGGACTGCGGGGACGCCGGATTTATGAAAAATGAGGACTTCTTTGGTAGAGTTGCCGGTATTCGCATAACAACTGAAACGTTCATACCCGCTCTGGGAGTTATAAAGGAGAAGATTGCGCGAACCGGCGGCAGCCTGGATAGTTGCCAGGCCATTTGCTTCCACACTGATGGCCCACGTGGCATAATCTGTTACGGAATTAACTGTAAGCAGTTGATTCTTTGTGGCAGACTGGGCCGCAAGGTAACCGTCCTGCACCTTCAGGTTCCAACTGTCTTCCTGCCCTTCAAGGGTAATCACGGCCACACCTTCCTCAGGCTCGGAAATAGTGTCGTCCGTAACTGTAACGGAAACACGGCTACGATACGTTCCGCTCTGGGCGCCCATCGCATGCGTCTTTGCCTGGTTCACAATGATGATTTCATCTCCTTCATGCAGGTCAGAGGCATCTGTCAGGAGTTCAAAGACGCCTGATACGGGAGGGACTATTGGCTGGGCAGCTTCCTGAGTCACTGTCACCACCTGCTGGAGTTCACCTGAGAAAAAGGTAATGGTACCCTCTCTTGGCACAGTGGCCTCATTGGGTTCCACCGTCACGATAAAGGGTTTGTCTTCCAGGCCCTTGGTAGCAGGAGCTACTGCAATCCATGTAACGTCTGCAGCTGCCTTCACAGCCACATTGGCCTTGATTACGAATGGAAATTCTCCTCCTTCCGAACCCGAGAGCAGCGTATTATCCGTAAGCACGATGGCGTCCTTCTGCGCCTGGACCACCGTCAGGACATAGGTCTTATCCCCCACCTTGAAGCTCACGGTAGCGGTTCTGGAATCGTAGGTGTCATTGGCCTCTATCAGGAGTTGATTGCCGGACAGGGTAATCCATGAGGCCGATATGACGATTTCCGTTGCGCCGACAGGGAGATCGATACTGCCCGAAGTCTCATCCAGGATTTCCTCCATGACCACGGGAGCATCTTCATCTCCGCCTTCCACATCAATATGCAGCACCTTCACATAGCTGCTGCCGTCGCTGCCATTTGCTATCAGGAGCACCTTGGCCGATTTTCCCGCATCCGGGACGCTGATGGTCACATTACCCTTGTTGCTCTGGGGTTTGGAAATAATCACTTTCCAGCTTTCAGGCTCATAGGAATCCAGGGTGTATGTGACACCGGCAGGCACTATGACCTCATAAGGAGCGCTCTTGGTCTGGCCGGCAGTCATGTTCTGGAACACGGAATCGTCCACAACAATCTGGAGCTTTACGGCAACCGAAGCCTTGGGCAGTTCCAGCACCGTATTATCGGCAAGAGTAATCACAACTACGTCCGGCTTGGAAGCATCTACGGACACAATAGGACCCACCACTTCTGTCACGGCGTCTCCCACATATGTCCAGTCTCCGTCTCCAACCTTCGCATACCATTTGCCATTTTCCACCTTGAACTCAGTCATAGGTGCATCTTTGCCGTTCTCTCCGTCGGTGCCATTGGCACGGACCTTCTTACCGTCCACCAGCAACCACTCGCCGTTAAGAGTCCAGTAGTAGTTTCCATCGGTATCTTTCCCCACACCTACGGAAGGAGTTGCGCCATCCTTACCGTCTTTTCCGCAGAGTACGGTCTTTTCTACGGTTTTGCCGTCCTTATCAACAAGGACAAGCTTATATCCGGAACCGTCCGGCAGTTCCGCAGCACTCTGGATAAAGTATTTCCCATTAATAAGATTCTGGATAAGGCTCACCTGGGAGTTGAGTTCCTTAACCTGTTCTTCCACTTTGGCCAGACGCTGTTCTAACTCGGTCAGGCGGTTTTCAATTTCCCGCGTGCAGCCGGAAAAAAGCAGCAGCACAGGCAGGAACAAATACAGAAGTTTTTTCATAGATTATTCAGTTTCAGAAGTTTTCCACTCAAAAGAATATAGCAGGGACTCTACCTGGCGGAGGTACTGACGCTTGTCATATCTGGGGGCATAGACAAAGGCCTCCAGGACTATGATATCCTTTCCGTCAGGACTGTAGAAGGAGTGTGACACAAAGGGGCCGCCCATGAAATCTCCGTGCACCTCCCAAAAACCGCGGGTTTCCACAAAAGCCCTCCCCTTGTAGCTTAAGGAGCGGCACACGGGTTCCTGAGCCGTGGAAGTGGTCATATATGAGCCGTCAAACATTCCGGGAACGTTTGCCTGCATGATCTCATTCCGTTTTGAGATGATATTCTGAAGGGAGAACACATCCTCTCCTCCGGATACCGGATACTTGTAGATGAGGACGGTCTGGTTGGTGTACTGCTTTTCATCGGCAATCCACACAAAATCATCCGTGACCTTGCGGCAGCGGTAGCCGGAAGGGAAATGCAGGATGCCGCCGGTGACAGATGCCACAGGGTCCTGCAGGGCGCGTTCCTCATAAAGTTTGGCATTGGCGATGACGCGGTCACGCTCGGCCTGCTCGAAGTACTCTGAAATGATCACGCAGTCGTGTTCAAAGAGGGCCAGGGCCTCCTCCTCATCCAGGGCATTTATCTGGACAACGGCCTGAGGCTGAGCCCAGACGTTATGCTTGTACACCACACCCGTTGTCTGATTCAAGGGATTGATGTTTATGAGCAGCTGGTTGCGGTGCATCTTGAACATGTTGTTGAATGCTCCCGGGGGCACGTTGGACAGTGCAAAAAGTGGCTCACGCTGTGCCAGATAAGGGGTATCGGCCGCCAGGACCTCACGGATGGCAACGCCAAGATCTCCCTCCCACTGCTCACGCTCAATGGTCACAAGTACCTCACCGGCCTTGCCGCTAACGTTTGGAAGAAGGGTGCCCTTCTTGTCATTCTTGCAGCCTGCAAGTGCAAGGACTGCAAAGGCTAAAGCCAAAATACGGTATTTCATAATTCTATCTTATTAATCTCATTATATCATTGCCAAATGCCACGAACATAAGCAGGAGAAGGAGGATCATCCCTATCCACTGCGCCACAAGGAGGAATTTGTCCGACGGCTTACGGCCGGTAATCATCTCATACAGGCAGAACACTATGTGCCCGCCGTCAAGTGCCGGGATGGGCAGAAGGTTCATCACGCCAAGCATTATGGAAAGGAGTGCCAGTATATAGAGGAACTGGTGCCAGTTCCATGAAGACGGGAACACCTGGCCGATAGCCACGAAACTTCCCACGGACTTGTATGCGCCCGTGGAGGGCGTTGCAACAAGTCTGAGGTCCCTGAGGTACCCCGTGACGGACTCCCAGGCCCAGCTGCAGCCGGCGGGAACGGCCTCCAGCACGGTGTATTCCCTGTGTTTAAGGTAGGTATTCACAAAGAATACACCCAGCATCCCAAGGGAATCCACCTGAACAGGTACATCCACGGACTCTCCGCCACGGAGCACCGTAACCTGGAGAGCTTCCCCGGGATGAGCTCTCAGAACCTTCTGGGCATCCTGAAGATATGGCGTATCCTCACCGGATACCCCCACAATACGGTCTCCTTTGAGAAGGGCCGAATTGGGGGAAGTAGCCATGACGCTGTCTACGTAGAACGGGAGCGCTATGTCAAACATTCCGGGAGTATTGAGGACATCCCCTATCAGGGCCTGGTCTATGTAGATATCAAGGGTATCGGCCCCGCGGAGTACCGTTGCCTTGCGAACCCTTCGGCGGGCAAGGTCGCTCTGGAGATCCATGAACGCCTGAGGAGCGTAGTCGTCATAATACAGGATGCGGTCACCGGTACGGAAACCCATGTCATAACCCAGTTCATTCACGTACACAGGGTTGTCATTGGGGATATAATTCTTGCCCCAGATGGCAAGTATAGCCACAAAAAGGCCGATAGCCAGGATAAAATTGTTGAGCACTCCCCCGCTCATCACAAGGAGACGCTGCCACGCGGGCTTTGAGCGGAACTCCCAGGGCTCCGGGGCGTGCTTCAACTGTTCCGTGTCCAGGGACTCGTCCACCATACCGGCAATCTTGCAATAGCCGCCAAGGGGCAGCCAGCCCATGCCGTATTCCGTCTCCCCTACCTTGAAGGAGAAGAGCTTGAAGCCCCCCACGTCAAAGAAAAGGAAGAACTTCTCTACCCTTATGCCAAATACACGGGCCCAGAAATAGTGTCCGAACTCATGGAAAATGATGAGTACGGACAGGGCAAGTATAACCTGTAATGTCTTTAAAAGTGCAATCATTAACGCCGTGACATCTCAAAAGCAACCCTGTGGGTTTCGAAGATGTCGTCCAGGGATGGCTCAGCTACAAAATTCACGCCATCCATAACCCGCGAAATGGTGTCAGGGATATCGTAGAACCTTATTTTATCGGAAAGGAAAGCTGCCACTGCAGCCTCGTTGGCGGCATTCATTGCGCAGGGGATGTTTCCGCCGCGCCTGAAGGCCTCAAATGCAAGGCCCAGGCACGGGAACTTGTCAAAATCCGGTTTCTCAAACGTGAGGGATTTCATCTCCTCAAAATTGAGCCTTTTCCCTTCCAGCGGAAGGCGCTCAGGGTATGCCATTGCAAGCTGGATGGGAAGCCTCATATCAGGGCAGCCCAGCTGGGCAATAACGGCGCCGTCCTCAAACTCTACCATGGAGTGAATCACGGACTCCGGATGCACCACCACATTTATCTGGGAAGCATTCACGCCAAAGAGCCACGCAGCCTCAATCACCTCAAAACCCTTGTTCATCATAGTGGCCGAATCTATGGTGATCTTGGCTCCCATATCCCAGTTGGGATGCCTCAGGGCCTCATTTTTGGTGGCCGCGGCAATCCTTCCCTTCTCCCAGGTGCGGAAAGGCCCGCCGGAAGCCGTGAGGTGAATGCGGGAAAGCTTGTTTCCCTGCGCCCCCAGAAGGCACTGGAAGATGGCCGAATGCTCAGAGTCTACGGGATAGATAGGAGCCTTGTGGCGGGCTGCCGCCTTCATGACAAGGGCGCCGGCCGCAACCAGGGTTTCCTTGTTGGCAAGGGCAATTGTCTTGGAAGCCTCGATGGCCGCCAGCGTTGGTTTTAGCCCGCTGAAGCCCACCATGGCCGCAACCACAACATCTACGGAGCGGTCCTGCACTAGCTCACAGGCCGCATCTATGCCCAGGCGGACATCGGCCCAGGGAAGGGCGGCACACACCTGATTGTACTTTGAGGGGTTGCAGATCACAACGTGCGGCACCCTGAAAGCGCGCGCCTGCTCAATGAGAAGTTCCGCGCTGTTGTTGGCCGATATCATATACACGGAGAACCTGTCCGGATGCTGACGCACTACATCCAGGGTCTGCGTGCCGATAGACCCCGTGGATCCAAGTATGGCGATGGACTTTTTCATGGCTAGAAGCTTATGTATTCTGCAGGATCTGCAGGACGACCGTTGTACCAGAGTTCAAAGTGAAGGTGGTCACCCTTTGTGAGGGAAGGCGACGAAGCCAGCAGCGCCACCGGCGTACCGGCCTTGACATTGTCCCCCACCCTGTGCAGCAGCTTTTGGTTATTGCGGTAGATGGAAATGATGTCTCCCTTGTGCTGGAGGATGATTGAATAGCCTTTGTCCTGATCCCAGCCGGTGGAGATGACAGTGCCGTCAAGAACGCTCATGACCATTGTGCCCGCAGGGGCGGTGATATCCGTCCAGGGGTGGACGGTTGCGTCAAAGGCATTTGAGATCACACCCTTGATGGGCGGGAAGAATGTCTGGGCCTCAATGGGAAGGCTGCGGCCCTGAGAGGACACCCCAAACTGCTCCTGGGCAGAGACATCGGCCCTTAAGAGGGAATCCCTGAGCTCCAGGAACTGGGCCGATGGCAGTGCCGACGACCCCTTGCTCCCAAGGATGAGGGAATCCATGCGGATAGGATCCTGGCCCGTGACTATGCGGCGGAGATTCTCACTGTAGAGCTGCCACTGGATGATGCGGGTTTCCAGGGAATCTATCCTCTGGGCGTTCTGGATGGCCTGGCGGCGGGAATAGGCGTCAGGATACCCCGGGATGAAGGTTCTGATGGGGGTGTATGCGATTATGCAGAAAAGGCCCACGATAAAGATGACCACGGCCGATGTTATGGCCACAATCATGGTTGTCTGGCTGAAGCGGAGGCTCCAGAGGCGTTCATGGGAGGAGGCATCCACCATTGACAGACGGAAATTCCTGGCCTTACGTTCTTTACTTTCCATAATTATTCTTAACTTTGCGCCCGGAATCAATGGACAGGATAATAGGCATAGATTTTGGGCTCAAACGTACCGGCCTTGCAGTAAGCGACCCCCTGGGGATCTTTGCTCAGGCACTTGATACGGTACACTCTACAAAGATAATAGAATATCTCAAAACTTACGCCCAAAAAGAGAGAATCATTGGATTTGTGATAGGATATCCGGTAAATCTGGACGGCCGCCCGTCGGAAGCCAAAGCCCACGTGGACGCCTTCCTTCCACAGCTCAGGAAAGCCTTCCCGGACGTTCCCGTAACGCTTGAGGATGAGCGCTTTACCTCCGTCCTTGCCCACCGTGCAATGATTGACGGCGGCATGAAAGCCTCCCGCCGCAGGGACAAGACTGAAGTGGACCGGATATCGGCCGCAATAATCCTGCAAAGTTACCTGGACCGTAATTCCAGAGGATAAGACTATGATTAAACCTATATACTTATATGGCGCGGAGGTTCTCCGCCAGAAGGCCTCTGAGGCCAACCTCAATGACCGTGAAGCCATTGCCGCTCTGGTCCAGGACCTCAAGGACACCCTTGTAAGGGCCGATGGCTGCGGCCTTGCCGCCCCCCAGATCGGCGTGAGCCAGCGCGTAGTGATTGTGGACGGAGACGTGGTCTCCGACACCTACACTTATCTGAAAGACTTCCGCCGCACCCTCATAAACCCCGAAATCCTGGAAGAAAGCCCGGAGCAGGTAACCTACTCTGAGGGCTGCCTTTCCATCCCCGGCATCTACTGTGACGTACTCAGGCCCAAGAAGATCAAGGTCCGCTACTACAATGAGGCCCTTGAGGAGGTGACTGAGGAATTTGACAACTTTGCCGCCCGCATGATCCAGCATGAGCTTTCCCACCTTGACGGAGACCTCTTCACGGACCACGCCGCGCCCATCCGTAAAAAAATGATATCCAGCAAGCTGCTGAATATCACTAAAGGAAAAGTGCATCCGCACTACAATAGCAAACTGAAATAATTCCTAACGAACCCTGAGCCTCTGTCCAACCCTAAGGATGGAGGTTTCTTTTATGCCGTTGAGGCGGCACAGTTCACGCACGGAAGTGTGGTACTTGCGGGCTATAGCAGAGAGGGTGTCTCCGGAACGGACCGTGTGGTAGCGCATTGCGGCGGCTTCGGCGGCGGCGCGTGCAGCGGCCTCCTTCTTGGCCTGTTCCTCCGCGGCTATGCGGTCTTCTTCATCCGTTCTGAAAATCTCGTCTTCGTCGTCTACGCTCTGGACATACCTCTGGTTGGGATTGAAGTACCAGGAGCGAACCTTGAGGAGCCTGTGCCGGAGCGTACCTGTTTCAAAATCTATGAGCCAGGCGGGGTCAAAAGCAGCGCCCCTGTATCGCGTCTCAAAGTGAAGGTGCGGGCCAGTAGAGCGCCCGGTGGACCCTCCAAGGCCGATTATATCCCCGGCATTCACCCAGTCTCCTGACTGGACGTCACGGCGGGAAAGATGGCCGTAGAATGTCTCCAGGCCGTTGGCGTGACGGATTACCACAAGGTTTCCGTAGCCGCCAACGTATTCCGATATACGAACCTTTCCGTCAAAGGCGGCAGGAACCGGGGTGCCGGTAGGATAAGGCAGGTCTATGCCCTGATGACGGCGCCCGTGACGGTACCCGTAAAGTGACCTGGGATGCGTCTGATAGGGGCAGCAGTATGAATCCAGGGTATCTACAACCCATATTGAGAAGCGGTCCGGAATGTCCTCGGGCTCCTCCCTGTAGGGGTTCACGGCCTTGGTGTCCCAGTTGGCGGTGAAGACGCTGTCCTCAACCACCTTGGCGGGATCTTTCACATACCGATAGGTGCCGTTATTGTAAAGGACCACCTTAACGGCCGGGTTGCCGGTGTCCAGGGTATCGGCATAGGGAGTGCTCTTCCTGTTGGAGGAAGTGAGCTTCTGACGGCCGAAAGAGTGCCTCAGGGAATCTGCCTGCCTGCCCTGGGCACTTACCGTCAGAGCTGCGGCAAGGCCCGCTACAATCAGTAAGAATCTTCTCATCAACCGCTACCTCTTTCCTCCGAACTTACCCACTATTATTTCATCGGCCTTTGCAATCTTCTCCTTCAGTACCTCCTTGGAAGTGGCCTCGCAGATGAAACGGAGATAGGGTTCCGTGTTGGAAGGACGGATGTTGAACCACCAGCCGGGGAATTCCAGACGGTAGCCGTCAAAGTCCATCACCTTGGTGGGAGTTTCAGTGCTCTCGAAATAGGCTTTCACGGCATCCATGGCGCCCTTTTTGTCCTCAACCTTGTAGTTGATCTCACCGGAATTCTCATAGCCGGTAAGGCGGTCCATCTCTTCTGAAAGCTTTATTCCCTGCTTCTTGAGGGCCGATACTATGCGCAGCACGATGATGCTGGAAAGCATGCCGGAGTCACTGTAGAAGAAGTCCTTGAAATAGTAGTGGCCTGCGAGTTCACCGCCCCAGAGTCCGTCAATCTCACGGAGCTTGGGGGCTGCGAAGGCACGGCCCACGCGCCAGGTATGGACATCGGCATTGTATTTACTGCGGAGTTCCTCTGCCACGGCAAGGCTGGAACGGATTTCCTGGAGGACGCGGGGATTCTTCTCCCCTCTTTCGTCGCAGAAATAGCGGGCCATAAGGGCAATCACAAGGTCAGGGGCCACAAAGCGGGCTTTGTCGTCAACAAACATCACGCGGTCTGCGTCTCCGTCGTAGATGACGCCTACATCGGCCTTAATCTCAGAGACAAGCTTCTTCAGGGGCTCCACGTTCTTGGGGACCAGAGGGTTGGGCTCGTGGTTAGGGAAGTTGCCGTCCATTTCATCGAAGAGGAAGGTGGCGTTCTCTCCCTTGTAGATTTCCTTAGCAAAGAGGCAGCTCATGCCGTTTGAAAGGTCAAATGCGATCTTGAGGTTGGAGTAGTCTCCCTTGTATTTTTTGAGGAAGGCGATGTAATCCGGCTTGATGTCAATCTCTTTCACCTTTCCGGGGACGGCGGCCTTGGGGGTGGGACGGCCTTCGTCAATCCACTGCTTGATCTGGCCAAGACCAGTGTCCAGGCCCACTGGAAGGGCGTTTTCACGGCTAACCTTCATACCGTTGTACTCCTTGGGATTGTGGGAGGCGGTAATCTGGATGGAGGCCTTGTAGCCGTAGTTGGCGGTGCCAAAGTACACCAGAGGGGTGCTGCTGAGGCCGATATCGTCTACGTCTGCGCCGGCATCGGTGATGCCTTTGATCACGTAGTCGTGGATTTCCTGGCCGGAAAGGCGGCAGTCGCGGCCCACAAGGACTTTATCGGCCTTTAAAAGTTCAGGAAGGAAATATCCAACCTTGTAAGCGGTTTCGCGGTCCCAATCCTTATTGTAGATGCCGCGGATGTCGTATGCGTGAAATGCTCCCATATTATTGTTCTATTAGTTTCAGGAATTCGTTGCGGGTTTTCTGGCTCTTGAGGAAGATACCGGAAAAGGCGCTTGTTGTGGTAATAGCGTTGGATTTCTGCACCCCGCGCATTGACATGCACGTGTGCATAGCCTCAATCACAACGGCAACTCCAAGGGGCTGGAGGCTGTCCTGGATGCAGTCACGGATCTGTTCCGTGAGGCGCTCCTGGACCTGGAGCCTGCGGGCGTAGGTTTCCACCACGCGGGCAATTTTGCTGAGGCCGGTGATCTGGCCGTTGGGGATGTAAGCCACGTGGGCTTTGCCTATGAAAGGCAGCATGTGATGCTCGCAGAGGGAGAAAAGCTCTATGTCCTTCACAATTACCATATGGTTGTAGGGCTCTGTGAAAAGGGCACTCTTTACTATGGTTTCTCCGCTCTGGAAATACCCCTGAGTGAGGAACTGCATGGCCTTTGCCACGCGCTCCGGGGTTTTATGGAGGCCTTCCCTCTCTACGTCTTCTCCAAGGAGACCCAGGATAGCCTTTATGTGGGCGGCTATCTGCTCTGTGGTATCTTGGTCGTATTGTTCTATCTTTCTGTATGCCATTGGCCTGTAATTTGAAGCAATTGTCTACAAAAATAGCGAAAAAAATTCATTATATAAGTTTTTTTCCTATCTTTGCAGCCCCAATTGCGGGACCAACTAAGATTTTTAACAATTAAAACGCTATAATACAATGTTTTGGACACTTGAACTTGCAAGCTCACTGGACGACGCCCCGTGGCCCGCAACCAAAGAGGAGCTCATAGACTACGCAAACCGCACCTGCGCCCCCGAAGAAGTCATAGAAAACCTTGAGGAACTGGACGATGACACCGAGATCTACGAATCCATAGAGGACATCTGGCCAGACTACCCCACTAAGGAAGACTTCATGTGGAACGAGGAAGAGTATTAGGGGCTTAACTGACTGAAATACAGAGGATTAACTCGGATGGGTGCCATTTTAGCGAATGGTGCCCATCCTCATTTTATCGCATTCTGTCGCATCCTGTCGAAACGAAAGTTAACACAATACTTAAC
>ONXC01000027.1 GCA_900321715.1 uncultured Bacteroidales bacterium | reverse complement strand
GGAGGCCTCCTCAATGACGCCGAGGTCCATCTGAGATTCCCCAAGTTCAGCATTGAGAACAAACTCTATCTCAAGGAAGCCCTGGAGGCCATGGGGGTAAAGAAGGCTTTTGGCAGAGGAGCCGGTTTTGACCGTATGTTTGAACCAAAGCCCGGCTGGTATTACTGGATAGAAAAGGTAATCCAGAAGGCTAAGATTGATGTTACGGAATGGGGCACTGAAGCCGCTGCCGTAACAGTTGTGGAAATGGTGGGAGAATCCGCCATGGCCCCTGGAGAAGAGCCCAAGAGGATAGATTTCATTGCCGATCATCCCTTTGTGTATGTGATTGGTGAAGCTACTTCCGGCGCAATACTGTTTGAAGGTGTTTATTCAGGAAAGGAGAAGTAATGTACTACGTTTGTAAAAGACTTGAAATAGCCGGGGCCCACGCCCTCAAGCTCTCCTATGAGAGCAAGTGCGAGGACCTACACGGCCACAACTGGATAGTTAAGATCTACTGCAAGAGCGAAACCCTCAATGAGGACGGCATGGTGACGGATTTCACGCACATAAAGCGTGATATATCCGGCGCCCTTGATCACAAGAACCTCAATGACGTCCTGCCCTTCAATCCTACCGCGGAAAACATAGCCCGCTGGATCTGCGACCACGTGGAGAACGCATACCGTGTGGAGGTGTGGGAAAGCGAGATGAACATGGCGGCCTATGAACGCTAGCTAATTTTTTGTATCTTTGTAAACACATCATCTAGAATATGGATAAAAAATCTTACGCATTCGGAATGAGCGTTGCTTCCAGCTTCTATCAGCAGGGCATACGCGTCCCAAACGTTGAAGACTTCCTTGCAGGCCTCAAGGCCATGCTTACCGGCGCTAAGCCCGCCATCTCCCTTGAAGAGGCCGGAGAGGCCCTGGAGGCATTCTACAATGAACTTGAGAGTGAATCGGCCGAAAGAAATGCCGCCGCAGGCGCAGCCGCAAAGGAAGAAGGAGAGAAATTCCTTGCCTCTATGGCAAAGGACCCTGCCGTGAAAGCTACCGGCAGCGGCCTCATGTATAAAGTCATAAAGGAAGGCACCGGCCGTAAGCCCAAGGCAACGGACAAGGTTTACTGCCACTATGAGGGCACCTTCCCCAACGGCCAGGTCTTCGACTCCTCCTACAAGAGGGGAGAGCCCATCGAGTTTGGTCTCAATCAGGTTATCAAGGGCTGGACAGAGGGTCTTCAGCTTATGAGTGAAGGCGCAAAGTATGAGCTTTATCTGCCCTACCACCTCGCCTACGGAGACCGCGGAACCGGCGGCATCCCTCCCTACAGCGCCCTTAAATTCGTGGTGGAACTCATAGAGGTCCGCTAGGAAGGGTGCCCTACAAGGAAACATACCCGTCGGCCCTCCTTACGGAGGCCGTTGAAGCCATAAGCTCGCTCCCCGGAGTGGGCCGCCGCAGTGCGCTCCGCCTGGCGCTCCATCTCCTGAGGCAGCCTGAGGCCAATGTCCATCATTTCACGGAGGCCATAGACCGCCTGAGAGATGAAGTGAAGTACTGCAGGTGCTGCCACATGATTTCGGACACGGACGTCTGCTCCATCTGCTCAGACTCCAAGCGTGACCACCGCACAATCTGCGTTGTAGAGAGCGTCCGTGACGTCATGAGCATAGAGGCAACCGGCCAGTACCACGGGGTGTACCATGTCCTTGGGGGCATAATATCGCCAATCCAGGGTATCGGCCCCTCAGACCTTACCATCAGGGAGCTTGTGGAAAGGGTTAAGGATGCCGATGAATTAATCCTTGCTCTTCCCGGTGACGTTGAGGGAGAAACCACCTCCTTCTACGTTTACCGGCAGATAGAAAGCTCCTCCGTAAAAGTAACAACGCTAGCCCGCGGCCTTGGATTTGGGGATGACCTTGAGTATGCCGATTCCCTCACTCTAGGCCGGTCAATACTGAACCGACAAACCTTTAAACCATGAATCCAGAAGCATCTCGCTGCCTCCTGTGCAAAAAGCCCAAATGCGCCATGGAAGGCTGCCCCATACATACCCCGGTGCCGGAATGCATGGCCCTTTACCGTGAGGGCCGCCTGAAGGAAGCCGGAGCCCTTCTGTTCCGGAACAACCCCTTAAGCGCCGTCACGTCCCTTGTCTGTGACTGGCAGAAGTTCTGCTACGGCCACTGCGTCCTGAATGTCAAGAAGCAGGCCGTGCGCTGGTATGAGATAGAGCAGGAGATTTCCTCCCAGTACCTCTTCGGCCATGTCCTGGAGCGCCACTCCCTGGAGCATTCCTACGACAGGGTTGCCATTGTGGGCGCCGGTCCCGCCGGAATTGCCGCCGCCATCTGGCTGTACCAGACCGGCGCGGAGGTAACCATGTTTGACGCCAATCCCCGTATGGGCGGCGTCCTGCGTTACGGCATTCCTGCTTTCAGGCTGGACCGCAAATACTGCGACGCCTATGAGAAGATGCTCCTTGACGCCGGCGTGGAATTCCGGGAGAATGTGGAGATAGGCAAAGATATAACCATCGCCGATTTATCGGCCGAATACGACGCAGTCCTTGTCGCTGCCGGCGCGGAGTATCCCTCCACCCTTGGCATCCCCGGAGAGTCACGTGCCGTCCAGGCGCTGCCTTTCCTGAAGAACCCCGGTGCCTACAAACTTGGGAAGAAAGTGATTGTGATTGGCGGCGGAAACGTTGCCATGGATGCCTGCCGCACCGCTGTGAGGATGGGTGCTGAAACCTGGGTGTATTACCGCAAGACCTTCGAGAACATGCCCGCAAACCCTCTTGAGGTGCAGGCTGCAAAGGCCGATGGCGTCCAGTTCAAGGTGTTCCAGGCCCCCGTTGAGATTAAGGAAGGCGGCGTTGTGTTCTGCGACTGCAAGAACGTGGTTCCGGAAGACGGCGGCCGCGTTGTTACCAAGATCCTCAAGGGCACTGAGCACTTTGTAGAGTGCGACACCCTCCTTACCGCCATCAGCGAAAAACCGGATCCGGTGCTCACCGTGGAGGCCCAGCCTTACCACAATGTGTTCCTTGCCGGTGACTTCATGAGCGGTCCCGCAACCGTGGTGGAGGCCGTCAGGAGCGCCCATACTGCCGTGGAGAACATCCTTGAGAGTCTATGAAGGCGGTCTTAGTATATTCCGGAGGCCTTGACAGCACCACGCTCCTTTATGAATATAAGGACAGCATAGCGCTGGCGGTTTCCTTCGACTACGGCTCCAAGCACAACAAGCGTGAGCTTGAGTATGCGGCCCTCAACTGCAAGCGCCTTGGGATAAGGCATCTTGTGATACCGCTTGAGTTTATGGGAAAGTATTTCAAGAGTGACCTTCTCATCGGCGGCGGGGACATCCCGGAGGGCTCTTATGCCGATGAAAACATGAAAAGCACCGTGGTGCCGTTCCGTAATGGCATCATGCTCTCCATTGCCGCCGGTCTTGCCGAAAGCTATGAACTTGACGCAATTATGCTGGCAAACCACAGCGGAGACCACGCAATTTATCCTGACTGCCGTCCAGAATTCATAGAAGGGATGGCTGCAGCCGTTGAGGCAGGTACCTACAATGGCGTAAAGGTGGTTTCACCCTACTGCAATATGACAAAGCGTGACATTGCCCTTCGCGGCCGTGAGCTGGGAGTGGATTATTCCCTTACTTATTCCTGCTACAAGGGCGGGGAGAAGCACTGCGGCAAGTGCGGCACCTGCGTGGAGCGAAAGGAAGCCCTGGAAGGTTTTGATCCAACGGAGTATCTATGTTAAGAAGAGTCATAACGGCTGCGGCGCTGCTTCTTGCCACCAGCCTTTCGGCCCTAGCCGAAAATCCTCCCGTGTATGTGACTGGCTCCGTCACCATGTCATCGGCCTACCTTTGGCGCGGAGACAGGGTTTGCGGTCTCCATTTCAAGCCGGACGTAGTGCTCCATGTGGGAAACTTTGCCCTGGAGCAGTACTCCTTCCTTGCCCTGGACGGCAGCTACAAGGAGATAGACTGGGACCTCTTCTATACTTTCGGCCCTTTTTCAGTCCATGTTGCCGATTATTATGCCCGGTACTCGGACTATCTCACGGAGGAGAACTTTTTCAGCTGGCGTAAGGGTGCAACCAATCATATAGATGAGGTTGCCTTTACGTATTCCTGTCCGTCATTTCCCCTCAATGTCAAGTGGTTCACCTTCTTCTGGGGAGACTGGATACCAAACGATGACGGAACTCCCGGTTCTCTGTCCCTGTCGTCATATCTTGAACTTGCCACCTACCATAGTTTCGAGGAGTATGGTACAATCGGCCTCAACCTTGGAATAAGTGTGTTCAGAGGGGCTTATACAGGTTATTCAAAGGCGTTTATGCCCATCCATCTGGAGCTGAGCTATGACAAGTCACTGGAAGTCGGGAGTTTTTCAATTCCGTTGAGGGCTTTTGTGGTGCTAAACCCTTATCGCCGCACACTTGAGGCGGGAGCATCTGTAGGCTTTGCCTTTTAACTTGGAAGGCACCGCACGTTTTTGCCCCTTTTTTGTGTCCAAGGGGTTGTTTTTTCAGAAAATATGCGTACTTTTGCAGGCAGACTTTTCCGTAATGTCAGCTGGTTAACTTTTTTAAACTCCATCCGGTGCGACTGGCCCGGAGCTAAAACAAAGACAAGAGATATGCTGAGTATCTTCTACAAGGAAAACGGAAAAATTCTCCTCTCCCAGTCGGAGAAAGATTTCCCTGCAATCAAGCTTAAAGACGTGGTATGGATTGACCTTGTCCAGCCCACCGGTGCAGAAAAACGTGCCGTGGAGGGCTTTCTGGGCACGGAAATCCAGTCCCGCGCGCAAGCGGAGGAAATTGAGTCATCGTCCCGTTATTTTGAAACCGACGATGCCATATTTGCAAACACCAACTTCCTTACCCCCGGTCCGGAAGAGTACGGTGAGCAGGCTGTGTCGTTCACAATAGTGGACGATACCCTCACTACGCTCCGTGAGGTTCCGCTGCGTTCCTTCACGGACCTTCAGAGAAGGATGCAGGTGAATCCCAGGCAGTATCCTTCAGGGTTCAGCGTTTTTGCTTCCATTCTGGATCAACGTGTAGACCTTGATGCCGATATGATTGAGCTCCTCTCAAAGGAAATCTCCCAGTACGCCAAGCAGATCAACGACCAGGAAGACATAGACCAGGAACTCCTGATTGATATTTCCCAGATGCAGGAAAACACCATGGTGGTGCGTGAGAACGTAGTTGATAAGCAGCGCCTTATCTCCAACCTCATGCGCTCCACAAAGGTGCCCCGCAGCCTTGAGAACCGCCTCAACGTTCTCCTGCAGGATATCTCCTCACTCCTTAACCACACCAACTTCTGCTTTGAGCGTCTTGAATACCTTCAGGACACCGTGGTTGGTCTTATCAATCTGGAGCAGAACAAGATTATGAAAATCCTGGCCGTTGTGAGCGTGTTCCTCATGCCTCCCACCCTAATTGCCGGCTTCTACGGCATGAACGTGAGGCTCCCTATGATCAATGCCGATGACCCCAACGCCAATTTCTGGAATTGGGTTATCATCGTGGCCCTGATGGCCCTCAGCTGTCTTCTGGTATTTGTGCTGTTCAGAAGGAAGAAACTCCTATAGCAGCCCCATTTCACGTGCCTGGAAAATGAGCTCCGGAGTGTTTGCAACGTCAAACTTCTGGAGCAGTTTTTTTCTGTACCAGCGGATGGTCTCACTGCTTAGATTGAGGGCATCGGCAATCTGGGGCGCCGTATAGCCCTTGGAGAGAAGGTCCAGAATCTCCTTTTCACGCTCCGTGAGTTCCGGGGCATCGGCCGATAACTTAACGGGCGCATTTTCATCGGCCTTGTCCGAAGCCTTCTTCCGGCGGGAGATAACAAGGCCCACTGCCACCAGCACCAGCGCCACCAATACGCCCGTGATACGCCCCAGCTGCCGTTTTTGCCTGGAAAGGACCTCCTTCATGACGTCCAGGTTCTCCGTTCGGAAGTTGGGCGCAAAGTCCGGGTGGGCGGCGTAGTAGGCATCGGCCTTCCTTAAATAAGAAAGGGATTTGCGGGTCTGGCCCTTCTCCATATACAATCGGCCATATCCCTTCCAAACGTCCACTATCATGAGCGAATCCCCGGAAGCGTTGGCAAAAGCCATTGCCTTGTCGTATTCGGCCTTGGCCTTGTGGAAGTCTCCTTCATCAAGCCACGTCTCTCCCATATTGTAATGGAGGATGGAATTGCTCTCGTTCCAGCCGTATTTTTCAAAGATGGCGCCGGCCTTTTCATAATAATCCATGGCCTGCGGGATTGAATCCATCATATTGTAAAGATTGCCGATAGAGCCGTAAAGGGCCGAGTAATAGTCGTCAATCTCTCTTTCAGTGTATCCTTCCTGGTTGGTGGGGGAGGTGGCGCCGGCGGCCATTGCGTCCACGGCGGCAAGGGAAGCCAGATAATAGACGCGGGCGCTGTCATACTGTTCCCGGCCATAATAGATTTGGCCGATATAGCGGTAGGCGTCGGAATCGGCCGCATACCATCCGCGGGGGCGGCTGATGGACAGGGCCTTGCGGGCGTAGAAGATGCTCTTGTCACCGTTCATGACGTGATAGCCCAGCATGAGGTTGCGGTAGGCGCGGTTGAGATCCAGCAACTCCTCCGTTGAGGCCTTGTCTATGGCATCCGGCGTCCAGGGGGCCACGGCCCTTTCCAGGGAGTCAAGGTTGTGGCCCCTGTGGTCATTGTAACCGGCCGCAATAGCCGAAATGCCGAAGAGAACGGCAAATATTATCAGCGCTCGTTTCACATTACAAACTTACGCAAAAAAACGCATTTGCAGGTCATAATCAGTGCAATTCCCCCCTTTTGGGTGGTGTTTTTTAGGTCTATAAATGTGAAATTTGCGATTATGAACGACACTAAACTGAAATTGACCGACAGAGACTTGGAGATTCTTCGCCTGCTTGGGCAGGGATGCACATCGGCCCAGATTGCAGAGAAGCTTTCCCTGAGTCCGGAAACTATCAAGTGGTACAGGAAGCGCCTGCTCACAAAATTGGACGCGGACAATACCGCGGAAATGATGAGAATAGTCAGTGAAAATAACCTTATCTAATATGAAAAAACTCTTTACAACCATTGCCGTGCTGGCCATAGTCTGCAGCACCGCAAACGCCCAGAGTTTCCTTGACAGGCTCAAGGACAGGGCTAAGGAAGCCGCAGAGCAAAACATTTCCAACAAGGTTGAGAAGGGCGTAAATGACCTTCTCGACGGAAACTTCGGCAAAAAGAAAGACAAGAAGGATAAGAAGGCCGATGAATCCGCCAAGCAGGAGGCCAGCGGCAGCTGGACCTGCGAGGAATGCGGCAAAACCGGCAACACGGGTAAGTTCTGTGCCGATTGCGGCGCAAAGAAGCCCGGCGCTTCTGAGGCTGCAAAGCCCGCTGCCCCCGCAGCCAGCGCTGCCTGGACCTGCGAGGAATGCGGTAAAACCGGCAACACAGGCAATTTCTGCGACGACTGCGGCGCAAAGAAGCCCTCTGGAGAAGCCGCTCCTGCTTCCAAGCCAAAGAAACAGGTGGAAACTGCTTATGCAAAGAGTGACTTTGTCCCGGGAGATGAGATTTTCTTTGAAGATACTTTTGAAAATGAGCAGCTGGGTGAGTTCCCGTCACAGTGGGATTTGATGTCCGGTTATGCTGAAGTAGGATCCGTGGGAGGACGCAAGGTGATTGCCTTTACGGACGACGGTTTTGCAGACATTCAGCCCCTGATGAATGACCAGCAGCATTTCCTCCCGGATGTGTTCACCCTGGAGTTTGATATGTATTTCGAGATCGGCGACGGTTTGGGCGGGCACGAACTGGAAATTGCCTTTGGCAATCCGGACCTTCCCAACTGGAACGGTCGCGTTGAATATGTAGTTGTCTCGTTCCGCGACGACGGCTATTCCCGCTACGGCTGGACCGTTCAAAAGCCTAACGGGGGCGATGACATCACTGGCGAAAAGTATATGGGCATTGGCGAGAGCGACTCACCTCTGAAGGATGGCGAGTGGAATCACTTTGCCTTCTCGTTCAACAAGCGCGCTTTCAAGGGCTATGTGAACGGTGTACGGGTAATGAGCGTTCCCACCGCCAAAGTGCCTTCGCATTTCTGGTTCAATCATGGCGGCCAGTACAAATATGCCTGCATCTCCAATGTCCGCCTGGCAAAGGGTGCCGTTCCGCTATATGACCGCCTCTCTTCAGACGGCAAGATCATCACCTATGCCATTACTTTTGAAACCGGCAAGGCAGACCTTAAGC
>ONXC01000029.1 GCA_900321715.1 uncultured Bacteroidales bacterium | reverse complement strand
GCTGGATCCTTCACGCATCTATGCCGAAGGATTATCGGCCGGAGGATTCACGGCAACGGCTATCGGCATAACTAAGAGCCATCTCTTTGCCGCAGTGGGTGCCCATTCCGGAGGATTATTCAATGATGAGTTCTTCCTTGGTTTCCCCTTTATGAACCCGGCGTCCCTCAAAGCTCAGGCCGCTCAAAAGGCCGGAAAGGTCCAGATGCCATATTTCTCAATCACAGGTACTGCCGATGAAGTGGTCCCTTATGGTCCTCTCATCTGGGGCGCCTGGAACCTGTATCAGGTGCTTAATGGCATTCCCGTGGAAGGCCCCGGGAGCCAGAAGAATAAACACAGGATAGAGACCATTAAAGGCCACGCAATGGAGATTGGGGATTTCCTAAACTCTGATGGTCAGCCAGTAATAAGGACCGTTGCCGTAGAGAACTTCGGCCATTGGAACTTTGTCCCCGGCGCACAACAGATGTGGGAATTCTTCAAGCTCTGGGCCAGAAATCCTCAGACTGGCGAGTCCGTGTATAAAGGCTTATAGATTGGGGTAGATATATTCCCAGACCAAGTCAAGTTCACGCTGGAGATTGCCTGTCCAGGAAGTCATAATGACAACGGCGCTTTTGGAAGGAAGCACCAGGATGAATTGACCTCCGGCGCCATCGGCCCTGAAGCTGCCTTCAGGAACGCAGCGCCACATTTGGTAACAGTAGCCCTGCCGCCAGTCGTTGATCTCTGCGGGTATTCCGCATACTTCTTCGGCCTCTTCAATCCTTACCCCGGCGGGGGCGCACTCTATGTGCTTGGAAGACATCGCTTCCACCCATTTGGCAGGGATCAGCTGCTTCCTTCCCAACTTTCCGTTCTGGAGCAGGAGCAGGCCCATCTTTGCCATATCCTCAGTCTTTAGTTCAAGGCCCCAGCCACCTGCGTTGATACCATATTTATCGGCCTCCCAAACGGGCTTTTCTATGCCAAGGGGCTCAAAAAGACGGGGAGTCAGATAGTCCAGGAGGCTTTCACCTGAGAGTTTGGTTATGATGGCAGAGAGGATGTATGTGCCCAGAGAGTTGTACACAAACAGTTCACCTGGCTTATGGACAAAGGGATGGTTAAAGAAGATATCGGCAATCTCCGCCCCTTCCTTTATATAGGACGAACGGGACTGGGGGTCTATCACAAGAACATCCGCGGAAGGGTCTGTGTCGTGACCGCCGGCCATCATAAGGAGATCCTCCACCGTAGCGTTGCAGGGGTTTCCTTCAACCTTCTTGTCCGGGAAATACTCGGCCACCTTGTCCGTAAGGGACAGCAGGCCTTCATCTATTGCAATTCCTACGGCTGCGGCGGTGAAGGTTTTGCTGACGGAGAACATCGGATGAGGTTTCTCTGCAGTCCATTCTCCAAAATACTTCTCCTCCACCACTTTGCCGTCCTTGACTACCATTATGCTGTGAAGGTTGACTATCCTCTGCCAGTTGGTCATATCAGAGAACGAGGCAACCACGCTGTCAATCATCTCGGAAAAGCCGGCCTCAAGTTCCGGGGAAGCCTGGGCGCGCGGAAGATCTTTGGGCGCAGGGGCATTGCAGGCGACAATAAACGCCGCGGCAAGGCAGAATGCAGTAAGACGGAATCTCATATCAATTAGTTTTTACAAGTATAGCAATAATTCGGGGTTTGCGCAAAAGAATAAGAGGCATGCGGGGCTCCCTGGAAGGGCTCATTAAAAGTAATTGAGATTCTGACAAAAATAATTGTACTATGGTAAAATAATAGATGTAACTTTTTATCTATTTTTGTCCCCACGACATAAGACATTTTAACATAACCAATATAGACATTTTAACATAACCAATATTAACCTTTTTAAATCATGAAGAAAGTCTTTACTTTTATTGCAATCGTAGCCGCAGCGGCTATGGCTCTCTCCTGCCAGAAAGGCAATGCCACCCAGGAAGACAAAAGCGCCCAGGGTATGATGCTGGGATGGTGGGAAGGAACCACCATGGATTTCGCCTTCTATATGACTGAGGCAGATGAAACCAACAAGAATTCATTCAACGCCTGGACTCAGGGATATAAGGGCTGGGGAGACAAGGACAAGGGAATTAACGACATCGGTAACCAGGACTTCTACAACATCGTGAAGGAAGGTGACAAATATTACCGTTATAAGTATCACAACCAGGCCGATGCCGAATTCTATTACACCAAGGAGGAAATGAAGGTTGAAGGTGACACTTTCACCCTCGTTACCGACTACCCTGTTACCGACTACCCTGCCGAAGGAACTCAGGAAGTCATCGCTATGGCTTCATCCTCCGAAATCACAAACTCCGGAAGAGTTCTGATGGATGCCGGCGTGATTGATCCCAGTTATGCAGGTGTGAAGTTCGTCTACACTTGCACCGTCCACTTCAAGAAGGCTTCAAAACCCTCTTGGGCAGATACCGCAAAGGCAAAGTAATCTGATTTACATAAAAAAGAGAAGACCGGCCACTGAATGACCGGTCTTTTTTTATCCCTTATAATCTTTAGGAGACACACCGTAGCGTTTTTTGAAGGACGTGGAGAAGTGGGACACGCTGCTGAATCCGGTACGGTCCGTAATCTCCGAGATGTTGTATTTCCCTTCCTTCAGGAGGGCAGCGGCACGGTTGAGTTTGAATATCCGGAAGAAGGAGCCCGGGGTCTCTCCGGTTAGTTTTTTCACCTTATAGAAGAATTTGGCACGGGATATCTTTAGCCTGGCGATGACACTGTCAATATCCAGTTCCGGGCTTGTGATATTATCCTTCATTATGGCCACAAGGTCATTGATGAAAGCCCTGTCAGTTGCATTCAGGCCGTCGTCGGCCTGGCTGTCATCGTCGGGGGAAGGACCCACAGAACGGCGCACTCGCTCCTTTTTCTGATAATCCTGGACCATATTGAGGAGGAATACCCTGTCTTCCTCGGCCTGCTCCTTCTCCATCCTCACCTGCTTGAATCTACGGCGGGCCCTGATTGCTAAGGCAATGATTGCCGATACCAGAAGGATATAGGCAAGAATTGCCCAGGGAGCCAGCCAGGGGAAGGGAAGGATGCGGACCTTGAGGCTGTCAGAAGCCACCACTTCCCCGCTGGTCTTGTCAATAGCCCTCAGGCGGAAGAGATATCGGCCTGGAGACACATTACTGTAATAAGCCTCATTACCCCTTCCCGCATCTACCCAGTAGCGGTCATATCCCTCCAGCATATAAGAGTATGCGATGTGTGACCTCCCGGAATAATCCAGGGCGGAAAAACTGATACCAAAGCCGTTCATCCTGGCGGGGAGGGTAATCTCAGGCTTGTACTCCAGAGCCTCCGTGATGGGCTGGCCGATTCCGGGCGACACTATGGAGCCGAACACTTTGAGGTCCTCGAAAACCAGTGGAGGATTAGACTGCGTCACTTCTTCCCCGGAAGAAATGATACTGAGCCCGTGCGTTCCGCCAAAAACCAGAGTCCCGTCCGGCAGGGAACAGGAAGAGCCAGCGTTGAACTGGCTGCCGCCAAGGCCGTCCGATTCAAAGAAAGACGACACCTGTCCGCCGCCTTCCCTGCTATATCGGCAAAGGCCATATAGAGTACTTATCCAGATATTTCCGTCTGGATCCTCACGTATGGCTGAAACGTCCGAGCAGGAGAGCCCGCCTATCTTCTCCATCCTGTTTTCGCTTGAGACAAAACGCATCAAGCCGTTCTTGATGGTACCTATCCAAAGGTCTCCGCGGGAATCTTCCAGAAGGGCTGTAGGATAAAATCCGGCTCTGGTGAGGCAACTGTCAAGGGCCGATTTACGCAGATAGCCGGGGACTTTCCCGTCCGGCCTTCCAAGTACGGAGAGCGGATAGTTGAGTTTTCCAAGCAGCACGCCGCCGCCCATAAGCGGCAATAAGCAATAAGTGGAATTATATTCCGCTCCGGCAGATGATGCCAGCGAGACGGCTCCGTCCCTGTAACGGTACACTTCCCCTGAAAGGGTGCCAATCCAGACATCCCCGTTCACATCTTCCGCAATGCTCACCGGGTCTATCATCTCTAATGACTGGAGCACCTTGAGCGCTTTCCCGTCAAAACGGCAGCGGAGCGCCCTCCATTTACTGGACAGAAGGAGCCATACATCGCCCCTGGAGTTAGAGAGAACAGAGTTGATCTGCATATACCCCTTAGGGTCGTCCACCAAGCCGGACGTGGGGATTTGGCGCATGTCAAGGTTCTCAAGATTGCAGTAATACAACTCCCCCATCGCGGTACCTGCCCAGAAACTATGGGCGTCCTGCGGGCATAGGCAGGTGACAGATTTTCCCTTCAGGATGTCTTCCAGGGCATCTTTTGCGTATGCACCTGGAGAAAGGTGGCGGCTCACGCTGAATCCACCGTCCTCAATCCCGATCCAAAGGTTGGAGGCCGAATCTTCAAACAGGGAATTAATCCTGCCCTCAGGCACTTTGTAGGGGAAGGCCGGACTGTCCTGATAGATAAGGCGGGCACCAGGCTGGTCATACAGGAAGATTCCGTCGTTGGTTGTATTGATAAGGAGCGTAGAGTCACGGCACAGGAGAAACAGGTCTACATCGGCCTTCATTATCCTGGAATTGGAACTAACCTCCCTGGGGAGAGGTCTGAATTCCATAGACCGAGTGTCAAGGACAGCCAGATTGCCTATTCCGGACATCCACAGCGTGGAATCCGGCATAACACAACTGTGATAGACCTTGAAAGGGCTGGGAATGGATTTCTCTATTTCAAACCCCGCGGTGTTTATACGGCTGATCCTTTCGAATTCCGTGCACCATAGGCATCCATCCTGGGCCAGCGTGAAGGAGGACATCGTTAAGCCCCCAAGCACAAGATCTATCTTTCCCGTTTCCTCATTATATAATCCAAGGGAATTAGGGGTTCCAAAAAGGATACGGCCGTCTGGAAGTTCCAGTACCTGCCTCAGGTAAGCTCCTGGGTTATCGGAATCTACCCTCTGGAACTCTCCCTGACGGGTAATGAGACACGCGCCGCCGGAAGTAGCAATCCAGAGCCTTCCCGCGGAATCGCGTAAAAGGTCATTTACGTGATTGTCCGGAAGGCCGATTTTGTCGTCAAGATTGAAATATTGATGGAAAACGCGGGAGTCATACTTGTTGAGCCCGCGTGCCGTACCTATCCAGATATGGCCGGAGGCGTCTTCCTCGAAAGCCAGCACATTCTGATTGGAAATATGCTCAGAGACCACAACATCCATTGCCTTGGGCATATCCCCCTGCATTCTGCACGTCAAAGCCGTTCCAAGAACGACAGGCAGTATCATCACCGATAAATATCTCATAAGACAACTTTATCTCATAGCAAATGTAGCCAATATAATTTAGATTCCAAGCGCACTTTTAGACTCTGATAAAATGGCTTGAAGACAACGACTTTTAACGAATAACAATAACTAACCCATTCTATGAAACTCAAAAAACTGATCATCAGCCTTGCAGTCATCATCGCCGGATTCACCGGCGCTATGGCGCAGGAAAAAATCACCGTCAGCGGCACGGTGTCGGACAATATGGGTCCGGTAGCCGGCGTTGGCGTAATGCAGAAAGGCACCACAAATGGCGTGGCTACGGATATGGACGGCCGATACTCCATCACCGTCCCTTCCGGCAGTATACTGGTTTTCGAATCCATAGGCTATACCACCCAGGAAATCACGGCAACACGCCCTCAAATTGACGTGGTCCTGACCGAAGACCTCCTGATGCTGGAAGAAACCGTTGTGGTAGGATACGGCGTCCAGAAAAAGAGCGACATAACCGGCGCAATCTCCAGCGTAAAGTCGGAAGACCTCCAGAACAGGGCCATTTCCAGTGTAGAAGGCGGCCTGCAGGGAAAAACCTCCGGCGTCCAGCTGGTCACCACGTCGGCTAAGCCAGGTTCCACACCGGTAATCCGCGTGAGAGGTTTCTCCTCAAACGGAACGTCAGATCCACTTTTTGTTGTGGACGGCCTTAGGCTCAGCAGCCTTGAATCCGTAGACCCCAGCACCATCGAGTCCATAGAAATCCTGAAGGATGCTGCATCGGCAGCCATTTACGGTGCCCAAGCAGGTAACGGCGTTGTTCTGGTAACCACCAAGAGCGGAAAGAAAGGCAAGGGCACCATCTCCTATGATATGCAGTATTCCATTATGGCGCTTGGCCGTACTCCCAAACTCATCAACTCCCAGGAAGAGATAATGGTGATGAAAGAGCGCAACCCCATTTACGACGACACATATATCCGCACAAATTTCATTGACAACGGAATCTGGGACGGGCAAAGGAACACTGACTGGATGAAGGGTACTTTTGGAACCGGTCACCTCCAGAAGCACACCATCAGCTTCCAGGGCGGTAACGACCGCGGTTCCATCTTCGCTTCCCTTAACTATTATGACGAAAACGGTATCATAATTGGCGACAGGGACACTTACAAACGCCTCTCCGGTACAGTGAACGCCACTTACAGGATTAAGGACTGGCTCCGTATCGGCACAAACAATACAATTGAGAAATACGACGTTTCCTCCTTTGTGGACGGCGGAGGCCAGAGCAACATCTACTCCAGCGCCCTCAACGGCGCCCTTATGGGAAGCCCTATGATTCCCGTCACCTATTCCCCGGACAATCTTCCTGACGCCATGAAAAATTACCTGGCGGCCGGATATCCTATGTTCAGGGATGCCAACGGAGATTATTTCAGCGTAGTCGGAGGATATCCTCAGCCCCAGGTCTCCATACGTATGAATAATATTTCCAGTTACGGGTTCAATCTCATCGGCACTACATTCGTGGAACTTACTCCGCTGGAAGGCCTCACGCTTACATCAAAAGTGGGATACCGGTTCTCCAATGCCCATACTTACTACTACCAGAACAGGTATGTCGCTTCAAATATGTCTATGAACCTGGAGAATAATCCCGTTTCCCGAACCAACTCCACCACGATGTACTATCAGTGGGAGAATTATGCCTCTTACCACAGGACCTTTGCCGATGCTCACACAGTAGACGCACTGGCTGGAATGTCCTTCAGCCAGAACGACCTTACCTATCTGCTTTCCGGCGCATCCAACGTGATGAAGGACGATCCCCTCTTCGCCGACGTTTCATTCGCCGCCGGCGATGCCGCAAAGAATGCACAGGGTAAAAGGACCTTCAACCGTAACCTCTCCTACTATGCCCGCCTTGGATACAACTATAAGGGCCGATACTACATCCAGGGCATATTCAGGGCCGATGCCGCCGACACTTCCATCCTCCCTGCAGCCAACCGCTGGGGTTATTTTCCGGGTGTGAGCGCCGGCTGGAACTTCACCAACGAGGAATTCTTCCCCAAACTTGGCTGGCTGCAATCCGGAAAACTGCGCGCCTCCTGGGGACAGAACGGCTCCATCAGCAATCTTGGCAATTACATCTATTCCAATGCCATTATCCAGACAGCCCAGGGCTATCCCTACGGCTCCACGCCCACATACGTGATTGCCGGCGCCCCGGGCCAGGTGGAGAATCCCAAACTCACCTGGGAGACCTCCGAGCAACTTGACCTTGGCCTGGACCTGGTGCTTCTTGACGGCCGCCTTACTTTTTCCACCGACTGGTACCGCAAGGAAACCAAAGACCTGATAGTTACCGGCAGCCAACTCCCGCTTGAGGTGGGCAACAATGCCGCCCCCATCAACGCCGGAAACGTTCTCAACACCGGCTTTGAATTCGACCTTGGATGGAAGGACACAATCGGGGATTTCAGCTATGGCATCAACGCCAACCTTGCCACTCTGAATAACCGCGTTACATATCTGGATCCCAACATTGCCGACAACAGGATATACAGTGATATCGACATTCTCACAATGGAGCATATCACTGCCTTCGAGGTAGGATATCCTGTATGGTATTTCTACGGATACAAGGTAAAGGACATCTTCTTCCTCAACGGTAATCCTGAATTTGACCTTCGGCATAACCCTGTCGGCAGCATGGAAGGGCCTTGACTTCATGGTGTTCGGCGCGGGAAGCGTGGGCAACAAGGTGTTCAACGGCCTCAACCCCGGCACTTTCAATTATAATTTCAAGGAGATTTTCGACAACCGCTGGAATCCTGATAACAGGGAGGCAAAATACGCTTCACCTGCCATCAACAGTTCAATCATGAACAACTACATCATCTCCGACGCCAACGTCTTTGACGCATCCTTCTTCAAGATCAAGCAGATCCAGCTTGGCTATACCCTCCCCGGAGATTTCACCGGCAAATTCAAGGTTCAACGTATCCGCGTGTTCGCCTCTCTGGACGACTTCTTCGTCTTCACCAAGTATATCGGCCTGGATCCTGAAGTATCGGCCTCAGCTACAAGCGGTATGGGCGTAGACTTTGGTACTTACCCCAATACCCGCAAGTTTATGTTTGGTCTTAATATAACCTTCTAAACCTCCCTGAAAATGAAAAAGACATTATATCTCCTTTTTGTCATCGGCGCCCTGTCATCATGCCAGAGCCTTCTGGACATACCCCAGCAGGGAGTGCTTAATATGGACACCTTCTACAAGACCGATGAAGACGCTCAGCAGGCGCTTGCGGCCGTATACAACGAGTGGGCATACAAATTCGCCTTCTCCAACTTCCACTGCAAGCTCCTTATGGCCGATGACACCTGGCAGGGTGGAAACGGCCCCGCCGACGGCGCTTCCGGCGCTGCCCTTTCCCGCGCATATTACGACTCTTCCAACGAGAAGATAAAGTTTATGTATGAGGGGTATTATATAATTGTAAACCGCGCGAACCTCCTGCTGGACAGTTTCCAGGATTCCGCCGACTCCAAAATCAAGAAACAGGCGGTAGCCGAAGCCAGGTTCTTCCGTGCCTGGGCTTATTATGAGCTTGTCACCATGTGGGACAACCCTCCGCTTGTAAAAAGTGTACTCGGTTCTGACGATGGCAAAGTGTCAAACACTCCCGGAGAAGAAACCTGGAAATTCCTGGAGGACGAACTAAAGGACATAATATCCAGTGGCAATCTCACTGAGAAGTCATCGGCCACAGACCCCCAGGCCGGTGTCAGGCCCACAAAACAAACCGCCGAGGCCCTTCTTGGCAAGGTTTATATGTGGGAAGGCAAATACGACCTTGCGCTGCAGCAGCTGGAGTCTGTAATCGGATCACATCTGTACGCTCTTGCCACCGGTGAAGAGTATGAAGACCTATTCTCAATTGACAGCAATTATTCCAGCGAGTACCTTCTTTCAAACAATTCCATATTGGACGCGCAGAATGGCTTTATGTTTGACATCAACGCCTTCGGCTGCAACAACGACTGGATTTTTGGTAAGAACGTGAACGAAGGGTTTATGATTTACGATCAGGCTAAGTGGGACGCCTATTTCGGGGACGACCACCCCTTCTGCGAGATGCCGGTTGGCTGGGGTTTCTTCAATCCCACCCAGAAACTGGCCGATGCTTTTGTGGAGGTGGAAGGGAAGGAGGGCTACAGGCTCAACAACACCATCATCTCCAACGACAAGATGCACTCCGACGTAGGCGCCTGGGCCGGAACCGCCTGCAACCTCTTTGAGCATTGCGGCTGGTGGAAGATCAAGAACATTTCCCGTTCAAAGAACATCCTTTTCTCCGGTGGCGGCGGCTATTCGGCCAACTTCCCCGACATCCGTTACGCAGAAGTGCTGCTTCTTGCAGCCGAAGCCGGTTTCAAGACCGGAAGCCCCAAAGCCCTTGGATATTTCAATGAGATCCGCGACAGAGCCAAGGCCCCCCACGCCGGCGCCCTTGACATGCCCACCATCATCAAGGAAAACCTTCTGGAACTGTGCTTTGAAGGACATCGCTTCCAGGACCTCAAGCGCTGGGACCGCAACGGTGACTTAGATATGGTTGCAGTTCTTAAAGATAAGGGAAAGAACAATTATTACTTCACCCCGCTGCCTCCTTCCGCCGACAATCCCAAGTACACAGACGCCGACAGGTCTTCATTTACGGAGCCCAGTTGGGTTTATACCGTACCGGCCACAGAAAGCCGTGCCGGTTTTGACGCGTATGAGAAAACCCTTCCCTATCCGCAGTCGGAACTTGACGTGAATCCAAACATAAAGCAGAATCCCGGATGGGAGTCCAGTCTCTAAAACCATCACGCTATGAACCTTAAAACCACATCCATCGTTATTCTGATATTCCTTGCCGGATGCACCGGAAAAAAGGCCACCGATATTGACGGAATCCTTGCCTCCATGACCCTTGAAGAAAAGGCCGGCCTCCTTGTTGGAGACGCCTGGGGAACCAGGGTCCCGGGGGCTTCAACCTTTGTCTCTGAAGATACCTTCAATTATGAAAGCGGCCCTGTGAGGGTCCCTGGTGCACCTTTCTCCACGCGTCCCATGGAGCGGTTCGGAATCCCCGGCACCGGTATGGCCGATGGCACAGCCGGCGTCAGGATTGACGCCACCAGGCCCGGCAGCGACAACACTTACTACGCCACCTGCTTCCCTTCCAGTACCGCAATGGCATCGTCCTGGAACCAGGACCTTGCAACCGGTTTCGGGCGCCTTGTGGGAGAGGAAGTGAGGGAATACGGCCTGGACGTGGTCCTTGGTCCCGGAATGGACCTTCAGCGCAATCCCCTTTGCGGCCGTAACTTTGAGTATTACAGCGAAGACCCCTTCCTTACCGGCAAGATGGCTGCAGCGTGGGTACGCGGTGTCCAGAGCCAGGGCGTGGGAGTAAGCGCCAAGCATTTTGCGGCAAATGACGTAGAACTGAACCGCCTCAATTCCGACAGCCGTATGAACCCCAGGACGCTCCGCGAAATGAGCCTGAAGGGGTTTGAGATAATGGTCAGGGAATCGGATCCCTGGACTCTTATGAGTTCCTACAACAAGATCAACGGCGTCTTTACCCAGCAGAGCCACGACCTTCTGGAGGACATCCTCCGCGACGAATGGGGCTTTGGCGGCATTGTGATGACGGACTGGGGCTACAAGCCCGGCACCGTAGAAGCCGTGAAGGCGGGCAACGACCTCATGGAAGCCGGACTCTACTTTGAGGCCGACAGGATAATTGCCGCCGTGAAAGACGGCTCCCTCCCTATTGAGGATGTGGACAGAAACGTAAGGCGCGTACTTGAATATATTGTAAAGACGCCTTCCTACAAGGGATATGAGTATTCCAACAATCCGGACCTTGAGGGGCACGCTGCCGCCGTCAGAAAAGATGCCGCAGAAGGATTCGTGCTGCTTAAGAATGAAAACGGCGCCCTCCCTCTTGAGGGCCTTGGAAACGTAGCCCTCTTTGGCTGCACGTCGTATGATATGGTAGCCGGAGGCACGGGATCGGCCAATGTGAACATGAAGCACCTCTCACAGCTCTGGGAAGGCTTTGAGGAAAACGGCATCAAGGCCGATGAAACCCTGGCCGCCTGGTACAGGGATTACGTCATAAAGGAAAGGGAGAAGTCCCGTGACGCCGACAGCGAACTGATCCTTGGTAAGCATGTTATCCCGGACCCCGTCCTTGACGATGACGTAATAGAAGGATGCGTCCTCAGGAACGACGCCGCAATCATAACCATCGGGCGCAACGCCGGTGAGGGCAACGACCGCCGGATGACTCCGGGCGACTGGAGCCTCACAGAGGATGAACGGGAACTTATGCTTTCCGTAACGGAAGCCTTCCACGCCGCTGGAAAGAAGGTTGTGGTGGTTATGAATATCGGCGGAGTAATAGAGACCGCTTCCTGGAAGGACATCCCCGACGCCATCCTCCTCTGCTGGACTCCCGGACAGGAGGTGGGCCGAAGCGTAGCCGACGTAGTTATCGGAAAGAACTATCCCTCCGGCAAACTGCCCATGACCTTCCCGGTTGATTATCTGGACATCCCTTCATCAGCAAACTTCCCTTATGACATCATCCCCGAAAAACCCAGATACCTTGATTTCGGCAACATTGCCGACATGGGCCCCGGAGTGAAGAACGTAGGTTACATTAATTACGAGGAAGGAATCTGGGTGGGATACCGCTATTTCAATACCGT